>CP070656.1:3040586-3055952 GCA_020355065.1 Fidelibacterota bacterium | reverse complement strand
AAGACGTATTTGATCGCGACGAAGCCGCCCACCAGGAGGACCGCGAAGATAATTGCCATCAGGTTGAAACGGCGTTCGATCAAAGTCTTGATGGGCGGTCCGAAGAAGTAGATCAAGGTGGCGACAGAGAAGAAACGCAATCCTCGGCCGAGGATGGAGGCGACGGTGAAGGTCCCCAGATTGAAATTAAACAGGCCTGAAGCTATGGTGAACACCTTATACGGAATCGGTGTCAAGGCGGCGACGAATACGCCCCAGAAGCCGTACAGCTCGTACTGGCCGCGGATCCATTCCATGGTCTCCTGCCCATGGTAGAAATCAACGAGCGGTTTGCCAATGGCTTCCCACCCGAAATACCCGATGGTATACCCGAGATATGCCCCGGAGATGGAGCCGATGGCACACAACAGGGCGTACCAGAATGACCGTGATGGGATCGATACAGCGAGGGCTATAAGGAGCACATCGGGAGGAACAGGAAAGAAGGACGATTCGGCAAACGCGAGCACAAGCAGAGCGGGTACTCCGTAGGGTGTCTCGGCCCAGTGGAGGACCCAGTCATACAGGCGCCGCAGGGGATTAGCCATGGATGACCTTGTGTTTGAAAAACATGGGGGTGAATTTAAGGCAGGCCACGGAATGGGCATAGGTCTTGTTTAGCGATTCCGCGGGACGCCTTTTCTCTACGGATATGCTCCCTCCCCTGCCTAGCTTAGGTATCTTTGTATCAGAGCAGCCTGATGATGGAACGACATAAAGACGGTGGGAGTCTTGTAGCCGAAGTTCTCAAGGCCCAAGGTGTGCCCTATCTGTTCACGCTTTGTGGGGGGCACATCTCCCCCATCCTGGTAGCAGCCAAGCAGGCGGGGATACAGGTGGTCGATACGCGCCAGGAGGCCACGGCGGTATTCGCTGCGGATGCAGTCGCCCGTCTGTCGGGAATCCCGGGGGTAGCGGCCGTAACCGCCGGCCCCGGTGTGACCAACACGATCACGGCCGTCAAGAATGCCCAACTGGCTCAATCACCACTCGTTCTCCTAGGTGGAGCGACCGCCACCGCACTCAAGAATCGCGGCGCGCTGCAAGATATTGATCAGCGAGCCTTGTTCAAGCCTCATGTAAAATGGCTGGCATCCGCCAAGTCCGTGAAGCAGATCGTGCCTCTGCTGGAAACCGCCTTTCGTAAGTCCCAGGAGGGCGTACCGGGGCCGGTTTTCGTGGAATTGCCCGTTGATCTGCTGTACCCGGAGGAGGTAGTCCGGAAGTGGTATATCGGTGAGGGAAGCAAGGCAAGGTCCCAGAAGAGTCTGGCTGGTCGCCTTCAACATATTTACCTGAAGCGCCACGTACAGAAGCTGTTTGCAGGTACCATTCAAACAGCGAAGGGTGTGCCGACCGGGTCAACATTTCCAGCTCCGAAATCGCGATCCATCACAAAGGCCGCCCAACTGCTGCACACTGCAAGGCAGCCCCTCCTGATCGTTGGCAGCCAGTCGATGCAGCATTTCGTCGGAGCACCGGCACTCGCCCAGGCCATCGAACACCTGGGGGTACCGGTTTACCTGGCGGGCATGGCACGTGGACTTTTGGGGGCTGAGCATCCCCTACAGTGCCGTCATCAGCGCCGCCAGGCTCTCAAAGCGGCCGACCTGGTCATTCTGGCCGGTATGCCGTGCGATTTCCGCCTGCACTACGGCCGCCAGATCCCCCGATCCACCCGGCTGATCAGCATCAATCGCAACCGGCGCGAGTTATATCTCAACCGCCACCCCACGCTAGCCGCGCACAGTGATCCGGCGCGCTTCCTTCATGAATTAGCAGCTGCCTTCACACCACCGGAAGATACGTGGTTGCATTGGAGAGGGCAGTTGGCACAGCTGCAGAAGAACCGGGAAGAAGAAATCCAGACCATCTCCAGGGAAGCATCCAGTGGGGTGAATCCTGTTGATCTTTTAACCCGAATTGATAGCGTACTGGATGAGGATAGTATGATCGTGGCCGATGGCGGCGATTTCGTGGCTACGGCGGCATACACTGTTCAGCCCCGGGGCCCCCTGGCGTGGCTGGATCCCGGTGTATTCGGTACCCTTGGCGTCGGTGCCGGTTTCGCTCTGGGCGCCAAGCTGGTGCGACCGGATTCGGAGGTGTGGATACTGTACGGGGATGGATCGGTAGGGTATTCGCTAATCGAACTGGATACCTTCGTGCGACATGGTCTGCCGGTGATCGCCGTGGTGGGCAATGACGGGGGCTGGTCGCAGATCGCCCGGGAGCAGGTTGCCATCCTCGGTGACGATACCGGCACCACCTTATCACGGGCTGAGTACCATCGAGCCGCGGAAGGACTGGGTGCCCAGGGCTTACTGCTGGATCAGCCTGAGAAGATCAGCGACACGCTTACAGCCGCCAGGCAGACAGCACGAGAGGGTACTCCGGTGCTGATCAATGCTCTAATTGGAAAGACTGAGTTCCGGAAGGGCGCAATTTCGATCTAGATGCCGTGCGATAAGGATCAGCAACAGGAACGCAGATCTGCATTCGCGCCCTGAATCACGGCTTCGAACTTATTGGATTCATCAAAGCGCTGCAATTGGGTCTTATAGGGCGCCTGTCCCTCCACAACCTTTTCCAGAGCGAACAGATCATCCGTACATCCGAGCCGTTCGGCGTAGGGTGTCAAACGTTCCAGCACTTCCAGGATCGAGGACCGCAGGGTCTGCTGGTTGCCCTCATCATCAATGATGATATCGGCATCGAGGCCGTAGCGGACGGCACGCCACTTATTCTCCCGCACCACCCACTCACTCAAGACGGGTAATTGCTGACCGTTGTCATATAGTTCCGACAGGCCGACTACCAAGCAATGGGACAAGGCAGTAAGGGCGACCATATCGTCGATCGTAGGTACGGCATCGAAAACGCGAATCTCCACCGTGCC
Organism: Fidelibacterota bacterium; assembly: GCA_020355065.1. Classification (GTDB taxonomy): domain Bacteria; phylum Fidelibacterota; class Marinisomatia; order SCGC-AAA003-L08; family TS1B11. The sequence goes on along the minus strand of CP070656.1, from coordinate 3,053,014 downwards.
GAAACCCGGATGGGGCCGCAGGTCCCACCAGACCTCGCGGATGGACTCGATAGCATTAGCGCGCTGCAGAGTGCGCATAAAGCGCTGGAACTCGCTGTAGTTAGTCAATCTAGGTGGCAAACCAGCGGTAGGCATGGCCTCGAAAACTTTCATACGGGTGGACGTCAGGCCGGTTACCAGGCCTTCCCAGAAGGGCGAGTTGGCGGAAAGCCCGATAAAATGCGGAATATACCGCAATAGTCCGTTCACGATGGCCACGGCCTTTTCCCCACTCTCCACCCCGATGTGCACATGCTGGCCGGTGATGAGCAATCGCCGGACGGGGAACTGCATTCTTTGGAGGAATCCCTGATAGCGCTCGTTGCGGGTTACTTTCGCATCCGACCAGTGGGCGGAGGGGTGAGTGCCACATGATATCAGGCTCAAGTTCTGCTTTTCCGCCACCTCGAATACGCTAGCCAGCCGTTCCCGCAGGTCCTCCCGCACTTCCTGGGTGGAGTGGCAAATATCGGTATTGATCTCGATGATGGATTCCAGCAGTTCGGCTTTCACCTTCGGATCGCCGTCGAACTGCTCAAGGATGGTTGGCGCACCGCTTACGAGATCGTAATTATCGTTGTCGATAATGAAGAGCTCGATCTCAACTCCGATCGTCGGTTCAGGTGAGGCATGGAAGTAAGTGGGGCTAGGATGGACCATGAGGTTATATCAGACCTGCATGATCATACCGATGGATTCCATGTACGCAGTATGGAGTTTCGCACGCGTCAGATCGATGAGATCATTGATCTGCAGCCGATTGCTATCGGTTACGCGTCCGATGGTGATACAGGGCACCTGATCATCCATGGCAATGCGCTGGAGGGGTAGGAGATTTTCCTCCGGCACGGAGATAATAATGGTGCTCTGGCTTTCCCCGAACAGCATTTCATCATCCCGCATACGGCGGGTGATGTGAATCTCGGCGCCCAGCCCTTCAGGGGCTGCGAGGAGTGATTCCACCAGACACACCGCCATTCCTCCATCGGAGATATCATGCGCTGAGCGTACCAATCCTTCCCTGATGGCTCCCAGACAAGTGCCCTGAACGTGCATCTCGGTTTCCAGATTGATCGCAGGCGGGGTGCCTGCTACCAGCCCGTGCTCCATCTCCAGATATTCGCTCCCGCCTAGCTCTCCGTTGATCGAACCGAGTACGACAATAAAATCACCCTCATTCTTGAAGCCCGGGGTGGTGACGTGGTTCAGGTCCTCGATAATGCCCAACATACCGATGACGGGTGTCGGATAGACGGCGCCGTTGGGATTTTCGTTGTAGAAGCTGACATTTCCGCCCGTAACGGGTGTGTTAAAATGGCGGCACGCTTCTCCCATTCCGGTGACGGCTTCCTTGAACTGGTAGTAGATCTCCGGATCCTGGGGATTGCCGAAGTTGAGGCAATTGGTTATGGCAACCGGTCGAGCGCCGGTGCAGACGACATTTCGGGCCGCTTCGGCGACCGCGATCTTGCCTCCCGTATTCGGATCCAGGTAGGTAAACCGGCCGTTGCCGTCGGTACACAGAGAAAGGGCTTTATGGGTACCTTTTACACGAATGATGGCCGCATCGGCACCGGGACCGAGCATGGTATTGGTGCGAATGGTGCTATCATACTGCTCGAACACGAAGCCCTTATGAGCAATGTTGGGACGGGACAGAAGGCGCAGGAGGGTACGATTGTAGTTCTTGGGCTCCGGGAGTGATTCAATATCCAAAGGTTTGACCTGCTCCAGGTAGGCGGGTTTCTCAGCCGGCATCGTATACTGGGGAGCGCCTCCTCCCAGTACCAGCTCGTGGCAGGGTATATCCGCTACCTTACGACGCTGGTAGAACACCTCCAGATTACCGGTATCGGTCACTTCACCGAAGGGAGTGCAGTCCAGTTCCCAACGCTCGAAGATCTCCTTCAATTCCTGTTCGAATCCTTTTTGAACGACCACCAGCATACGCTCCTGGGATTCCGACAGCATGATCTCGTAGGGAATCATACCTGATTCTCTCAGGGGGACGCGGTCCAGATTCAGCCGGATGCCTGCTTGGCCTTTGGCGGCCATTTCCGAACAGCTGCAAGTAATCCCAGCGGCACCCATATCCTGCACACCCACCAAAAAGGATCGCCGCGCCAACTCCAGGGTGGCTTCCAAAAGCAATTTTTCAGTGAAGGGATCACCCACCTGGACGTTGCTCTTGCGTGATTCCGATTCCTCCGAAAGCTCTTCGCTGGCAAAGGTGGCCCCGTGGATGCCGTCCCGTCCGGTCTTACTGCCCACGATGTAGACGGGATTTCCTGGTCCTTTGGCAACCGCCCGTGCCACCCTATCGTGCCGAACAACACCCACTGACATGGCGTTCACCAGAGGATTGCCGGCATAGGCATCGGAGATAACGACTTCCCCTCCCACCGTGGGAATCCCCAGGCAGTTACCATAATCAGCGATGCCTTTAACGACATGATCCAACAGGAAACGGTTATGAGGATCACCTAAGTCACCAAAATGCAGCGAGTTGAGACTGGCAATCGGACGTGCGCCCATGGTGAAGATATCACGCATGATACCGCCCACCCCGGTTGCTGCTCCCTGATATGGCTCAACCGCCGAGGGATGGTTGTGGCTCTCAATTTTGAAAGCGACCGCCATGCCTTCTCCTATATCCACCAGGCCCGCGTTCTCTTCGCCAGCTGATACCATTAGGCGGCCACCGGACCTGGGCAGAGTCTTCAGCACCTTGATGGAGCTCTTATAGGAACAGTGTTCGCTCCACATAACCGAAAAAATCCCTAATTCAGTGAAGGAAGGTGTACGCCCCAGAATCTCCTGGATGCGGGCATATTCTTCCTCGGACAGTCCATGCTCGATAGCCAGCTGTACATCGACCCCAGGTTCCTGCTGAGCGGCCTTTTTATCCTTCTGAGATTTGGTGGTTGGCAATTCGGCTTCCTTTTTTAGTTTAACAATAGATCGGTGAGCGATTTAGCGCCTAATGATATGGCGGCCTGCAGTTTTCAGGAATTGAATTTACGTGTTGGATCAGGGGATTAGGGATTGGGTTGCAGGTACATGATAGGCTTAGCCACCATAGTGCCAGGGTGTATCCCTGAGCGCTAGCGGAGAAATCTCCTGGTGGGTTACGCCTGCATCTACGATTTCAGCAACAACGAGGGTGTGATCACCGGCCGGGTGTGCTTTGGTTACCTTTACTTCGCACCAGGCAGGGAGCTCACTGAAGATGGGCGCCCCGGTCTCCGAACCGGGATGGAATCGGAAGCCGCTCAGAGCATCCTTCTCTACCCGCGCCGGCTTGAAGAAGGACGAGGCGATCTGCTCCTGTCCTTTAGCCAAGACGTGTACCGCACAGGCACCCGCCTTCTGGCACATGTCCAGGATACGACTTCCATTGCGCAAGGCAAGCATGATCAAGGGCGGATCGAAGGACACTTGTGAAAGCCAGGTAACTGTGGCGGCAGCGTATTGGCTCTCGGTGGCAGCAGCTACGATGTAGAGGCCGTAGGTAAACCGGCGCAGAACCTGCTTGTGCACTTCATTTGGCTGCATGATACCGCCACCCTTTCAATTTGATGCTGTAATTGTAACACGCATTAGGCATAAGCACCTACGCGCGGAGGATCCCGAAATGAAAGAGGGGCTGGGAGCCCCTCAAGAGTGTCGGAACGGCGGGATTTGAACCCGCGACCCCTTGACCCCCAGTCAAGTGCGCTACCGGGCTGCGCCACGTTCCGTTGATGGGATAATTTACACCCGCCGCGATGACGGGACAACTCTATGGTTTATTTCTGCTTGCGGATCAGATCGATGAGTTCTTCGAGGTGATCCTGTACGTCTTCCAGTGCCTTACGGGCCAGTTGTTTCTCGCGAACGGCCGCTCCTGAGGTTGGACCCGGCCGTTTGGTGGAACGGTTATTCCCCTGACTATTTTTGAAGAATTGACGCGCCCCCCGGATCGTGAATTTTTCCTGATAGAGCAAACGCTTGATCTCCAGGATGAGGTTGATGTCCTTTTCAGTATACACCCGGTTACCGGCCCTATTCTTTGCCGGCGACAGATTGGGGAATTCCGTCTCCCAATAGCGCAAGACGTAGGGCTTCAGACCAGTGAGATCACTGACCTCACCGATGGAGTAGTAAAGTTTCTTAACTGCAAGTGCCAGAGGGCGCCTCGGGGTTAGAATTTAAAGTACTACTTTAGTGTAAATAGAGATTGGCCTTGATGCAAGGAGTTTTTGCAACCCCATATTACTCTGAATTTGAGGAGTTCAGTGGAAAATTATGGCAACAGAAACGATAGCCCTTGACCGGAAATAAGTCTGGTCAGGGGCTAGGAAGTGCGTAGGTCAATCAATTGATCAGGATAGCAACGACAAGGGCTCAACGTACTCCAAGCCGAAGGCCTCAGCCACACCCCGGTGTGTGATATGCCGCTGATATGTATTCAATCCAAACAGCAGAGAGTGATCGTTCAGCATGGCCTGCTCTGCACCTTGCCGGGCTATTTTTTCCACATAGGGGTAGGTAGAGTTAGTCAACGCCCTCGTCGAGGTATTGGGGACCGCACCCGGCATATTCGAGACGCAGTAGTGAATCACACCATCGACAATGAAGGTGGGATCTTCATGGGTGGTGGGACGGCAGGTTTCCACACAACCTCCCTGGTCAACAGCCACGTCAACGATCACCGAGCCCTTTTGCATCAGCTGCAGCATATCCCGCGTAACGAGTTTGGGTGCTTTGGCCCCCACAACCAGCACAGCTCCCACCAGCAGATCAGTTCTGGGGAGCAGTTCCCTGATGGTCACAGGATCGGAATAGAGAGTGGTGACATTTTTAGGCATGATATCATCAAGATAGCGCAGCCGTTCGATATCCACGTCGAGGATGTAGACGTTGGCTCCCATGCCGGCGGCAATTTTGGCTGCGTTCATACCCACCACTCCCCCGCCAATGACCGTTACGGTCGCCGGCTCCACGCCCGGAACACCACCTAAAAGGACTCCTCGCCCCCCATTATTCATTTCCAGCATCCGGGCTCCTTCCTGGATGGCCATGCGTCCGGCAACTTCCGACATAGGCATCAAGAGCGGAAGTTCTCCATTGCTGGTCTGGACCGTTTCATAGGCGATGGCAGTGGCACCGGTATCACGGAAATTCTCAGTGAGCTCCCTTTCGGCGGCGAAATGGAAATAAGTGAACATTACCTGCCCTTCCTGGACCATGGCAATCTCGGAGGGCTGCGGCTCCTTCACCTTGACAATTAACTCCGAAGCTCGAAAGATCTCTTCCGGAGAGTCGACAACCTCGGCGCCTACCTGCTGGTAATCTTCGTCAAGAAAGCCACATCCCGCACCACCATTATGTTCGAGTAGAACCCGATGGCCCAGCCGGGTAAGGTGTTCAACGCCGAACGGTGTCAGGGCGATTCTGTTTTCCTGAGTCTTAATTTCCTTCGGAACACCAATAACCATAAGTCATGACCTCCAATCCCAGTGGAGTTTCTATATTAGTAGAGGAGTTCGTTACGGTCGTGAACCCCGGTTCCCGCGATTAGGAGGACGACGGTTTCCACGGCCGCCGCGGGTGCCCCCACCTGGTCGGCGAGGTCTATGCCGGGTCCCACCGTTGCCAGCCGGGCGACTGCGATCACGGGGGGGCGGTTCCGTCCAATTGGCCGGTTTCTCAAGAAGAGCTTTGCGACTGAAGTCCAGTCGGCCCAGCTCGTCAATCTTGATGAGTTTCACATCCACCTCATCCCCGATTTTCAGTACATCCTCAACTTTGTTGACGCGGGGCCAATCCAGTTCGGAAATGTGCACCAGCCCTTCTTTGCCGGGGGCAATTTCCACGAAGGCACCGAAATCCATAATGCGTCGAACCGTCCCGTGGTAGGTCGATCCCACTTCCGGATCGCGAGTGATCAGATTCACCATACGGATAGCGCCTTGCAGGTCATCATCCCGGCTGCCGCTGATCACAACAGTACCATCGTCATCCACATCTACGTTGCAGCCCGTTTCCTTGGTGATGGACTTGATGACACGTCCACCCGGACCGATAAGTTCGCCAATTTTATCGGGATCCATGGTGAGGAAGTGGATCCGCGGGGCGTAATCACTGATATTTGGCCGGGGCGCTTCCAGTGCTTTCAGCATCTCATTTAGAATATGCATCCGGCCTTGATGTGCCTGCTCCAAGGCCTCGCGGATGACACCTACAGAGATTCCTTCTCTCTTCAGATCCATCTGAATAGAGTTAATCCCGTCTTTCGTTCCGGCCACCTTGAAGTCCATGTCCCCCAGATGGTCCTCCGTACCCAGAATATCCGAGAGGATCACATAGCGGTCCCCTTCCGCGACCAATCCCATCGCGATACCTGCGACAGGAGCCTTAATGGGAACACCGGCATCCATGAGGGCCATGCAGGATGCACAGACGGTGGCCATAGAGGAGCTGCCGTTGGACTCGAGAATCTCAGATACGATGCGCACGGTATAGGGGAAATCCTCGAAATCCGGGAGTACTTGCTGCAACGCTCGCTCTGCAAGGTTTCCATGTCCAATCTCGCGGCGACTGGTACCGAAAATTCGTCTTACTTCGCCGACGGAGAAGGGCGGGAAGTTATAGTGCAACATGTGACTCTTGTAGTAGGTACCCTCGATGTCATCAATCAGCTGTTCATCTTTCTTGGAGCCAAGTGTCGTAATGGCCAGCGCTTGTGTTTCACCCCTGGTGAACAGCGAAGACCCATGGGTACGGGGAAGAACTTGGGTTTCGACCGTGATCGGGCGGATATCAGCGGGTTTCCGCCCGTCTGCTCTGACTCCCTGGAGGGTTTTCTCACGCAAATCATCGCGTATCAGTTCGGAAATACGTCCTGCTATAACAGATTCCTGCTCGGGAAATTCCTCCGCCAACTGCTCTTGGACCTCCTGGATGAAGGTATCGATATCCCCATACCGTGATTGCTTATCCTTGGGACTATTAAGGTTATCCAGTCGTGGTTGTGTTAATTGATCAACGGCTTTTTGAAGGGCCTCATCCACTTCAGGTAGATTGTAGGATCGTTTCGGTTTGGCTGCTGCTGTTATGAATTCTTCCTGAAGCTCAATGATATCCTTGATGGCTTCCTGGGCGTATTGCAGCGCGGTGATCATTTCCTCTTCAGATATCTGTTCGGCTTCACCCTCTACCATCACGATAGCATCTTTCTTGCCGACCACCACAAGGTCCATGGTACTCGACTCCAGCTCGGTATTGGTGGGATTCAGACGGATCTTCCCATCCACGGAACCTACACGAACACCTGCGACAGGACCATTCCACGGGATATCGGAGATACCAAGAGCTACCGAAGCTCCGATAATTCCCAGGATATCCGGTGGATTTTCGGCATCTGCAGATAGGATATTGATAATGACCTGCGTTTCACTCTGGAATCCATCGGGGAACAGGGGCCGAATGGGTCTATCCGTCAACCGAGCACCCAGGATTTCTTTTTCCGAGGGACGTCCCTCCCGCTTGAAAAATCCGCCGGGAATCCGTCCGGCGGCGTAGGTTTTTTCACGGTATTCCACAGATAAGGGGAAAAAGCCCCGATCAGGTGTTTCTTCTTTCATGGCGACAGCGGTTACGAGTGCAACCGTGTCGGCGTAGCGCACAAGTACGGCGCCATCTGCTTGTTTGGCCAAGCGACCGGTCTCTAGTGTTAATGTACGGTCAGCCAGCTCTATGGATTTAGTAATCATGCTTTCTTCTTACTCTCTCTTCAGTCGTTCTTATGTTATTGCCAAGTATCAGCGGCGCAAGCCGAGCTCTTTGATTAATTTGGAATAGCTATCCAGATTAGTGCGCCGCAAGTATTTAAGTAATCTTCGCCGTTGACCTACCATTTTAATAAGCCCGCGACGACTATGGTGATCCTTACTATGAACCTTCATATGCTCGGTCAGGTCAGCTATTTGCTTACTCAGTAGGGCGATCTGTACTTCTGGGGATCCGGTATCAGATGCATCCTGGCCGAATTTCTTGATGATCTCTTCCTTCTGCTCACGAGTTAGGGGCATGTGTGTATTCTCCTCTTAAATGCCTTTCTATCCATTCTATTGAAATCTGCTTATCGTGATCTAATCGGGATCGAAGTTCGTCGGAAGTATCAAACCTTTGTTCATCACGTATCCGATGGTGAAATCTGAAGGTTAGCTGTGCGTCACAGAGATCATCATCGGAAAAGTCGAAGAAATGAGCCTCGATGACGAGAGTATTCCCATTAAACGTTGGTCGGTATCCTACATTGCACATACCGAACAGGGTCTGCCCTTGATGAACCGCCGAGACAACGTACACGCCTGTTTTGGGGATGAGCTGCAGCGGCTCCTTCGGCTTTAGATTGGCAGTGGGATATTGCAGCTCACGCCCGCGGCCCACGCCGCGTGTGACAACCCCCGCAATCTCATAGGGTCGTCCCAGCAACTTCTCGGCCTGTTCACAATCGCCCTCCTTCAGGAGCTGCCTGATCTGGGAGCTGCTGATGGCAGCGTCGGATGAATTCACCACATCCAACAAATCGACACCATAGCCGTATGTGTTGGCGTGCTGTTGCAGAAATGTGGCGTCGCCTTCCCGTTTGTTTCCGAAATGATGATCATATCCAATCACAAACTGCACGGGATGAAAGTGCTGTACCACACGGTCCAGGAAGTCCAAGGCGGAAATACGGCTTAATTCATGCGAAAATTCCAAGACTACCGTTAGGTCCACGCCAGCCGCCTCCAGCAGTGCCAGCTTATTTTCAAGGGTGATGATGAGTTCCTTTTTCGCAACACCTGGAGGAGCGATCACGTGCTGCGGGTGTGGATCGAACGTAAGTACGACTGCTGGAACGGCATTTTCCCTTGCGTGCAACAACAGGCGATCGATCACTGCCTGATGGCCTCGATGGAGTCCATCAAAGGTGCCCAGGGTAAGAGCCGAGGCAGCGATATCAGGCAGATCTGTCAGGCTATGAAAGGTGTCCATGACGCCAATTGTTCCAGTCTGAGGGCATCTTCAGGACCATAGGCACCTACCCTGGTTCGAGTAAGACGGATCACGTAGCCTACGGTTTGGAGGTCCTGCGCCACATCCGCGGCGAGGGATCGGATATAGGTTCCTTTACCACAAGTGACTTGAATCTCGAGTTCATCCGGTGGGCGCCAATCCAGGAGCCTGATAGTGTGGATTTGAACCAAACGGGGCTTTCGAGGAATGGACTTCCCGGCACGCGCCAACTTGTAGAGTCGTGTTCCATCTACTTTCAATGCTGAGAACATAGGTGGAATCTGTCGGACCGTTCCGGTAAATCGAGTCAGGACCGGGGTGATTTCATCCTGGGTCAGGTCAGGTACCGGAGCCGATGCTGAGATATCTCCAGTTGGATCGAGGGTATCCGTAGTGCTCCCGAGTTTCACCGTCGCAATGTACTCTTTTTCGAGGGCCATAAGCTGGGAGCTCCGTTTGGTTGCGGCTCCGAGGCAGATCAGGAGAATGCCCTCGGCAAACGGGTCCAGGGTACCAGCATGCCCCACCTTCCTGATTCCCGTTGCTGACCTGATTTTTTTAACAACGTCGAAGGAGGTCCAGTCTTTCGGCTTCCAAAATGGTTGGACAATGTCGATCACTTACGAGATTCTGTTTCTTCCCGGTGAAGATCGCTGAGGACGGTGTTAATACGTGCAGCATGCTCCAAGGATTCGTCCAGATGGAACCGCAGCTCAGGGATATATTTTATTCGCAGTTCTTTTCCTAGATGGTAGCGGATTTCATTCCTTCGGCGCAGGACTTCCTCCAGGACATCGTCCTTCGACGTGGCTGGATTGAGGAGACTTATATAGACCTTCGCGATGCGCAGGTCCTTGGATAATTCTACTCGCGTGACGGTGAGCATATCAACAGACGGTATTTGAATCTCGGAGAGGAATATTCCCGCCAGGATACGCTGAACCTCTTCTGCCACGCGGATTGATCTGGGAATATGATGGGAGCTGTCAGGCAAGCGTACGTTTCACTTCTTTCACTTCATAGATTTCCAGGATATCACCTTCCTGGAAATCGGAGAATCCTTCTGTCCCGATGCCACATTCATAGCCTTCCTGGACTTCCTTAACATCGTCCTTGAATCGTTTGAGTGACGTCAGCTGACCCTCGTGGAGATATTCGTCATCCCGCTTTACTCTGATGGAGGCGTTGCGTATAGCTTTACCTTCTTTCATATAGCAACCGGCAATTGTTCCCAAGCTCGGTACGCGAAAGGTGGCGCGTACTTCTGCAACGCCGAGCTGCGATTCAACCTGTTCTGGTTCGAGCAGACCTTCGAGAGCGAGTTTAACTTCGTTTACAGCGTTATAGATCACGTCGTAGTTGCGGATCTCCACGTCATCTTTCTTGGCCAGTACTTTAGCCCCTGAGGAGGTGTTCACCCGGAACGAGATGATGACCGCATTAGAAGCCAGCGCCAACAGTACATCATTTTCACTGACCATGCCAACGCCGCGGTGAATAATATCCACGGCTACCTCTTCGGTTGCCAGGTCCTGCAGGGAATCAGCAAGTGCTTCGAGGGATCCATCCACGTCTGCTTTGAGCAGGATAGAGAGTTGTTTGACCTCACCTTCGCGGATTTGACGTGAGATCTCATCCAGAGTTCGGACACTTTTTTGACGATATTCCATTTCACGGCGAACCCGAGATCGCTCGGCACTGATCCGCTTGGCTTCCCGGTCATCCTCGAAGACAATGAAACGATCCCCTGCCTGCGGGACATCCTCGAAGCCTTGGATCTGTACGGGATCAGCGGGAAGGGCTTGGGTAAGCCGCTTCCCATGCTCGTCCTGCATAGCCCGTACTCGACCGAGCTGACTTCCACACAGGAACGTGTCGCCGATATTCATGGTACCCTTTTGCACCAGAACGGTGGCCACCGGCCCCAAGCCTTTGTCCAATTTGGATTCAATGATCGTACCCACGGCCGGAGCATCTTTCACCGCCATTAAATCCATGATTTCAGCTTCAAGAAGAATCTTTTCCAGCAGGTCATCAACACCTTCGCCTCTCTTGGCAGAGATTTCCGCGCACTGTGTTTTCCCACCCCAGTCTTCCACAAGGACTTCTTGTTCAGCCAGTTCCCGCTTAACCCGTTCAGGATCGGCATCTGGTTTATCCATCTTATTGATCGCCACCACCAAATGCACCCCGGCGGCCTTGGCATGGTTGATGGCCTCGATAGTCTGGGGCATCACGGCATCATCAGCCGCAACGACAAGAACTACAATATCAGTAACTTGGGCCCCCCGGGCGCGCATGGCGGTGAATGCAGCATGCCCTGGGGTATCCAAGAATGTGATTCGCTGGCCTTTAGGAAGTGTTACCTCATAGGCACCAATATGTTGGGTGATCCCGCCTGATTCGCCAACTGCTACATTGGTGGAGCGGATATAATCCAGGAGAGAGGTCTTGCCATGATCCACGTGTCCCATAACAGTGACAACAGGCGGCCTGCTCACACTTTCCGCATCATCAAGCTGATCAGTCAGATCCTGCAGGATAGCTTCGTCGTTTAAGACATCTGCTTCATCGATATCGTAGCCAAACTCCTCGGCCAGCACGGATAGTGTCTCCAGGTCCAAGCGCTGGTTAATGGTCGCCATGATGCCTAAGGTCATGCATTTTCCGATTACATCCATGGGATTGACGTCCATGGCAGCAGCAAGTTCACTGATCGACATAAATTCATGGATTCTAATTTTAGGCCGGACATCGAGAGCGCTTAATTCTTCCTCAACTTCGAGCTTCTCTTTGCGTTGAGGTCTACGCTTTCTTTCGCGGGTCGTCATGCTCGCCAAGGTTTGTCGGAGGGTTTGCTCGACAGTTTTGGCCTGGGCTGCATCATCCTCTTTCTTTTCCTTTTTGGTGGGCTGCTTTTTCCGACCCTGGCTAATTTTTCCTTCGATTTCCCGGATATCAATGCGCTTAAGTTTTGGTTTTGGCTTCTCCGAAGGTGCAGCCTTCTTAGCTGCTTTCTTCGCTTTTGCTTCCGCAGGAATTGCTTTGGGGGCAGGAGCTTTCTCTTCCTCGGCAGCCTTGGCTTCTTCCCTCCGTTTCAATTCCGCCAGAGCTATTTCCTTGAGCTCAGCTTCTCTCTTTCTTTCCTCTTCCTCCTTGCGCTTCCGTTCCTCTTCCTCCTTCGCAGCTTGTTTTGCACGCTCGGCTTCTTCTTCTTCAATCTTGCGTTGTTCCTCTAAAGTGAGGATATGATCGAACCGACCTCTGGTACTGGTGATACGGCGACGTGCTTCTTCGATGTCTCGTCGCGCCATTTCCTTGCGATGCCGGTCTACAATAAC
>CP070656.1:3032045-3040486 GCA_020355065.1 Fidelibacterota bacterium | reverse complement strand
TCGTGGGAGCGTGCTATTTCAGGCGAAGTGTCTCTGTGCTTTGCCATCGAACAGTTGCTACATTCACATATCGCAAATGACCCTTGCTGACCTCAGGATCCTATCGTTGCCACTTAGGGTGGGGCGGTTCGAGCCGGTTGCTGGAGGTACGCACGATATGCAGACCGCTTACTCCTCGGTTGTTACCATAAGATAAGGGGCGGAACCCAAGTTGAGTGCGCTTTACTGGTTCTGGTGCCTGTCTGGGGTGACGGGCGGGGAGAGCATGTATCCATCAACGTAGGAGGGTGATTCATGGCGTTGCTTAGCGAGTCGATCCGTGGAGAGATCACGACCAAGTTTGCCAACCTGGAAAATCTGGTCAAGATCATCAATTTCACTCAGACGATCGAATGCGACTACTGTGCCGATACGCGCCAGATCATGGAGGAGTTGGCCAGCTTGTCTGATAAGATCGACCTGGAGGTGTATAATTTCATTGAGGACAAGGATCGGGCAGAATCATTCGGGGTGGATAAGATCCCAGCAACCCTAATCATGGGTGACCAGGATACGGGGATTCGGTTTTACGGGATCCCATCCGGGTATGAATTTGTTACCTTGCTGGAGGCTGTCCTGATGGTTTCGAAGGGCGATTCGGGCCTTTCTGCTACCAGCAAGGAGAAGCTTGCCGCCTTAGTTAATCCGGTTCATTTGCAGGTCTTCATTACACCGACGTGACCGTACTGTCCGCAGGTAGTTCACCTGGCTCATCAGTTTGCTTTCGAGAGTGATAAAGTAGTGGCCGACATGGTGGAGGTTACGGAATTTCCTCATTTGGGTCAGCGGTATGGTGTGAGAGGGGTGCCTAAAACGGTGGTCAATGAGCAGAGTGCGGCGGAGGGCGCCTTGCCGGAAGCGCCGTTCCTTGAGCGGGTACTTGCCCTGACCGGTATCGGCGGAGCTGCCTGATATAAGCTCACTTCCTGCCAGCGGCCTGGCTGCCCGCAGTGTTTGCCGAACCAGGCACCTGTTGGCACACACGGGGACTAATCGGACGTAAATTCATCTTGCCATGGCCCTTCAATGCGGCATCATCGGTTTGCCCAATGCCGGCAAGTCGACCATCTTCAACGCCCTGACCGCTTCTCAGGTGCCCGCTGAGAGTTACCCTTTCTGCACCATTGATCCCAACGTAGGAATCGTTGCCGTTCCGGACGAGCGGCTAGATGAATTGGCCCGGATTTACCAACCTGAAAAAGTGACTCCGGCTACGGTTGAATTTGTGGATATCGCCGGGCTGGTCCGCGGAGCCAGCAAGGGTGAGGGTTTGGGCAATCAATTCCTGGCTCATATAAGAGAAGTGGATGCGCTTATCCATGTCGTCCGCTGCTTCGAGCACGCCGATGTGAGCCATCTGGAGGGCGGCCTTGATCCGGTCAGGGATGTAGAGATCGTTAAAACCGAGCTACTATTAAAAGACCTTGAATCGGTAGAGAAGCGGCTGTCTCAGGCCAAGGGTCCGGCGGCCTCGGGAGATGGGGAGGCCCAGCGTGAAGTAGAGGTATTGGAGAAAGTTCAGCTAGGTCTGGATGATGGGAGGATGGTCGGCGCGATGGGTCTTACGGACTTGGAGCAGACTATCTTGCGTCCCCTATTTTTGTTGTCTGTAAAGCCGGTGCTGTATGTCGCCAACGTGGGCGAGGGCGAGATGGAGCGGGAAGACCGGTCTTTGCAGGTGCAGGAGCTGTTTAATTTCGCTGCGCGTGAAAACAGTCGGGCCATCCGCTTGAGCGGGAAGCTGGAACAGGAGATTGCTCTCTTGGATGAATCGGAGCGGGAAGATTTCGTGGAGGAGTACCACCTGCGCGAAGCCGGGCTGGCCAAGTTCATCCACGCCGCTTACGACCTGCTAGGCTATCAGACTTTCTTCACCTGCAATCCCAATGAGGCTCGGGCCTGGACCTTCCATCAGGGGGCCACAGCCTACGATGTCGCGGGGCAGGTACACACGGATTTTCAGCGAGGCTTCATCAAGGCGGAGGTATTTCACTATGATGACCTGGTACGCTTGGGGTCTGAGAAGGTGGTAAGGGAAGCCGGCCTAGTGGGGCAGGAAGGGAAGGAGTACCGGGTACAAGAAGGCGATGTGATCTATTACAAGTTCAGTGTGTAGGCAGCTGGCGATTCACTCCAAAACATAGCATCGTATGTATATCGTCATGACTCTCATTTCCCTGCTCTCGGCGGCGTACCCGGCGGAGTTAACCATGCAGGGAAGCGGGTGGGCTGGCCGCACCGGGTGAAACTCGGGAAGGCTCAGAAGACAGGGGGTGGCCAGTTGATCTCTAGTCGACGGATAAATATCACGATTATTATTCTGGTCATTCTGATCGGTTCGCTGCTGTGGCTGCCGGGTTTTGCTCAGGAATCATTTGGGGACAAACGATCTCGCCGGGAGCTATTCCCCATAGATCCCAAAACGTACCTCATGGGGCGATTCCGGCCGGATACCACCCGGGACTTTGTTCTCTTACCGGCAGAGCTGTCGGGTGGTAGGCGGACCTATCTGCGCACTTCGGTGGCCGAGGCGGTAGGCCGGTTGATTCAGGCTGCCCTGAAGGACAGTGTTCCCTTATGGGTTCTATCGGCAACACGGAGTTATGATCATCAGCGAGCCATCTGGAACAGCAAGTTTTCGGGTGCTCGCACGTCGATGGGACGTAATCTTGCCCAGGAGTTTGCCGATTCCACGGAGCGCTGCCTGGCGCTTCTGGAATACTCCTCGGCACCAGGAACCTCGCGTCATCATTGGGGCACAGATGTGGATCTGAACAGTACTGATCCGGCCTACTGGCGATCAGGCGAAGGCGTGGTCGTGATGAAATGGCTTCAGCAACACGCCGGGCGATATGGATTCATCATGGCCTACCCGCCCGACCGTGAACACGGGTATCGATACGAGCCGTGGCATTGGTCGTACCAGCCCCTCTCCCGACCGTTGCTGCGGAATTATTATCGCCGTCTGATCACGCCGTCTGATCTGGATGGATTCCTGGGCGCGGAGGTGGTGCGTCGTTTACCCTGGTGGGAGTGGTATGTCAATGGGGTAGACGAGGGTCTTAGATAGAGTAGTCTTGGTACAGACGGGATTCAGCGGGCAAATAAGGATTCCGGTTCATGCGGTTAGGCAACGCGATAATTAATCCTCCTGATCCTCGTCCTCATCTTCGTCCTCATCTTCCATTTCGTAGGCGTCTTCCTCGTATTCTTCTTCCTCCTCCCAGTCTTCTCCTTCTGATTCATACTCATCCTCTTCGTCATATTCATACGGCTCATCTTCTTCGGGATAAGGAGTGCCGTAGTAGATCTGGGATTCCGGCATAGTGGTGGCTGGTGGGGGTGGAGAGGGAGCAGCGGAAGGCTCGCCGATCTGCGTTTCACCGGCCGGGGGGATGGGACCCCTAGGTTTGCCGGTCAGTTCGATGACAAACAGCGGCATGAGCATCACCACCAGTATGGCAAGACCCAATGCCAAGCCAGCCACATTGAAGGAGTATTCGCCCCACATGGTTTGCTCCATACCGTAGGTAATGAAGGCTGAAATGGCCAAGATCCCGCCTAAACCGGCCACCACCTTGCTCAGGCTTTTACCCAGTGGCGTTTCAGTACCTTCCGCCTGTGCAGAGGGACCTAATCCAGCAGCAAGAAGATAGAGCAACCAGAAAATGAGACCCCCGCTCACCGTAATCAGTGTGATAAAGAAATTGCCCAGAGCCATGGCGGCAATGCTGATCATGAAAACCGCTACGACGATGAGTCGGCTGATGATAACCCGTGATTCCCGGGACATAAGCTCTCCTTCCAGGGCTAGTAGAGTAGTTGGAGCCGCCTGTACCAATATGGTTGCACGGCGTTTTCAGCTCGAGGAGCAATTTTCCACCCCCCCCGGCTAAAAGCAAGATCAAATATGCTACCTGCGAGAACTTATTGCATCGTCTTAATTGGTCTGCAAATACTGCGAACGCCTGTTGAGAGGGTGGATATTCGGTGTCCTCGGTCATAATTTCGCATGCCATGGCAACCAAGAAAATTAAGACAGCGGTCATTGGAGTAGGCTACCTGGGCCGTCACCATGTCGAGCAATTGCTGGGAATACCGGAAGCGGATGTTGCGGGTGTTTACGACACCAATGCTGAGACACTGGCCGACGTCCAACAACGTTATGGCGTGAAGGCCTTTGGCAGTTTTGATGAGACGATAGCAAGCAGCGATGCCGTGTCGGTGGTGGTTCCCACCCGGCGTCATTTTGAGGTAGCCTCGCGGGCTCTAGACGCCGGTTGTCATGTGTTTATTGAAAAGCCCATCAGTCAGACGCTGGCCGAGGCCGACCAACTCCTACGTCAGGCTGAGAAACAGCAGCGGCTGATCCAGGTGGGTCATATTGAGCGGTTGAATCCCGCCGCCCGCTCGTTGGAGAAATATGCGTTAGCACCGCGGTTTATTGAGGGTCACCGCCTGGCGCCATTTTCGTTACGGGGAACAGATGTACCGGTTGTGCTGGATTTAATGATTCATGATATAGATGTGGTTCTGCACCTGGTAAAATCACCGGTGCGGGACGTTCGTGCCAACGGTGTAAGCGTCATCACCGACTCGATCGATATTGCGACCGCTCGCCTGGAGTTTGAGAATGGGGCGGTAGCCAATCTCACTGCCAGCCGTATTTCTCAGAAGCAGATGCGGAAGCTGCGAATTTTCCAGAGTCACATATATATTGGGGTTGATTTTCTGCAGCAGCTTACCGAGGTATATCGACTAGTGGGTACGGAGGAAGTTCCACCGGAGGCCATTCTCACCATGCCCTTCGAGTTCAATGGTCGCCGTCCCCTTATTGCCTATGAGAAGCCAGAAGTTCGCGAAGACAATGCTCTTCAACTGGAATTGAGCAATTTTATCCGCTCGGTGGCTGGTCTGGAGCAGCCTATTGTGGATGGCTATTCTGCCAGGGCTGCCCTGGATGTGGCGATCCAGATTCAGGATACGATCACGCGCAACAATGCCGAAGAGATACCACCAGCCGGTAAGTAACCCACGACCATGACCGAACGTGATACCGAGACCCAGGGGCAATCTGCGCAGAGGCAGCCCGGCAGCCGACTGCACCAGCTCGCCGATTTCCTGTTCCGTAACCGCAGTTATACACCGATTCCACTGGCAATCGTGCTGGTGTGGCAGGCTGAAATCAGTTACCCACTGCTACTACCGGGTTTGGTTCTGATCATTGGGGGTGAGTTGCTGCGCCTGTCCGCTGTGAGGTCATTTGGCCGAGGGAGCTTCCGAACCCGCCGAGTAAAGGCTCATGAGCTGGTGACTTGGGGTTTGTACGCACACATGCGTAATCCCCTGTATGTCGGCAATCTATTCCTTTGGGTCGGAGCCGTACTTTTTGCCGGAGGGCCGTATGTGCTATGGCTAATGGCGGCGGTAGTCATATTTTTCCTGCTGCAATACTCGCTGATTATTTTATTGGAAGAGAGAGCCTTGTTGGATCTATTTGGGGACAGCTATATTGAGTACCGGAGGTCAGTACCAAGACTTATTCCCAGACTCCGCCGCTCAGGTACGGCGGCCGATACGCCAGGGGTGGCTGTGGAGAAGTCCGCACGTTCCTGGCGGTATGCTCTCCGACATGAACGCAGTACACTGATGGCCATTATTGCCGTGATTTTACTCGTACTGCTATCTACCTACCTTAAGACGTGAGTTCACCAACGTCTTCCAGTCGCCGTTTCTTCATAGTGGCCGGTGAGGTTTCCGGGGACCATCATGGTGCGGCTTTAATGGCTGCCATGCGGCAGAAGGATTCCTCCTGCCAATTTGCGGGCATCGGGGGCTCCCACATGCAGGCAGAAGGCATGAAGTTGCTTTACCGGGCTGAGGAGATGGCCTTGATGGGATTCTGGGAAGTGCTTCGGCACCTTCCGTTTCTACTGCAGGCCATGCGCCGGACCCGTGACTTTATTCAGAAATGGCAGCCGGAGCGAGCCATCCTGATCGATTATCCCGGCTTCAATCTGCGGCTTGCACGGCATCTTCACCAGATGAGGACTCCAATCACATACTACATTAGTCCCCAACTGTGGGCCTGGAGAGAGGGGCGCATCGCCACGATTCGGGAATGTGTGGATCAGATGCTGG
Organism: Fidelibacterota bacterium; assembly: GCA_020355065.1. GTDB lineage: Bacteria > Fidelibacterota > Marinisomatia > SCGC-AAA003-L08 > TS1B11. Next base: position 3,034,306 of record CP070656.1, on the reverse strand, counting down.
TGATCTTTCCTTTCGAGGAGCAGTGGTACCGCCAACGGGGGGTAGAGGCTCGATTTGTAGGACATCCCATCCTTGAGGAAGTTCAGCCTGATATTTCTCGCGCGGATTATCTTTCCGGACTCGGCTTAGATCATCGTCAGCCCGTTCTTACTCTTTTCCCCGGGAGCCGGAAGCAGGAGCTGGATCGCCACGCAAACCTGTTCCTCGGTGCAGCTCGCATTTTAAGGGAGCATATACCCCGGCTTCAGATTGTGCTTGGCCTCGCACGAGGTCTCTCATCGGATATGGTGCCGGAAGATATGCAAGGGGAGGTAGTTATACCATCATCACGCCCAAGGCTGGCCCTACGCTATGCTGATGCAGCGATTGTGGCTTCGGGCACAGCGACCCTGGAGGGAGCGGTATGGGGAGTGCCAATGGTGGTGGTCTATCGCGTGGCACCCTTATCATGGTGGTTAGGCCGTCGGCTGGTCAACCTGTCCCATGCAAGTATGGTTAATATTCTATCCGGTGAGGAGGTGGTGCCTGAATTCCTTCAGGAGCGAGCACAGCCGGGACCCATTGCCCGAGCGGTGCTGCCCTATTTTCAGGATGATGCCCAACGTGAAATTGTGATCAAGAAGTTAGAGCTTGTCCGTCAATCTCTTATGGCTCCGGTAAATGAGTATGAGGGTTCTAAGAGTGGCACATCTGCAGCTGAGATGGTGCCCCCCCTGAATGCTTCGCAGATTGCGGCGCGAAACGTTCTGTTTGGTTCATGAAGCGCATTTTGGCAGATCGTACCGGCATTGGTCCCTGGGTGCTCCTACATCTGGGCCGGCTGTTCATCGCGATCCTATTTCGCTTGAATCGGGTGATGGTTTTTGGGGAGGAGGCTTTAAGGGAAGCCATTGTGGGGGACAGGCCTATTTTCATCGGTTTCTGGCACGGGAAGATGCTTGCTCCCGTATACTACTTACGGCGTTACCGCCCAACAGTACTGGCAAGTCCGTCACGGGATGGAGCGTTGTTGTCCCGCTTGCTGGCAGTGTGGGGATATCGAATCATTCCCGGGAGCAGTAATCGTAGGGGTCGGGAAGCGTTACGCCGGATGGCACCGGTGCTGGAGAATCGCGAGGGGATTCTGATCACCGCCATTGATGGTCCGGTAGGTCCGGCTCGGGAGGCAAAACCGGGTAGTCTGGCACTGGCAGCGCGCAAGGGCGCCTTACTTATTCCCATCTCCGGGTCCGCCAGTCGGCATTGGACCTTTTGGAAGAGCTGGGATCATTTTCAACTCCCGAAGCCCTTTGGTCGAATTGTCATTCAGATCGGCATGCCCTTGGATGTGGATCCAGGGATTGATCCGGAGGATGTCGCCCAGCTCATGACACAACGGACCAACGAGGTGGAGGCCGAAGCGGATGCCCTCGCAGCGAAGCTGGCATAAGCTGCGTCCCCTGCTCTGGCCGGTGGCCATGCTGTATTGGGGATTGGCCTGGTGGCGCAATTTCTTCTACCACATCGGATTCTTCATCACCCGCCGGGTATCGGTGCCGGTAGTGTCGGTCGGTAACCTGTCGGTTGGTGGTACAGGCAAGACACCTGCTACGATCTACCTGGCCCGCTATCTTCTCGGGCTCGGATTCAAGGTGGGTATCGTTAGTCGGGGTTATGGTCGTAGAACATCCGGGACAGTATTGGTCAGCGATGCGCGAAAGATTCTTGTGACGCCAGTTGAAGCTGGTGATGAGCCCTACTTGATGGCCACCCGTCTATCGAAGGTACCGGTTGTGGTCGATGAAGATCGCTACCGGGGCGCCACGGAAATGATCAGCCGTTTCAAGACTGATATTCTTATTCTGGACGATGCCTTTCAACATCGCAGTTTGGCCCGAGACTGCAATATTGTCCTACTGGATGCCGGTGCACCCCCTTCCGACTACCGCATTTTTCCGTATGGTACTTTACGGGAGCACCTTGGGGCTCTCCGGCGCGCGGACCTGGTTGTCTGGACACGGACGAACATCCGGTCTCCTTCCCCGATCCTGTGGCGAAAGGTCAACAAGCTCGGTGTTAAACATATCAAAAGTGAGATGACCGTCGATGCCGGGCTTGTGGACGTATCAAAAGGTGGGACAGTGTCCCCCACGCAGTTGAAAGGTAGGCGTCTACTCGCTTTTTGCGGGATCGCCAAGCCGCTCACTTTTTATCATGCACTTATATCTTTGGGATTGGAACCGGAGACCACCCGGTATTATCCGGACCATCATTTCTATTCT
>CP070656.1:3023110-3031945 GCA_020355065.1 Fidelibacterota bacterium | reverse complement strand
AGCAGGTTTAGCCGCGTACCTATGGCTGTTTGGGGTACAGATAACGCCCCCTGAGGATTATAATTCTCCACCGCGGGGGGAAGGATGATCACCGTGTTCTGCACCGGCTCCTTGCCCGGATTATGATGGACCGGTAGCTCCACCGGCTCCCCTAGGATCACCCGCGGTATACCCAAGGAATACCCTGGACAGGACGGAACTTCCATGGTTGGCCTACTTCAACAGCACAATCTTGATGTAAATGAATCCTCGTGCCCCCAGGCACTCGTCAGGTCGAGATGATTACAGATGCGGGACTTGATTATTCAGGCGAGACAATGACCAGTGCCTCTACGGCACCGTGCTCTTACAATTAACTCTGGAAGTCTTCGAGGGAAGACAACCACTAAAAGGTACATAATAGCTTTACAATTCTCAAGTTAAAGGGACTTTCCACCCCATCGTATCCAATTTCGCCGCTGTGCTATTCTCCCTCCGTCACAATTCGAATACTGGACCCGGCGCCTATTCCGGCTCCGGCTCGGGCTCCTCCTCCGGGCGGCGAACCCAGGATCGCCGCTCATGGAACATCTGGACCTTCAGATCGGCCCAATCGTTGATGATCTCCTTCAACCGTTCCTGATCCTCCGGACGATCGGCAAACCGCTCTTCGATGGACTTGATCAGGTCCATCCTGAGCTGCTCCACTTGCCGATCGCTCATAACTGACTCTTTGGCCCATGATTCCTTCTCCGCCCGTTGATCGCTGGCCTCCGACTCCACCTTCTCCAGCCGCTGCCTCCTTCCGGATAGAAACACGGCCAGCAGTACGATCAGGATGATGATTCCGATAATGATTTGATTCATGGCTACTCCTCACTGGAGAAACACAGGTATTCGTAGCACGGCCACCCAGTAGAGCGTGACCATGATGCCCATGACGATCAGGGCTATCGGCCAGGCGACCGTGGCCATGCGGATAAAATCTTTCGACTCCAGCTCCCCGCTGGAATAGACAATCGAACTGGCCGGTGTTCCCACCACCAGCCAGTAGGCCATCGAGGTGGATATGGCCAGGGCAACACCCACCAGGAGCGGATTTGTCCCCGAGTTCTGGGCCATATCCAGTACCACCGGCCCCAGGATGACCACCGTGGCACCGGCACTCATCAGGTTGGTCATCGCCGCGCCGATCACCACCACCAGGAAGATCAGAGCTATGCCCGCATTAAGTCCCAGTGGAGCCACCAGGGCCAGAATGCTGTCGGCCAGCCAACTCGCTGCACCAGTCGATTTGAACACGGCACCCAGACTGATGGCCCCGGCGTACAGGATCACCACACCCCAACTCACGTTTTTCTCATAGTCCCGCCAGGACGTCAGTCCCAGCAGCATGTACAGAACGGCTCCGGTGATGGCTACCCCGCCCAGGCCAAGTGAAAAGCCCAGCAATTGACGCGTGATGGTTTTGTCCGTGATCCATAGGTAGACCACCAGGATCATGATGGACGCTACCAGCCACTGCTTGGCGGTCATTTTACCGTGCTTCTCCAGGTCCTGTCTCAGTATGGTCACGGCATAGGATAGATCGTCCACTTCCGGCTTGAAAATGAAGGGCAGCACAATCGCCATGAGTACGGACATCACCACCGTATAGAAAATGCCCATGGATATCCATTGCACGAAGGACATATCGATCCCAATGTTCGACAGGAAGCCGATCATAATGGCATTTCGGGCGCCGCCGGTGGGGCTCATGGGGGTCCCTACCATGCATCCCAGTGCAATGGAGATCAGCAGCAGCTTGCCCAACCTCGGTGCCGTCGCGGTCTTGTTGGTCAGCGCATACAGGGCCAATGCGATCGGGACGAACATGGGAGCGGTGGACGATTCGTTGATAAATGCCGATGCAATCGCCGTTCCCAGGATAATGCTCAGCACGATCATCCGCGTTTTCGTGCCCGACAGGTTCACCACCAGCATGCCGATCCGCTTGTCCAGGTTGTACTTGACCAGGGTGGAACCGATGGCCAACGAGCCAGCGATGAACCACACCGCGTCATGGGCATAGGTCGAAACGATTTTGGTCGGCGGCGTGATCCCGAAGAATAACTGCACCAGGCCAATGATGAGTGCCACCGCGGGCAGGGGCACCGTCTCGGTGGCAAAGAACACGATGCAGGCCCCCAGGAGGGCGATGATGATCCTCATGTGCGTCGCCTTGATGGCAATCGCCACCGGATCCAGATCGCCGAACAGCGCCTCCGCCTTCGCGGTCATGGACGCCGGCGTCGGCAGCAGGAACGCGATCACGGCAAACACCGCCAGACCGACCGCCAGCCACCTGAACTTCGTCGTCTTGGCGAAACCACCCGTGTGAGTCGGCTCACCAGTGGATACGGGCTTTTCCGGGGAGGATGCCATGGTTGATTCGATGATACGAATGTACATCACCACACCCTGATGCACATTCAGGGGATAAACTAGATGGGACTCATCGCGGTTACAAGGTTTATCTCACCTCCGCCCAGCATGGTCCTCGGCTCGAATAAACTCATATCAGGGTTTTAGAATAGCAATCACCGCTCGGGTGCAAGGGGCAGGAATTCTTCCTAATATGCTGACTACTCTACTTTCTTGATAAATCTTTCAATGAAAACATTGGACTGGAGCCGGTCATACATATTCTCATCCCTTCGTAGCTCTGACATCAACTCCTGGTAAAAGGATTCCAGCGAGACACGGACAAGGATATAAGCCTGGAACTCTTTCCCCTCCGGTTTTAATCCCCTTTCGGCAATCGTAATGTCAGCAAGGACCACTTTGGTGGCGTTCTTGATGGCATTCTCCAGATACCTCTGCTCCTCGCGGCTGCTGTCATCAATGGCCTTCGTGAAACTTGACTGGTACGGTATGAGCACCGACGCGTGGGCTTCCAGAGATTTGGCCATATCCAAAATGGCGTTATTCGTCGCCAGATCTTCCGCAATATTTTGCTGCTGAGACCGGGCGGTACCCGTGATGTATACCATGCCGGATTCCGATGGCGGATCCGTATACCAATTCGGGACTATGGTTACCTCGGGGATGGGCCGCTCCCTCCCGGCACAACCGGCCAGGATCATCAGGGCTGTGACACCCACTGCTAATCGCATAACGGATTTGCTTCGCATGGTTCTGTAATCCTCGTTTCTTGCTGCCGCACGATTACTGAAATGTTCGCTGGCTGAAATCATCTGAAACTGCACACCTTACCCTATGTTCGGCCATATGGCAATGTCTGTTATCTATCCACAAAACTACGCAACACATACCGTGTTTCCCAACCATAACTGACGCTGCATCATGGGCGTCGTTCGCTCCTGCAGCAGCTCCAGCATGATAAAAATACTGCGTGATTCACCTCAATCACGGCATCATCCTGATGCGATCCTTCGGTATCATGAAACGGGTCATTTAGGATAGCAGCATTCCGGAAGATACCGGAGTAGCAGGACAACAGCTCAGCACCAAGATTTACTCACGTTGATATATAGGATAAATATCCCTCGGAATATTCTTGTACTCCAGGAGCGTGAGATCGGCGGGACCTAAACCGGGCGCATCAACCTCAAAAATGGCCGCCGCGATACCCGTCTCGTGGTATCCCCTCCTGAAGTGGACCCGCGACTTGAGGGAGACAATATCCACATCATCGAAGTCAATGCCCAATGCCGAAAAGATCTCCGTTGTTGTCACTTGGTGGAGTGATGGCGTGAGGATTACACGGTTATTTCGCCCAAAGAGTATCACGGTCACAGGATCGAATTGTTGGTAAGGCCCGAGATACTCGATCTCCCCTTCAATCCTCACTGGCTTTCCGGCAAATTGATCCGCATATCCTCCGACATCGATACTTATACGGCTTCCCACTTCGGCGGCCTCCGATAGGATTTTGACAATGGCCCTCTCATCGGCTATCGTGGCGATCGCAAAGTTGCTCGCTTCCTGAGCTATGAGCTCCTCGAGAATGTGCGTGGAATTGCCTGTCCGGTCGGCGTGGTCGGCGATGACCACCGGTCGCTGGCCGCGTTTCACCGCCGCGATGGCCAAGGCTACTCCCTCCTTCGACTTGGGGAGCACCCTGCCGGCAAATTCCCTCCGCACCCGCCAGATGTAGTCCGACATGTCTTCGGCAATGCGATCTGCCAGCTGCTGGTCGTTGTTCGTAACCACCATAACTGTCGCGCCGACATCGGGCACATCCGCATAGGCGAATCCGAATGCCACGGACACAAACACATCGACCTCCCTGGCCTCCCACCTCCGGGCCCGTTCCATGATCTCTCTGGCCGGGGACACGCCCGTACCCTGGTATACGCTGGGCGTGATCACGCCCGGCTTTCTCGTGGCCATGGTAGGCTTGTAGGTTCCACGGATCGTCCGGATCATGATTCGGGCCGCGCGCTCGCCCTGGAGCCGGGAATCATAATGCGGGTAACGCTTGACAATGAACACGGCGTCGGCGGCATCGGATAATTCGTGATCCTCGTTCGCATGGAGGTCAAGGGTAACGAATATGGGAATATCGCCCACAGCTTCCCGAATCCGGCGGATTATCTCAGCTTCAGGCTTGGGAATTCCGGTGACGGCCATAGCACCATGCAGCGAGAGAAAAACGCCATCTAGCTCGCCGGCCGCTCCTAGATCATCTGCCATGCCATACGAGTACTTGTCGAATGCTTCCCGAGTGATCCAACTACCCGATGATCCGCCGCGGGCACTTCGCGGCGATACGATACCCACCAGCTCCACCCCTCCATACTCCCGGGCACGGCTTCCAAAGCCCCTGATGTAAGCGTTGGATTCGAGCAGCTCCTCGCCTCGCACAGGCTGGCCGTAGTATTCGAACTCCTCGATGCCGGTGGGCCGGGGACAGAAAGTACAGGTCTCATGGGAGAATTTTGCCACACCGATCCGGATGGGCTCCTGTTCCTGTTGAGCTTCCGGCCGACAGCCCGATAAGACGATTGATATTGCTAGAATAGAAAGCATCTGAAAGGCACGTGTGAGTCTTCGCATATCGCTGTCTCCTTCCAGCTGAATATATAGCTTGTCACTTGGTTTGAGTTAACATATGTCCGCCGGTGACCGGTTTTGCCCTATAGGACCATTGGATTGCCCCCTCGCGGTTCACATTTCATTTATCCCTGGAAAAGATAGGGAAGCTGGGACCGGCACCCCTGTCGGGCAAGACGGTAACGTGCAGCACATCCGCCTTTGGGCCGCTCTTCTTACATTACATAACATCATCAAAACATCCTTATAGCTACTGTGAACAACTCAACGGAAATGGGACAACCAAGCGAAATATACGATAGTCTAACACGCATCAAGATCATACATAAACAGAGTCACCATGAGACCACTACGTCTCTGCCCTATCGCTTCATGGCTGCTCAAAGCCTGCAGTATTGGGATTGATAGCATCTATGAAAAGGCCAGTGCCGACTTGGAGAATGGTCCTGAAGCTGGCTATATATGAATGAGGACCTAAATCATCACTTCATCTACCTGTATAGGGACATAGTCAATGAAAAGAATAGCCGCAGCTTTTATCGTACTTATTCTGATAGTAGGTACCTGGATTTCTTTGAGCAATACGGGTGATATACAACCTGACTCCGCTCCACATCCTTTCGAGCGAATCTCGTTCACCGATCAGAAAATTCCAATAGAGCACCAGCAAAGATACGTAACCGGGGATGCTTATTACCGGGCATTCCTGCGGTCAAAAAAGAATGCAGACCATTCCCTTGATCTGAACGCTCCCGATCAATGGGAATCGATTGGTCCCAATAATCAGGGAGGCCGGACGATCGCACTGGAAATTGACCCGCATAATCCCAATATTATCTATGCCGGAGCAGCGACGGGTGGTTTATGGAGGCTGACGAGTACTGGGAGCGGAAGTAAAGACTACTCCTGGGAAAAGATTGAAACCGGTTATCCGGTGCTGGGTGTTGGTGCCATTGCGGTCGATCCGCGCGATTCAAATGTCATCTATGTCGGTACCGGGGAAGCCCACATGCACCGGGATCATACCGTTCCCTTGGGGCGGTTCATGTTTACTTACGGGATTGGGATTCTTAAATCGACAGACCGTGGTTTGACTTGGAAGAAGTGCCTGGACTGGTCATATAATCAAAACAGAGGTGTGTTTTCAATCGAATGTAATCCGCATAATCCCGACATTATTTTTACTGGCACCACCGAAGGTATTTATCGATCAAGGGACAACGGCGCTTCCTGGGAACAGGTGCTCGACGTCATCATGGCTAATGATCTCGACATAAATCCTGACAATCCCGATATCATCTTCGCTGCTTGTGGAAACATCGCCTCTCCAGGGACTGGGCTGTACCGATCTTTGGATGGCGGTGATAACTGGGCTCGACTGACCACGGGTCTTCCTGAAAGCTGGACCGGCAAAGCACGACTGGATATCTACCGAGCGGAACCTGAGATCATATTCGCCGACATCTACGACATCGCTCAATGCCGTGGATTATACCGGTCCGCCGATAACGGTGACACCTGGACACTTGTCACGGAAGAAGGTATGGGTAATGCCACCGGTCTATATGCCCACTATGTCAGGGTGAGTCCGGTCAGTGAACAGAAGATATTTCGCGCTGAGCAAAAATACGGCTACTCGGAAGATGGGGGGATCAATTACACTAGATTCGAAAGCACCTATGGCTGGCTCGAAGACAGCACCGTCATGCATGTCGACCATCATACCTTTGTCAACCATCCGGATGATCCCGAGATGTTTTATGCCGGAAATGATGGTGGAGTATACCGCACCTATGATGGCGGCAAAACCTTCCAGGATCTGAATGAGGGCTATGTGACTACCCAATTCTATGCCGGATTCAGCTCCTCACGAACCGATCCGAACCTGGCTATCGGTGGAACACAGGACAACGGTACCTCCGTTTATGACGGAAGCGCTGACTGGCGAATCTGCGTTCTCGGTAGCGATGGCGGCGCCACGGCCATCGATCCGGCCGATAACAACATCCTCTACGGATTAAGACCCCGACTTGGACTCTTCAAATCCGAGGACCGGGGTGCGAACTTCAGGTTCATCGGGCCCGTCGACTTCTGGGAAGGATATTTTGGAAATCCCAATTCGCGCGAGCCTCATCCGGATGAATGGTCAAAATTCCCGGCCCCCATTCAACTGGTCCCACCCCGCATCATGTACGCCGCAACCAACTACGTCTACAAGTCTCTGGATGGCGGAGAGACCTGGGAGTGTGTGAACAGGGATCGGAGCGTGAGCCCCGAACCTCTCGTCTCCATGGCGGTATCGGAGACGAATCCCGATGTCGTCTACGTAGCCAGCTACCCGAATGCGATCAATGGGAACCGGGCTAGGGTATACCGCACGAAAAACGGCGGTGCCCACTGGCGTGATATTACCGGTAGCCTCCCTGACAGATACCTGAACGTCTTCCTGTCTCCCCACAATGAAGATGTTGTCCATGTAACCACGTACGGTTTCGGGACCTCCCACCTTTATCGATCATTGGACGCAGGCCGTTCCTGGGAGAACATCGGTGCCCAGCTTCCCGATGTGCCCACCACCACGGTGGAGGTGGATCCGGCCTGCTACCAGCACATCTACGTGGGAAACGATCTCGGCGTCTGGGTGTCCCTGGACGACGGTGACACCTGGGATCAATTCAATCTGGGGCTGCCCGATGCGGTCCTGGTGACCGACCTGTCCATCAGCGAAAGCAACCGGAAAATACGCGCGTCTACCCATGGCAACGGCGTATATGAAAGATCATTGCTCGCCCCGTCCGATATCGTATACAGCACCGCTCCCGTGCAATTCGAACTCCGATCCAATTACCCGAATCCGTTCAATTCCACCACGTCGATCACATTCTCTATTCAGGAAAATGCCACCGCGTCGATACATATCTATGACGTGACCGGTAAGCTCGTCAAGACGTTCACTGAAGATCAGTACATACGGGGTATTAGCAGGGTTGTGTGGGATGGAAGAAATGACAGCGGCCATCGGGTGTCAAGCGGCATCTATCTGTACAAGCTGACCGTGAATGGGATCTCCCAGACCGCAAGAATGACCTTCGTGAAATAAGCGGTCGATCGCCCTAATTTCACGACACAGGTCCGCACCGGACCAGGTTCCCTGCTTTAGCTATATCTGCCTCACCAGTACCATCCCAAGGGACTTGGTCTAAATAATCGATGACAAAGAGATGAAGGCAGATATCTGAGTATCGGTCGTTACTTGAACGGCAACGCCCTTACCTGCTGGGACACGCGCTTCTAATCTATTATGGAATTAATAATCATTGGCACCAGATCAAAGAAATCCGATTCCAGAGACAATTCGTCTAAAACATAGGGTTCGCTTGTCATTACGATAACAAGACTTTTATCAGGCACAATGAAGATGAACTGACCGCCGGCACCCAGTGCAGTGAACGCTCCCAGGTGGGGATAAATCCACCAGTAGAATCCGTAAAATGGATCGGTGCTGTCCTCCGGTTGACCCGGGTACTGAAGGGTTTGAATGGAGGTGGCCTGTTCGATCCAGTCCTCAGAAATCAGCTGCTCACCTTCCCAATTGCCTTTGTTCAGCACCAGCTTGCCGATCTTGGCCAGATCGCGGGGGCGCATGTACAACGCCTGAGATGCCCAGTTATCATCATCCGCATTCCTTTCCCAGTAATAGTCTGTAATCCCCAGCGGGCCAAATAGTCGCTCCTCGGCGATCTCATCCAGAGTCATACCGGCTTTCATACTGACCGCGCCGCCCAGCAGCTGTGGGTC
>CP070656.1:2997008-3023010 GCA_020355065.1 Fidelibacterota bacterium | reverse complement strand
GACGAATGATCTCCGGATCGGCCTTCCGACCGAAAACCCGGGGAATCGCCTCCGGGACCAGGTACAAAATCCGCTCACCGTCCCGGACGGCCACATAATCCAGCTCATCCGCAACTGCCGCAGCCACGTTGGATGAAAGTGTCCAGGGGGTGGTGGTCCACACCACCAGATACTCCTCGTCTCGGCCTTCTAAAGGAAACAGAAGGTAAACCGATTTGTCATCGATCTCCTTATAGCCTTCCGTCATCTCATGCTGACTGATACCCGTCCCACAGCGTGGACACCAGGGCATGGAGTCTTCACCTTTACGCAGCCACCCCCGCTTATGGATCTCCTTTAGGAATCCCCAAATGGTGTAATTGTTCTCATCGGACATGGTATAATAGGAGTTGTCCCAGTCCATCCAGTATCCCAAACGGATCGATTGCTCCGTTTGTATCTGGGCATATTTGCGAACCCGCTCCTTGCACAACTCCACGAATTTCTCTACGCCGAAGGCCTCGATGTCCTTCTTCGACTTGAAACCCAACTCGCGCTCGACTTCCACCTCAACCCATAGGCCTTGACAGTCAAAACCATTCTGGTACCTGGTTTGGAAGCCCTGCATGGCATGGTATCGGTGAAATATATCCTTATAGGTCCGGCCCCAGGCATGATGGACACCCATCGGATTATTGGCCGTGATGGGACCGTCGAGAAAGGACCAGCGCTGGCCGTCTCGGTTCTTCGCTACCAGACGCTGGAAGGTCTGATGTTCATCCCACCATTGGAGAATATCATGTTCCTGTTGGACGAAATCGACCTTGGCATCGACCGGTTTATAATTCTTTTCCATCCAGAAAACTTACCCGTATACAAAGATAATGTCAACGTGCCTTCTGGGTACTAAATACAAAACGCGGCCCTGCTCAGGACCGCGTTTTGTATTCTATTGCTTCTAACCTGAACGCCTGCTCAGCCGATCTCGATGCCCCGGAACAGGTAGTACTCACCCCGTGCGATCCTGAATAGCACCGTATCACCTGGCCGGTACTCCTTCAATGCTTGGCGATAGTCACGCACACTCTTGACCTCACGGTCTCCTACTCGAACTACCACATCCCCCGGTTGGAGCCCTTCCCGGGCTGCCTTGCTGCGCGCATTGACTCGCGTAACAACTACTCCCTGGCTTACCTGGATATCGAACCGCTCCGCTTCCCGGCTATCCAGATCTGCTACGGCAAAGCCAGTCTGTTCACCTGTATCGTCGGCCTCAGACTCATCCTCGCCTCTACCCCGGGAAGCCAGCACCTCCTGATCAGGCAACTCCTGAAGGCGCACGGGAATCACCTTTTCTTTTCCTTCACGCAGAATCGTCAACTTCGGACGATCCCCGGGCCGGGAAGATGAAATCACATTGCGCAGGTGCGATCCATTACGGATGTCCTCAGTGTCGACCTTCACGATGATGTCACCCTCCTGGATACCCGCTTCTTCCGCCGGGGAATCGTCGACTACTTGATTCACAATAGCACCCGTCAGGGTTTTGATCTTCATGGCCTTCGCCAGTGATTCGTCCACATCTTCGATGTAGACACCTAGCCAGGCTCTCGTTACACGGCCTTCCCGGATAAGATCTTCCACCACTCGCATCACCAGGTTGATGGGTATGGCAAAGCCCACACCCGCATTGGCTCTGGAAAATCCATCCGTGGCAATGGCAGTATTGATGCCGATTAAATCTCCCTTCAGGTTCACCAGGGCACCCCCGCTGTTGCCCGGATTGATGGCCGCATCTGTCTGAATGAAATCTTCATAAGGATTGTTGCGGCCACTGAGAACCCGGCTGCGGCCGGTTGCGCTGACAATCCCTGCCGTCACCGTGTGATCCAGATTCACACTGAAGGGACTCCCGATCGCTAATACCCATTCACCAATACGCAACTCATCGGAATTGCCCAGCTGAATCTGTGCTAATCCCTCAGCTTCGATCTTGATCACGGCCACATCAGTCGCTTCATCGGTCCCCACTACCTCTGCCGGTACTTCCCGATTATCTACCAGCGTTACCGTAATATCTTCCGCCTCGTCAATCACGTGATGATTGGTCACGATATAACCCTGCTCGTCGTTAATGATCACTCCCGACCCCAGGACCATGCCGCGTGACTCCCGCTCGGGATAAAAGTCCTCACCCCAGAAATCGAAGAAGGGATGCCGGAATGGCCGGCGCACCACACGCTCCGAGGCGATGGTGACTACGCTGGGATTGGCCTTCTCAGAGGCCTCAACGAATAGATCGTTTATCTGTTGAGCGGAAACATTTGGCGTGGGCATCTTCGGTGTGGCTGTCACCGGATGACCCGTACTCAATAATAAAACCAGCCCAGTTATGGTTATCCACATCGGTCGCATGCGCATATTCATTCCTTTACCTGTCTCGTGGTACTAAATCCTTTCTGTTCTCTGTACCCAGCTCCGTCGCCGGATACGATCAAGCATTCTATGCAGGTAATGTGGAAAAGTTTCACACTTGACAGCGGCCTGTCAGGAACCGGGCAATGCGGTAGCGGTCGCCGACAATGAGTCCGCCGCCTCAGTCGACTCTGAAAGAGTTCCCAAACGGATTTTTAAGGTCAGGATCTGAAGTAGGATCTCCCGCTTGTAACTCTGGAAAGTATAATCGAAAGAAACGATTTGTGGAACGGTGTCAGATCGGATAAATGCCAGAAATTGATTGAACTGGTCCATCAGTAAATCCAATTCCACCGCCAGCGGATCAGGCTTCATGGTCATCTGGTGAAGTTCCTGATACGCCGCATCCATGGCCTCCAGCAGGGTCATCGTTTCCGGCGCTGCAGCCGACGTGGCTAGGTGCTGCACCGGATCCTCCGACTCATTGTACTTACCGACTTCCCACTGCTTGGCCAGGTGGGCGATGGTCTCCTGCTGGTAATCGAGTATGTCCAGGACGAGCGGTTTGGTCCTTTGAACAAACTGATCAGTCGTGTCAAAGAGTGCCTGCTCTGGTATGTATGATTGGGTACTAATCCACTGCGGTGGTTGACTGAAATCGATGATTTGGTAAATCTGCGCCGAATCCACATACACCGGATGCAGGATCCTCATGATCCCGACGATTTTCGCAGCGCCCTGATGATTACCTAGGCACCACTGCTCAACGGCTATGCTCTCTAACTGCTTGATGCGCCGGATGAGTATGATGTGCTGGCGGGCCTCCTCCGATTCTGGATTGTAGGGCTTGGTCCTGATATAGGCCCCCATTTCCCGCCTGGCCTCATTGATGCGCCCATCACGATATAGATCGAGCGCCTCTTCCAGACTCGGGGGTGGCGCCGGGCATGCCAGCAGACTGAGCAATGCTACAAATCCTATACAGCGGTATATCCAGATCCTCAAGGTGTTTCCCCCTTATCAGCATCACCGGAAGACGGTCTCCCTAGCGGGAATGACACCCGCAGCGATATACCGGTTAACCGGGAATGCTCACTGGGCAGGTTACCCTTTGTAGTGTGTGGGTATTCCGCAAACCTCTCATCCCAGAGCTCATGGTCTTCATCAAAGGGCAACGGGCTGAACAGGGCTCTTATCGGCATGGAATCAAAATCATGGAAATAACCGATCTCCCACTGAAAGCGGTAGAAGCGGGGCAGATTATCCGGCTGCCCCTTGAGCGCAGGTGCTCCACCGAATAATATCCCGAATCTGGCACTCTGTCGACCACTGATTCCGCTCGTGATCAACATCCCACGCAGACCCCAATACCTGAGTCTTTGAACTGCGGTGTTTTTCTCCTCGTTCACCTTGAGCTTGCGCTTCACACGGTAGTAGGTGAGATCGACGTTATGATTGGGATTGAAGCTATAGGCCAGGTTCAAAACATCTGACCGGTTGTTCTTATCTACCAGCAATCTGCTGATATCTACACCACTGCCATAGATCGGCATCCCCACCCGCAAACCAAGATCCCAATGATCCGTAAGCCCCCGCCGCATAAATACGAATGGCAGCACGTTCTCCGTACTCAGCGTATAACCCCAATACGACTCCCCTGCTTTAAGAGGTACAGGACTCATAGTGGGGTGGGTAGCGCAGGCAGAAAAAATCAGCGCCAGTATCAGTATAAAATAGAGACGGATCATCCGCGTGAGATTAGGATGGTAGAGGGTCAAAAGTCAAGTGAGGGTCTACTCGCATGCCGGTCATTTGCGGCACTTGATTCGTGCCACCAAGGGGAACCGTTCTGTCTGCTCTCTGCTCCGATATGTCAGCCCGGAACCTGGCACGCAGGGCATAAATGAGTGCCGCGTTGGGCCACCCTGATCTTCACCAGCGGAGTTCGGCACCGCGGGCAAGGTTCGCCGTCCCTGCGGAACACCTGCAGCAGCTCGCGATAGCGGCCTCGTCTTCCTTCACCAAACCCGAAGCTGATAATGGTTGTCCCATCCTGATGGATACTCTCCTTCAGGATTTCTTGAATCGCTTCCTGCAGTCTTCCGGCTTCTGCACTGGAAAGGTCACACGCTTTCTTCAAAGGATGGATCCGGGCCACAAACAGCGCCTCATCCACATAGATATTGCCTAGACCAGCGATAAAGGCCTGATCCAGCAGCAGAGGCTTGATCTGCCGCCTCCGAGACGCGAGCTCGCGGTGCAGCCACTCCGGACTGAACTCGGCCGACAGTGGCTCAATCCCCAATCCCGATTCCAGCGCGTGCAGATCGTCCATATATCCGATCCGTCCGAATTTGCGCGTGTCCCGGAATGCAACCTGCCTGCTATTGGACAGGGTAAACTCGGCCGTGATGTGCCGTCCATCGCCCACCTCACCTGGCGAAATAACGGACAGCTGCCCCGTCATCCTCAGATGAATGTGAATGTGCCCCTGGTCCAGATTCCAAAGGATGTATTTCCCACGACGATCAACTTCACGGATGGTCCGGCCTGAAATGCACTCGGCAAACTCTTCCGGAACTATCGGTGCGGTGACCTTGGGCCAGTGAGCATGGAAATCGGTGATAACCTGCCCCCCCAGGTGAGGTCGCAGGTAGCGGACGACCGTTTCTACTTCAGGCAGCTCAGGCATGCGATAAATTAAGCAGGAGGATGCGCACCTGGGACTGCAAACAATCTGCACGTACAGTCTAATGCTTCCCAACTTCGTGCTGATCCGCGCTCACCACACTCATGCCCGATGAAGTTGAGACCTCATCACTGAAACGGTTCCTTGGGTATATCGATTCTACTGTACTAGATTCAACCCCTGATATACTATGTACGCCGTATAATAAACTCACATGCTTGATCAATGAATCGGACTCCCTTCGCGTTAGCAGCTGGCATTGTGCTGATGGGGTCGCTGCTGGCCTCTTCAGCCGCTGTCTGGATCAGGTTCCTGCCGGGCATGTCTCCCTTCGCTATCGGTTTTATTCGAACGGCAGCAGCGACTCTCATCTTCTTCCCATGGTTCTGGAAAGAACGGCGCCGGCAGCGTATCCCGTGGTATGAATTCCGCTATTCCGTTGCGGCGGGTGTCGCCCTGGCCTTCCATTTCGCTACCTGGATCGCCTCTCTGCGGTACACCTCCGTGGCCAATTCGGTTCTCTTTGTTTCCACCCACCCCCTGTTTGTCATCGCCATATCGATATTCATCCTCCGTGTGCCGGTCGCCCGCAACCAGGTGCTCGGAGCCGGTATTGCCCTGGTGGGAATTGCCTTCATTCAGTGGCGCGATCTGAGCTTCGTATCGACCACCCCGGCCTGGTCAGGGAGTGCCTGGGGCAATATGCTGGCTCTCGCCGGAGGATTCTTCGGCGGCATCTACCTCCTGTTCGGCCGGCAGGCACGGCAGAACCTGAGTACCATCCTCCACGTGGAAGTCACCTATGGCGTTGCTGCGATCGTATTGCTTGCCGCCGTATGCATATTGCAGGTTCCCATCATCCCTCTTGAACCGGAACCCTGGCTGTTTCTGGGCTTACTGATCCTCTTGCCGACGATCGGCGGTCACACCATCTTTAATTGGGGCGTTCACCATATTGGCGCACCTCTGGTTGCGCTCTTCGGTTTACTGGAACCGGTAGAGTCCGCTCTATTGGCTTTCCTGCTGCTCGGTGAGGGTGTGGGAACCGCTACCATCGTCGGGGGGGCTATTATTCTTTCCGGTCTGGCCTTGGCTGTCTGGCAGCCGGGCATTCGATCACCAGCCGCAACGTAAACTGCCGGCCGACCTAAAACTCCAACATGATCCCGCCCACCGGTAACTGACGGTACTGCATGGCGATATCTGTGGTCCCATCAAGATAATAGAGCACGTCCCACGGATTATCGCGCTCAAAAACGTTCTGGATGTCCACGAAGGTCACCAGGTTTATCTTCTGGAAGTAGAATCGTCTCAAGATCATGACATCAAAACGCATGTACGGTTCGAGACGCTCCTCGTTCAGAGACTGCCCGGAAGGATGGTACCAGCGCCGGACCGTGGGATTGTACACCTTGGGCGTGTAAGGTCTTCCCCCTACAACACGGTAGCGGAAACTGATTTCCAGTTCGTCAGCAGGCAGAACAGGTAGCCACGATACCCACGGCCACCACCACCTTCGCGTCACGCGCTGATAAGCCGCTCTCTCCATGAACTTATACTTATAGCCCCCCACCAGGGTCAGGAGCTGTCCATAGTCCGAACTCCGCGGGTACATCTCCCCCTTGAATCCGTCGCGGGGATCCCTGGCTAGCGACCGGTAGCGACTGTAACTGAAGGAACCGTACCAGTGGCGCGTGAATTTCTTCTGCAGGAACAGCTCCAGCCCATAGGAATATCCTTCTCCGGCATTCACGAAGCCGTGGAACCGGTCGCTTGTGTCCGCGGTCGTCTCGGCTACCTCCAACACCAGGTCATCGTAATGCTTCCCATACAGTTCGATCGTCCCTCGCGTGTCGTCGGCCAGCAGGTGCTCCAGGCCGATGACCAGCTGATCGGTAGCCATGTTGCGTATTTTCTGGGATACATAGCTAAATAGATGGAAATAGGCCGGGACCTGATAATGGCGGCCGAAGGCAACATTCATTTTTGTCCGGTCGGTCAGCGCATACGAGATACCCAGGCGCGGTGACCAGTCCGATGCTTCCGTGGCTTCCACACGGAAGTAGCGCAGCCCCAGGATCAATTCCCACCGGAGACCCGGCCGCCACTTGAGCTGGCCGTACACACTGGTGCGCGTTGTCGAGTACACTGAGTCAATCGTTTGCCCTTCGAGGATGTCCAGCCAGGTGGGGTCCTGTTCAATGATCAGGCCCGGATCTTCCAGTAGCCGGGTGTACTCCTCCATCGAACTGACATAACCCGGCTCCTGGACACCCTCGATACCGTACCGGTAGGTCCAGAGGGTATCAGCCCCGACGAATGAGTTCCGGTTGCAGGTACTCCATTTATGGTTGAAACCCGACGCAATTTCAAGGGAGGGTGCTAATCGGTAGTGTAGGTCACCCTTGAACATCAGATCGGAGGTGACATCATCCAGATCGTAGATGACTTGTGTCCTTCCGTCCGGCAGGTAGTTGAACAGCTTATACTGGATGGACCAATGGCTGCTGCCCAGCGACAGCAAACTGTAGCCGTCGGCGGACAGCAGTGTCTTAAGCGTAACCCCATAGGTCAACTGGCCGCCATCGGCAAGGACGTTGTCAATCCCACGGGTCTGAGGCAGAGTGCTGCCTTCCAGGTCAATACTGTCCACACCGCCCAGCAGATTCAACAGGAGCTTATTCCGCGGAGAGAGATCTAGCGTCACCTTGCCTTGCCAGTTTGAATAGTGCGGCACCGCCGTGACACCTACGTCCCGGATCACCAGGTCGAGGAACGACTTCCGATAGGAACCCAGGTAGGAACCCTTACCCCCCGCGATGGGACCCTCGATCACTGCCCCGAAACCGGCCATGCTCATCTCGAGATGAGATTGAAACCGCTGACGGTCCCCCTCCCTCAGGCTAATGTCCATGACCGATGATAACCGCTCACCATAACGGGCCGGGAATGCGCCAGCGTAAAAGTCGATCCGTTCGATGAAATCAGTGTTAATCACGTTGATGGCACCGCCGGATCCACCCGGTTCGCCAAAGTGATTCGGATTGGGAATCTCCAGGTGATCCATCACGAACAGGTTCTCACCCATCCCGCCGCCGCGAACAATGATCTCATTGTGCTGGTCCGATCCCAACACCACGGCGGGTAAAGCCTCCATCATCCGCTGAATATCATACGCACCCGCCGGGTCAGACCGGATCTCTTCAATGTCCACACTGCGCGCGCTGGCCACCGCATCCCGGGCCCGATCGAAAAACCGGCCCGTCACTACCACCGCCTCACCTCGGACAGGCTGCATCTCCAACCCAAAGTTCACCACCGTCTCACGTTGCGGCAGAACATGGACGTTGGCTCGCGACTGGGATCGGTAGCCGATCACTTCCACCCTCACCGTATAACTCCCCACCGGGATATGCCGCAGGATGAAGACCCCCTGCCGGTCTGAGGCGGCACCAACGTCTATACCTTCCAGCAGAATATTCGCACCAAAAAGTGCTTGGGACGTGGCTTTGTCAGTTACCCGACCTCTTAATATCCCCACAGGAGCCGCGGGCGAGTCATACCCAACGGTCGTTTGCCCCCCTACTGCTAAAGGATTTATGGCCGCGATGAATCCCAGAATGAGAACCGGCCGCAGCGATGATGAGATCGATTGGAAGGCCAACATGTCCTGTACGGCCTGGACTAGTAGAGTGGATACCACTCTGAGCGTGGTCTCTTATTGGTGGAGACGGGCTGTAACTCCCAGAATGGCATGCTTGAACTTCTGCACCTGATTTCGTGTGTGGAATAGGTCATCAACGGGATGCAGAACGTCATGGGGGTAGATATCAGGATCCAGCTCCAGCAGGAATGTGGATTCCATCTTCAGCTGGTAGTCTCGCAAAATCTCGCGCGCTACCTCCTTCTCTCTCAAGTAATTGATAAATAATTTGATATGACCATCTGTGGTCAGGTTGAACAAGGGCAGCAGTCCCTCATCAGAACGTGCTCTAAAGGTAACCATTCCGGTCTCGTCCCCCCGCCCCCAACTGACGGCATCTGATTCCTTCACGGTAAACTTCACGAGGTCTTCCAGCACATTGACCACATGTGCCGGGCATTGTTCCTTAGCAAATTGGACGAATGTCAGAGGATCCCACTTAGCCATCGGATTCCTTAAATGTTGAGGATTTGATTATCTGTCGCTGGACCGCAGCAAAACCGGAAAAATTGTATTCTGAGAGGGCTAAAAGTTAATCAATTCAGAGAAGGTAATCCGTACCTATTTAGTGCTGGCCCGGACGGCAGGGCCCATATCCTCATGCATTAAGAGCGGTCAGTCGGTGAAAATGCCTGGGGGTGGAAGCGTTCGTCCACCCCCGGATACCAGGTGAAACGAGGCTAGGTATCGTTGCCTTTTACTAGGAAATAGAGCGCTACAGCGGCGGTGAAAACCTGGAACTCCATCCCTCCCATCGGCTTGGCCTCCGTGGCCACGAAGAACCAGCGGGGCCAATGCACCATAAAGGTGGCTCCCAGCATCACTATCGTGATGATCAAGCCACCCAATCGCGTGAGGATATCCCTTGAGATCGGCCCGATGAAAATAAAGATGCCCCCCGTGACTTCCATCAATCCCAGGATGAATACCAGCACCGCGGGCATACCCATCATCCCACCTGGATTCAGGAGCTTGACAACCCCGTGGGGAATGAAGATCCCCACAAGGACCAATCTCGGCAACCAATGCACGATGCCCGTATAGCGATTTACGAAATCCATAAACGACTCCTCATATGTAATGAATCAGCCTTGATCAGCGTTATCGACTTCTCGTTGTAATCGTTCCGCAAGCGCTTGCTTGGAGTACTTCCCATAGCGCCAGAGCCTCTCACCAATATATGTCGCCGGGATAATGATGCCCTGGGCGAAGGATGGCGGAGATTCCCTACCCATATCGATGACCTCAAACTGGGCGGCTAGGCCGTTCTTCATCGTCTTGAGCTCTTGGATTAGCTCCTGACACGATGCGCAGTCATTCCGACTTATAACTGTTACGATAGTCAGTTTCTTGGTCTTGGGGCGCTGTTTCATGCGGGGAAAGTACCCCCGGAATCCCCCCCATCACTGTCTTAGAGCGGACAGTATAGCGGGCGGCTAGGCAAGTTCCTCCAGATTCCTCACCCGCAGAAACTGACGGGTGAAATCGATCCTCCCCTCTTCCTTCAACTCGTTTAAGATGGCGTTCACCGTCTGTCGGCTGGTGGCCGTCAACTCGGCTATCTCCTGGTGCGTCAGGAACGGCCGTACTTCCCACAGATCTACCAGCTCCTTACCGAACGTCTCCGCGTAGCGCTTGATGAACGCGACCACTCGCTCCCGGGCATCCTTGAATACCAGATCCTCGATCTTGGACTCAAATTCACTCATACGCTTACCGATATGTGTGCTCACACGCCTGCTCAGGACATTGCTATTCGCCAGCAGATCCTGAAAATGGTGCTTGTCGATTGCGCAGATCACCGCCTCTTCCACGACCTCGGCAATGTTCTGCCGGGTTTCCTGGCCCAGGATAGCCGACTCGCCGAATATCTCACCCGGCCCCAGCAAGGCCAGGGTCACGCTCTGCCCATCGGGAGAGATACGGGAAATCTTGATCTTCCCCTGCTTCAAAAGATAGACTGTGTTGGAGGGCTCCTCCGGAAAATAGATCACTTCCTTCTTCTTGGAATGCGTCATGTGGCTGCTCACAGCCATCTCGATCAGGGTATGGTCTTCAACCTCCTTGAAAAGATTGAAGTTCTGCAGATACCAGAGTTTCGTCTTCTCGGCCATGATACCTGTATCTCATCCTCTCTTCATTGTATCTAAGGTTCTCTGTATCCGATCCGCCACCTGCTCCGGGGTCAGTCCCACCTTGGCACCCAGCTCTTTCCCCGGCGCTGACGCGCCAAACCGGTCCACGCCAATACTCAGACCGTTCAATCCTATGAATTGCCCCCATCCCTGGGTAACACCTGCCTCCAGGGAAATACGCAAGCTCCCATCGTCAGCTAGAATGCCTCGTCGGTAGGCCTCCGGTTGCTCGAAGAACAGCTCCCAGCAGGGCAGACTTACGATGCGAACGGACAGATCATGTAAAAGTTCACTGGCTGCCATGGCCAGTGAAATCTCCGAGCCGGTAGCGAATATAGTAACCTGCGGAGGATCGTCCGGATCCTTCAATATGTATCCACCACGAACCACGCCCTCCAGCACGACGGAGTGCAACTCCACGGGAAAAACCGGCACTCCCTGGCGCGTCAGTAGCAGAGCAGACGGTCGGTTCGTTTGCTGGAGGATCAGCTCCATACAGGCTTGAGTTTCGATGGCCTCAGCAGGCCGGAAAACCAGCAGGTTCGGAATACTGCGCAGGGCCATGATGTGCTCGGTCGGCTGGTGTGTGGGCCCATCTTCACCGACAAAGATCGAATCATGAGTCAGAACGCTGAGCACCGGCAGCTCTTGCAGCGCCCGCAGGCGGATACTGGGTCGCTCGTAATCGGAAAAGACCAGGAAGGTAGCCCCGAAGGGCCGCAAACCACCATGCAGGGCGATACCGTTATTGATGGCTCCCATGGGAAATTCCCGCACCCCGTATGAAAGCGAGCGGCCGCTGCGGTGGGTCGCGCTGAAATCGCCGTAGGCTTTGGCGAACCCGGCCGTATTGTTGGAAGGCTCCAGATCCGCCGATCCCCCCACAAGGTTGGGAACCACCTCGGCCACCGCTTCCAGAACCTTCCCGAACGCTTTCCGCGTCGCCACGCCTGCCCCTGGCTCGAACTCCGGCCAGGATACCGTGTCGAGCTGGGCGGGGCCGAAAAAGGCCTCCCAACGCTCCCGGAATTCTTTGCCCTTCCCCAGTTCTTTCACTCGCCGCTGCCACTCACCAACCAGCTGCCGCAGCTCCTTCTGACGACTCTGGATATCTGCTAGCGTTTCCGGCGAAAGGTGGAAAAACTTGCCGGGATCAAGTCCCAGCTTGGTCTTGGTCGCCGCGATCTCCTCAGGCGGCAAGGGGGCACCATGGGTGTCGGCGGATCCCTCCATGGTCGCCGCGCCGTGCGCCATGATCGTATGCCCGATGATCAGCGTCGGCCGCTCAACCTCGGCTTGGCCCTCCGCAATGGCCTCCTCAATCGCAGTATGATCATGCCCATCGATGTCCAGAACCTGCCAGCCAAATCCTTTGAACACTTGATCAATGGCTGTAGAATCCACCCGGCTGGTCGCACCGGAGATTTGCACCTGGTTGCAGTCATAGTACATGACCAACCGTCCCAGGCGCCAATGGCCCGCTAATGATGACGCCCCCAGGGCCACCGGCTCCTGCAGGTCACCATCGCTGCACAGGCAGTAGGTGGCGTGATCCACCACCTCGGTACCCAGCCGGGCTCGCAGCATTTCTTCCGCCACAGCCATCCCCACCGCCATGGCCACACCCTGACCCAAGGGACCCGTTGTGGCTTCTACTCCCGGAGTTAGGTGCGCCTCCGGGTGGCCGGCTGTCCGGCTCCCCAACTGGCGGAATTGAAGCAGATCGTCCATCTCCAGGTATCCGATGAGATACAGCATGCTGTACAACAGTGCCGACTCATGTCCCGCCGATAGAACGAATCGATCCCGATTCAACCACTCTGGATCATCCGGGTCATAGGCGAGGTGATCTCGATACAAGAGATAAGCAAAGTCCAGGGATGAAAGTGCCCCGCCGGTATGGCCCGAATTGGCCTTCCGGACAGTGTCCATTATCAAACCCTTGATTTCGTTGATAGCGTGCTGGGTGGTCATGTGATCTAGAGTCCTGGAATGATTTGATTGAGTTACGTCCCGCTGATACGGGTAGAATGAGCGACAATTTACCCCCGTGGTCAAGTGGATTCCAGCACGGGATACGGGATTGCGATCGCACCCCGGAAAGGATAAACTTCCCCTACCGACTGTAAGGGTTCATGAATCTGTACCCTCGCAGCGACGCAGATTGGATAGGTCAATCTGCAATCGGGGCTGTCATTGTAGCATCGTGAGGAATCTATGAACTCGGCCTTCGTCGCACTTCTCGGTCTCCTGGTATTCTTCTTCGGCTACCGCTTCTACAGCAAATTCATCGGACGGAAAATTTTCGGCATCGAAGAGGAACTCATCACACCCGCACATGAGCTGTTCGATGACAAGGACTATGTCCCCACCAACCGGCATATCCTGTTCGGTCATCACTATGCCTCCGTTGCCGGTGCGGCACCTATTCTGGGACCGGCTATCGCCGTCATCTGGGGCTGGGTGCCAGCCATTCTGTGGGTTATCTTCGGTGCGGTCCTCATCGGAGCCGTGCATGACTTCGGCTCCCTGGTCGTCTCGGTGCACCATAAGGGGCAAAGCATCGGCAAGATCAGTGAGAAGCTCCTCTCACCCCGCGTGCGCACCCTCTATCTGAGTATAATCTTTCTGCTCATCTTCATGGTCATACCCGTGTTTGCCCGCGCCATCGCCAAGCTGTTCGTGAACTATCCCGGATCGGTCCTGCCGGTAAATTTCCAGATCCTGGTGGCCATTGGCATCGGGATCTACGCCCACCGGAAAAAGATTCATCTGCTCATCCCCTCGTTACTGGCCTTGGCGTCCCTCTATGTGATGATCTTTGTAGGCTGGAAGGTCCCGGTGCACATCAGCGGTTTTGCTCCCGGGCTGGTATCCATGTTCGGTCCGGTGGGGGACATGGCCGCCGAGGAACAGGCCTGGGTGGTCCTGCTCATGATCTACGGCTTCATAGCCGCCACTCTGCCGGTCTGGGTCCTGCTCCAGCCCCGTGATTATATCAACTCCCACCAGCTCCTGCTGGCCTTGGGATTGGTCTACATCGGGATGTTCCTGGCCCATCGGCCCATCGTCGCCCCGGCCCTCAATCCCGCACCCATCTCCAAAGGGACCTGGTACCCCCTGCTGTTCGTCACCATCGCCTGCGGAGCCATCTCCGGCTTCCATTCACTGGTCAGCTCCGGGACCACCGCCAAACAGCTCCAGCACCTGAAGGATGCCCGCATGATCGGCTACGGCGGCATGCTGGGGGAGGGCGCCCTGGCTCTCATCGCTACCCTCGCCGTCACCGCCGGCTTCGCCACCCGTGGCGATTGGCTCACCCACTACCATTCCTGGGAAGCCGCCGCCGGTTCCTCCATCGTAGCCTTTGTGAGCGGTGCCGCCACCTTCCTCCACCCCCTGGGCATCCCGGACGGGCTCGCCACCGTCTTCCTCTCCGTGGTGGTCATCAGCTTCGCTGCCACCAGCCTCGACACCGCCTTCCGCATCCAGTGCTACGTCCTCGGTGAGTTCGGCTCCTCGGCCGGCCTTCGACCCCTCGCTAAAAACCGGCCCCTACAGGCCGGACTCGTCATGCTACCCGCCCTGGTCATGACCTTGTTCAACAAGGAACAGGTCCTCTGGCCCCTGTTCGGCTCTACCAATCAACTGGTGGGAGCCCTGGCGCTCCTGGTCATCACCGTCTGGGTCATGAGCAAAGGGCGCGCCATCTGGTTCACCCTCCTACCCATGCTGTTCGTGGCCGCCATGACCTCCTGGGCTATCGTAAAGGAGATCGGCTTCTATCTCACCACCGCCAACTGGCTGCTCATGACCATCTCCTTCATTATCCTGGTCTTTGAGGGCTGGATTCTCTATGAGGGTGCCGGCGTTTTCCTTCGTCACCACCGTCAGAGCTTGCCCCTGGAGCCGGAGGTTTGACATGCACATCTCACGTGATCCCGGACGCAGCTCCAAACGCTGGCGGCCTCGCGGACAGGGTCTCCAGATCTACGAATTCCTCAACCTGGGCATCTGGGCTGTGGTGTTTGTAGCCGCCGGTATCATCCTGGACCGGGCCTCCTTCAATACTATTGCCCCCTTCCTCGCCTTCGGCATGGTTCTCTCCACCATGATCGTCCGTTGGGCCCGCATGCGCTAGGTCCACCCGCTCATGACTGGGCCCGCACAGTCCCCACGCTCCTGCTGGTACGGAATCCCGCTGCTCTTCTTCACACTGTACATCCTCCTGCCGCTGGCCGGGTGCGCTCGGGATCCCGGTTCCAACGACGAGGACGACGACGTCCGCTTCCCCCTCAGCGACTACCGTATATGGCAGCCCTTCGCCAATCCCAATCCCAGTTTCGGCGGCCGCTACCACTGCGCTGAAGATGCCTATGGCAGTGCCGGTACTGCGGTCTATGCCATCGCGGATGGAATGGTCAGCTATTCCGGTCCCATGGGCGGCTACGGCTGGCTCATGATCGTCGATCACCCTGAACTCAATGTCTACTCGCTCTACGGCCACCTCAGCACTTGGCGCGAGAAGGTTACCTCCGGTGATGTGCTGAATGGCGTTGTCATCGGGTATCTGGCCGATGACGCCGAGGATGGCAGCGGCGGGGACTATCCCGAATGGGGTCCCCACCTCCACTTTGGCATCCGGCTGGGCAGCCGATCCGATTACCCCGACACCGGTGATAGCCGCTGGATGGCCGGCTACACCACCGCCCATCCCACCCAACTGGGCTGGCTGCGGCCCTCGGACTTTATGGAAGATAATTGATCGTTTGAGCAGAGATACTGGCACTTCGTGGAACGCGGCATGGTTGCCCTCTCTGCTCCTTGTGAGTAAATTAACAATCTACAATGTGTATACTATAATGATCAATCATTCACTTATTCTTACCTCATGGCACTCTGCAATCCTGTTACCATGGCAGTATCAGAGAATTTCCAATCATAGTGCCTGAGATAGCCGCAGATCGATGAGCTCCCATACCCCGGAACGGATCATCTATTCTCTTTGGCACATCCCCCGGGGTGTGCACTATCGCCGCTTGACACAAGCCATCCAGCATTTCAGCCAGGCCTGCCGGACTCCCGCTTTCGAACCTCACCTGACACTGCTGGGCGGATTAACCGGCCGGGAAGACCACATCATATCACAAACCGCCCGGCTGGCCGGCCTCCTCCACCGCTACCCCATTCAACTGACCACCATGTCCGGGCTCAAGGAATACTTCCGTTGCCTGTTCGTGAGTGTGGAACCTACCGAGCTGGTGATGACGGCAGGAGATCAGGCCCGCGATCTGTTTCAGCATCAGGACGATCCCCCTTATCTGCCCCATGTAAGTCTCATGTATGGCGATTGCGACAATCAGATCAAGCAGGCGATCATTGCCAGACTGGGTGAAACCTTCAGCGGAGAGTTTATCACCGACAGCATTTATCTCTACGATACCACCGGGAAACCTGAGTCCTGGCAGCGGGTACGTTCCTTCACCTTGACCTGATCTCACCCTTCACACTTCGCGAAACCCTGATCCCCTGCGTATATTTCACTCCCTTTATGAGGATCATTATGCGCCGCACTCCCAGCTACGTACTCAGCTTGCTCCTGCTTGCTGCCCCCACCTTCTCCCAGCAAGCCGATGCCGTTCAGGATACCACCGCAGGCCTGGTGGAGACCGGCCTCCCGGACAGCACCATCAGCCCGCCGGACTCGGCCGCCCCGGTTATCTCCACCTCCTTGGCAGAACGCTATCGAGCCAATGCCAACCGCCTTATCCAGTCTGCCCTCGCAGACAGCTTCGCCTACCGGCGGCTGGCCGTACTGGTGGATACCTTCGGACCGCGCTTCGCTGGCACCCAGAGCTTGGAGGATGCCATCGATTGGATCCTGGCGCAGATGAGATCGGACAACCTGGAAAATGTGCACGGCGAGACTGTCATGGTGCCCCGCTGGGTGCGGGGCGAGGAATCCGCTGAACTGCTGGTCCCTCGGAAGCAGATGCTGGATTTTATCGGCCTGGGTGGCTCGGTCGGGACACCCCGCAAGGGCATCACCGAACGGGCGCTGGTCGTGAACAGCTTCTCAGATCTCCAAGCCAAGGCCGATCAGGCCCGGAGCCGGATTGTGGTCTATAACGTACCCTTCACCAACTACGGTGAGACCGTGAATTATCGCTGGGCCGGTGCCAGCGAAGCTGCCAAGGTGGGTGCCGTCGCCAGCCTGGTCCGGTCCGTAACCCCCCTTGCCATGGCCGAACCCCATACCGGCAGTATGGGCTATGAAGAGGGTGTCCGCCGGATTCCTCATGGAGCCATTACCGTGGAGGACGCCCTGCTGCTTCAGCGCATGCAGGACCAGGGAGAGGATATCGTTATCCGGCTGAAAATGGGCGCCCATTTCCGAACGGATACCCCCAGCCGCAATGTCGTTGCCGAGATCGTGGGTCGCGAATTACCCGAAGAAGTGGTCGTCATCGGAGGCCATATCGATTCCTGGGACGTAGGACAGGGCGCCATGGATGACGGCGGCGGATGCGTCGCCACCTGGGAAGTGGTCCGCCTGCTGCACCAGTTGAATCTCCGTCCCCGGCGCACCATCCGGGTCGTCCTCTGGACCAATGAAGAGATCGGACTGAGCGGCGGCCGCACCTATAAGACCGAACACGAAGCCGAGCTGGAGAATCACATCCTGGCGATTGAGTCCGACTACGGCGTCTTCAAGCCTGAAGCCTTCACTTTTACGGGCTCGCCGGAAGCGCTGGGCATTCTCCGGGAAATTGCCTCCCTCCTTGAGTCCATCGGTCCCATCTCGGTCGTCGAGGGCGGCGGCGGCGCCGATATCTCGCCCATGACCAAGGTTGGCGTCCCCGGCATGGGATTGAACGCCAGCGGCGATAAATACTTCTGGTACCACCATACTAACGCCGATACCTTCGATAAGCTGGACCCGCACGAACTGAACCTCTGCGTGGCCGCCTTGGCAGTCATGGCATACGTGGTCGCCGATATGCCCGACCGGCTGCCCCGCTAATCTCTTCCGGGTCCGGTCGCCGCTGGGCTAAATCTCTTCATATCGCTACTGGGAGCCATTAGCTTCGTCTATATCCTGCTCGGAGTGAACCATCTGATGCTATCCAAGCTGCTCGCATCCATTCTCACCATCGCCGCCATCTGGCTGCGGAGATACCTCGTCGTGAAACTGGCTCTGCGTAAAACCGAGGATCCGCGGCTCCGCTACCAGTGGAGCAAAACCGCCAGTTACATAGCCTTCATCATCGGTGTCCTCGTGGTCGGGCGCATCTGGATCGAGGCCTTTCAGACCCTTTCCACCTTTTTAGGCCTGTTGTCGGCCGGAATTGCCATCGCCCTTAAAGATCCGCTGGTCAATATTGCCGGCTGGGCTTATATCATGTGGCTCCGGCCGGTCAAGGTGGGCGATCGTATCCAGGTAGGCGACCAGGCCGGGGATGTCGTCGACCAGGGCCTCTTTCAGATCACCCTAATGGAAATCGGCGGCGGACGGCTGGAGGGCGAAAGCCCCACCGGAAGGATCATTTATGTCCCCAATGGCTCCATCTTCAGCCAGGGCCTGGTGAATTACAGCCATGGCTTCCCCTATATCTGGAACGAAATACCCGTCACCGTCACCTTCGAGAGCGATTGGCAGAAGGCCAAGGATATCTTGGAGAAAATCGCTAAGAAACACGGGGAAACGGTCAGTCAGTCAGCCGAGAAGGAATTGCGCAAGACCTCCCACAAGTTTCTGATCCATGAACACCGCTTCAAACCCCGGGTCTACACCGAAGTCAAGGACAATGGCATCCTGCTGGCCCTGCGCTATATGTGCGCGCCCCATGAACGCCGGGCAACCGTGCACGCCATCTGGGAGGACATCCTCACCCAGTTCGACCAGCATGACGACATCGCCCTGGCCTACCCCACCACCCGCATCTACCGCGAACCGGAAGAAGGGGTGGAGGCTAAAAAGTCCGCGAAATCCCCCCCAGCTAAGCCACGCCGGGCGCACGGCTGATTCCTAAAACGGCGATACCAATCCCAGCTGCATATACGTGATCGCTGCCCCATCCTCCCAGGCTTCCTGATCCCCCGCCTGCCCATAGGCCAGCGTCAGAACCGGCAGCTTCCCGATTACAATGTTGCCTTTGATCTCCATACCCTGGGTCATTCTGGAATCTGTGCTGCCCTCCGCGGACCTGCGAACCAGCCCGAAATCGGTGAAAACCGCCGCCGTGAATTGGCCCAGTCCAATCCCCAGGACCTGCACCAGTGGCTTCTCGATGAGCGGAATCCGCAGCTCCACCGTTCCCGAAAGGACTCGATCTCCCAGCTTGGATGTCGCCAGCCCCCTCAAACTGTGCACCTCAGGTGCCACTATGAAATCGCCTAGCAGTCCGACGACCGAACCTGGATTCAGGTACACTGGAGCATCGGTGAGCAGGCCGATCCGATCCTGGGTGGGTACCTCCCCATCCTGTTGGGTCCCCACCAGCCGCGTAAACAATACCAGCGGCCCTTTGGCTATCCGGTAGTGCATGAACATGTCCAGTTCTAGACGGCTGTAGTCCACATCACCGTACAGGGCACTGCTGTGGAGATCGTATTGGAGTCTGAGACCGGTGCCCTGGGGTGGAAGGAAGCTCGCCCTGCGGTGGGGACGCTGCGATTTCCACCGGTAACGGACCGACACAACACCTTCCCGTACCTCCTCGGGCACACCCAGAATAGCTCCCTCATCCCAGGGAACGTCCTCCATGGGCCGGCGGTAGAAAGCCCCGACAGTGACCCTGAACAGGTGTTCCGCCGAAAGCCGGTTCCCGAAACTGAAGGGATATAGAGCACTTATCTCTAGCCCGCGTAGCACTTCCAACAGGTAACTGTCGCCATAGCCCCTTATCATGAATTTGTAATCCCGGTACCCTGTGAATACCAGAAAGGGTGCTAGGCGGGCGTTGGTCCAGGATAGGATACCACCCCAGTCCCAATTCTCATAGAATGTCTCACCGAGCAGCATCAACTGGTTCTTCCCCAGAGCGTCCTGCCAGTAACCGAATCCACCGATGCCGTAGACATCGGGGATCACCATGCGCACTACCGGCCGCCACGTGCGCCAGGAACGGTAAGGTCGCGGTCCATCGAGGGCAGGTACCTCATCCAAGTCTACTTCGGGCAAGGGCAGGTCAGGTTGTCCCTGCCGCCAGCGTGTGAAGACTCCCCGTATGGCTATGGAATCACTGGCCTCCACCTGCCGGTCAAAGGGTAAGCGGCGCACGCGCACCGTATCCACGTCCCCCAGGGTCATGGCCACCACCTCACCGCTGGTCGGTATCACCTGCGTCGTATAAATACCCTCCGCCACATCGGTCATGGGAAGGATTTCGCCGCCACCCACCGGGATACGATAAAGATTAGGTGTCGAGTTGCGGAAGGACGTGAAGATGATCCACTGCCCATCTGCCGACCACAGCGGCGCCAGGTCCTCAGCCGCATCCCGCGTCACCTTGCGGTATTCCCTTCCATCACGCCCCACCAGCGCAATATCTACGTCGCCGTCTTCCCCCTGGATCGTAAACGCGATCCGCTCACCATCCGGTGACCAGACCGGATCCTGAATCTGTACGTCGCCGCTAAACGCCGTCAGCCGGGTGATATGTTCCCCGGTACGATCGGTGATATATAGATTGGTGGTCTGACCCGGATGCGCGGCATAGAGCACATACCTGCCGTCCGGCGACCACGCCGGATCGCTGGCTCGGGCATCTCGCGTCAGCCAGGTGGCCTTCCGCCGCTCCACGTCCACCAAACGGATGTCCCACAGTAGGGAACCGTGACGCCCACGGTGATATTCACTGACCGCGATCATCGTCCCGTCAGGCGACCAGACGGGATTGCCGTTGAACCGACCATAGTGCAGCTCCGTGCGCTTGTGGGTTGAATCCGTGCTGATGACGTAAAGCCCCCAGTCACCCATATCCTTATCCGACCGGCCTACCACGGCGATCCGGCTGCTGTCCGGCGCGATGGCTATCCCCCGGATCGCAGCCAGCTTGGGAATCACCAGCGGGTCCCCCACCTCGTCTACCGCCTCCTTCTGGCCGCGGTAGGAGTAATAGTAGGTATTCATCACCCGCCGCCATTCCTCGTTGAAATGAGCCACACTCTGACCCGTCACCTCCTTGAACGCTCGTCCAAAGAAGTAGGGCAGGGTTAGGAGCTTGCGGTCACCTAGCTTCACCTCATCCCGGTAATGCACCAGCTTGGCAAGGGTGGAATCACCGTATTTGTCGGCCAGGTATAGAACCTTGGCGTACCCGGCATCGTGGGGATCGAGCTTCTGGATCGTATTCCGGTAGGTGTGAACCTTCATTCGGCTGTCGCTGCGCCCAACTCGCCATTGCTCCGTGTAATACTCGGCCAGCCCCTCAATAAACCACATGGGGACCAGCAGCAGGTTCCACGTCCCCCACCAGGTCCGGAGTCCGTGGGTGAGCGCCACGTGCTGGAACTCATGGGCAATGACGGCCTGAAGCCACTTTTCCGAACCGGTAAACCACCCCACGGCATCGTTCTGATAGGCCCAGATGAAGATCTGGTCCGAGGGTAGGGCAAAACCGTTCATGACCTCGTCTTCCGCCGTGAACACCATGTCGGTCTTGCCAAAATCCTCCAGCTGCAGCTGATCCATGATCGGCTGATACACTTGTTCGGCAATGGCGGCACCTCGTTGGGCCACGTCCTCCAATCCCTGGTGGTAATAGATGTTGAAGTGCTCACTGGATATGACCTGCCATTTGAGTTCAGGGTGGGTGCGGAAGTTCCAGACCCAGAAAGACTGGGCCGGTAAAACGGTTGCCGCCGCCAACAGGAACAGCACGCTTCGGATCATGCCATCCTCCTATCCAGGTGTATTATGCCGATTCTAGGGAAGGAATCCGGGTAAAAACAAGCGCCCATGCATTCAGTTGTACCTGATTCCTGGGCGCCTTGATGTTGTCTCACAGCTGAGGTGCCGACAACCCTTCGGCCTCACACGGAGGCCCCGTTAATTGGCTCAGCTGAATCCACTGCCCGCCGGGGCATTGCAGGTGGAACCCGTAGCCCGCGTACTGCTGCCGCTAATCACGGCGGTCTTCATGCTCAGCTGCCGCTCCGACCGATGTTCCTTGCACCCAGGGCACTCAACATCGTGGTTCGGGGTCTCACTGGACGCCACCAGGGCTGCGAATACCTTGCCACAGGCCCGGCAGCGATAATCATAAATTGGCATTAGGGACTGATCCTTTCATTTCGTGCTCTTGTTCATTCATGGCCTGCCAGGCGCGCATCCCCCCCGCTACATTGCTGGCCTTGAAACCGGCATTCAGGAGCATTCCGGTGGCCGTTGCCGAACGGACGCCGCCCTTGCAGATGATGTAAATGTGCCGATCCTTCACATCGTTGAGTTCATCCAGGCGCTCCCCGAGCTCCTGCAAAGGGATCAGACGGGCGTTCTCGATGTGACCCAGGGGTCCATCATATTCCTCCGGTGTACGTACATCCAGGACGAACGTGGTCGGATCGGAATCGATGCAGGCCCGAAGCACCTCAACTGAGACGGTCGGGACACTACTCTCAGATATGCCCCCCCAATGCGTCCCCGGTGCCGCACACCCGACCCACATAAAGGCCAGGCTGCAAAGGATTAAACAGGCCCCTCTTACGTTCACCGGACTGACTCCGCTATACTGCGTCAATCGCTTTGCGCAAAGAGCTGTTCACTTCCGCTGCCACCGGCGCCAACTCCGGCCGGTCAACGACTCCCAGCATCATCTCCGCGTCCACCGCCGATACCCGCACCGTACCATCCTCATTCTGAGACACGGTCACGTTGCAGGGCAAGAGCAACCCGATCTCGGGAACCGTTGACAAGGCTTTGAGAGCGCTGGGCGGATGGCAGGCACCTAGGATCTTGTATGGCTGCAGGTCCACATCCAACTTCTTCTTTAAGGTGGCCTTTACATCGATTTCCGTGAGCACTCCAAATCCTTGCTCCTGTAGCCTAGCGCGTACCTTCTCTTCAGCCTCCTGGAAGGATAGCTGCACGTCACGAAAATATCCAAGTTTCATGATCCGTATTCCTGGGTCAGCTTATGAATGATTAAGGGAATCGCGAACGATAGTGTCTAGAAACCTGGTTGCTCTTCAGACGGTGTACCCCAAAGCTCCGGGCATTCACGCAAACAGTTCAACATCTTTTGCCCCAGATCCTCGGTGACTCGGTAGAAAATGGAAGTACCCTGCCGCCGACGATGTACCAGGCCCGTCTCAAAGAGCAACTTCAGGTGCTGGCTGGTCATGGCCTGGGTCAACCCTACGTGCTCTTGGATACTGGTCACCGTTTCTTCCCCACCTTCAACGAATTGAAGGATCTGGAGCCGGGCGGGATGACCCATCACCTTCAATAAACGGGCCGCATGGGACATACCGGCCGCGCTTGGTGCAATCACATTCTCATCTCTCATGACTGTAATTTAGTAGGTGCTGCAATATTAATACAATCCGATATTGTTGTATTGCCAACTTATCCCACCCGATTCCGTGGAGCTGTGACCTGGATCACTTGTCTTATCAGGCCTGGAGGACCGGCAGTGCGATATCTGCTTAGAACGGCCAAAGTCTCGGGATCAGGAAAGACCCCAGCAGCCACAATCCCATGTTCATCGCCACGCCAAAACGCAGGTAATCCCTGAATCCGTAACTTCCCGGGCCATACACCATCATGTTGGTTTGGTAGGACATGGGCGTCATAAAGGCCGCCGAAGACGCGAAGGCCACCGCGATCAGGTAAGGACGCGTATCCACGCCCAGAACCGCTGCCAGACTGAAAGCGACCGGCGCCACGATCAAGGCCGTGGCATTGTTCGACACCACCTCCGTCAGCAGCGACGTGCAGAGATAGAGCAGCGATAATGCCACCAATGGGACCACCTCGGGAGGCCACAGGTCGGTGAATGCCAGGATCCCCGAAGCGATAAACTGCGCCGTTCCCGTGACCTGCATGGCATACCCTACCGGCACGAACGCCGCAATGAGCATCAGAACGGACCATTCCACCGAGCGATAGGCCTCCCGGATATCGACGGCTCGCAGGAGAAGGAGCACCACCACTGCCAGCATGGCGCCGCGCAGGATATCGATAACGCCCAAACTTACCAGGATCATCAAGAGTGGTAAAATGGCGATTACTGCCCACCAGGAACGCCCCCGGTGAAGCTCATATGCGGCCTCGGATATGATGATCATGTCGTCCGACCGGCGCAGCTCGTTCACTCGGTCCTTGGGCGCCAGCATTAAAAGGGTGTCCGAGGCCTGCAGCGGGGTATGGGCAATCTTCTTCCGCAAAGTTGATCCGTGCCGTCGCACTGCCAGGACAAAGGCTCCGTAATGGCGTCTGAAATCGAGATCGCGCAGCGTTCGATTGATCAGACGGCTCGTCTGGGTGATCAATCCCTCCGCCAAAACCTGCTCGTTGGTCGTCAGTACGTCATCCCCCAGCTTGATGTCCGTCAGCAGACTGACCCCCTGTTCTTGCCTCAAACGCATGATGTTATCCACCACTCCCCTCACGATCATGGTGTCGCCCACCACCAAGGGAATGTTGCGGATGTTCTCCACGATGCGCTGGTCATTGCGGATAATGGCCAGTACCGTAATGTCGTAGTTCAGATTGATCCCCACTTCCTTGCAGCTTTTCCCCACCAGCGGGGAATTCTCCTGAACTCTCAACTCTGTGAGGTAGGTCCCCATATGGTATTTCTGCGTCAACGAATCGATCACCGCCTTGGAAGGGAGGATTCGCCGAGCAAATAGGATCACATAGATTAGACCCACCAGCACGTACACGCCTCCCAGGCGTGTGAATTCGAACATACCCAGCGGCCGCATGCCTGCATTGATGACGAAAGCATTGACAATGAGGTTGGTCGATGTGCCAATGAGAGTAAGCGTACCCCCCACAATAGCCGCATAGGAGAGCGGCAGCAGCACCTTGCTGGGACTGATGTGCAGCCGCCGGGACAGGTCGATGGTCAGCGGGATGAACATGGCCACCACCGCCGTATTGTTCAGGAATCCCGATGACAGCGTCACCGTAATCAGCAGAATGGCCACCCCCAGCCACTTCCGTGGTCCCACCATATCACTCAGGCGGCCCGCGGCCACCTCCAACAAGCCCGTCTTGGATAGGGCATGGCTGATCACAAATAACATGCCGATGGTCACCACGGCTGGATTGGATAATCCCGCAACGGCATGCTCCGCGTCCACGATCCCCGTTACCAGCAGGATACCGAGAAGACTTAATGCCGTGACCTCCATGGGGAATATCTCCAGGGCAAAGATCACCAGCGTGGCCACGATCAGCACCAGCATGAGCAGTATTTCGAATGTCATGGCTGGAATATATCCCCTTGTTACCTGAGGTGCATACCCCTGATCATAACCACCCGGCCTGCTCCGGTTCAGTCCAGATAGGCGTTGACGAATCCTGACATGAATTTCGGGTAGAAATACGTGGACTTGGGGGGCAAGACGATCTGGTCTTCTGCCACCTGAAGCAGAGCTTCAACGGAAGTAGCGCGTAACAGAAAGCACCACCGGTCATCTCTCTCCGCCGCTTCAACTGCTTCGTGAGCATCGTGATAATAACCGAACTTCTCCGATTCCAATCGGCCGGAATCAGATCCCAGGGGCAGAATCTGCTTATGTAGCAACACGGTATCCGTAATGAATGATGGCTGATCGTCTGGATCGGACTCCGGCATATCCTCACGGTCCCACCCGATTCTTATAACCTGCCCGCTTCCCGGCATAACCGCTACGATCACTCCCTGAACAGGACGGTCTACCGCTTCCTGATAGAGTCGGGACCAGCTGCCAGGCTCGTGAGTCTCAACGGAAAAGCTGCCCTCCAAAGCTCGTACGAAAGCCTGACGGTCCAATAGCAATCCGACCGTACGGTGTGTC
This sequence comes from Fidelibacterota bacterium, assembly GCA_020355065.1. GTDB lineage: Bacteria > Fidelibacterota > Marinisomatia > SCGC-AAA003-L08 > TS1B11. Next base: position 2,997,074 of record CP070656.1, on the reverse strand, counting down.
GGTAGGACAATCAGACCTGGATCACTGCTGGGGACCAGGGTCATGAGGGTGGAGCCTGTGCGGCCC
>CP070656.1:2993734-2996908 GCA_020355065.1 Fidelibacterota bacterium | reverse complement strand
GTCGCTCATCTGCAGAACCAGCCGCAGATTCTCCTCCACTGTCAGACGGGTAAACACAGACGGTTCCTGAGCCAGATAACCCAGCCCTTTCCGGGCCCGTAGATACATGGGCATCTGGGTGATATCCTCGCCATCCAGGCCTACAGCGCCCGCAGTAGGTCGGATCATACCGGTGAGCATATAAAAGGTGGTCGTCTTGCCAGCGCCATTCGGTCCCAGCAGTCCCACCACTTCGCCGCGGTGCACTTCCAAGGACACATTACGCACGACCTCGCGTGGACCGTAGGTGCGATAGAGACCCCGGCCTTCGAGGATCTGTTGATTTTTTGCGGGGCTATTTTCCGACACCGAAACCTCTCGCGGTTACACCCCAGGGCTGGTATATCTTCCAATGGGTGAGATCTACATCCGACTCGAAGCCTACCCCGTACAGCGTATCGTTATCCAGGGTAGTAAACTGGACCGTATCTTCGGTCGTCACCATATCGTAGGTATCGTCCCAGCGCAGGGTCTCCGTTTCCAGCACCAATCCGCTGTCTGAACGAATGATCACATGACCAAAGGCACTCATCCTGTTCGCTTGCATATCCACGTCGGCGCTGTCGGAGGACAGGTGGCTCATATGTTGGCCTGCTTCATTATAGAAATCGACATCCACTTCGCCGATGAGGTGGGCCAGGTTGCGGTCATTGTATTTGATCATCCGCCTCGAGTCCGCAACGGCCACCAATAGGCCATTGCGCGAAATAACCACGGTACTTTCCCAGCTCTCATGATCAGGATACATATCCTTGGTGCTGCCCCGCTGTTTCACCACCGCCGATTTCTGACAGGCACCCAGGAGGATCGTCACGGCAAGGAGCCCCAGCAGCTGATTCCACCTGGGTATCATCGCCGGATCCCCGACCTTAGGATATCGTGAATGTGGATCAGGCCTTCCGGGCGGTGATTTTTCTTGTCACTCATGACAAACAGAGAGGTGATCTCATGATCCTCCATGACCGCCAGGGCATGAACCGCCAGATCGGTGTCCAGTACCCATTTGGGATTGGGAGTCATAATATCATGCGCCCTCTGATCCAGCATATGATCATCCCGCGCCAGTCCACGGCGCAAGTCGCCATCGGTAATCGCCCCCACCAGTACCCCATCATGATCCACCACACCCGTGATCCCCAAGCGCTTTTCAGTAATGACCGCGATTGCCTGGCGCATGATCATGTCCTCAGGAACCAGGGGAACCGCAGCCCCGGTATGCATCAAAGCGGCAACGGTCGTGAGCAGTTTCTTGCCCAAGGCTCCACCCGGATGATATAAAGCGAAATCATCGGGCTGTAAACCACGCAGCTCCAGGAGAGCCATAGCCAGAGCATCGCCCATGGCCATGGCAGCGGTGGTGCTGGTGGTGGGGGCCAGATCCATGGGACAGGCTTCCCGATCCACGCTGGCATCCAGTACCGCGTCGGAGGCATGACCAATGGTGGAATCCACCTGGCCAAGAATCGCCACGATAGGCAATTTCATCAGCTCGACCGTAGGCAGCATCCGCAGGATGTCTTCCGTCTCACCGCTGTTGGAGACCACCAGCAATAGGTCTTCCTTGCCCAGCATCCCGATATCGCCGTGAAGACTTTCACTGGGGTGGAGATAGAGCGAAGGAGTTCCGGTACTGGTCAGCGTGGCGGAAATCTTCCGGGAGATTTGGCCTGATTTGCCCATACCGGTCACTACAATACGTCCACGGCAGCGATACATGAGCTCCAAGGCCTTCTCGAAATCGGGGCCGATGCGATCCACGAGTGCAGAGACCGCTTCGGCTTCCTGTCGGAGCACGGCCCGGGCAATCGCCAGAATGTCCTGGTCCTTTCGGCTATCCATTCAGCTGCGCCTCATGAATTTCTGCCCGCAGACCGGCTACCACATCCTCAAAACGGCCTTGACACTTTAATATCCACTCCACGACTTCCATGAGCACCCCTTGTCCACCAGAACGCTCCGTGATATATACAGCCATTTCCTTCACCAGGGGGTGTGCGTTGGGCACACTCACCGACACACCGACCTTTTCCATCACCGGCATATCAATCAAGCCATCCCCGATGTAGGCCACCTCTCTTGCGTCCAGCTCCAGTTTCTCCAATAATAACTCCAGGGGCTCGAGTTTGTTCATATAGCCCTGGTATACCTCCTCAATTCCCAGCTGGCGCGCCCGTTCAGTCGTCGCCACTGAATGCCTTCCCGAAATAAGCGCCAGGGGAATCCGGGCCTGTCGGGCGAGCGCGGTACCAACCCCATCATCGACAGTGAACCGTTTGAATTCAAGATCATCAGGTCCCACATAGATGGATCCATCGGTGAGAATACCGTCCACATCCAAAAAAATGGCCTTCACCTGCTCAACACGGGCTTGCAGGGCATCACTTTCGATGGTGCACCTCCAAATACGTTCGTCTCATTGCCAATAAGTCGCTTATTAAGGTCTCGAACTGATCAAATGGCCACTGGGTGGCGGAATCGCTCCGGGCTTTCTCCGGCTGATCGTGGACCTCCATGAACAAGCCATCGCAACCGGCCGCCACGGCCGCCCTAGCAACGGCGGGAATATACTGGCGCTGCCCTCCCGCCTGACTACCCTGACCGCCGGGCAACTGAGCGGAGTGGGTGGCATCGAAGATCACGGGAACGCCCAGTTCCTGCATGATAGGAATGGCCCGCATATCCGCCACCAGGTTGTGATATCCAAAGCTGGCGCCCCGTTCGGTAACCGCGAATTCCTCACAGCCGACCTCTCGCAGCTTCGCGACAATATGGCTGACATCTCCCGGTGACAGGAATTGCCCCTTTTTCACATTCACCGCACGGCCTGTCCGCGCTGCGGCCGTGAGGATATCGGTCTGGCGGGATAGAAAGGCGGGAATCTGCAATACGTCCACCACATCCTGCAGCTTCTCCGGCTGGTCGGGGGCATGCACATCCGTGAGGACCGGCAGACCGAACTCCTCCCTGATGCGCTGAAACACCGATCGCGCGTCCTCCAGCGTGACACCGCGATAGGATTTTACCGAAGTGCGATTGGCCTTGTCGAAGCTGGTTTTGAAGATCAATGGAAGGCCCAGCCGGTCCCGAACCTCGGCTAGCAGCCGCGCCATTTTCAGAACGTGCTGCTCCGATTCG
>CP070656.1:2984890-2993634 GCA_020355065.1 Fidelibacterota bacterium | reverse complement strand
TCTATCTCAAGGGGTGGGAGCCCAGGAGCTACTCGATCCGGGAATTCGTTTCCAGCATCCCTGGACACCCATGCATGAATTACCAGCCGAGCCCACATTCAGAGAGCAAGGCACAATCAATCTGGCGGGCGATTGGAGATTCTGGGCAGATGTTTCCGAGACGCAAGCGGGGGATATCATCTCCGGGAAAAGACATGATCTTGTAGAAAGCATTGTAGCAGTTCCTGCTTCGACCATTGGCTGGGGATTTGACGCTGAGAACAGTGGCCTGTTCATGCGCACTTTCCATATCCCGGATCCCGGTTCCGAACGGAGAGTCATGCTCAAATGCGAAGGCATTTTCGAAAGGGCTCGGATCTTTCTGAATGGTCATCAGGTGGCTGATCATATCGGCTGGACGCCTTTTGAAACGGATATCACGGATTGGATACGCCATGAAAAGGCGAACACACTGGCCGTATTCGTCACCATGGAGGGGTATGCACCGGAGAGTCGCTTGCGGATCCGCAAGGTTGGCTATCCGGATCTGGGAGGCATCCTGCGGCCGATTCTGATCCATATCGTGCCACAGGCCCATGTGATGGACCTATATATCATTCCACACCTGGCTCCGAATAGAAATAAGTGGTCTCTAGAAGCGCAGGTGACGTTCACCAATCCGACAGCCCAATCAGTTGAGCTGACGGTAGCCGGTTCCTTGCGATCAGCATCGGGAAAGCAGCAACGGTTGGAATGGTTACGGGATAAGGTCACCCTTCCGGCCGGCGCACGGGTAACCAGGACCTATTCCGGCCCGGTCAAGGGTGTGCAACCCTGGAGTGCCGAATCCCCGCATCTGTATCACCTCGTCGTTGCCTTCAATTCCGGTCAATCGGAATGGCAGGTCGCCGAACGTTTCGGATTCCGCACGGTAGAGATTCGTGGGGAAAGTGTATTATTGAACGGCCAACCGGTCATGCTGCGGGGTATTGCCTATAAGGGTGGGCACGCTGACTACGGGAATGCAGCTCCCTACGCCGTCCTGAACGAGGAAGTGGAGCTGATGAAGCGGGCCAATATTAACACCGTGAGATTGGGTTGGGCATTCAAGAGTCCGGATTTGCACCGCGTCTGTGATGAAAAGGGCATGTATGTGATCAGCACGGTCGGCCCAGACCAGTTTCAATTCCCGGAAGCGCTGGCGATCCAGCAGTATTGCGAAGCCTTTATGTGTCTGAAGAATTCACCCACCATTCTCTTCTGGGAGTTGCAGAACGAGAATCCCAGGACCCCAACACCCGCTTACCTCAAGATCATGGAACTGAGCCGGGAGATCGATCCCCACCGGCAGTTCTGTCATCCCGGTGCGTATTACGAAGGGCTGGATCTGATCTGTCCGCATTATTTACCACAGCTCTTTGCTGATGAACGGCGCGATGGCCGGCCCTTTCTCCCTACGGAATATGCCCACACCGCGTCCTACGAGTTAGAGAAACTGAAGTACGATCCCGGGATCCATGATCTGTGGGGATATTCGCTCAAGCGGGGTTGGGACATCATCCAGGTTCATCCCTGGGTAGCGGGTTGTATCACCTTCGCCTGGCGTGATCCTTATGTGCGTGATCGCGCCGGCAGGATCGTTCCCGCTCTGCACCACGAAAGTCGTTGGGGCATCGTAGATGAATCCTTTCGTATCAAACCCGAATATCATCATCTCTGGAAAGTCTATGCTCCGGTACGGATTTACAGCGATCCCATACCGGCGGATAATAGAAAGAAGGCGGTACTTACCGTAAAGAATGGCTACGACTTCACCAATCTGGGTCAACGTGATGCGACCTGGAAAATAATAGGCCCAGAGGGTGTTGTACGTGAGGGCCGATGGAAACTGGAAATGGCCCCTCACACCCAAAAGGAAGTCAAAGTGCCGGCATTCCCCCCGCGTAAAGGGAACTACCTCCTGGAGCTTACTTTCAAGGATGCCGAGGGCCGCCTGATCCAGCGCGATCTTATTCCCTTTATATGGAAAGACTATCCCCAAACCAGCATTGAAAAGCCCACAAAGGGCAAATTGTCAGTCATTGAAGAAGGGGGTCTCGTCAAAGTGACCTGGTCACAGGGGGACTATTATTTCAATAAGACTTCCGGATTGCTCTGTCGTGCTCGAGTGGGTCATGAAACGCTGGCCATGGCGGGTCCCCATCTCAATGAACGGCTTTCGCTGCCCAGAGCCGGCCGGTGGTTCGATTGGCGAGACGGCGTATCCATGGCCACCGAGAATTGGACCCGGCGTGTTTTCCCGCTCAAGCTCGAGTCCTTCCAGGTGACTTCTTCCCCGGATAGCTCGCAGGTTAAGGTGGAAACCGCTCATCAGTACCTGGACGGCTCCCTGCAGGCGAACTGGACCGTTCACTATGATGGACAGATTACGCTCACGCTCACCCTTCCACCCAATGGCAACGGGGTTTCCTGGCGCTTTCCGGTCAACTGCCGGAATGTTACTGAAGAGATGACCAGGTCCAACCTGTCCCGGCGTTTTCCGGAACGCTTGAGCTGGCGCAAGAACGGTCTCTGGACCTGGTATCCCGATGATCATATCGGCCGGAACACCGGAATTGCATCCTTTCTGAATCCGCATGATCCACAGAACCGTTCCATGAAAATCAATACCGCTTTCCTGGCGGTGGGCCCCCGGGACAAGAGCATGAATATGGTGATCCGTGATCCCGGTGCGAGGATCCATGTGAAGTGCCATCCCTGGTACAATGAATTTGAGGTATTTATACAGGGACGGCTGGAAGATGACTATGATTACTTCGACCGGACCAATCCGCTACGGGCACTGCCTCATGCTCTTGCCGATGATCAACGAACCTATACATTTAGCCTTGAGTTCATGGACAAGGAAGAGCTGGAACAATGCGAATTGGAGGAGCTGGACCCCTATATGACCCTGATCAAGAGGTCGCACTTCTGGAGCGGCTTCACGGATGATCTCAGTGTTGAGGATCAGCGGGGAACCGTTCGCGGACTGCCCTTGACATATCCGGAGTAGCACCCTTGGTTTGAGGAACACCGCAGTGTTTGGATCAGGCACATATTTATGATCACTCAGAATCGGATGGTAAGGCGAGTTCTTTTTTCCCCCGCTCGGATGGTTACCCTTCTATTGGTTCTCCACTATCCGGAAGTTCTCTCAGCTCAAAATCTCGATTCGCTGGTCAGCCGTAGTCTCGAATTCGCCGCGCAGCAGCTGCAGGCGACCGTGGTTGCAGTCGGCGATAGTACGGAGTATCCCCGCAGTACGCTGGAGGACGGAAGTTGGAGCGTGAAGAGTTCTTCCAGTTGGACGAGCGGTTTTTTCCCCGGGTGTCTATGGTACATGTTCCAGTGGACGGGTGACAGTCTATGGTATCGGTGGGCTAGGCGCTGGACCGCCGGCCTTCGAGACGAACAGTACGATACCGGAACCCATGATGTCGGATTTAAGGTTTTTTGCAGCTACGGAAATGGGTATCGCCTGACGCGTGAGAGTGGTTACGATGAAGTTATTTTGCGGGCAGCCCAGTCCCTGGCTACCCGGTACAACTCCACCGTTGGCTGTACCCGCTCGTGGAATAACCGTACGTTCCCGGTCATTATCGATAACATGATGAATCTGGAGCTGCTTCTCTGGGCGTCGAAGAACGGCGGTGAAGCGAGTTGGTATGATATGGCCGTGAGCCACGCGCTGCGAACCATGGAAGATCATGTCCGGATGGATGGGAGCACATATCAGATCGTGGACTACAATCCCACCACAGGAGATATTATCCAGAAGGAGACTGCTCAGGGGTATAGCGTCGAGTCAACCTGGGCTCGGGGACAGTCGTGGGGGCTCTATGGCTTCACCATGGCTTATCGCGAAACCGGGGATGACCGATTTCTGGAGACAGCTCAGGGACTGGCGGATTATGTAGTCCACAACTTGCCTGATGATTATGTACCTTATTGGGACTACCAGGCCCCGGATTTGCCCAATGAGGAGAAAGATGCCTCTGCTGCCGCCATCGCGGCGTCTGCATTGCTGGAACTATCAACACTCGCAACTGGTGAACAGGACCAATTGGCGTATCGAGCAGCTGCCGAGAATATACTGGCCTCGCTGTGTTCTCCGGCCTACCTGGCGGAAGGGACCAACAGCCATGGGATCCTCCTGCATGGTGTCGGGAATCACAATAAGGATACCGAAGTGGATGTCTCCCTGATCTACGCGAACTACTATTTTATCGAAGCGTTGTTAAGGTATTCGGGTGTAATACAGCCGAAACTCGCCCTCCGTGGGGATTCCCAGCCGGTACCGGAGGGCTTTGTGGTGTATCAGAACTATCCCAATCCCTTCAATCCCCATACCACGATACCCTACCAGCTGTCCAGTCCCTCGCCCGTGACATTCGTGGTGTATGACCTCACAGGACGCCTGGCACATACATTTGAGGGGGGTATTCAAGGTCCCGGCCGGCATCAGTTCAAATTCAATGCAGGCACGTTGTCATCAGGGATCTATCTGGTGAAGATCCAGGCGGGGACACAGTCTCAAAGTGTAAAAATGACCCTCATGCGCTAAACGGTTCAAGATAAAAAGGAGTAGAAAATGATCAGCAGCTATAAGTATACCCTCTTGTTCACTCTGAGCCTTCCCTTCCTGTTTATGACAGGCTGTGCCCGAGAAGAGATCGAGTTCAGCACCTTCGAAAAAATAGACACCCACGTTCATGTTCGCTACTCCGGTCCGGAATTCTTTGATCAAGCCGTCAAAGACAATTTCAAGGCCGTGGTGGTGATTCTGGACCATCGTGATATCGGTATGCAGCATGACTACGTTGAACAGCAGAAAGAGATGCACCCTCAGCAGTTTATCTACACCACCGCATTTCCCATTGCGGGGTGGGACGATCCGGACTGGCAAACCCGTACGATCGACCACCTCCGGGAGGCTTTTGATGGCGGGGCTACGGCGGTGAAGATCTGGAAAAACGTGGGGATGGAGTTCAAGGATCAGAACGGTAATTTCGTCACCATCGATGATCCTAAGTTTGATCCGATCATCGACTTTATTGAATCACAGGATAAAACTCTGACCGCCCACCTGGGAGAACCACGCGATTGCTGGCTCCCCCTAGAGGAGATGCTCGGCGAGAGCAACCGGCAATATTTTGCAGGGCATCCGGAATATCACATGTACCTCCACCCGGAATATCTGAGCTATGAGGAACAGATCGCCGCCATGGAGCGAATGTTGGAGAAGCATCCTAACGTGAGGTATGTAGGGTGCCATCTGGCTAGTATTGAATGGAGCGTAACCGAACTGGCCAAGTTTCTGGATAAATACCCTAATGTGGCCGTGGATATGGCCGAGCGAATCGACGACCTTCAGCTGCGGGACAGTGATGAAGTGCGCCAGTTCTTCATCGACTACCAGGATCGATTGCTATATGCGACTGACTTCGGCATCGAGGAGGGAGATGATGCCGCCGTAACTATGCAGCGGCTGCATGACACATGGATGATGGACTGGAATTATTTTACGACGGACAGTGTGATGACAATCCCTGATATCGCTCAACCGGTCAAGGGTCTCGATCTGCCACCTGAGGTTCTGAAAAAGATCTACCGCGAGAACGCCCTGAAATGGTATCCCGCGTTGCAGTAATGCTGATCGTAGATGGTGAAACTGGAACCCTGCACCCAAAATAGGGAGAAAGTCATGTTGAAGCCCAACGCCTTTCTGTCGCTCGTGCTCGGTCTAATCTTCTCCGGCTGCGAAACTGGAGATACCGTGCGCGCCTGGGACGAGCGGATGGACATCCCCACCTGGGAGATCGGCCCGGCTGAAGCCAATCCCACGTTCGCGTGGAGCTCCCCTCGAAGACCGGTCTATCCCTATCCCTATAAAGAGATCCTGACGAATGAAAAAGGGAAGGAGACCTATACGGCCTGCTGGCTGGAGAACGAATTCATCCAGGTGCTGGTCCTGCCCGAGATCGGGGGACGCCTGCATGGTGCCAAGGACAAGACGAATGACTATAACTTCTTCTACTGGCAGCCGACGATCAAGCCAGCGCTGATCGGTATGACCGGTGCCTGGATCTCCGGTGGGATCGAGTGGAATTTTCCCTACGGCCACCGTCCGACGGGCTTCAGTCCGGTCAGCTACAGCCTGGAGGAGAATGCGGACGGCAGCCGGACCGTCTGGGTTGGCGAGACGGAGTGGGTCAACCGGATGCGGTGGGTGGTGGGGATGACGGTCTATCCCGGCCGGAGCATCATCGAGGCCAAGGTGCGGCTGATGAATCCGGCGCCGCTCCATCACTCCTACTACATGTGGGCCACGACCGCGGTGAACGCCAACGAGAATTACCAGGCGATCTATCCCACCCGGTTGATGACCGAGCACGGCAAGTTCGAATTCTTCAATTGGCCGATCCACGAAGGTGTTGATATCTCGTGGTGGAAGAACATTCCCAACGCTTCCAGTTTCTTTGCTGTGGAGCGGGGGGACTTCTTCGGCGGCTATGATCACGCGAAGCAGGCGGGTACCATTCTCACCGGGAACAAGCACATTGTGATCGGCAAGAAACTGTGGAGCTGGGGTACCTCCCCCTTTGGAAGGATCTGGGAACCCATCCTCACTGAAGACCAGGGTCCCTATCTCGAACCCCAGGCGGGGGCCTTTGCCGACAATCAGCCGGATAACCACTGGCTGGAGCCAGGCGAGGTTAAGTCCTTCAGTTTCTTCTTCTACCCGGTGCGCGATATCGGACCCTTTAAGCAGGCCAATATAGAAGGGGCCCTCAATCTGGAATTCGATGGAGATACGCTCAGTTTGGGCGTGTATGCCACGGCGGCACACAAATCCGCGACCATCCGCTTGACGCGCGGCGGTGAGGTCGTCATGGAAGAGAAGGTAGAAATCGATCCCTCCCGGCCTTTCAAGCGTCGACTGGAGGTGAAGGGCGCTTCGGATTCGCGCGAGGATTTCCGGCTGTGCTTTTTGAATGCCGAGGGGGACGAGCTGGTCTCCTATTCGCCGACTGTTCAGGAAGAGCTGCCCTTCCCCGAACCGGCTGCGGTATACGGCCCCCCCGAGACCATCGCGTCGGTGGATGAGCTATGGCAGATCGGGGATTTCAAGAGCCGGTACAAGTACCAGGATCGGCGGGCAGGCTTCGATGATTATTTCAGGGAAGCCCTGCGGCGGGATCCGGAGCATGCCCCGTCCCATATCTCACTGGCGGAGTGGGATCTGAAGCGAGGTGATGCCCGCACCGCGTTGGATCACCTGGAAGCGGCCGAAAGGCGCAGTCCCGACAACGGCACGGTCTTCTATATGCAGGGGGTCGCCAGGGAGGCCATGGGGGACTACGATGCGGCCTACGATCTTTACTACCGCGCGGTCCACTTCCAGCAGTATCTCTCCCGTGCCTATCGGTGCCTCACGCGGCTGGATTTGCGTCGTGGAGATTACGAGGCAGCCCACGAGCACATCTGCAAGGCGGTCCAGTCCAATACCCTGAATCCGCAGTTATGGGCTCAAAAGGCCACGGTGCTGCGGTTGAAGGGTCGTTTTGAGGAAGCCCTGTCCGCGGCCGATCAGGCTTTGACCATCGACCCGATCAACTTCTATGCTCTGAACGAGCGGCTGCTTGCCGAGAAGGCTGGGGGCGCATCCGGGCGGGGTACTGAAAAGAAGTTGGATCAGGTCCTGCTGGATGATCCCAACTGCTATGTCGAGCTGGCGCTGCACTACCTTAATGCCGGACTTCCCGGAGAAGCGGCCGACGTGCTTCAGTGGATTGAAGGAAACAAGCGGGCACGCAACGCGCTGACCGGTTATTATAGCGCCTATTGTCAGGCTGGATTAGGGCAGGAGAAGGAAGCCGCCCATCTGTTCGAGAAGGCCGCCAAGCGGCCGGTGGATGACTGCTTCCCGTTCCGACTCGAATCGATTGATGTATTCCATGCCGCCCTGGAGGTGAATCCTGGAGATGGCCGCGCCCATTATTTCCTCGGTCTCATTTACGGCGGGCTCGGTGAAGTGGATAGTGCGGTGGTCCACTGGGAGCGGGCGGTTCAACTCGAGCCGGATAACGCCCGGGCCTGGCGAAACCTGGGGCTGGCCTACCTTAATGTCACGGGAGACTTGCAGACTGCCATGCAATGCTATGAGCGGGCGTTCGAACTTCTGCCCAAGGACTCCCGGATCCTGCTGGAGCTGGACAAAGTCCGGCAAGGGTGGAAGGAGAGCACGGCCGAGCGGCTGGCTTTCCTGCGGAAGCACCTGGAGGTGGTGGAATCCAGAGATGACCTGTTGACATCGATGCTGAGCCTGATGGTGCAGGAAGGGGAATATGAGCAGGCGCTGGAGTACTATCGCGATCATCATTTCCATAACTGGGAGGGCGGCTACTCGATCCACAATGCCTATATGGAAGCCAACCTAGGAATGGCACGCAAAGCCGATACCCCAGAAGAGAAGCTGGAATGCTACCAACGAGCCTGTGAGTATCCTGCCAACCTGGAGTTTGCCCCCCGCGAGCCCAATCTGCGCGGATTCCTTTATTATCCCATGGCACTCCTGTATCGGCAGTTGGGGGATTCACATCGAGCGGACAGCCTGCTGACAATCACGGCTGAGGAACACACGGCCATGCCGACACTAGCGAACTACTACCAGGCGTTGGCCTTGCGTGAACTGGGCCAGGAGAATGAGGCTGATCGTGTAC
>CP070656.1:2968687-2984790 GCA_020355065.1 Fidelibacterota bacterium | reverse complement strand
GCCTGTGATGTCAGAAGCCCTCCGCCAGACCGATTTCATCGCCCGCTGGGGTGGCGAAGAATTCGTTATCCTGTTCCCCAAAGCCGATGCACAGGGTGCGACGACTGCGCTGGAGAAAGCTCTGGAGGTATTTCGACATGAAGAGTTTCAGGTGGAGGACAACTCAACCTCGAATGTTACTTTCTCTGCGGGCGTAACGGAAGTATCCGTGAAAGCTACCGTCGAAGAAGCTGTCGCTGAAGCGGATCGACTTCTTTATCAGGCCAAGGAAGCGGGTCGGAGTCGGGTGCTTTGGAAAGAAACGGACGCAGTGCCCCAAAAGAAAAAGGTACTGCTGGCCGAAGATGATGAGATCGTCGCTTCAGTCATCAAACATCGGCTTGGACGTGAAGGATTCGAAGTACTTCATTATCCGGACGGCACCTCGGCGCTTGAGGCTGCCCCGGACTTGGGCGCAAGCTTAGTCATCCTTGATGTAAAAATGCCTGGCATGGATGGATTCCAGCTGTTGGGAAAACTGCGCAAACACCCAGCTTATCATAAGACACCCATCATCATGCTAACATCAATGGGGAGCGAGGAGGACACCGTGAGGGGCTTTGAATTAGGCGCCGACGATTATATCATGAAGCCCTTCTCACCAGTGGAACTCCTAGCCAGAATTCGTAGACTGGTAAAGACTGCCGGACCTCCTGTGGCTGGGGAGAGTAAAAAGATTCTGCTCGTTGATGATGATCCTATCATTCTGGCCACCGTCGCCAAATCTCTGAAAGCGGCGGGAGGTTACCAGGTGATCCAAGCCCAAAATGCGACCGAAGCGCTGGAACTGGCCTCGAAAGAACACCCCGACACTATTTTGTTGGATTTCCAATTACCCGATATGGATGGACCCGACCTGCTCAAACTCCTCCAGAGTGAAGACAGTTTGCGAGGTATTCCGGTAGTTTTCCTCACTGGTAAAACTGATCCGATGGAAACCACACATCTCATCAGCCTTGGTGTGAAGGGAGTGCTGCATAAACCATTCGATCCCTCTGAGCTGGCAAGCCAGATCAGCGATTTAGTAGATAACTAGGAGCTCAATATCCCATAGTGATTCCTTTCATCAAGGAGTTCGCCTTTCGAGACCAGGTCTTCTTTATCCTGAGTCTCACTATTCTGGTTTCCCTCGTTCTGGTGTTTCTCTTTGCTATTTCGACTATCTACTTGCGTCTGCGCAATATGCGTAAAGCGAAACGCTGGCGTGCTCTGGAAGGAAAATGGGAACCCATTATCTTGGATTATCTGGATGGGGAAAGAACAGTTGATGATGTTCGAAGCCAAGTGGGCGAAAAAGAATCCCTCTACTTTCTCGACTTCACGCTCAGATTCGCCCAACGTCTGCGTGGAGAGGAAAATGAAGCCATTGACCGCCTGGCAGAACCCTACTTGTCGCTGCTTGTCAAGCGGAGTGTGAAAGGGGATGCCTCTCAGCGTGCTCGCGCCCTTAGGACCCTGAGCACTTTGGGATTGGACCGCTTCTCAGATAACATCATCGCCGCGCTGGATGATCCCTCGCCCTTGGTAGCGATGATCGCAGCCCGGGCGTTGATGCATGAGGACCGTCCGGATTATGCTGAACATGTTTTGGCACGGCTCCACCGATTTGAGAACTGGAGCCAGAGCTACCTGGCTTCTATCCTCACCTCGGTCGGGGTCAACATCACTCCTGCCCTCAGAAATACACTTCTTGATGGAAACACTCCTTCTCGGGTCCGGGCCATAACCGCTGATGCTCTCCGCGAACTCTATATCCTGGAAGCCGCTGATGATGCCTATCAGGTAATTGCCACCGAAAAGGATCGTGATCTCTTGGCGGCTGCCCTCCGCTTATTAAGGGCGGTAGGACGGCCGGAACATCTGCCACATATCAGGAATTTATGCCGTTCAGAGGATTTCGTGATTCGTGCGCAAGCGCTACATGCGTTGGGCTCGCTGGGTGAAACGGAAGACCTGGCACTGCTGGAACAGGGATTTGCCGATGAATCACCCTGGGTGGCCCTCCAGTCCGCCCGAGGTCTAAAAGAGGCCGGTGGTAAATCTATCCTGCTCCAGTTGATCTCGACCAAACATCCCCAGAGCGATCTAGCTAGGCAAGTTCTGGCTGAAGGAGGGTGATGTGATTGGCTACCAACTGGGGCGGATTGCGCTCGATGCATTCAACACCCTCGCGTTATCCTATTTTGTAGTGTTGAATGTTATTTACCTGATTACCAGCATTGTTGCGTTCCGGGCACTCCAGCTGTATGCCCGGCGCTTAAAGGCACTCGACATCGAGGAACTGATGACCTCTGCCGGCGCACCTCCGATCACTCTGATTGCACCGGCCTATAATGAGGAAGCAACCTGCGTCGAGGCGACCAAGTCCCTATTACTGCTTAAATATCCTCAGTATGAGATACTGGTGGTGAACGATGGTTCATCAGACCAGACGCTGGTACGCCTCACGGATGCCTTCCAACTCGTACCAGCAGATCGGGCACAGACGGCCAATATTCCTGCCGCCTCCGTACGTGGTGTCTATCACAGCCAGCAAATCCCCAATCTTTGGGTGATCGACAAGGAGAATGGCGGTAAAGCCGATGCCTTGAATGTTGGTATCAATTACTGCCGTACCCCGCTCTTCTGCGCCATGGATGCCGACAGTCTGCTCGAACGAGAGGCCTTGATCCGCATCGTGCGGCCTTTCCTGGAAGATGCCCGGACCGTTGCCGCCGGAGGAATAATCCGGATCGCCAACGGCTGCACCGTCAAGGAAGGACTCGTCTCCAAAATCAGACTGCCCCAGAATATTCTGGCCCGGTACCAGGTATTGGAGTATTTACGCGCCTTCATGTCCGGAAGAATGGGTTGGGATGCGCTCGGCCTGACCCTGATCATATCCGGTGCTTTTGGAGTGTTCCGGCGCTCCACCGTCGTCGATGCCGGAGGATATCGAACCGACACTGTCGGCGAAGACATGGAACTGGTGGTCAGGCTCCACCGACACTGTCGTGAGAATAAGATTCCATACCGCATCAGCTATGTCGCCGATCCGGTTGCCTGGACCGAGTGCCCCGAAAAAATCCGCGTTCTGGGCCGCCAGAGAGACCGCTGGCAGCGCGGACTATATGAAACACTTACACGCCATTGGAAGATGCTGGCAAATCCCAGATATGGCCGGATTGGGCTGATTGCCTTTCCATACTTTTTCTTTCTGGAGATGCTCGGACCAGTCATCGAGTTGTTCGGCTACTTGATGTTCATTACGGCCTTGGCCATAGGTCGCGCCTCAGGTCCCTATATCATCGCCTTCTTCATGGCCGCCTTTGTTTTCGGAGTGGTATTATCCGTAACCGCTGTGGCCCTGGAAGAACTATCTTTTCACCGCTATCCACGTGTCTCTGACTTACTGAAGCTCTTTCTACTCGCTATACTGGAAAACTTCGGCTATCGGCAGCTCACATCTTATTGGCGTATCCGCGGCTTTTTCTCCGGGCTCCGTCGGGTAAAGGGATGGGGTAAAATGGAACGCAAAGGATTTGACGTCGAGGCAGCTACATGATCCCTATAATAATCGCCTGCTGCCCACTTTTTTTCCTGCAGGAGACCCAACCTGCGGATACCTCTATTCATCATACCGTCATGACTGAATACAATCGTTATCTGGCCGGAGAATCCCTCACCTACGACAAGAAAGTAGATCTGGCTCGCAACCTGGCTCATTCGAACCTCTGGGAAGAGGCTATCAAGCTATACACTGATTTGCTGGCGGATCAGCCCTCTGATCCCGATCTGCTCCTGGGTAGAGGTCTGGTGTATGCCTGGAATGGTCGTTTTATGGAAAGCGAAGCAGATTTAAGGGCAGTCACTGATCAAGCACCCAGCTACTCTGATGCCTGGATGGCCTTGGGTAATCTCTACCTCTGGTGGGATAAACCGGGCGAGGCTGAGGATGCTTATTCACGCTGGATCGCTCTGGCACCTGATCGACCGGACCCACTCATTGCCCGGGCAAAAGCCCTACAGCTGGTTCGCGATTTCCCGCAAGCGCGTGCTGATCTGATCCATGCACAAGGTTTGGGCGGTGACCCGGTTGAGATCGACCGGTTGCTCCGCGAGA
Source organism: Fidelibacterota bacterium (assembly GCA_020355065.1). Taxonomy (GTDB): domain Bacteria; phylum Fidelibacterota; class Marinisomatia; order SCGC-AAA003-L08; family TS1B11. Next base: position 2,980,649 of record CP070656.1, on the reverse strand, counting down.
TGGATCGCATCCCCTCTCCCCTGCTTTGGGAACCACTTCTCCTTCACGAGAGTGTATCATTCACCAATGATTTTTCCGACTGGACGACCACCACATTGACGGTGAAGCGGGAGTTAGCTACAGGCTCAATCGCCGTCGGGTTCGCTCGTGTCGCTCGCTTTGATCAGATGGACGGGGCCGGAGTGTTGGACGGATACCTCAACCTGTGGCGGCGCTCCTACGGTAACCTGCGCATCAATGTTGCATCCCAGCCTGATGTATTGCCGAAAGCGGATGTCACGCTGGAGGTATTCCAGGGTGTCGGAACAGGCTGGGAGTTCTCCACCAGCTATCGCTATATGGCATTTTCAGCAGTGCAGGTCGACATCTATGGGGTATCCTTGGCCAAGTACGCCGGGCAATGGTATCTGCGAGGTCAGCTACTGGCCGTACCCGGAGAGAAGGGGAATGAGCTCTTCGCCAAGGCCGCGGCACGACGTTATCTCGGTTCCGTGGACGATTTCCTGGAAGTGGGTGCCGGGGCTGGCGGAGAAGTAGAGTATGGACCGGGCGAACCCCTCTATTCGACCATGCAGGTGTTCATGATCCGCGGACAAAAATTCTTCCGGCCAAAACTGGGCTTAACAGTGGCCGGCAGTTACCAATTGAGCGACGATTATAACCAGCTAGGACTGGTCCTTGGCGCTGTGACTCGTTTTTGAGCTCTGCTCTGTTAATATGTATATCCACAAGCACTTGACGTCTACTGCGAAGGAATTTGATCCATGAAAGAAATAACCGCCTACTTACGTCCTGATCGTGCTGACGATGTTATTCGAGCTCTGGAGGAAGTTGGGGTCTCTGGAATGACGGTCATCGATGTCGCTGCCATGGCAGGTTGGGCTGATCCCCGCGCCAAGCGATACTCCACTCGCTACACCGCCCGCTATTGCCAGGTGGTCAAACTCGAGATGATCTGTAGCGCCGAGGAAGTGGAGTCAGTAGTGGAAATCATACGGCGGGAGGGCTATACCGGCCATCGGGGCGATGGCAAGATATTCATCTCCGGCGTCGACCGGGCTATTTCTATTCGCACCGGCCAGGAAGGACGCGCTGCCCTTCAGGCATCGGATTAGGAAACCTGATCAGTAAAACCCTACTTCAACAGCACCATCTTGATGGACTGGCTGTATTCCGGCGTCACTAGCCGGGCGATGTAGATGCCGGAGGGGACCTCTCTACCCCGGGCATCTCGGCTATCCCACAGCACCTTGTGATACCCCGGCTCGATGTAGCTATCCACCAGCGTTGCCACCTCCCGGCCCAAAAGGTTGTAGACGATGAGCGACACATCACTGGCCTGCGGCAGGTCATACCGTATCGTGGATACCGGGTTGAAGGGATTGGGATAGCTCTGCAGGAGGTCAAATCTCAGTGGCGCCAAGTTCCCATCATGCGTTCCAAGCATTGGTCCACAGCCCACTCCTAATGCTCCCATATCATTCCCGGCTTCGCCCGACCCTGCGCAGGGAGAATTCTCGGCAAGGTAATAATTCCCACTGTCTGGACCACAAAACAGCGGATCAGAATCCAGGTTTCCTTCCCCGGGGTAACCTCCTTGAAAGTTTGAGTAGGTCACCGTTGAGGAAGTACCTGAAATTTCATCCGGAGCATTGTCCCAAAATATGCTATTGGTGATGATCGGTGATGACCCGCCATTCCACATTCCGCCGCCTGTTATAGCCTCATTATTCACGATGGTACAGCTGTATAGGAGTACATCGGAATAGGTGTAGTTTGAAATCCCGCCACCCGTATTGCTGGTATTTCCACTGAAAACACAGCCTGTTAGTGCCGGGGATGATAGGTCGTTCGAAAGACCACCACCATAGTCAACTGCGGAGTTATTTAGGAAAGTACAGTTTAGCAGCGTTGGTGAAGAGCCGAAATTATCCATCCCGCCACCACCGTGCCCGGCTGCATTATGGCTGATGAGTACATTTGTGACTTCAGGACTTGAGTTCAAACAACGAATCCCGCCGCCATAATCTGCCCTGTTTCCCCTCACTGCAAGATTCATCAATCTGGGACTGGAATCATTACAGTAGATTCCCCCGCCAAACTCAGCCGCGCCATTGATAGTGGTGAACCCGTTGATAATGGTCGTGGAGTCCTCGCCGCTCTCAATCCGGATTACATTCCCGACACTGTCACCGTCTATGATGGTCCGGGAGATATAGGAAGTGTCACCCGCTACCAGCGTGAGTGATCCAAGCGTAATCCGTTTGGCACACAGATTGATGTTTTCAACGTAGGTTCCCGGCTGAACAAGGACAGTATCCCCATCATGGGCCAGGTTGATGCCCCCTTGTATGGAATCAATATCTGCCGGCACGTTGATGATCGTGGCGTGCACCGCTGAGCCGCCCAGCATGATCACGAGATAGGCTATACGTTTCAGTGATATGTGTACCAGGCTGATCTGCACTGGTCTAGTCGAGTATGAGTGCCATCCGGTACTCGTCAGGTTAGGATGAGCACATATGCGCTGCCCGGACAATCAGGCAGGACAATAACCTGTGTCCTTGAGGCACGCACAACATAAAAAGCCTTGTTTCATCTTTGATCTATTATTGGATAAATATAAACATATTCTTATAATACATCCAAATGGTACAGCGCACGTACGCTCGTGAGGGTTATCTCTGGATATTCACTCTGCGCTCCATGCGCTGGATGCGTCCTATGCGCGCATGTATCGCCTGATATACAATATAATATGTAATAATTACCCATTTAGGCTGGATTTTCCAGCCTGCTATCCAATAGATGCGGATAGGACCTTTTGCGTGCCCCTGCCCGGACTCGAACCGGGAATCAGAAACGGAGATTCAATCCCATAGCAGGCACTGGTTGCTTTCCGTTAGAAAGGAACGTAGGACCGATAGATAACTCGATAGGCAGGTCTGTTTCGATTCCCATCTCTGTACGTGGCTGAATGTAGCGGAATGTTAGGTAGGCTCCTCCCAGGTAGCTGGCAATGTCGAGGCCGTTCATCAGCTTGTTGCTCTGATCCATACCGAGGATCAGCGAGATTCCTCGGAAGGCCGTAAATCCCGCGAAACTCCCCAAGCCTATGATTGCCACATCCCCGCTGGTGAAATCATATCCGCGACCCAGATGATAGGTGATGTAACTGAATCCGTCTAGACTAGCCAGTAGTAAGGCCAGGGATGGCTTGTACTCCGGTTCTAGAATGATTCCTAGCTCCATTGCGGTAATCCATCCCAGCATCGTGCCCATGGTGATGAATCTGACATCACCTATCGTAAGGTTATCTTGTGAGAACTGGCGCCACCCCAGGTAACTGCCTCCGGCTATGGCTCCGGTAACGAGCAGGCTGTTGAGTCGGTTCCAGCTTTCCGGATTTTCTGGGCCGTCCTCAGTTGTAAACAGCAAGTGGGCAAGCACCGCATTCAACCCGCTCATGCTCCCCGCCCATATAACGGCTCGCGCTTGACCGTCGCTGGGCTGCCAGCGGTGATAAAGCCGATCGCCTGTCCTGATCCCTAAGGGTACCGAGAGCATGGCGTAACTCAGGATCACCTTTCCATCGGGATCAAAATCGAACCACCGTTTGCCACCCACTACAGCCACCAATGGATAGCACGTCCAAAGTCCTAGGGTGCTTCCGGCAATCTGAAAGTCGGCACGTGAAAGTGGAATATCCATGTCCTGTGTATATTGCCAGGAAAGGTAAAAACCGCCGGCGATGGCCAGCAGCTGTATGCCAGTGTAGACCGTGGGTGATTCAATTCCCAGTACGTAGGGCACCGCCCACCCATATAATCCGTTACCGTAGGCCATATTCTGGGCAATAACCCTGCGTCGACCTGCCCGTGATCGACCCGCCGCTATCCCCCTCGAATCCAACACCTTCCGCTGTATCTCCTGTATCTCCTCCTCTTCCAGTCCTAGCTTATTCTGGAGAGCAGTGAGTAGTTGTTGTTCCTCTGGACTGATCTTGCCGTCTTCGAAAGCAACCCGATAAAGGTCTTCGTATATCTCCGCTTGGCCGTAGATCAAACTGCTGAATAGGAAGCACAAAGGGATCAATCTGCGCATGGCTGGCACCCTACCTGAATAATAACAAGACGAGGAAACTGCGGGCAAATTCTATCCTGCCAAAGGTATAATGGCCTACTTATTCCAGCCTTATACATCGAGAGTTTGCGGCGTGCCCTTGCCCGGACTCGAACCGGGGACCCTCTGCTTAGGAGGCAGATGCTCTATCCAACTGAGCTACAAGGGCTCGGGCCAAAATTAGAGCAGCAGCCGATGCGAAAAAAGTACCATCTCTAGCGAATCAACACCAGTTTACGACTGACCATCCTCCTGCCCGATACGATTCTGGCGAGATAGATGCCACTGGGGGCTGGCATGCCGTTCGTCATGTTTCCATCCCAGAGAATGGGATCATAGGATGAGGCGGAGCGGTTAAGGCGGCGCACCTGTTGGCCGAGCAGGTTGTACAAGGTCAACTCCACCCCATGACCCGGACTGATGGGTAAGGTGATTAGTGGAAAATTCAATACCGGATTAGGATAGAATTGGCCCACGATTAAGGGGATCTTGAGTGGTTCGTTCATCGTATCTGACATCAGGTACGTCAGGCGAATAGACCAGTTACCTGTAAGGGGGTCCCCATTCGTGCTGAACAGGGGAAGCGGTGAAAAGGCGGCCTCCCCCGGTGGCATGTAGTGGCTATAGGATGTGGGTAGATGTTCGTTATAGGCCAGGGCATTGGATATCGAGCTTACCGATGCAAAGACCTGCCCCCCACGATGGACGAAACCCTCGGGAAGCCGGTGCGTCGTCCAGTCGGTCCCCAATGGTGAACGCACCACCTGCTGATAGATAACCGTCTGGGCTTGTAGTGGTTCATCATAGAGTTTCACTTCGACGGAGTCGTTTGTCAGAGCCATGAATTGGATACTGGATGGTTCCGCACGATCCGGTAGGTTAAAAGACACCGCAGCTGCTCCGGACAGCTCCCCATCGCCCAGACTGATAAACGTAACGTCCTGGGGTTCCTCATCTCCATCGTAGGACAGCGTGAACACTTCATACCCACCGACAGCACTTGCAAACAATGAGTAGGAGGCATAATCAGTTACTGCTGTTGATGAGCTGGCCAATACGATCAGATCGTGATAGCTCTCACCAAAAGCAGAATCCTCATAACCGGTTGTAAACAATCCGGGTGAAGGGAGAACCATGTTCTCGTCGGCGTTGATCAGAGTAACGGCTGGTTGAGTGCTTTGCCGGGAGGCAAAGAGATAGAGATCGCTCCCGCCGCTGATAAGCGTCCAATGAGCTCCCAACCGCGTGACATTGCGCTGAAAATCGTCCTCCGGAAAACCCACGATCACGTCATGCACCTCAGGACGCGGCATGGTAAAGTGACCCGCATACCCGTAGATACCATCGCTCTGTAGATAGTTCGCGGCGTGCCAGTCGAAGATGAATTCATCTATGGACCTCGGTTCGACTTGGGATAACGTATGATCGACCCCGGACAGTCCTCTCGCAGCACTTCTGATGAGTGCTTGGATAAATGGCGTCCCCGTCTGGATCCAGGCGTAGCGGAAAAAAAGGCCTGAACGTGCGTAATCGGCTACCTCTCCCTCAAAGGCGTCCAGCTGCACATTCGTATTGGCCAGGAAACTGCTGTAGTCCCTGCCAGGAAGTCCCATGAGGATCGGGGACAATTCACTCAGACCTTCATTTACCCACAGCTCTTCCATTGTATCGTGTCCGTAATGAATGAGGTGCTGGTATTCGTGGGCCAGCGTGCTCAACACCGTAGTAGATTGAGGACCAACCACATTGCCAGGATTGGTATCCAGATAAATAATATCGGCCAGGTTACCCTGCATTCTCTGATCCTGTGGATCAAAATATCCTGCCACGTACGTTTGAGATGAATCCGGCACGTAGTCATCCCGGACATCGATGAGTAAGATAAAGACTTGATTATTGTGATCAATGTCGGGAGGAGATCCGAACACCTCCTCCGCAATGGCCTTGATCCCTTTACTGGTATCGACCGATCCTGGAAAGGTGTGATCTCGAAAGGCTGCCACAAGATTGGAGACAGCGTCAACATCCACCCGGCCATCATCTACCTCCTGAGCCTCCGCGTAAATCCGAAAGGCCGGATCCTCATACATAAGATAGAATTCAACCTCCATGAGCTTATTCTCAGCATAATGCTCACGGATCTTGAAAATGGGATTATCCGTAGGCACCTGCCGTTTTTGCAGGCTCAGCGGTTCATCGGGCGACAATGCCGTGAGGGCTGGCAGCCCGCATATAGGCTCCGGGATCTGGGAAAACAGCCTACTCAGGACGATGAGGACAAATACGCAGGTATTATGGTGGCGTTTCATCACGCAGATCCCTGGTCATCAGATCTGTGATCGCCTGACGGGGGGACTTCTCCTCAAACAACACCTTATACACCTCATGGCAAATGGGCATATCAACATGATACTTCGTAGCCAGGTCCATGACGGACCGCGCCGTGTAAAATCCCTCAGCTATCATCTCCATTTCTGTTAGAATATCTTTCACTTTCCGCCCTTGGCCGATTTCATATCCCAATCTGCGGTTTCGACTATACCGGCTGTATGCCGTCACGACCAGATCACCGATACCGCTAAGTCCCGCAAACGTATGTGCTTCAGCTCCCATGGCCACGCCTAGCCGGGTGATTTCCGCCAATCCACGGGTCGTCAACGCAGCCAATGTGTTATCTCCGAATCCCAGCCCGGCACAAATACCGGCGCCAATCGCAATCACGTTCTTTACACTCCCACCCAACTCCACACCGATGACGTCACTACTGGCGTATATCCTTAAATAGGAACAGCTGAGCGTCGCTTGCGTCTGGCGAGCCAAGTCCAGATTCTCACTCGCTGCCACCAGTGTGGTGGGAGCCTGGATCATGACTTCCTCTGCGTGACTGGGACCCGAAACGGTCACCACCTTTTCAGGTGGCGTATCCGAAGTGGTTGTAATAACCTGTGACATCCGCAATAACGTTCTCTGCTCGATGCCCTTGGCAAGATTTATGATCGGTCGTTCCTCTAGGAGATCCGTGACCTTGATCATGACCTCCCGGACCACCTGAGAGGGAACGGCAACGATTATGATCTCGCTTTCCGCAAGGGCTTTTACAACATCAGCTGTTATCTGAAGACCCGGCGGAAAAGTGAAACCCTCAAGGAACGGATGACGCCGTGTCTCCTGGAACTCCCGCGCTTCGTCCTCTAAAAAGTGCCAGCAGACCACCTCGTGTCCCGCCCCACGCAAGTGACCTCCCATGACCGCACCCCAACTGCCCGTGCCGAGAACGGTGAAAGCCGTCACTGGATCTCACCAATGATCATCGAGGTTTCCCCCATTTCCGATAGATGCTGCCGCAGGGATTCCAATCCGTCCTGGCTGATGACCAATACCCAGCCAATCCCCAGATTGAAAGTCCGGCGCATGTCGGCTGTAGGCACATTCCCCACCTGTTGGATCACCTTGAACACAGAAGGCCAGTCCCAGGCATCCCAATCGATCACCAGATGGAGATCATCCCGGAGCAACCGACCCAGATTACCTTCGATTCCCCCGCCCGTAATGTGGGCGGTCCCCTTGAGCCAGCCTTCTTGAAGAAGCGGCCGCATGACATGTAGATAGGAGCGGTGGATGGTCAGTAGCACTTCCCCCACCGTGCCGTCCAGCTCAGGCACATAGGAGTCCACCGTCCACTCGCGTAATAAAGCCTTACGAGCCAGGGAAAATCCGTTGGTATGCAGCCCAGTTGAAGGTAGCCCTACCAGTACATCTCCACGATCAATGGTCAATCCGGTCAGCATGGCATCCTTCTCGACCACACCGACAATTGTTCCTGAAATGTCATACTCTTCTGGTTGGTAGAAATCCGGCATTTCTGCTGTCTCACCGCCGATAAGAGCACATTCATTCTCTTCGCAGGCTAAGGCCAATCCTCTTACGACAGATTCAAACACTTCCCCGTCTAGGCGGCTGGTAGCAAAATAATCCAGGAAAAACAGCGGCTGCGCACCCGTGGTCAGGATATCGTTCACACAATGATTGACCAGGTCCTGTCCGATAGTATCGTGGCGTCCGGTGAGAAAGGCGATCTTCAACTTGGTACCGACACCATCGGTGCTGCTGACCAGCACCGGATTCCGGTATTGATCGCGCGGGAATCGGAACAGCCCTCCGAATCCCCCCAGGTTGGCTAGGACGTTGGGACCGTGCGTGCGTCGGGCAAGCGCCTTGATGCGGTCAACCGCCTCCTCACCGGCAGCGATATCAACGCCGGCATCCCGATAACTGAGAGGCGGTTTGTCAGCTTTGGATGTGCTACCCAAGCTCGGCCGTTGAATCGGAATAGAGCGCTTCGATCACATCCCCGAAATGATCGAAGACCGCCTTCCGTTTGACCTTCAGGGACGGGGTTAACTCACCCTGCTCGATCGTGAATTCCCGGGTTAGAAGAGTGAATTTCCGCACCTGCTCGTAGCGGGCAAAGGGCGCCATCGCACCTTCAACCTCCCTCTCGAACAACTCCTGAATCTTGGGATGATTGACCAGGGCGTCCAGGTCTCCGGTGGGAATGGAATTCTCCGTGGCAAACGCCTCCAACTTCTCGAAATTGGGAACGATAATAGCCGATATAAAATTCCGCTTATCACCGATGATCATCACCTGCTCAATATAAGGACTCAGAACCAGGGCGTTCTCCAGAGGTGCCGGAGCTACATTCTTGCCGCCAGAGGTTACTAGAATGCTCTTGAGTCGATCAGTGATCTTCAGATAACCATCCTCATCGAACTCACCAATGTCGCCCGTGCGGAACCAGTCATCGGACTCAATGGCCTCGGCAGTGGCTTCCGGATTCTTGAAATAGCCCTTCATGATATTGGGGCCTTTGGCGAGGATTTCACCATCCTCGGCAATCATAAGCTCAACGTTGGGTATCGCCGGGCCCACATAGCCAAACTTGAACTTCTCTAACTTGTTGACTGCCAGGACCGGGCTGGTCTCCGTCAGGCCATACCCCTCTAGAACTATCATTCCAAGAGAGGCAAAGAATTCAGCTATTTCGGCGGAAAGTGGTGCCGCGCCTGAGACGAAGAATTCAATCCGGCCTCCTACTCTCTCCTTCAGCTTCGAAAAGACCAGTTTGCTGGCTAGGCCGTGTTTCTTCTTCAGCCACCATCCTGGTTTCTTCCCCGCCATATTGAGCTTCAGCATCGCTTTGCCCTGCGCCAACGCCCACCAGAATATCTTCTGCCTGATCGCTGGGGATTGCCCGATACTCTCCAGCACTCGCGCATACACCTTCTCGTAGAACCGGGGTACCCCCAGTATGACCGTCGGCTTGACCTCCAGCATATTCGCTGCCACTGTATCCATGCTCTCAGCATAATACACCGAAGTCCCCCGGCTGAAGGCCAGAAAATGACCCGCCATCCTCTCGAAAGAGTGACTCAAAGGTAGAAAGGAGAGCAGTGAATCCGTCTCATCGATTTGAATATGCTCTAATGAACCCTCAATATTGGCCACCATATTGTGGTGCGTAAGCATAACACCCTTCGGTTCACCGGTTGTACCGGATGTATAAATGAGTGTCAGGAGATCATCCGGTTTAGGAGCTTTGCACATGGCTTCAAAATCAAGGTTTTGTTCGGTGCCATATTCATGCCCCTTTTCCAGTAAATCTACGAACGAGATGATGAGGCGTTCGTCACCTCCAACGGATTTACCCGTCACGCGGGCATCATTCATAACCACGAGCGTTTTCAGATCGGGGCAATCATCCCAAACCTCCAGCACTTTGGCCGATTGCTCTTCGTCTTCAGCAAAAATTACCCGCGATTCACTGTGCTTGATTATATAAGCCGCTTGCTCGGCCGTAAGGGTCGGATAAATAGACACCGATGCTCCACCTGTACATAAGATACCGTAGTCCGCCATCGCCCATCGGGGACTGTTCGCTGACATGATGGCCGCCTGGATTCCCTGCTTAATTCCGAGTGAGATCAAGCCATAGGACAGGTCTTCCACAGTTGTGCGAATGTCTTTCCCTCGTAGTCCTTCCCAGTGGTCCTTGCGCTTGTAATAATAAAGGTATTTGTCGGCGTGATGCGTCGTGGTCTGGAGAAACATCTCCGTGATGGTCTGGAAGGCCATGGCGGACTCCTTCTATCGATTGGATTTAGAAGAAAATTAGGCAAAAGGGAAATGTGAAGCCACTATCAAATACGTACACGATCTGAACATCGAGGTTCTATTCCAATCCAGCTTGACCACTCACATCTAGCCGTTGGCTTTTGGCGTGAAGGCACAGTAACCAATCTCATCACACTGCCGTTGCATGGCCGTCCAGGTATCAGGATCGTCGATGATTTGCAGTGCCATGGGATAAAGGACCTTATCCTCCTTCTGTATATGTAATAACAGATTGGAGATGATACGATCTGTCGTTTCATCAACTTCGGCTTGGAGGATATGAAAATCACGTTTCTCCGCGCCAGTGGTGACCAGGTCCAGAAGTCGTTTCTTTATGGGTCTTAATAGGTTATGTTCCTGCCGCATAATTTCAGGTGGCCCGGAGATACCACGTTTTTCCATCTCCAAACATACAACCTGCTCTTCTCGAAGATGGTGCTTCTCGGCCTCCAAAAGAAGGCTGGCGTTTTGGCCTATTTCCTGGAGAATCTCTGTGCTCTCCTCGAGGGTAGACATTCGGGATAGTGTATTTCGTAAGCTGTCCAGTTTTCGGAGTATGCCCAGAATCTCTACATGCTCGCTCATCAAGGTATGGATCACATGGTCGCTAGGTAGATTCTTCAGGAGCTCTTCGCCCCCTCCACCGCTAGCCCCCTGGCTTGTGGTATCCGGTTGGTCTTTCATCGTCGATTCTCCTTAATACTTGCTCACCCGATGAAATGATGATATCGGCTATCTGGTGGGCGCCTTCCTGCAGTCCAAATTGACCTGTGGACATCGTTGTGGTTGCACCAGTACCCATGAATTGTGGATATCGAAAAGAGATTGAATAACCGCCCTGCTTGAGGAAATTGATATCAGCTTGGCTGATTAAAATCGGTATGTTTGCATGCGCAGGAACGGTTGTTCACTCAGTATAGAAATAGGACTTCTTGATCTTAATTATAGCAAGCTGATGAGTCAATTCTTTTCTCTCAGGAAAAAATGCACCTTCGACCGAGCTTTGTGCCTTTGCTTGTTCTCTAAGGAAACCCCACCTATATTCCATGTGCTCTTTCTAGGGTTGCAGAAAGCGGCCGATCCGGAGAACTGATCTCAGGAATATCTTTGCTGAAAACTCTCTCCCCCTACGCAATTGCTTTCTTACTAATAGCTGCCGTCGTCCATTACGCCTATCCCCCATTGAGTGCGCAGCTTACTGCAGAGGCTCGGCCATCAAAACTAACGCTATTTAATAATACACCGCATACGCTCTGGTATGCCGCTTTTGAGCAGAGCACAGCCCGCAACGTTGGATGGAAGCCCTGCGACCATCCCGACTTGTGTCCTTCTGAAGGAATCGAACCGGGACGATCCCGTGATATCCCCTATACCCACATCTATCATTGGTATCCGGGAGCCAGGGTGACCGTCTTCTGGTGGCGTCTGGCGATTGATTCCACAGCGGAGAATGGTTACCGCGTAGACGGAATGGAACACCTGATTGTGGCAACACCGCAAAAACCACTGTTGGGGAGTTAAGACGATTCTTCGTATCACGAATCGAAGGTCGGTTGCCTTCAAATAAACGGGTGGCTATATTCAATCGCAGGCGGTAACTACAGTCCCTCGATTATATGGGACTCCACAATTAATAATGCCATCGTAAACGCCTTGGACTTCATTG
>CP070656.1:2963049-2968587 GCA_020355065.1 Fidelibacterota bacterium | reverse complement strand
CTCCAGTCTCGGGCACCATTTAAGGCTCCACTAAGAGGAGCCTTTTTGGTTATTTTAGTATTGAGCATTTCCAGGGGGGCGCCGCTCTTCCACTCCATTATCGGCTCTCTTAACTCGGCTGGCACCGTAGAAATCGGCCAGCCAGAACAGGGTCGTCAGCGAACCGCCTACGACAACGCCTCCCGTGCTGCCGCGCTGATGAGCTCGGATAGTAACGGCCGCCAAGGTAGCCACGCTAACGAAACTGAACAATCCGTCTCCCGGGCGCCCCGCCAAGGCGCGCCCGAAACCAGGAATGATCGAAAAAGCAGTGTATTTATTCAGCCTCATCTTGTTGGCTGGTCCAGGTACAGGATCCAGCAGGCGGCCATCCACATTAAACTGTCCAGGATGTTCATCCACGTGATACTGAAATGCAAAGGGATTGCAGCGTATCAGCCGGTCTGTCCCGATCACTAATCCCTTCAGAACGTAATGCTCGGCAATGGCCAGAGCCATGAAATGGGAACAGCTGGGCTCGAACTGGCAGTGTAAGCCGGGCGTCGTATATGAGAACTTCTGGAAGAGGGTGATTGGTGCTATGCAGAGCTTCTGCCGGAGGTGTAAATCCTTACTCACTAGCAGCGAATCAGCCGGTACAGTCTGGGTTGCTACAGCTGCAGGGAATAGCGCCAGAGAAATAAGGAGGCGTACCACTATCACGCGGTATCATGAGCCACGGTTTATCATCACCCTTCCGGCACTACCGGCCCATGTGAAAACTGAAATCTACCCACGGAAAGGGTATTACCAATCCTTCCTCAAACATACTGAGCATAAAGATTGCAGCCAGGTTGACGGAAAGTCGATCACCGATGAAGCGTAGCCCCACAGATAGGGGAGTATCTGCAAGATCGACATCGGGAAGCAACCAATTCTCTGTAACAAACGCCATGCTTTTGGAAAAACGCCTTATGGCGCATGCTGTTAACATTGGACGCTCCATCCACTCGGATACGGATTCACCATCTTGGCTCGCCCGTACAAATCCATAACCGATAGATCCGGAATAATGGCTGTTATGATCCCCCATTGTCGCTGTTCCGAAAACGAATCCGAATCCAGCATTTACGTCTTCAATATTCAATCCGAAGTATTGGACTCCCGCAGCCACAGCTAACCTGCCGCGCTCCAGAATCGTGAACTTGCCGGCAAGTTGAATAAGCTGATTACCTACCTTGACACCTGGAATTAGTGTGATCCCGCCGAGAACACTGAAGTTATCCGTAATTCCCCAAGCAAAGGATGGCAAGATCAGACAGGCATCGGAGCAATACCCTTGTTTTGCTTTTAAGGCGAAGGCGGTGGGCGACCATAGATAGCGCGAATAATTCCTATCGACAGGCCAGGTTGCAGCGATACTCAGATCCGCAGTAGTCACCTCCTCGCGCTCCACAATGTCACCCAGAGGAATGGTAATCTGGCCACCATATTTGGACTCCAGAATGAGGACCTCAGTGGTTTCGGACACGTACTGTCCAATGATCACGCTGCCGTCTTCCAGGGTCACTCGCAGCTGGATCGGCTCCTCCTGAGCCCATAGGATAGTAACCGTCATTAGCATGAATAACGTTGTCTTCATAGCGCATACTCTATGTTGGGATGAGATTAGCCTACTGTATGTCTCTCGCATGGCAGACATGGTTGTCGCATGTGAAAGTAGGGTAATATTGAATCTCTTGTCTAGTTAAGTATTGGATAATTTTTTCTAATCTTTCCCGCAGAATTTGTTGGTATCGTTCAGCTTTCGGCCTTGGCTAGCCTCCAGATCGGGGCAGGAAATCCATCACATTTCCATTTTCATCCATCAGGGTAACCTGTGGGAAATCATTCACCAACGACAGCAGCATCCGTCCTCTACCCTCCGAGTCGTAAAATGCAAGTCCGGGTATATCCACGTGCTCCTCTCTTCCTAGGCTTATCTCCAGTCGGCACTGTTCTTTGGTGTCGTACAGTTTCAGGATCGGCGTGTCCTGCAGGGCGCTCAGAGACGCCCTTTTTTTGCCGTTCCTGTCGCGTACTATGAAGGCTTCCGCTTCGACGATACGGTGAATATCTTTATTTGAATCATTCATTGTCGCCTCCTTGAATTCTCGACTTACAAATGTCCTCAACCAATGAATGGCAATCCCCGTGCTCCTACATTCGCAGAGCTGGGATTGGGGTACTGCAATTGAAATGTCACCCCGTGAACATTTATCGTTGTGCGCGTAATGGCATCTGCTCCATTTTATTGCCTTTGCATTCTTATATACCTAATATGCAGCGTCCAGCGATGGACAGCCCCGGTGGTGAAGTATGACTATCGCGAGTAGCACACGGAGACCGCCGGGGCGAAGGACTGAACCTGCTACCGGCACCTCTTTGCAGCTTCGGGTATTCACTACAACTTGTATTTAACCTGTGAGATCATATAGCTCTATTCCTAGCCTGGAAATCCTTGCGTACCCTGTTCCCCCAAAATAAAAGCCCGGGGCTCTAAGTGGGTCATGACTTTCCGAGCGGGGAAAAGGTCTCCCGATTTTTGAGCCCCGGGCAAGTTCCAGGATTTCCCGGGCGTTTCCACCCCACTGCTAAAATGGTGTGAGATGGGCATCCTGAGTAGTGTTACGATACGCATAAAGTGGAAAGAAGTCAAGGGAATGAGCTACACCGTGAAATGTCACACCGGGATTTTTCACGGCTGCCATGAAATCCAGCCCATCTGCTACCTATCCTTGACAGGTCATGCTTACAGCGTTAACGTACTTACTGAGTAATATTCGCCTGTGCCAGCTAAACGGATTGTACACAGTGCATAGCTGTTCACTGTGCTTTGCGGTAATATGATACAGACCTTAAAATCCAATTCCGAACAGGTATCCAGTCGGAGGAGACCGGAATGAGAACCAGGCAGATTCGACCCAAACAGATTGCCGACACCCTGACTTACTTGAGGTTGATCATCGCTCTACTCATCGTTCTCGTGGGGATTGCACAAGGCCGAAACGGCCTCTCCACAGCTCTGCTGCTGCTCTTGGCAGGTTGGGCATCTGATACCCTTGACGGTCAGTTGGCCCGGAAGGATACCCTTAGCCGGAAAACCTGGATTGGGGAACATGACATCATCGTGGATGTCCTCCTGGGTCTGTCTATGATGATCTATTTCTCGTTAAGCGGATTCACACCACTCTGGCTAACCATGTTTTGTATCTTATACCTGATCACGGTCACTCTTGTCCTTAGAGGCTGGACGCTGTATGCCATATTCATCGGCCTCAGCTACGGTACCATCCTTCTGGTGAGCTACCTCTACGCCACATCGCTCTTCTACATTTTCGCCTTGTACATCCTCATTATGCTCCTGACAACGTGGACCCATTGTTGGGAAAATATCCGGGCGTTCTTTGCCGGTTTTAAGGATATCCAAACGAGAGAAGCAGTAAAGAAAAAGCCGGTTTGAAAGATACCTGTTCGGACAGATTAGGGGCTAATTCGCCTCCCGGTCTTCCTCCTCCGGTTTGATTCCGGCCACACCGCTCACCAGATCGACGTTCATCACCTCCTGAGCCTTGGTGAGTAGCCTGAAGCCTTCTTCGGTAATCTCATAGCCGCTTTGACTCTTCAGTAACAAACCCCGCGTGAGCAGTTGAAGTACAGCCGCCCGTCTTACGGGTTTACGCCGGTGAGTGGATCTCCCCAGAAACCATCGCTCTCCGCGGGTATAAAGGTCCTGCCCTGTGGCTAAAGCCGTCAAGATGTCGAACTGATCCGGACTCAGATTGTCTCCCATCTCCATCTTTTCCTTCTGCGTCATGGACACATATTCCTTGATTTCCATTACCTACGAGCCGGGCTGCTTTTCCGGAAGGGCGATGGACCGCCTGAGCACAAGGAGTGTGCCAAGCCCCAAGCCCGCCAATATGAACAAAGTCCCGAGCAGATATTGAGCGATACTATCCTGATTCAGAACGGAAACGATCATGATCAACCGAATGGAGATGAACATGACGGCGATGACAAGCACAGCGATTCGGGAGTAGCGTCGAGGAGCGATGAGACCGGCACTCACCACGGCCGCGAAGTGGCTTAAGAACGCGATAACCAAGAACGAATAATAGAAGATTAGATCAAGTACAAAGGGCAGAAGTAGATCAACGAGTACCCACGACAACATACCAGCGGGAACAGCCAGCCACCATCTCCAATCGATATGTCTCATTCCGGACGTTCCCGGTCGTAGTCAGGTGGCTGCCTGCATAAGGACAACGCATTCCATGACACCACGGATTGATGAGGCATCTACCCTGCTTCCTCAAAATGGTTGTCTGTCATCCCAGGTCACAATTTACATTGCTTCCTCTTTTCCGGCTATGGATGTTTAGGAATACGGAGGATCAACTCGATGGATAATCCTTGGACGATGCGCAGTGGCAAGGATCGACGTGAGAAAGACGGTCGTCGTTAAAATAAAGAACGGCGTGAGGAAATCCTGCCGGTGGAAGAGGAGAAGAGATCAGATTCCGCTGGTAACAAACGAATAAACCTGGCTCTCTTCCACTGTTATTATATTCGTATCTCCCCGTCACGAATATAAAAACGCTTGGGTGTTCCAACCCAAGCGCTCTAGGAATAATAAATACTGCTAAGATGATTCTACAAGGTGGCACCCGCTTTGAGAATCCCACCTTCAGTCGTACGGTATCCCAACGACATGAGCAAATGGCACACATCCTCTAATGTGATGCGGGCTTTGTTGTACGTAATCTGAAGTCGGTTGGTACTTAGCAATAGTTGAACCGAGTAGATACCGTTGTACTCCGCAAGGGTCGATTCAACTAACTCCGGTTGTGCACTGGAGGTCGGGATGAGCTGAATGGAAGCTTTGACGGTCTCATGCCGACTGTATGTTCCGCCAACCATGATTGCAAAAACGAGAACGACTAAAAGAATGGCCCCAATATACTTCATGTATGACCTAGCGCGCTTACTGATCAGTACGCAATATATGATCAGATGCGGGGTCTGTCAAAGAAATTTATAAAACTCAAGGGATTAGTAAGCCTAACTTAAAGTGATTTATGATGCTAGCGAGTAGCATACAATGTATTGTGGGATATATAATACACTATACATTATATAGTGCTGAAGATTACATCATTCCTGATCCAGGTTTACCCTTCTGATATCTTGCGGCCGCTTCGTGGCGCTCTGCGGCAGCCTTTCCTTCCTGCTCGTCCACGGTAAGCAGGATCAGTGCCCCAATAAGGAAGAGGATCGCCACTACCCACACACCTGCCCTCTGGGTGGCAAAGATATCGGTGAACACACCGAATAGGAAAGGTCCCAGAAATGCCGTCGCCTTTCCGGAAAACGCAAAGAATCCGTAAAATTCATTCTCTTTCTCCGCAGGAGAGAATCTCCCCATCAGCGATCGGCTGGCAGCCTGGTTGGGACCAACCAGGAGTCCTATGCCAATCCCGGCCAGCCAGAATATCAGCCTGCTGTGCGTCAATACTG
>CP070656.1:2951987-2962949 GCA_020355065.1 Fidelibacterota bacterium | reverse complement strand
GGACGCGAATTTTACGCCCGCAATTCGTAGCCGCCCACACCACCGATCGCACCGCTGGCTGGACCATCGATGTGCGGCCACTTCCACAGGCGGGATCGAGGCGTTTCCTGCTCTATGACCCCGGCGGAGAGGATATCCAGGCCGGGTCCGGCCCGGTCATGGAACTGCTGTTCGACATTCCTGAGGATGGAACCCTCCTGGACTCCCTCCCCCTGCTGGCGGAGACTGTTATCGTCTCTGAGGTCGTGGGGGAGGCGTTGCCCTCCCGGGTTATGAACGGCTCATTGAGTGTGGGGGAAATCGTAAGGCTCAGGCTCCATTCCACTACGGCAGATCATGGCGACACTACCTCCGTAATTATCAGTCTCTCCAATCGGTATCCCGTCGCTGGAGTGCGTGTCGCGCTCACCTGGGATTCAGAGTGGATAAGGGTGGTCGACATCACCTCCGTGGATCACACCGCTCGACTGGAGCTGGAGTGGGAGGCGGATGGCCATGGTGCTTGGATCTGGCTGCATGCACCGGCAGGCTACGAATTGGAGCCGGGCGAAGGGCGGATCCTGTCCGTGGCCTGTGAGATAGCTCCCGGGATCTATAGCGGAAGCATCGACCTGCGACTGCAGAACGCTCGTATCATGGATGCGGCCGGACGTGAGCGCTCCGTGACCCGCATCGTTCCCGGTCGCCTAACCGTCTATCCCGGATACCTGGATCCACCGCAGAATCTAAACGCCATATCCGGGCAGGACCATCGCGTCCCCCTCGCATGGGCTCCGCCCGGCGGTTCGGATAGGGGCCCGGACCCGCTGCGCCAAATCGCTATCCCGGAACCCTCTGGTTCCCCGGACGTGCTTACCCTGACCGGCTTCGCGGTCTACCGCCGACACAATACCCCGGTCCAATCCGATCCGGAATCCCTGATCGCGATCCTTACTGCGGATAACCTCTCATTCGTTGATTCGGCGGTGCTCAATGAGGAAAGCTACTCCTATGCCGTGACCGCGGTCTACGACCAGCGCTTTGAGTCGGAGCTCTCCAATATGGCCTCTGCGATGCCGCTAGGCTGGATCGACTTTGCCCTCGGTCACCAACGGATCACTGCCGGTAGCCAGGTATCCCTCCCCATCTGGATGAAAAACCCAGGCCCGGTCGCCAGTGTCCGCTTTCGATTGATGGACGCACCCCAGGAACTGCTTTCCAATCCACGGATTGTGGTTGGCGAGCGTGCCCCTCCTGATTGGCTAGTCTCGGCGGAACGGGATTCACTCACCGAGGAGCTGTCCATCATTGGATTTTCGCCCCGCTTGACCACCATTCCAACCGGCGAGGGAGAGGTGTTCCGCCTGGTCATGGATACCGACGCCCAGGTGCCCACAGAAGTCAGCCTGAAAGTACTGGAGCTGGTGATCTCCAATCCCCACGGGGAGACCTATCAGACGCGCGTGAAGGACGGATTGGTGTTCATGGATGTTCTCCTGGCCCGGCTGCAGGTTGGCACGGGTGCCCCCACCGAACCGGGAGACACCGGCTACGTTTCCATCTTCATGGATAATCCCCACCCGGTGATGGCCTTTCAGATGGAGGTCAGGCCTGCCCTGGATATCCTGAAGGTTATCGAGGTGCAAGGTGGATCAAGACTTCCTGCCGATGCCCAGGTAGCCTACACCCACCTGAAAGGGGGCGCCGTCAGGCTGATCGAGTCATCCTTCACCCACACCCCCATTTCCATCGGCCGCGGTCCCGTGGCCACCCTGGCCTATCTGGTGTCTCCTGATGCCGCCGAGGGTCTCGTGGGATTGGACCTGGAGGAGGTGGCCTTGACCGATGAGCACGGCCGCACGCTGCAGCAGACCACCGTCTCCGGCTTGTTCCCGGTGGGGCATATCCGGGGCGTCTTCTCGCCCCTGATGTCCAGTGGGGAACCCGGCCGCACCGTGACCATCCCCCTTGCCCTGACCAGCTCCGTGAGCCTGTGCAGCTTCCGGATGGAAGTCCGCTATGATCCCCGGTACCTCACCTTGCTGTCCTCCGAGCTCCTCGACCGTCTGCCGATCCATGATGGGCTCGTGATACAGCCCCTTGATCGCGGACACGTCGCTGTTCGGTTTGTCGGTGGGGACGAAGGAATGATCCCGCCCGGTAGCGGACCGCTGTTCAACCTCGTCTTCCGGTTGGATCCCCAATCACCTGTGGATACCGTATTGACTCTGGGACTGGAACGGGTGTCGGCCGCCGGGTGCGAGGACCAGCTGGTCTTTACCATGGGCCAGAGCGGAGATATCACTATCGGTAGTCTCCCCAAGCAACCGGAACACTTCACCGTGCCGGTTCGGCCCACCGGCTACACCCATTTCATCCGCATCCGGTCGGCCACCCTGGGTGGTTCTTATCTGAAACCGGGCGATGAGGTGGCGGTGGTAGATACTGCCGCCTGGATGGACGCTGCTGGAAATCTTGGCCCGCTGGTCGTGGGCTGTGGCGTGGTACAGGCCGACGGATCGGTGGGCATCACGGCGGTGATGGGATTTGAACGGGAGCGGGATGGGACCGTACTTCCCGGTGCCCGCGCGGGCGGGTCCATCCACTTTCAGGCCTGGGACCGGGATGCCGACCGGGAGGGGAGGCTCAGTTCGGACGCCCGCTATGTGCTGGGCAAGGGCACCTGGGGCGAGAATAACGGCCTGACCATCGCCGAGCTGGTCCGCATTCCCCGGGAACGTGCCCCGGTCTCAGCTGCCCTGCCCCAACGGCTGGAACTGTCCGCCATCGTCGCGAGTCCCTTCAATGCGACCAACACAATCCGCTTGAGTGTACCGGAAGAGACCAACGTGAAAGTGACCATCTACGATCTGCTGGGCCGGGAAGTGGCCACCCTGCACGACGGCCTCACCGCCGCCGGCTTCCATGAGGTGACCTGGCATGGCCAGGACCAGACCGGCTCCCGCGTTACCAACGGAATGTATTTCTGTCAGGTACGCACTCCCGAGCGCACCGTCACCCGCAAACTGCTCCTGATGCGATAAGAATTCCGGTTGTCGGTTGTGCGGATGAAGGTTCACATCCCGTTGTCTTTGGAGCAATTATGGCCGTAACATTAAGGCCGGAGGATTCCGGGATGCCCTTACGCCGCGGTGGCGGAACTGGTAGACGCGCTGGATTTAGGATCCAGTGTCCTTTGGACGTGTAGGTTCGAGTCCTATCCGCGGCACTAATCCCATCGGATAGGACGAGAAGTTTATCCCGACGAAGCGCAGCGAGAGTCGGGAAGTCTAACCCCGCAGTAGGCGGGGCTATCCGCGGCACAGCTGCCGATCCTCGATTCAAAACGGCCCCTTTTCCGGGGCCGCTATCATTTTTGGTTTTGATTTCGAGGTGAGTTCCGGCTACACCCGATAAGGGTTCCTGGACGGGTTTATGACACGAGTGCTAAGGTGTGTCAAAAAGGTAGGTTTTTGGGACAGTGAAGTATCTTGGATCGCAGAAATTTGGATTCAACAAACAAAACCTAAATTTAGGAGCAGGCCAAAGAATGGGAGCAGGTCACATGGTCAAATGATGTAGCAGCTCTACGACATATTGACCAATTCGTCCGCAGATTTTGAGCATTTACCTTTTACGCATGCTGGTCATATTGTCGTATTCTATTCAAAATCCAGGAACTTGAAGTGTCCAGTTATTGATTCTTCCTTTTTGATTTATATTACAAATCGTACTCTTTTTGTTTTTTGTGCCATTTCTCACGGGCAAGCTGCTGCATGTCGGAAACGGTGTCTGTCTCGTCGATTATCTCAAACCCCAGGAGGGTCTCGATAATATCCTCCATCGTCACAATCCCCGCCATACCACCATATTCATCCACGATTATGGCAATGTGCTCCTTTTTCCTCAGCAGTGTTTCCCATAACCTGATGATTGGGTATGACTCATATACAACTACAATTTCCCGCTTAATATCTCTCAGCCTGCAATCAGCACAGTTTTCAGCAAGTTTTTCAAAGACACTTCCTCGAAAGATGTACCCAGTGATGTTGTCGCGTTTTTGTGAGAATATTGGTATTCTTGAAAACTGCTGTAAATGTTCCACTTTCGGAAAATCTTCCAGCTTCATATCCTCATCAGCGGCAGAAACAACCACTCGGGGTGTTAGCACGTCCGATGCCTTGATATCTCTGAGCCGTATCAGGTTTTGAATTATACTATTTTCCTTCTCTGTAAATATCCCCTCACTTACACCTATTTCAGCTAATGCCGAGTACTCCTCTCTGCTGGTAACAAGCTCCGTGTCCCTCTTGGAGATCAGCCTGGTGGTATAGGATGACAACAGCATCAAGGGATAGGTGATGAAGATTGCGATCCTGATCGCATATGTAGCGGTACCTGATAATTCTTTCCAAAACCTTGCTCCAATTGTTTTTGGAATGATCTCTGACAGAAAAAGGATCAACACGGTAAGGATAGCTGATGCAATTCCGAAGTATATATCTCCGAACAATTTACTCACTTGGGCACCAACCCCGGCAGCCCCGATTGTATGTGCAATCGTATTTAAGGATAGTATTGCTGATAACGGTCTGTCGATGTTTTCCTTTAGTCTAATCATCAATGTGGCAGATCTGCTTCCTTTTGTCTCTTTGGCCTTTAAGAATGATAGTGACGCGGAAAGCAAAACCGCTTCCATGATTGAGCACAGAAACGATATGATCAAAGCCAGGGCTAGATAGAGGAACAGAAGTAACATTTGTCACCCTCCCTGACGTGCGATCGAATATGTATGGATATCTTCCATTTAGTAAAAGCAGTTGTACATGTCGTTGAATCCATGAAATGGGCGAATATAACCTACTATCAGGCCCACTGCTTGTGAGGAAGGGCAGGTGATATGGACAGAGTGCTCAAAATCTTCATGAAGATTACAAATGTGGATTTTGTTTGATACCAAAGGTCCGTTCCAACCTTATTTCCACCACAATATTCCCGTGCAACCTGTCAACGCTAATGCCATAAGTTACCCAGTGTTCTCATTGACAGCTATAAATATCAGTTCTATTTGAAAATGTAACGAAGATGTTGTCTGCCTGCCATTACTGGCTTTCTCGCGTGGAACCTATGTGAAAATCTTTAAGTATGAGACCCTTTATGTGGTATTTGGGTCTGGCTGGGTGTTTGGTTCTAGGATGGCTGTATTGGGGAGACAGGATTTATAACTGTTCCCAGATCGCCGTATTATTCATCTCCCTGAGCAAAAGCCTCTAGTAAAGCTAGCTGCTGTGAATCACCCAGTACCGCGACCATATCACCGCTAACAAATCGAAAGTCGACATTCGGGTTTGGTATTATGTTGCCATCCCGTGACCTGCCCCCCAACAACTGGCCCACTGCTTAAGTTAGGATTTGGGATCACAACTTGCCCCAAACTGATCAGGAGTGGTCACAGTTGGTCAATTTCCTGTCCCGTTTCCTAACTTCTTTTTGTATTTCACGTCGGAAGAGCAATAGACTGAAAGAAAACTGCACATTTACTGTACACCTCCTAAAATCCTCCTCGTGAGCCGCTGGATTCAGGAGCCAGTGTCCTTTGCACGTGTAGGTTCACCCCGCTTTCAGCGGGATATAGTCCCGCCGGGGATGGTGAGAGTCGGACCCCGCAGTAGGCGGGGCTATCCGCGGCACTAAAAGCCCCAGGTCCGCTGGGGCGTTCATATTTCCTTGAGTACTTGTCCTATTTCAGCGGTGGTATTTTGATAGACGGGTGTACCCGGGTGAACAAATCAGGCGACGTGTAAGAAACAGAATCGTTTCAGATTACAGCGATAGCCGATCTTGGAAGCACCAGATATGTATATTACCTTATCTGTGCCAGTTTCATATCGATATTGTTCTCAGCTACTCTTAAAAATGGAGTAAATGATGAATTCCATCAATAAGACCGCCCGGGTCGCGGGCATCCTGTATCTAATTCCATGGATTCTCTCGCTCCTCGCTTTCTTCCTTCGTGAGGGCATCATTGTTCCCGGAGATGCCGCAGCCACCGCCAATAGTATCATGGCGTCTGAATCTTCCTTCCGCATCAGTATCGTAAGCGATCTGATCGTCCAGGTGGCCTTTATATTCTTGGTACTCCTATTATACCAGATCCTCAAACCGGTCAATAAGAACCATGCTAAGCTTATGGTGATCCTTTTTCTGGTCAGTGTCCCCATCGCCATGCTCAATTTGCTCAGCCAATCGGCTGCCTTGATACTCTTGGGCGGTGCAGACTACCTGACCGGATTCACTACCGCTCAATTGCATACGCAAGTGATGTCATTCCTTGATCTGCATGAGCAGGGGATCATGATCGCCTATATTTTCTGGGGCCTCTGGCTGTTTCCCCTTG
Source organism: Fidelibacterota bacterium (assembly GCA_020355065.1). Classification (GTDB taxonomy): domain Bacteria; phylum Fidelibacterota; class Marinisomatia; order SCGC-AAA003-L08; family TS1B11. The sequence continues at coordinate 2,956,573 of CP070656.1, read as the reverse complement.
GGTATCTGGTGTTCAAATCGGGTTTCCTCCCCAGAATTCTGGGCATCTATGTGATGATTGGCTGTTTTGGCTATCTGATCGATTTTGCCACGTATTTTCTTATTCCCAACTTTGAAACGACCATCAACATGTTTACCGGTTGGGGAGAGTTGCTGCTGTGCTTGTGGCTCTTGATTAAGGGTGTAAACGTCAAACAGTGGGAAAAACTCGCCACTGAATCTGCCTGAGTAGCATCCATTCCTGTGGAATCTTCATGACGGGTAATATGTGTGTGATAACGCAACTATAAAGGAGAAAAAACCATCGTGAAGGATCGAGCCCAGATCACACTTATTATTGTGAGTGTTTTTCTCCTGAATGCAATCCTGATTGCTCAAACGAAAGAGTGGAATATCGAAATAACTGGGGATGACAGCATCACCGTGAAAAGCAGGATCGCTGAAAGGATCGATGAAAAGGGTGATGAAATGCAACTGATCGAATACACCGCGACCACTACGGCTAGTGTCAGTTTGCACAATTGCATTTCGGTTTTAAAGGAGGTATCAAATCATAAAGAGTTCACCGATGATGAGATAAGTCAGAAGGTTGAGACCCTGTCCGATCATGAATGGGTCGTCTATTATTATACCAATCCGCCGTGGCCTGTGCCAGATAATGATTGTGTTGCCAAAATGAGTTTATCCGAAGAGGAGAGCCAGAGAACCGCGATTTTCACACTGAGTGCCGCACCATCCATGTATGAGATGAAGGATGTCAGGCGAATGACCTACTACGAAGTGACGTATGAATTCAAAGACCTGGGGACCGGCAAGATCGAAATGACCGTAGCCAGTAAAAGTTCTCCCACGGTTCAATTTCCCGCTTGGATGATAAGTGCATGGTTTCCTGAGGGGCCAGCTGATATTCTGCGGACAATTATCAGACTCGCAAACAGCATCCAATAATCTATGTATATAAAGGAATAAGTGTGAATTCATCCAAAACGACCGCAAGAATTGTAGGAGTATTATTCATCATTGCGACCGGCGCGCCTATCCTGACGCACTTTTTCATAGGATTCCTGGGAGGCGAAATAGCCGGGGAGCCCGTCCCCGATTATCTTACCAGGGTTTCCGCACAAGAAACGCAAGTGTTGATCGGTATGTTCGTTGAACTGTTCTGGGCCCTCGCAGTGGTTGGTATTCCGGTGATGCTGTACCCCATCCTGAGAAAGCATAATGAAGCCTTGGCGCTTGGCTTCTTCGGACTCAGGTTCATTGAGGCCCTAAGCACCATCGTTGTCAGCATCAGTCTGCTCACACTATTGACGCTCAGTCAGGAATTCGTTCAAGCTGGTGCTCCGGATGCTTCCTATTATCTGACACAGGGCACGCTATTACTCGCCGTACGTGATTGGGCCTTCATGATCGGGTCCGGACTCTTCTGGTCTCTGTCCGCCCTGGTCTTGAATTTTATCCTATACCAGTCAAAACTCATCCCGCGATGGTTATCCGGCTGGGGTTTTATTGGAGCTATACTATCGTTCGTCACGTATTTACTACAATTTTTCAGCATCAATCTTGGAGATATATTGTTCCTGCCGATAGCCCTGCAAGAGATGGTATTTGCGGTTTGGCTTATCGTTAAAGGGTTTGATTCATTTGTAATCGCTTCCTGGTCTGCCAGTTCGGGTATGAACAACGCATAGATAAAAACAGGAATATGTCCTCAGCAATACCTATGAAAGCCGTTGTGTGGACAGAGTATGGACCGCCGGAGATTCTGCAGATCGAAGAAGTGGCCAAGCCTGTCCCCGCAGATCATGAGGTACTGATCAGAATATCTGCGACAACCGTAATCCCGGGCGACTGTGTAGCGCGAAGCGGCGCCTTCCCGCCCTTGTTCTGGCTGCCCATGCGATTATTGCGTGGTCTCAGAAAACCAAGAAACACAATACCCGGATCCGAGTTGGCCGGCGAGGTCGAAGCAGTGGGGAAAGATGTTACCCTGTACAGGAAAGGTGACCAGATTTTTGGAGAAGCCGGGCTCGGACTTGGCTCCTATGCCCAGTATATATGCCTGCCTGAAAAGGGGTTGATGACATTCAAACCGGCTAATATAACCTTTGAGGAAGCCGCCGCCGCCGTTGACGGGCCCATCACAGCTCTACATTTCCTTAGAAAAGGAAATATCAAGAGCGGTACGAAAGTGCTTATCAATGGCGCATCTGGTAGTATAGGTACGTTCGCCGTCCAACTCGCAAAGTACTTCGGGGCCGAAGTTACCGGGGTATGTAGTACAGCCAATCTGGAATTGGTGAAATCCTTGGGAGCCGATAAGGTCATTGATTATACTGAAGAGGATTTTACCACAAGTGGCGAAACCTACGATGCCATTCTTGACACCGTGGGCAAGACTACGTTTTCACGCTGTAAAAGGTCGCTGAAGAAAAACGGATTCTATCTCACACCTGTCCCTACGCTGACAATTCTTCTCCAGATGTTATGGACTTCAAGGATCGGCGGTAAAAAAGTGATCAGTGGGATGCCAAGCCCAAGTACGATGCCTGATGACTTGAAATTCCTCAAAGAGCTCATGGAGGCTGAAAATCTAAAATCGGTGATAGATAGGCGCTACCCGCTGGAACAGATTGCCGAGGCCCACAGGTATGTCGAAACAGGACACAAAAAGGGCAATGTTGTCATCATCGTAGAACATAATAACAAAACCTGATCAGACCTGATAAGGTCTTCCTGGCGCAAAGGGGCAGGCAGTTAAAACAGATTACTACAACAATGGAGTGTAACTATGATTAGAAACATGTGTAAATCCGGTGGCCTATTCCTGCCTGTGGCCTTCCTGGTATTCGGGTGCGCAACCGTGAACTATATCGGGAATTCCTTTGATCCGACCACGAGTGTTGACATGTATTTTTCTGAGGAAGAAATAACGCAGGAATACACCGTAATTGGACATGCACTTGGCAGTATGCTGGGATGGGGCTCCGAAGACAGTGAAGAGATTCGAGCGAAATTGATCGAGGTAGCTCAGCTCAAAGGAGCAGATGCTATTTTAATTACAGGGATCGGGAAAGATAACTTTTTCATGGGAGGCTCCAGCTCTGCCGAAATCCAGATAGATGCCTTATTCTTGAAATATAAATAGCTCGCCAATTTGTGCGCGCTTGGCAGTTGACCGCTGGCTCCCCGGCAAGCCCTGTGACTTCGAGTTCCTGGAACTCCTCATTCGTCCGAAGTGCTTGCTCTGTTGATATACCGATGTCCTTCTGGCCCATATTGGTGTACTACCCCTTGACTACCGGTCAAACGATGGTCGTTTCAGAATGAGGCCTCGCCTGCGGCGGGATTCCGTGAGCTATGCCATGAAAGTGCGAGAAAGCTCACGTAGGTTGAGGCGCTGGAAAATCAACCATATCATATAAAAATTAGGAGGATAAAAATGAAGGGTTTACAAAAAGCTGGCGGTATTGCCGCACTGTACTCTGGAGCCGCATACATCGTGGGTATGGTGGGCTTTCTCCTGGTTGTGAACATTTCTGGTGTGGTCGATCCTGTCCAAAAGGTGGCCTTAATGGCGGACAACCTGACCTTCTTGTACATAATGTACCTGATCATCTATGTGGTCTGGGCTGTCTTTCTGGTCGTCTTGGGACTAGCGCTCTACGATCGGTTGAAGGCTGGTTCGTGTGCACTAGCGCAGACTGCGACCGTCTTTGCCATGATCTGGGCTTGCGTGATTATTGCTGCCGGCATGATCCATAATGCGGGTATGGAACATGTCGTCGATCTTTATGACAAAAACCCGGCTCAAGCCGCGACGGTCTGGTTGGCAATTGACTCTGTGTTTGCGGGGTTGGGTGGCAGTAATGAGGTTATAGGCGGCATATGGATTCTACTGATAAGTTGGGCAGCTTTACGGGCCGGAGAGCTGCCCAAGGTATTGAACTACCTTGGCGCGGTGATCGGTATTGCGGGCATCGTCTCGGTTGTCCCCCCGCTCGCCGAGATATTTATCTACATCTATGCGCTGGGTGAGATCGTGTGGTTCATATGGCTGGGGATCGTCATGTTGCGTGGTAGCCCCAGCGCGGCGGCGTAATAGCCGGACGCATTCCTACCGCGCCCGGGGCACAGAAATCCCAATCGAGACCGCCAGAACACTTGGGAGTTAGAATGGCACGAATTTTCTCACGCAGAGATTTCTTGTCGATGTTCCTCGGACTTTTTGGGCTTTTTTCTATCGTACGACTTACTGCAGCTCAAAAACAACTCAGCAGATCCACTTCGGCAAGAATAAAGAAACTCTCGACTGACAAATTCGACAATCCCAATTCAAACATCCTATTGGTGCTCTGGTCATTTCATCATTATAACACCAAGAAAATTGCCGATGTCATTGCAGAGACCCTTGGTGCCGAAATAAAGACGCCAGCAGAGATAAATCCTGAAGATGTTCAGCGATACGACTTAATAGGGTTCGGATCGGGGATATATCATCAACAGCATCATCGGTCCCTGCTCGACCTTGCCGATAACCTTAAAGAGGTCTCAGGGAAAAGAACATTCATTTTCTCAACCAGCGGT
>CP070656.1:2941601-2951887 GCA_020355065.1 Fidelibacterota bacterium | reverse complement strand
GCGAAAGCGGCTCAGGAAGGCAGTGAACGATGGATCCAGCCGGGATAGCGCCTCCCAACCGAAAAGCATACCGATACCGGTTCCCACGCCGATTAGGGCTACGGGAAGCACGGAAGGCCTGGGGAGGATAAAATGCCTCCAGCCACCGGTTGCCAGAACGATCAGGAAGGAATAGAACGAGGCCGATATGGTCCAGAGCAGGGCAAAGGTCGGGGGATTGAATCCCTGCAGGGCATACTTGGCCGTCACGAAATTCGTGGAGAGGAGCGCCGTCCCTGCCAGGGCGAAGAGGAAGCCCTTCGCCGGATCACGGGGCGGATGGCCGCTCTTCATTATCATGCACAATCCTCCCGCGCTGGCTGTACTTCCGCTCTACATGGAATGTTCAGAATCAGGTCCAGATCCTTACTTCATTGTATCGTCAAGGAGCTGCTTCACCACGGGCCACCGCCGGTTGCGGCTGGGACCGTGGTTCACCTTGCGGCGGGAGGCTTGCAGCTCCACTGTAACGACCTCGTCCACAATTTCAGAGACCCCCGTGCGGAGGAATATCTCCCCATCGGGATCCACACCCATGACCGTACCGGCGTGATTGGACACCACCCCCTCCAGCCCCTCGGTGGCGGAGCCCACCGCGTTGCACGCCAGGATGTACAGGTTGTGGAAATAGGCCGTCCCCCGGAACATCTTCTCCCAGGAGTTCTGGCGCTCGGCGATGACCTTGCGGCTGAATTCAGGAGTCAGCGGATCGGGCCACTCGCCGGTGCGGGCGGCGTGGGCCGCCAGGATCAGATCCACCTTGTGTTGACTGTGAATCAGGGCGATCTCCGGGAAGTTGTTGTCATAGCAGATGGTGATCCCGAACTGTATGTCTCCTATATCGAAGACCTCGATGGTCTCCCCGGCTGCGAAGTACCGGTTTTCATCACCTGACATGTTGATCTTGCGCTGCAATCCCAGGTAGTCACCCCGATCCACCACCATCTGGCTGTTGTACACCAGGTTATCCGCCAGTTCGGCGATACCGGCACAGATGCAGAGCTGGTGGTCCTTCGATAGCTGCATGACGGCCTGGCTGAGCGGCCCCTCGGGAACCGGTTCCGCGTTATCTACTGCCTGGGGATGCCCGCCGTGCCCGGTCAGCATCATCTCCGGGAGCAGAAGCAGGCGTGCCCCCGCCTCCTCGGCGACCTCGCAGGCTTGCTGCACCGCTTCCAGGTTCCGGCCGGTATCGATCAGGATGGATCGCAGGGAAGCCAGTGTAACCTTGATGTCTCTCATATTGATCCGAATCCTTAGATTAAGTCATTGAATAACACAGCTATGGATCTAATAGTCCAGATAGGGTATTTCGTCGCCCTCAAATGTTTCCAGTATCGTCAGCATGGCCCGTGCCGGGAAGATCGTGGCGATATCCCGTAGATAGAAGCCGGGTTCCATGGTCCCATCTGGAGGGAGGTAGCCTTCGAAGAACGCCCCCCGCAGGTTGGGGTCGGGTACGTCCTGGCGGAACTGGGCCCGCAGCAGGAATCCCAGCGCTCGCTGGATGGCATCCCGGTATTTATCGTCACCAAGCCGCTGCCACAGGTCGCACCACATGATGACCGCACACCCTACGGCCGAAGTACTGAAGTCGAAACTGAGATGATTGTGACCTTCCCGGGTGGTATGATAATAATAACCCCCATCCAGGTTGCTGTTCCGGATGTACCAGTCCCCCGCCCGGATGCCCGCCTCCAGGTATTTGTCATCCTGGAAGGCATTGTATGCCTGCAGCATGGGATAGCCCCACCACCAGGCGTGGCGGGCATGGATACTGCCCCGGCCTTCGAACGATTCGGGAAAGCAGGGACGATACAGCATCCAGTTCCCCGGCGGATCCTCATCCCGCAGCAGCCGGACCGATACCTCCCGGAAGATGTCCAGGTAGACCGGGTCCTCGAAGTGCTGGTAAGCCAGCCAGAAAATAGCATCGTCGTTGGTCGGCCTGGATTTCTCAACGGGCGCCAGTTCATCCTTGACGGCGGAGTAGCCGTTATAGAACAGCCCTTCCCCCTCCAGGTAGAGGTTCTTCGCCACCCAGTCGACGGCCAGGTGGAACCGTTCCAGCCACATCGCGTCCTGCGTTACGGCATGTAGATCGTACAGCGCCGCGAAGCCCTCCAATTGCGAGGCCGTATTTGATTGTTGTGCCTGAGCACCGTGAATGAATCCATAGAACTTTGCATCACGTTCATCCATGCACTGGTCCCGGATCATGTACTCCCCACCCAGCAGTGCGGACCGCAGGTTTTTCTCGTCACCTTCCATGCGGTACGCCTGCAATAAGAGCCGTACGGCCTGCCCGGTGTGCCAGAATGGCCCATAGAGCTTCCACTGGCGGCTTTTCGTATCATACTCACCTTTGATGACACCGTAGTCCCCTGTGCGGTCGTCCAGAACCTGTGCGACGTCGGTGAGCCAGTTACAGCCCTCCAGGGCACGTTGCAGCAGATCATCCCTGCCAATTGTCTTGCGTTCCGGGTGCTCACTTTGAGCGGAGGCTCGGGTATGGTCGATGGAGAGGCGATTCGGATTCATATTCGTTCGCTTTTCGTTGCTAGAGTCCTGGATATATTTAGGTGATCGCTGCCTATTCCAGCCCGTAGATCTTCGCGGCCGTCCCACCCAGGATCTTCCAGCGGATATCCTCGCTCAGGTTCAGCGCACGGATGAGCACGTCGTAATCGTGCAGCACGTCGTGGGTCTCGTAGTACGCCACGTCACTGCCGAACACAATCTTCTCCCAGGCATCCAGTCCTAACGGATCCCGGTAGCGGGTGAAGCGGTTCCACCACAGCATCTCGGCCAGGAATTCCGGTTTCTTTTTCTTGAGTGTCGATCCGGTCAGATCGAAGTAGAGGTTCGGATTCCAGCGGCAGCTCATCGCCGCCTCCTCGAACCAGGGATTCCCCAGATGGGCTCCGTGTATTTGCCACTCGGGAAACAGCCTGGCCAGGGTATCCAGGTAGATGGGACGCATGAAGTTGCAGTCCAGGAAATAGCCGCCCTTCAGGTCCTCCTTGGTGGCCGCCTTCATGAAACCCTTGCTCTGCAGCCGCTGCAGGATACCCAGGTGAAATAGGCCCGGCATCCCCAGTTCCTGGCATTTCTCGTACACCGGCCAGAAATCCTCATGATGGTAGGGCCGGGGCGGACGCGTGAACTTCACACCCGAAAAACCCAGATCCTTGAACCGGTGGATATCATCCGGACCGTGTTCTTTCCAGTTGAATAACGGAAGTCCCAGGATAAGATCGGGGTACTTGTCCAGAGCCGCCTTCAGCCGCTTGATGCCGTCGTCCGCATCAACGGAGATCAGGCAGACCTTGGCGATCCCCAGGGAGGCATATTCCTCCGCCAGCAGATCCGGGTAATCCGGTACATCCTGGTAATGATGATGGGCATCGATTATGGTATGCTCTTCCATCTGCCCCACTCCTTCCGTTTAAATGTTCTGGGAGACCTAAATTTGTCCCTTCTCGATCTCCGCTACCAGTTCCATGGTCTTCAACGCATCCTGAAAATCCGGCATGGGCTTCTTCCCGGCCAGGATCGAATCCACGAAGTGCTGGTTCTCCGCCCGCAGGCCGTAGTATTCGATGAACTCGTCGGAACCGGCGAATTCCTTCGCACCCAGGATCTGGGGAGACTTGCGGTCTCCATCCGCATAGATCACAGCCGACTCATCGGGATCGATGAAAGCCGAAATACCTTTGCCGTGAATTTCGAAGGTGTGCACCCGCGCTCCGGCGGAATAGTTGGTCAGCAGAGACCCGACGACTCCGTTCTCGAATCGGATCAGGGCCTGCCAGCAGTTGTCACCCTTCGTGAAGCCCTTGGACGTCGCCGCCACCACCTCCCTCGGCTCGCTGTCCGCCAGCCAACGCAGCGTATCCACGGCGTGGATGCCGTTGGTGAGCAGCTTGCGCCCCGGCAGCCAGTCGTCCTTCAGCTCGTGTTTGTAGAAAGTCCCCGTGATGGAACACAGCCCCCTCTCGGTAACTTGCCGACGCGCTTCCACCAGCACCGGAATGAACCGGCGGTTGAAGCCTACCTGTGTTCCGCAGCCTGACGATTCGGCGGCTTCGGCCATGGTGCGCATCTCCTCCACCGACAGCGCCGGGGGCTTCTCGATGAATAGGGGCTTCCCCGCTGCGAGTACATCACAGGCCACTTCGGCCAGGCCATAGGTGGGCCGCATAATGGCATAGACCGCATCGAGATCGGCCTTGTCCAGCATGTCCTGGTAGTCCTGGTACCTTTGGCCGATGCCGTATTGCCGGGCCACTTCATCCAGGCGCTCGATGTGCGTGTTCTCGCAAATGGCCGCGATCTCCGCGCTCTCAATACGTGCCAATGAAGGATAATGCACCTTGCGGGCAAAATTGCCCGTGCCGATAAAGCCTATCCTTAGTTTTTTACTCATAGTATGCAGTGCTCCCAGACAATGATGAAGTCCGCTCAAGTGGCATATGGATCCGCTGCGTCCCGCAGGCCGTCGCCCACGAAATTGAAGGCCAGGATCACCAGGATGATGAACAGTACCGGCAGCAGCAGCCAGGGGTGGTGTGCCATATCCTGGATATTCTGCGTTTCCTTGAGCAGCACCCCCCAGCTGGTGATGGGTGGCCGTAGTCCCAGCCCGAGATAACTGAGGGCGGTCTCGGCGATGATCATGTGGGGAATGGCCAACGTCAACACCACGATGATGTGGCTCATGAAGGAGGGCAGCAGGTGCTTGTAGATGATCCGCCACTTGCTGGCCCCGGCCAGGTAGGCCGCCACCGCAAAATCCTCCTCCCGGAGCGCGAGAAACTTGCCCCGGATGGCCCGGGCGACACCGACCCACCCCAGCAGCGAAAGGATCACCGTGATCGCAAAGTAAACCTTCAGGGGTGACCACGTCATGGGCAAGGCCGCGCTTAGACCCATCCATAAAGGGATGGCCGGAAAAGCCCGCATGACCTCGATCAGTCGCTGGATAATCAGATCCGCCACACCACCGAAATAGCCTGAAATACCACCTAGGATCAATCCCAGAATGAAGCTCAGAGCGATCCCCACGAAACCTATCGACAGCGATATGCGGGCACCGGCGATGATCCGGGAAAGCATATCGCGACCCATGCGGTCCGTACCGAACAGGAAAACCGTCCCCCCTGGCTCCACTCCAAATAGATGGAGGTCGGTCTCGAAGAGGCCCCACATGCGGTAGCGGTCACCACGTGCGAACAATCGGATGGGATAGGCTTCTTCCGGCACCTCGTAGTATTTCTCCCGGAGTGTTTCCGGATCGATCTCGAATTTCTGGGTAAAGACAGCCGGCCGGAGGTGAAAGCGGCCGTTGTAGATCCAGTGGATCTTCTGGCGGGGTGCGTACAGCTGCCGGATGTGACGCTCGTTGGGATTGTAGGGGGAAACGAACTCGGCAAAAATGGCGATTAGGTACATAAATCCCAGGATGTACAGGGAAACCACCGCCAGCTTGTGCTTGCGGAACTTCCACCACATGAGCTGCCGGGGCGTAGCAACGTAGTATCGCTCGCTCTCTTCCAGGCTTTCCCGCTTCGTCTTCCAGCGCGCTAGTATACCGAAGCGTCTATTCATACTGAATCCTGGGATCGGACCATGCCAGCAGAATATCCGAGAGCAGGGTGCTGATCACGGTAAGAGTGCACAGGAGCAGGATAAAGGCACCGGCCAGATAGACATCCTGGCTTCGCAGGGCACCCAACAACATCGGCCCCGTCGTGGGCAGGCCCAGAACCACGGCCGTAATGGTGGCCCCCGAAATCATTTGCGGCAGCAGCACACTTAAACCGCTGATGAGGGGATTGAGTGCCACCCGTACCGGGTACTTGAAGAGCAGTTTGATCTCCGACAAGCCCTTGGCCCGGGCCGCCATGACATAGGGCTTGTTCAGTTCGTCTAGCAGGTTCCCCCGCATCACCCGGATACGTCCCGCCGTGGACGTGGTCCCCACCACGATCACCGGGATCCACAGGTGCTTCAGCAGGTCACCCACTTTGGCGGCACTCCAGGGGGCGTTGGCAAACTCGGACGAGAACAGCCCGGCCAGACTGACATCAAAGACCGCATAGCCGATAAACAGCAGCAGCAAGGCCAGCAGAAAGTTGGGCAGCGCCAGGCCGACGAATGCAATGATCGTGACCAGGTAGTCCCCGACCGAATACTTATTCGTCGCGGAAAATATGCCCACCGGGATGGCCACCAGGTAGATCATGAAGGTGGCCGTGAACGAGATGATGGCCGTCAGGAGGATCCTTTCTCCAATCACCTCTTCCACCGGCTTCTGCCACTCCCACGAGTAACCGAAATTGCCATGCAGGATGTTCCAGATCCATTTCCCGTATTGAACGTAGACCGGTTTATCCAGCCCGTATTCCGCGCGCAGTGCTTCGATCAGATCTATGTTGACCAGCTCGTCCTGGGCTTGAAGCTGGGCAATCTTCGTCGTCAGATAGTCGCCGGGGGGCAGCTGGATCACAGCAAATGAGATCATTGAGATGATGATCAGGGTGGGGATCATGTAGAAGATACGCCTGATGATATAACTGATCACGGCCGGTTCCTCACAGCCCTTTCAACTCCAGTTCACTCGCCAGATGGCAGGCCACCTGATGTCCCGGTGAGATCTCCTCCAGGGACACAGACTTCGTCTGGCAGACATCCTTAGCATAGCGGCAGCGGGGATGGAAATAGCACCCGGAGGGCGGATTGGCCGGATCAGCCACATTCCCACTCAGGGTGTAGGCGTGAGCCTTACGCTCCCCGCTGATCCGGGGCACGGCAACCAGCAGCGCCTCGGTGTAGGGATGCTTGGGCCGGCGGAATATATCCTCGTTGTCCGCCACCTCGACGAGTTTACCCACGTACATCACCGCCACGCGGTCCGAGATATATTCCACTACCGACAGGTCATGGGAAATGAACAGGTACGTCAGGTTCAAATCCTGTTGGATATCATGCAGCAGGTTCAGGATCTGGGCTTGTATGGACACATCCAGCGCGGACACGGGCTCGTCAGCGATGATCAGGTCGGGATTCAGGGCCAGCGCCCGGGCGACTCCGATCCGTTGACGCTGTCCACCTGAAAAGGCATGGGGATAGCGCTTGAGATATCGGCTGTCCAGGCCGACCAGCTCCATGAGTTCGGCCACCCGCTGATCCATATCCTCGCTGTCATGGTCCCGGTTTACCAGGATCGGCTCCCCGATGATCTCACGCACCGTCATGCGGGGATTAAGTGAAGCATAGGGATCCTGGAATATCAACTGGGCGTGCTTTCGGAAAGGCCGCAGCTCGGCGTCGCTCAGCTCATGAACCGGCACCTCGCGCCCATCAAGATGGAACATGATTCGACCCGCTGTCGGCTTCATCGCCCTCAATACGAGCTTGCCAATCGTTGACTTGCCGCACCCGCTCTCACCCACCAGACCCAGAGTCTCACCCTTGCGGATGCGGAACGACACATCATCCACCGCCCGGACATAGCCGGTAATGCGACGCATCAAGCCCTTCTTGATAGGGAAATGCTTCTTCAGGCGCTCGACGCTGAGCAGGGTATCGTTGGGTTCATTCAACGTGTATGGCTTCCCGGTTTGAATCCTGACTCCGGCCTCACTTGTTACTCCGTCCCTCCGGTGTTCCCCTGGATCGGGAAGCAGGCCACCTCACGCTCCTGCTCCAACGTTTTCAAGGTTGGACACTGCACGGTGCATACCTCTTCGCGTATCGAGCAGCGGGGATGGAAGGCGCACCCTTTATATTTCATGAACGGATCGGGGACGCTTCCCTCGATCACCGTGAGGCGCTCTCGCGACTTAACACCCAGCTTGGGGACCGATTTCAGCAATCCGACTGTGTAGGGATGCAGAGGCTCCGCGAATACTTTGGACGCCGGTCCTTTCTCGACAACCCGGCCGTTATACATGACCGCCACCTCATCGGCGATCTCGGAAATGACCGCCAGATCGTGGGAAATAAAGATAATGGAAATCTCCAGCGAATCTTTCAACTCCTGGAACAGCTTGAGGATCTGAGCCTGAATGGTCACATCCAGAGCCGTGGTGGGTTCGTCCGCGATCAGCAGTTTCGGTTTACAGGCGATGGCCATCGCGATGACTACCCGCTGGCGCAGGCCACCGGACAGCTCAAAGGGATACTGGTCGATCCGGGTCTCGGGTTGGGGAATACCGACCTGATCCAGCAGTTCAATAATATAGTCTCTCGCTTCATTACGGCTCATGCTCGTGTGTTGAAACAGGGCATCCCGGATCTGGTTGCCCACGGTATAGAGTGGACTCAGCGCCGCCATGGGCTCCTGCAGGATCAGGGCGATCTCATTACCCCTGATGGCCCTGATCGCCTTCCCGGTTCCATCCAGCTTGGCGATATCCACCGGGTGTGAATTGTGGCCGTGGTATACCAGTTCCCCGCCGGTGATCTCTCCCGGCCTGGGCACGATCCGCATGATGGCCTGGGAGAGCACGCTCTTACCGCAGCCGCTCTCACCAACGATACCCAGGGCATAATCCTGGTATATATCCAGACTCACATCCTGCACCGCCTCGACCGTACCCTCATCCAGGTAGAAATTCACATCCAGGTTCTTGATCTCCAGCAAGAGCGGCTTGGCACTCATCGGTCCCAAATCCCGGCTTCGAATGGAATCCACGGCCTTCTCATGGGAATCAACGTCTGCGCCTCCTGGTCATTCAGTCCACGGCCAGCTCTTGCAGGCCTTGGAGAATGCTGTCCCGGATGAGCTCACCGGAACCTGCCACGAACTTGGTGGAATTCACCTCGTACCCGCCTTGATCGTAGGCCTTGCGGTCAGGAACATAGCCGGCATATCCGTTGCTGGTCGTCAGCAGAAAAGTGTGCGCAAAAGGCGACTGCTCCCTGATCTCCAGCTGGAACTCGACGAAATACTCACAGGGAATCCCCACAAATACGATATCGTTCATCGCAATGAACGTAATCTCAAATCGATAGCTCGTCCCCTCCCTGAAACCTTCAATATCTTCGTTGTCATCCATGTTCTTGGGATTCAGTTCCAGCTCCACTTCCTTCCGGAGAGTCCGCAGCCTCTCACCTCTCCCGGTCTGAATGAACGGCATGCTGTCCAGGACCTTGTCGGCTAGGGCCCGGCCCAGTTCATCCATGGCCTCAAAGCCCTCACAATGCTTCTGGGGATGGATATTGCCGCAGGCACCGCCGGTATAGACCGCCGAGCCGAATAGCCGGTCCTCGATCTCCCGCACGGCCGCGCCCGGAAAATCGGCCGAGATCATGCCCGGCACAAAGCCGACCGTCAACGGATGGCAGGAATAGTTGACGAGCGTCACCAGGGGACGTTTGTCCCGCTTTCGGAACGACACGACTCCCACCGCTTTGTCCACCACCTGATTGGGCGTCAGCCCGGGATGGTGAGGCAGATAGAGGACGCTCCCGTCCTCCTGAAGAATCCGCCGGTTCAACGACATATCCAGTTCCATAGCTGCGGCCCCTACCAGGCATTCCTGCATATCCTGGAGGGCGGAATAGACCGCCCCGGCTATCTTCTGCTCAGTGACTGTCCAGTAGGCGTCATTCCTGATCCCCTCCTTTTTTCGGTATGAGAAAGGTCCCGAATGCTGATGAGTTGCATGCAGGATGATATGCTCCCCGGGTATGCCTGTATAGGTAGCGACCATCTCCCTTATACTCGCCACCGTCAACCGGGGCAGGTTGATCAGATCGGCCGAGACGATGGCGGCTGCCTGGCTGTCGTCCCGCCATGCCACCGCCCGGGCATATAACTCATCGTGTACCCCCTTGTGGAAAACCTTGGGATCATCAAAGAAACCACCATTGGTACACGTCAGGATTGGAGGGGTAATGTTGACCTTGGAATATCCGATTTCCATGCCTGAACCTTTCAGTCTTGCAGCCTCTGCCATCAGAGGTTATTTGAGAGGACAGCCTCGCGAGCCAGTCGGCTCACTCCGCCCCCTTTGGTGCCGAACCAGCCGTCGCCACCGCGATCGAATGAGATAGTATAAACACGATTATCAGCTAAAGGGCTGCTGCCCCCGCCTACAAATTCTCCCCCGGTAAAGTCACTTCTATAGCTCTGACACCTGGTTCCGTCGAATACGGTGACGCCCCCTTCCGCCGTAACCTGCTCCGGATCAGGAGCGCAGCCGAACCAGAGACGTCCGTCAGGTCCCGGCACGATG
>CP070656.1:2914490-2941501 GCA_020355065.1 Fidelibacterota bacterium | reverse complement strand
CAAGGAATACCGCCACGGCCGCAGCACCGGCAATGTCCAGCTCATTCACGATGTACCGAGAGACGTCAATCTCCGTCTCAGCTACGTGAATATAGCCGGAGACACTGTTCATCTGGTCAACAACTTTGAAGTGCTCTCGGCTCCTGCTCAAGACAGCGTCCTACTCTCGGAAGGTTCGCTCACGCTCTCTTACCGGCACGCCTTTGCCAGTGGCGCACGCGTGGTCAAGACGCTCACCCTTCATGCCGACAGCTACACAATTCCTATCGAAATACGTTGGGAAAACGCGGATGAGGAGCTGGGCATCAACACCTACGAAATCGGCTGGCCTAACGGGCTTCAGCCGGCAGAGAAGGTCTTGCGCGAGGACGAGACCTACGGGAAGGTCTACGTTTACCAAGGGGGTGAGCTAGAGAAAGAGGGCAGTCTTCGCAAAGGGCGGCTGAACCGAAAGACACTAAAGGGCAACACAGAATGGGTTGCCCTCAGAAACAAGTATTTCACCAGCGCCTTTATTGCCAACGAGAATCAACCCGGTGAATACGGCGCTTACTCAGCTGTTTCGGTACCTTACGATGACGGGGGTGTCGAGGCAGAGAACCTCACCCGCTATTTCATGGCCATGGGGTACGACGCGCATCAGACCGTTCAAATGACCTTATACCTCGGCCCGCTCTCCTACTTCATCATCAAGGATCTGGATGTAGATCTGGATCGGACCATGAATTTCGGGTTCTCGCTAATCAGGCCGATAAGCAAACTGGTGCTGCTAACCCTGGTCTTTTTACACGATTTCATCCCCAATTACGGAATTGTTCTGATCCTGTTCGCCATCATTATCCGTATTCTCACCAATCCACTCACCAAGAAGAGCGCCATGTCCACGCAGAAAATGCAGCTGGTGCAACCCAAGGTGAAGGTACTACAGGAGAAATACAAGGGCAATCCACAGAAGCTGAACCAGGAAATGATGGCGCTGTGGAAGGCGGAGGGCGCCAGCCCATTTGGGGGCTGCTTACCCATCCTTATCCAGATGCCGGTGTTGATCGCCTTGTTCACGGTGTTCCGCTCCACCATCGAGCTGCGAGGTCAGCCATTTGCCCTATGGATAACTGATCTATCTGCCCCCGATCTCGTACTACCACATATTATTCCTTTCTTCAAAGCTGGTATAAGTATTCTCGCGCTGCTAATGGGTGTAAGTGTCTTTCTCCAGCAGAAGATCAGCGGTGCCGGCGCGAATCCCCAGCAGAAACCCATGATGTACATCATGCCGATCTTTCTATTCGTGTTATTCAATTCATTCCCCAGTGGACTTAACCTCTACTACACCTTCTCTAACATCCTGTCTATTTTCCAGCAATATAACATCCGCAAGCACCTCGCTACAGAGACGGCCACAAAACCGACACCTGCCAAACCAGCAGGTAGCCAGAAGCCTGCCCCCAGACCCAAGAAAAAGAAGAGCCGCTAAGTTCTCTTAACGGCAGGAAGGGTTTAGCTGTACATTTCACGGCTATGCCAAGAGAATCACACAAGCAGCGGCGTGAGAGCGGCGACGCGGCAGGGAATATCGGCTATCGAACAGATACCATCGTAGCTCTGGCAACCCCCCCTGGCCGTGGTGGTGTAGCCATTGTACGCATGAGCGGAGCCGAGTCACTCAAGATTGCCAGGCAGCTCTGCCCTGCTCCCCTAGCCGATCAACCGAGACACGCCCATCTAACCGATCTGCATGCGACAGGCAACAAGCAAATCCTGGACAAGGCACTCGTCACCTACTACAAGGCCCCGGCGTCATTCACCGGCGAGGATATCATTGAAATCAGTACTCACGGCGGGCATGTTACACCCCGGCGCGTGATCAGGACACTCATCAAACTGGGGGCAAGACAAGCGGAGCCAGGGGAGTTCAGCCTGCGCGCTTTCCTGAACGGCAAGATGGACCTGGCGGAAGCCGAGGCCCTCAATTTGATGGTATCAAGTATGAGCCGCCGCGGCCAAGAGGCAGCCACCAACAACCTTACGGGGCAGTTATCCAGAGAAGTGGGTCAAGTGCGCGAAAGGCTGATCAACCTGCTCACTATACTTGAACACGAGCTAGATTTTTCTGAGGAAGAGATCGACGCCACATCCCAAAACGAGATTGAGGGAATTCTTACGCAAGCGATAGACAACCTGTCCCATTTACAGGACACTGCGCCCTACGGACGAATCATTCGGGATGGCGTGCGGGTGATTCTAGCCGGATCACCTAACTCGGGCAAATCCAGCCTATTCAACGCCCTGATTGGGCATGAGCGTGCTATTGTCACCGATATCCCAGGAACGACCCGTGACAGCCTGGAAGCCTGGATTGATATAGACGGCTTTCCGGTCTGTCTGGTTGATACCGCCGGGCTGCGTGACAGCACTGACACCATCGAGCGGCTCGGCGTGGAGCGCAGCCGCAAGGAACTCTCGGGAGCTGACATCACCCTGCTCCTTGATCCAGAAGATCCTTTCTCAGCTGAGCTGGCTCTAGAAGAGAGCGCCAGCCATATCCTCTTTGTCAAGTCCAAGGCTGACCAGATTACGCCTGCGAAGCAAAGAAATCTGATACAAGTATCCATTCGACGCGAAGATGGGCTGGACGACTTGCTACAGCAGTTAAAGGCCGTCCTACACAGTTATATCCCAACTGGTGAGGGTGCCATCATTTCCTCAGACCGCCAGCTACACGCCCTGAATAATGGTATGCGTTGTCTCGAGAGAGTAAAGGAGCAGCTCCTCGAAGGGCAATCCCTCGATATTTTAAGTGGGGAAATCCGATTGGGGGTCGACCATTTGGCTGAGATTATCGGTGAAACGACCCGTGAAGATGTGATCCAAAGGATATTCAGCGAATTCTGTGTCGGGAAGTAGGTCTGGAAGGATGTTCAGTACCACAAAGAGTGAGTGGGACGTCATTGTAGCCGGCGGCGGCCACGCCGGAATCGAGGCAGCCTTGGCGAGCGCCAGAATAGGGTGTAGAACATTGCTAGTCACGATGGATCCTCAAGCCATCGGGCGGATGTCATGCAATCCGGCCATCGGTGGGCTGGCCAAGGGACATCTGGTGCGAGAGATCGACGCCCTGGGAGGTGAGATGGGACTAGCTGCTGACCAGACCGGTCTCCAATACAAAATGCTGAATACCAGTAAGGGTCGCGCCGTATGGAGCCCCCGAGCTCAGATCGACAAGCGGGCCTATGCGCAGCGAATGCGCCGCGTGGTGGAGTCCCAGGAGAACCTGATCACTCAGCGTGGTGAGGTAACGGCCATCAAGGTAAAAAACAGCCGTATAGAAGGAGTCATAGTCAATCGCGAGCAGTTTATACAAGCCCAAGCGGTCATTCTTACATGCGGGACATTCCTCAACGGCCTTATTCATATCGGCGACCGCAAATTTCGAGCCGGCCGCATGGGTGAGCGGCATTCAGAGGGCATAACCGAGTCCTTACAGGCGCTCGGTTTCCAGAGCGGGCGGCTCAAGACCGGGACCTGCCCCCGTCTGCACAGAGACTCCATAGATTGGTCAAAGACCCATAAAACCCTCGGTGATCCGGAGCCGGTGCCCTTTTCCTACAGAACGCCGTTGCCTTTCCGTCCGCCCAACGAGCCGTGCCATCTGACGTACACAACAAGGGCCGTCCAAGACATTATTCATGCTAATCTGGACCGTTCGCCCCTGTTCGCGGGGGAAATTGAGGGCATTGGTCCCCGCTATTGCCCAAGCATCGAAGACAAGGTGGTGCGCTTCGCCCATCGGGAGCAACATCAAATCTTTCTAGAGCCCGAGTGGGCGGGCTCCCATCAAATCTACGTAAACGGTTTTTCGACCAGTTTGCCAGAAGATGTTCAGCTGAGCGCACTAGGCCAAATACCGGGGCTAGAAAACAGTACAATGGTGAGGCCCGGCTATGCCATCGAATACGACTTTTTTCCGCCCCGCCAGCTGCGTGCCACCCTGGAGACCAAGGAGATAGACGGTTTATACCTAGCTGGCCAGATCAATGGAACCTCGGGCTATGAGGAGGCCGCTGGCCAGGGTCTGCTGGCCGGTATAAATGCCGCAGCAAGATTACAGGAACAGGAGCAACTGATTCTAGCGCGCGATCAAGCATACATAGGGGTTCTAATCGATGACCTGATCACCAAGGATGCCGATGAGCCGTATCGCATGTTCACATCCCGAGCCGAGCACCGGCTTTTCCTACGCCCTGATAACGCTGATCTGCGCCTATCAGACGTTGGTATCAAGCATGGTCTGCTGGGAGCCACCGAACAACAGCGGCTGAATGGCCGCCGGAAGAATATTGGCCACATCAAAGAGTACTTCTGCCGGGAGAGAGTGAATGATCCCAGGAATCAGCCGCAGGAACAGCAGGACCGGCAAAACGGCAGCAGACGAACCACGATCGTGTCATTGCTCCGACGGCCCGAAGAGACACTGCGCAGCATCATGAACCAGCTGCCGCAAGATATAAGAGACATGCCTGCGGGCGATCTTTTCACCGCCGAGACGGATATAAAATATGACGGCTATCTGGACCGACAGAAGGCTCTGGCAGACGCCATGGGGCGGCTAGACGGCACGCTCATTGATCCCAGCCTGGACTACATGACCATCACCGCGATGAGGCGGGAGGCGCGCGACAAGCTCAACAGAGTACGGCCCGAGACTCTCGGACAAGCGTCGCGAATCTCGGGCGTAAATCCTCCGGACATCGCCCTGCTCTCCATTCATCTCAAGCGGCGGCGTGTTTCACGTGAAACATCTGCGTGAATATGAATCAACCGGTATCATTGGTCCAGGCTTTCAGCAGTCGCATCAGGGATTTGGGCCTGGCGGCCGGGACTCGTATAACCGGCCTGCCCCAGCTTGCTCTGCCCCTGGTGCTCAAATACCTGCATGACACTTCCGGATGGCCAGTTCTTGCGTCTTTAAAAGAGAACGAAAGCGCACTCGCCGCAAGAGACATCCTAATAGGACTAATCAACGCGGGTGAGGTAGCCTTCTACCCCAGCACAGGCCACGTGACAGGTGTACCACAGGGATTCGTTTCGCCCATGGATGGGTTTCGCCTAAGCGCACTGGCCAGCCTAGGTAGTGAAAAACGGCCACCATACTTGTTACTGACCAATGAATCTCTCGAAGAAGGGCTGCCATCAGAGCAGGCCCTACACCAAGCTCAGCTAGCCATACGACCGGGCACCACCACCTACGCAGACCTGCGGGCATGGCTGGAAGACAACGACTATGAGCACACAAGCCTGGTCACGGAGCCAGGAGTGTATGCATTACGAGGAAGCATCATCGACTGCTATCCCGTAAATGCTGCCGCACCGGTACGCATGGACTTTATGGATGAAAAACTGGATGAAATACGTGAATTCGATGTCCATACGCAGATCAGTTCCGAGACGCGCGCCAGTGCAACGCTGTTATCACTGAAGCATGCTAAGACTGATCGTGTACCGGTAACAGAGCATTATCCTGAAGGATGGATTCTCATCCGGCAAGAGGAAGACCGGTGGGCAGTAAGCTCCAGCAAGGTTTCAAGTATAGCACAGCAAATAGATCTGGAAATCGAGTTGCTCGAAAGCCGGGGAGCAAATCTAAGTCTCCTCCAAGCACGCTGGGAATTACTCAAGGAAAGGAACGATACCGCCGGGGTGTACTTTGCGGGTGGCCGCGAGGCCCAATCCGAGCGGGCCAGGGTGCTCCTCCTGCCGCAGATACCGATGGCTCTGGCGGATGGAACATATCCGGCAGGATTCACATCCGGAGCATTGGGGCTTATGGTCGTTACGCCCACAGAGCTTTGGGGCCGACCGGCCGCGGTATGGAAACCAAAGCGAAAGCAGTTCGCGACGCTATCTTCCATCCGGCAACATGTTGAAACGCTAGAGCCAGGAAATCCATTGGTACACGTTAATTATGGCATTGGGCGGTACGTTGGACTAACCCAGCTCAACGTCGGTGGCACGCAGCAAGAATGTCTAACTATTGAATACAAAGACGGTGACAGGGTCCATGTTTCCACCGATAAAATCTCCTTAGTCTTTCCTTACACGGTAGAGGATGACCGCCCTCTCCAGCTGGACTCGCTCAGTGCCAAACGCTGGGAGCGCATCAAGCGACAGACGCGTCGATCTGCTGAGGAAGTTGTCAATCAGCTAGCAGAGCTATACGCACGCCGTATGCTCGCCCGTGGCGTAGCTTTCCCTGAGGATGACAGCCTGCAGCTTGAAATGGAAGAAGCCTTCCCATATGAAGATACGCCAGATCAGGTGCGTGCCACCAGCGAGATCAAGGTCGATATGGAGGGTTCCAGGCCCATGGATCGGCTGCTTTGCGGAGATGTGGGTTTCGGCAAAACAGAACTGGCTATGCGAGCAGCATTTAAAGCCATTCAAGGTGGATACCAGGTTGCATTGATGGCTCCCACCACTATTCTAGCCGATCAACATTTCATTTCCTTTCGTGCCCGCTTAGAGCCCTTCGCGGTCAACGTAAGCATGCTCTCCCGTTTTGTATCACCGGCCAAGCAAAAGAATATTCTGAAGGATCTGGAGTCCGGCAAAATAGATCTGGTGATCGGCACGCACCGCATTCTATCGAATGACATAGCCTTCAATAGATTAGGTTTGCTTATTATTGACGAGGAGCACCGCTTTGGGGTTAAGCAGAAAGAGCGAATCAAGGAGTTCCGCACGGACATTGATGTGTTGAGCCTATCAGCTACACCGATACCTAGAACGCTTCACTTCTCCATGGCCAAGATACGCGATATATCCCGGCTAGACACACCGCCATTAGAGCGGGTACCGATTATTACGGCTATACACTATTATCTGGGTGACCTCATCCGTAGCGCTGTGACGAAGGAAGTTCAGCGCGGTGGCCAGGTTTACATCGTCCATAATGAGGTGAAAAGTATCGAGCGCCTGGCCCGTGACCTGGCCAATACGTTGCCCGGGATCACCATCGGTATTGCCCACGGCCAGATGGCATCACAAGAACTTGAACACACAATGCTTTCCTTCGCAAGTGGCGGCTTCCAAGTGCTTGTTTGCACAAGTATCATAGAATCGGGTATAGACCTGCCGAATGTAAACACTGTGATCATCAACAATGCCCATCGTTTTGGGCTGGCCCAGCTATACCAAATCCGCGGCAGGGTGGGCCGATCAAACCGCCAGGCCTATGCCCTCTTGCTGATACCGCGTCGTCCCAAGCCAAGTCCAGAGGCGCTGAAGCGATTGAAGACCATTGAGCGACACACAGCCCTCGGTTCAGGATATGCCATCGCTCTGAGAGACCTTGAAATACGTGGTACAGGGAACCTGTTCGGTGTGGAACAGAGCGGACATGTAGCGGCTGTAGGTCTGGATCTCTATACGAAGATCGTCCAAGATATTGTTCGGGAACGAGCGCTAATCCCCGATGAACAGGAGGCAGCGCCAATTTCCCGAGAAGATGTAGCCATTCATGTTTTTCCACAGGCGCGCATTCCTGAGGATTATGTACCTGATCCGCACTTGCGGTTGAACCTGTATCGGCGCCTGTCTATCCTACACGACCTAGATGAGCTGCGCAACTTCAAAAAAGAGCTGCGAGACCGTTTTGGTCCAATTCCCAGTGAAGTCGGGGACCTACTCACCACGGTTGCATTGAGGATACAAGCAGCAAAAGGCGGCATACGTTCCGTACGACTGAAAGATGAAAATGAATTGCAGATCGACTATCAAAAAATCGACGATCCATCAGTGCTGATAAATCAAATTCAGTCCGTCCTGGAACCATTAGCTGTTCCATATCGTTTCCAGAATCTGAAAAACAGTGATCTTCGAGTAATTATTTCATTGGGTAACCGAGACGCAATGTCTATTATTGACACGCTGTTTTTAAGCCGGCGCGATTTGAAGTACATGTTGCCGCAACAGCAGGGATATGAATAGTGGGGTTTAACATGGAAAGCAGATTTTCAACAACTGCGTCGCCTTTAATTAAATTATCACTGCTGGTAGCGTCAGTTCTATGCCTGGGCATATCATGTGATCGTGGAGAACAGGCAGAGGAGAAGCCAATAGCGCGCGTTGAAGAGGAATCAATAACACTAGACGATCTTAATCAAGAAACAGATTATAACTATTTTTCACTAGGAGAGGCAGCTGAGCACTGGATCGATGAACAGGTGCTCCTTCAGCACGCCGAACAATCAGGAATTGTTGACTACCGGTCTATATCAGCTGATCTAAGAGAGCAAGAGCGGCAGCTTATCGCCCGCATGCTACTCGACTCCCTGCTGTCCAAGCATATCCAAATCGACCAAGAGCATCTGCGAGAGTACTATGCCAACAATATACAGGACTTCCGGCTAGCTAATGATGCAGCTTTAGTTACCCATATCGGTTTTCGACGGTACGACGAAGCTAACAGCACCGTGGAAGTGCTTAAGAACTTTGCTACAAACCGAGACTCGGTTCTCAACCATTACAATTACGATCATCATTTGGTGCACAGAGGACGGATTGTACCCGCGTTAGGTGAAGAAATATTCAAGGCCGAGGTCAATCGGTTCTACGGCCCGATACAAACTGAATTTGGATACCATGTATTCATGGTAGAGCGCTTTTTAAGAGCAGGTGAGACAACACCCTTTATTCTAGTGAGACGGCAGATATACGAGAAACTGTTTCAAATGAAGTTGCCACTTGCAAGAACAGCGATTCTAGACAGCCTTCGAGAAGCGCTGGATGTAGAGGTGTACAATGATTAGATCTCTATTCCTGTGCTTGACATTACCCTTTGCACTGACCGGGCAGCAGTTAGTAGATGGTGTTGCGGCAATCGTGGGTGAAAACGTTATTCTGAAGAGCGAGGTCCTACAATTTGCACAGATGAATGCGCTGAGAGGCGGAATAAACTTCCAAACAAATCCTGATCTCATCGACCGCTTCCAGATGCAGGCACTCGAATCCTTGGTAATACAAAACATACTCTTGGACAGAGCAAAAGTCGATAGCCTGGACGTGGTTACAGATGAAGAAGTAGACAGAATGCTTGAGCAGCAGATGGATGCGTTGTTGATACAAATAGGATCAGAGAGCCAGTTTGAAGAAGTAATGGGCCAGGGCTTGCGTGATTTTGAAAGGGATCACTGGTACGACGTACGCGATCAAATTATTGCCGAGAGATACCGCAACGAAAAAATCAAATCAATAGAAGTCACGCGCGATGAGGTCAATGATTTTTACGTAACCTATAAAGACAGTTTACCAGCAGTTGATTCACGTTACGAGTTATCACAGATCATTCTTCCCATCAGGCCGGGCGAAGATGCAAAGAAGCAAGCCTATGAAGATATCTCAGATATCATGGAGATGCTTCAAAATGGAGCTTCATTCGAAAACTTAGCCAAGACATATTCACAGGATCCATCATCCAGAGAGCAAGGTGGAGACTTGGGGTATCTGCGCCGAGGAGAACTTTTTCAACAGTTCGAGGAGGTTGCATTCGTTCTAGACAATGGTCAGATCAGTAACATTGTAGAGACAGTTTTCGGATACCATATTATACAACTTATGGATAAACAAGGAGAGCGAATAAACGTCAGACATATACTGATAACAATCGAACCCACAGAAGGCGATCGCGAAGCTATCCTGACCAAGATAAAGGACTTATATTTCTTATTGGAAGACAGCCCTGCCCTTTTTGACACAGTCTTGGAGGATCTCTCAATTGAGGAAAATTCTCCACAGGATCTTGGGTATGTGGGGTGGATCGAATTAGGGAGACTGCCAGACGAGCGCTTCATAACCGCACTATTCGGCACAAAACCGGGTGAAATCACACCACCATTTGAGACGGAGCAAGGCTTTCACATTCTGAAGGTAATCAATTACAAGGAGGGTGGAATACCAACTCTTGAAGAGTATTATCCACAGATTGAAGCACTTGCACTGAGAAATAAGCAATCAGCCTATTTGGAATCATGGCTGAAAAGGATACGTAACGATGTATTTATAAAGACCTTATGATAAAATCAACATATCTATTAACAAATTTATTAAAAAATGAAGCTGTTATATCATGTTATTCGATATAGAGACTTATTCGTACGAACACAGCACATTGTTATAGGATGAATTAAGATATTATCAACATTGTTTAAAGATTATTTTTCTAGAAATACTCAGTCGACAAATTTTGTATATATTATCGAATATCCACAAATGTAACATTTTATAATAAAATAATAACAGATTATTAATATAATGTATTCATATAAGTTTAGATTATTTTTGGGAAAAGACAATTCACTTGAAGGGAAGGATAGTAGGGAGTAATATCACAAAGTACAATTCCCAGAGGAATCCTGTGCTCTCATAAAAAATAATGAACACGAGCAGAATCGCACAATGAAATTTTCATCCAAACAGACCGACTTACAACAAGCTCTACAACAACTTAGCAAAGTCACGCCGACTCGATCAACCTTGCCAATATTAGGTTCTGTCTTGATTTCAGGTGAGGGTGATAAGCTCAGTCTTAGGGCAACGGATCTAGAAATATCACAAGTAATATTTATACCAGCTAATGTTAAATCAGAAGGCATTGTAGCTGTTCAGCATCGTACACTACTTGATATAACCAGCGAAATGCCAGAAGGCGATATAGAGGTTATCGTTGATGATGACCGTAAAGTCCAGATCGAGACATCGTTCGGTTCATATTCTATCATGGGAAAACCCGTGGAGGAATTTCCGTCGTTACCGGATGTAGACAATATACAATCTATAAAAATGCCAGCGTCCATTCTTAAAAGGATTATAGATAAAACAGCATACGCAACCAGTCGGGATGAGTTAAAACCGTCATTAATGGGAGTGCTCTTTCAATTTCATGAGGATTCCTTTAAAGCAGTAGCAACAGATGGCCACCGCCTGGTAAAACACATGCGGACTGATATGAAGGGTAGTAGCTACCAGGGAGACAATATTCTGCCTGTAAAATTTTTGAATATCCTACAGAATTACTTGCATGGTGAAGATGAAATAACCTTAAAAATTGGTGAAAACCATGTTGTTATGGAAGGGGAAGAAGTCGTTCTCTACACGCGTATAATCGACGAGCGGTTTCCTGACTACGATAGTGTTTTTCCGAAGGATAATGATAAGAGTTTGCAAGTTGGCCGAGATGAGTTCGTGGCCGCTGTTCGACGCGTGAGCATTTTTTCTAATAAAACCACTCATCAAATTGCACTAAGGCTTAGCACTGATGGTTTAGAGATTACGACAGAGGATGTGGAGACCGTATCCACTGCCAGGGAAGAAGTTGCTTGTGAATATAAAGGTGATCCTCTGACTGTGGGCTACAATTCCAATTATCGTCGCGACCTGGTAACTCATGTTGATAGCTCGACAGTTCTGATGGAATTCCGTACGCCTGTTTCTGCAGCTGTTATCTATCCTCAGGAACAGCAGCAAAATGAAGAACTAAGCATGTTGCTGATGCCAATTCGTTTGAATGACTAAAGCCAAGCTTGCCGTTTTTACAGTCCTAGATTGAACGCACGTTACAGTCGTTCCAGACTGGAGCTACACTCAGTTTCGGATAAAGGAGCTTTTTAGTAAATTATTCTGTTTGCTTCTATTGAGAGAGGCTATGGCATGAACGTAAAAAAGCGCTCTTATTGACACCTGGAAAGCGATAATGAAGTTGAATGAAAAAGGTGTTCACCGGTCTCTTCTAGTGAGATGGTAAAGCTAAGCCAATCTATAGCAGGCCTGCTGCAACAATTTGGCCTGGAAGAGGGCGTTCGTCTTCAAAGGGCGGTCCTTTTGTGGGAAAAGGCTGTTGGTCCTGTTGTTGCGGAGAACTGTAGGGCCCTAGAGATGAAAGGAAGCACACTGTTTCTGCGGGCAAAAAGTGCCGCCTGGCGTACGGAAGTTGCGCTTCAGAAAGAGAGCATTCTCAAGGCGCTGAATGAATTAATTGGAACATCAATGGTGAAGGAAATACGATTCAGGTAATGGCTACATCAGACTTATTTGAAAACGAAACCGCGTCTGAGCCCAATAAAGGCAAGGAAGTATACGGCGCAGATAAGATTACTGTTCTCAAGGGCCTCGAGGCTGTCAGGAAGCGTCCAGCCATGTACATTGGCGATGTTGGCAAGCGGGGCCTTCATCACCTGATCTACGAGGTGGTAGACAATGCCGTGGACGAGGCGTTGGCCGGATATTGTACGAAGATTACAGTCAAACTTCATAAGGAAAACAGCTGTTCCGTGGTTGACAATGGGCGGGGGATCCCTGTTGGTATTCACAAGGAGGAAAAGCGCCCCGCCCTGGAGCTGGTTATGACCCTGCTCCATGCCGGCGGCAAGTTTGATAAGGGATCCTATAAAGTGTCGGGGGGATTGCACGGAGTTGGCGTCTCCGTTGTGAATGCTTTATCGGAGTGGTGTCGGGTAGAGGTTCACAGGGATGGCCAAGTCCATCAGCAGAGTTATAAGCGGGGCAAGATTGAAGGACCGATTGCCAAGAAGGGAAAAACGAGCAAGACTGGAACCACGGTAAGGTTCATGCCCGATCCCGAAATCTTCAAAACGGGCGAATTCGAATTCGATACCGTAGATGAGCGGTTGCGAGAGCTGGCTTACCTCAATAAGGGATTAGAGATCGTTCTCATGGATGAGCGCCCCGGAAGGGAACGGCACGAGGTACACCGCTATAAGGGTGGCCTTGTTGAATTTGTACAGCACATGGACAAAACCCGCCAAGCTCTATTTCCCAAGCCGGTCTACATTGAGGGCGAGAAGAGTGGTGTGCCAGTTGAGCTGTCTCTAGAGTATAACGATAGTTACAACGAGAATATTTTCACCTTTGTGAATTGTATTAATACTGTCGAGGGTGGCACCCACCTAGCCGGATTTCGGGCGGCCCTTACCCGATCTCTGAATCAATATGCGACCAAGAACAACCTTTTCAAGAACAGCAAGAGCAGCAAGGGCACATTTTCGATCAGTGGTGAAGATGCCCGGGAAGGCCTAACGGCGGTTATGTCGGTTAAAGTAGCCGATCCGCAGTTTGAGGGCCAGACCAAGACCAAGCTGGGCAATGGAGAGGTGAAGGGCATTTGTGATTCCATTATCATGGAGGGGCTTTCGGATTACTTTGAGCGGCATCCGGGAGTGGCCCGGAAGATTATAGAGAAGGCCGTGTTGGCGGCCCGATCGCGGGAAGCTGCGCGGAAAGCCAAAGACCTGATTCGGCGCAAGAGCGCCCTTGACTCCGCCAGCCTGCCAGGAAAACTGGCCGACTGCTCCAACAAGGACCCGGAGTTCTGTGAGCTTTTCCTGGTTGAGGGGGATTCTGCCGGTGGGTCGGCCAAGCAGGGCCGTGACCGGCGTTTTCAGGCGATCCTTCCCCTGCGTGGTAAGGTGATCAATGCCGAGAAAGCGCGAGATGATAAACTATTGAACAACAACGAGATCCAGGCGATCATTACGGCCTTGGGCACGGGGTACGGAGGCGATGAAGAGAGCCAGAGCAATGGTTCCGGTTCCGATTTCGACATCGCCAACCTGAGATATAAGAAGATTATCATCATGACAGACGCGGACGTGGATGGCAGCCACATCCGCACCCTACTTCTCACATTCTTTTACAGGAAGATGCCCCAGCTGATCCATGGCGGCCACATTTACATTGCCCAGCCCCCACTGTACCGGATTAAGAAAGGCAAGGCGGAGGTGTATGCCTATACGGACGAGGAGCGCGATTATCATCTAAAGCGCCTGAAAAAGGAGGGCGGCAAAAGCAGCAAGGTCGATATCTCACGATATAAGGGCTTGGGTGAAATGAATCCTGATCAGCTGTGGGCCACAACGATGGACCCGGATACGCGGACACTGCTTCAGGTGACGGTAGAGGAGGATGCCGGGGCAGCGAATTTATTTGCCAGGCTTATGGGCAGCGACGTGGAGTCACGGCGCGAGTTCATCGAGGCGAACGCCAACCGGGTTACCTTTCTGGATATTTAACACCATACTGCGCGAGGGATTATATACGTGGATGTAGCGAGAGGGAAAACGGAGCCACGCGAGATTGTGGAGGAGGTATCGGAATCATACCTCAATTACTCCATGTCAGTGATTGTGAGCCGAGCTCTGCCAGATGTTCGGGATGGACTCAAGCCCGTTCACCGGCGGGTGTTATATGGCATGTCGGAGCTCGGGGTCAATTACAACCGGCCATACAAGAAATGCGCTCGCATCGTCGGGGATGTTTTGGGTAAGTACCACCCCCATGGTGATGCCTCGGTGTATGATACGCTAGTCAGATTAGCCCAGCCGTGGTCGCTACGGTATCCTCTGGTGGACGGCCAGGGCAATTTTGGCTCCATTGATGGTGATAGCGCTGCGGCCATGCGATATACAGAGGCGCGCATGAGCCGCATTTCCTCGGAGCTGCTGAGGGACCTGGACAAGGAGACCGTTGACTTCCTGCCCAACTTTGATGACACCCTCCAGGAGCCCTCCGTCCTGCCTACGATAGTACCCAGCCTGCTGGTCAACGGCTCCGACGGCATTGCAGTGGGTATGGCAACGAAAATACCACCCCACAATCTCAGCGAGGTGATCAATGGTCTGATATCCACAGTGGACAACATCGATAATCCTGAGTTTGGAATAGATGATTTGATGACCCACATATCCGGGCCGGACTTTCCGACAGGAGCCTATATCCTTGGCACGGAGGGCATCAAGGAGGCCTATACAACCGGCCGGGGAAAGATAGTCGTCCGAGCGCGGGCAACGGTTGAGGAGGTGCGCAATGGGCGCGAGCAGATCGTCATTACCGAAATCCCTTACCAGACCAATAAGTCACTTATTGTGGAGCGGATTGCGGAATTAGTACGGTCCAAAAAGCTGGCAGGCATAAGTGACGTGCGGGACGAGTCGGATAAGGATGGTATCCGGATGGTCGTCGAGGTGAAGCGGGACGCTGTACCGGAAGTGGTTCTGAACAACCTATACAAGCATACCCAGCTGCAGGAGACCTACGGGATCATATTGCTGGCTCTGGTGAATGGCCGCCCCCTGGTTCTTGATCTGAAACAGATGTTGAGCCATTTCATCAATTTCCGGCACGACGTGGTGGTACGCCGAACAGAGCATGAGCTACGAGAGGCAGAAGAGCGGGCCCATATCCTGGAGGGCTTGAAGATTGCGCTAGACAATATTGACGCGGTGATAGCCTTGATTCGGGGCTCTGCCGATGCTGATGTGGCCCGTAAGGGGCTGATGAAGGCTTTCAAGCTCTCTGAGCGTCAAGCGCAGGCCATTCTGGATATGCGGCTACAGCGCCTTACTTCCCTGGAAGTGGAAAAGGTCGTCGCTGAGTATCGAGAGACGATCAAGCTGATCGAGAAGCTTAAAAACATTCTGGAGAATAAGGGTCTCCGGATGGCCATCATCAAGGAGGAGTTGGAAGAAATACGTGACCGCTATGGAGACGATCGACGGACGGAAATCATTGCTGCGGCGGGTGAATTCGCGGTTGAAGACATGATCGCTGAAGAGGACATGGTGATCACGATTAGCTACAATGGCTTCATCAAGCGCTCACCCAGCAGCCAGTGGCGGAGGCAACGCCGGGGCGGAAGAGGTGTCCAAGGCGCCACCACGCGGGAGGATGATTTTGTCGAGCACCTTTTCATAGCATCCAGCCACGATTACATCCTGTTTTTCACGGACCGCGGTAAGTGCTACTGGCGCAAGGTGCACGAGATTCCACAAGCGGGACGGCTCTCGCGAGGGCGGGCAATCGTGAATCTCATTGAGTGCGAGACCGGTGAGAAAGTACGTGCTTTCGTGGCTGTGCGGGATTTCGGTTCTAATGATTTCATTGTGATGGCAACCAAGCAGGGTCTGATCAAGCGCACGGCGCTCAGCGCGTACAGCAATCCGCGGCGGAAGGGGATCTACGCCATTGATATCCAGGAGGGTGATGAGCTCATCGAGGCCAAGATATCTACGGGCGACAACGACATCATCCTGGGCACCCGCAACGGCAAGGCGATCCGTTTCCACGAAGGTGATGTGCGTCCCACGGGGCGTAAGACGCGCGGTGTGGTGGGTGTAAGACTGTCGGGCAAGGAGGATTATGTAGTCGGAATGATGGTCGTGCGCCGCGAAGGCACAGTATTGGTTGTAGCCGAAAATGGGTATGGGAAGCGCACCGATGTTATGCAGTACCGCGTCCAACGCCGGGGCGGCCAGGGAATCATTACTCTAAAGACCACTGAGAAAGTTGGTCCGATGGTCTCTCTCATGGAGGTCGTGGATACCGATGATCTGATGATCGTCACCGACAAGGGGGTTTTAATCCGATTGCCGGTCCAAGACATACGCACGATTGGCCGGAACACCCAAGGTGTGCGTGTTATCCGGTTGGATGAGGGTGCGCGGATTGCATCCATTTCCCGGGTGATGGAGGAGGATGAGAAGGGCGAGCGGTCCGATCAGCCGGAGATAGAGCCACAAGAAGAAGTATAGTCAGACGATCAAATATCAGCATGAAGCAGGGCCAGCCGCGATCCGGATTGGCCCTTTTTGCTATCCAGGCGTGCAGACGGCGTTGTGCATGTGAGAATAATCCTTATTGTACAAAGTCTCTTCTTCATCGTGATACATGATGGTTTGTGGATACTGGCCTTAAATTAGGTCTATGCCGCGGTCTGATGAATTATCAGGAGTTCTGAGCCCCCGAGCACTGGAAAATGTCCAAGACCGGATAGCCGCGGCCCAGGAGCGAGGTGACCACGGCGCAGCAGTGGTCACGATTGTAGCTGTGACCAAAGCTTTTCCGGTGACCGCCCTGGTGTCAGGCTACGAGGCCGGTCTACGGACGTTTGGTGAGAGCCGGGTTCAGGAGGCGGCAGGCAAGCTGCCCACCTTTTCCCAGCGTGGCGGGTGTGAGGTGCGATTGATCGGGCATCTGCAGTCCAACAAGGCCAAGACAGCGGTAGAGTTGTTCGATCTTATCGAATCGGTGGATTCCATAAAGTTGTTGCGCCGCTTGGACAGATTGGCCGGAGAAGCAGGAAAGGTAATGCCGGTATATCTTCAAGTAAATGCCGGTCGTGATGAGGCCAAGTTCGGCTTTGATCCAGATGAGCTGCCCGTGCTGGCAGGCGATATCATGGATGCCCAATACCTTCAGGTCAATGGCATTATGACCATTGCTCCCCTTACAGGCGATGAGCAGATCCTGAGGGATTGCTTCCGTGCTACCCGTCAAAGTCGTGATGTTATGCGTGAGGATATTCCGACCTGTATGGACCTGTCCATGGGAATGACCGACGATTTCGAGATAGCAGTGGAGGAAGGAGCGACACACGTACGAATTGGGCGGGCATTATTTGGGGAGCGCCCGCCGCGCTAGCTCAATAGCGGCGATTGTCGCCGGTGATGACCACCAGGGCTGTTTCATCCTCTTTTATCCAGTTCTCATCTACCAAGTGTTCCAATCCACGCCAGGCCACGGCGGCCTCGGGTCCGGCCGGTATGCCAGATATGTCCACCAGCCTCTGCTGGACGGCGGGGATATCTTTCTCGGCTATCGCCAGGGCAGTGCCTTTACTAGTGCGCAGTACAGAAAGCATCCAGGCCCCCCCGAGGGGTGAGGGGACGTTCAGGCCCAGAGCACTAGTTTGGGGTTGCGGCCAGGGAGCGGTTGTGTCCTCACCGCTTAGGAAAGCTTTGACGACCGGCGCGCATCCCTCGGTTTGTACGGCGACCATCCGTGGCAACGTTTTGCGAACCCAATCCATACTGCGCAGTTCCTGGCAGGCTTTCCAGATGCCGATTAATCCGGTTCCGCCGCCAGCCGGATAAACCACCACATCGGGAAAGTTCCAGCCGAGCTGCTCGGCGATCTCAAGGCCCATGGTCTTTTTGCCCTCCACCCGGTACGGCTCCTTGAGGGTGGAAACATTAAACCAGCGGTCATCCAGATCCCGGCTCATGGCGGCACCGGCCTCGGCGATGGTTTTTCCGGCCAGGATGACCTCCGCTCCGGTGTCCTTAATTTCCTGGATGAATGCCTCAGGGATTGTTGTCGGCAGGTAGACCCGGCACACCACACCACCAGCGAGGGCATAGGTGGCAGCGGATACAGCGGCGTTTCCGGCTGAGGGGAGAACAATTTGTTGGATACCTAGTTCCAGCCCCACGGACAAGGCCAGGCACATACCGCGATCCTTGAAGGAGCCGGTGGGGTTATTTGTTTCGTCTTTCAGGTAAATCCTGCGGCCTAAGTATTCGCGTTCAATCAACGGGGTTCGGCCTTCACCCAGGGAGATGCGGTGGCCTTCGTTGATGGATGGCAGGAAGAGGCTGTACCGCCACAAGCTGGGGAGATTCTCCAGCTGATCTGGCTCATACTGGCCGGGAGTGAAGAAATAGTCAGCCCGCAATGGCTGGCCACACTGCCGGCAAACGGTCTGAATTTGGTGGGGAGAGCATGTGGCACCACACCCCACGCACGTGAGTGTCATGATTAAAATTAAGCAGAGTTATGGGAGGGCACCATGAAGCAGCGTCACATTGCATGAAGTTGGCTCTAAATTTGCCCTATGCACCTTGACCGACTTGCAACGCCGGCGCTTTTATTGGATTTAGACCGCTTGGGAAAAAATCTGTCCCGAATGGCTGCCAGGACCAGCGATCTAGGCGTAGCCCTTCGTCCCCATATCAAGACACACAAGTGTATTGAAATTGCCCGGCTTCAGATAGAGGGAGGAGCACAAGGCCTCACAGTGGCCACTCTGGATGAAGCGGATGTTTTTGCCCCGGCCGGTTTCAACGATATCACCCATGCCTTCCCCTTGGATCAGGGCAAGATCGCACGAGCTTTGGACACAGCTGCCAGGATAACGCTACGCGTTGTGGTTGACAGCCGAGCTGTTGTGGAGGCGCTGGAAAAGGCCGCTGCCGATCGTGGGCAAAAGATCCACGTCTGGTTGAAGGTGGATTGCGGCTATCATCGTGCCGGTGTGGACCCATCGGCGGGATATGCCACGGAGCTCGCACACAGAATTCATGTGCTGCCTCACCTCGAGTTCGATGGACTGCTCACCCATGCCGGCCATGCCTATAAGGCATCTACGACGGCGGATGTGCTAGGAATCGCGCGGCAGGAACGTGATGTGCTGGTTGAATTCGCTCGCGATCTGGAGCGCGTGGAGGTACCAATTAGAGCAATCAGCGTTGGGTCGACACCAACGGTATCAGTAGTGGACCATCTGGAAGGCGTGCAGGAAGTACGACCGGGCAACTACGTGTTCTATGACCGCACCCAGGTGATGCTGGGCAGCTGCAAGATCGACGATTGTGCCGTGACCGTTCTGGCCACGGTTGTTTCCATGCAACCTAATCGGCGGCAAGCCGTGATGGATGCCGGCGCGCTGGCACTATCCCACGATCCGGGACCCGTACATCTTGATCAGGCGCCATCCAAGGGCGCTATCGTCACAGGTACGGATCCGTCAGTGCTCCATCCCCATTTACGGATTACGTCCTTATCGCAGGAACATGGTATCCTTGAGGGCGACCGGCCGGAGGATTTGGCAGGATTAGAAGTGGGCTCGAGGGTCCGATTACTGCCGAACCATTCCTGCCTAGCAGTGGCCTTATTTGATGAGTACCAATTAGTGGTGGGTGAGCAGGTTGTGGACCAGTGGAGCATCCAGCGGTCACGTTCTTATCGATCTTAAGGAGCTATATACTCAGCAGTGTTTTTTAGGCAGCTGTGCAATAGGAACATTATTCATCACTTCCTATTGTTTCAGCAGGCAACGAAAAATCCGGACCAGACTATTATTCCTTGCATTACAGGAATCAGTTTCGTATCCTGAAAGTAACGCTGTATTTCATATAGGACCAGTCATCAAGTGTCTACAGGGGGGTAGCGCGCATGGCGGATTCATTTTCCACTGATGTCATCAAGGATGAAGAGCAGCTTTCGTTCCAGGGGATCGAGCCGGCTCTCCGATTGCGCGTATACAGCGAGCGCCAGATTGACGATATTCCACAGATCAGGAGCCTGTCTCAAGACCAGCGCTTCGCCATGCGGGTGGTGGCGCAGGTGTTGCCCTTTCGTGTGAATCAGTATGTGCTCAAGGAGCTCATTGACTGGGAGCAGGTGCCGAATGATCCCATCTTCCAGATGACGTTTCCCCAGCCTGAAATGTTACCTGAAGAACATTTTACTAGTATAGCGGAACTGCTTCGAGCAGGTTCCACGGCTGAGACGATTCGAGCAAAGGTCCGGGAGATTCAAGCCCAGCTCAACCCTCATCCCGGCGGGCAGCAGGATCTGAATATTCCTACGCATGAGGGACGGTATCTGCCCGGCATGCAGCACAAATATCGTCAGACGGTTTTGTTCTTTCCCCAACAGGGCCAAACCTGCCATACTTACTGCAGTTTCTGTTTCCGATGGCCGCAGTTTG
Organism: Fidelibacterota bacterium; assembly: GCA_020355065.1. GTDB lineage: Bacteria > Fidelibacterota > Marinisomatia > SCGC-AAA003-L08 > TS1B11. The sequence continues at coordinate 2,920,944 of CP070656.1, read as the reverse complement.
TTGGTCGCCGGGACTTGCGTTTTGCCGCTACCGATGTCCAGGACCTCGGTCGCTATCTTTCGGCTCACAGGGAGGTAAGCGACGTACTGGTGACGGGCGGTGATCCCATGGTGATGAGGGCCAGGCTGCTTGCCGCGTATCTGGAACCTCTACTAGGCCATGGATTTGAGCATGTGACCAGTATCCGGATTGGCACCAAGTCGCTCACCTACTGGCCATACCGATATCTTACGGATGATGATGCCGATGATCTGCTTCATTTGCTGAAGAGGCTGGTACGCGCCGGGAAGCATGTCGCGCTTATGGCCCATGTTACCCGCGGGCAGGAGCTGGAGACGGAGGAGGTCCAGGAGGCCGTCCGCCGTGTAAGGAACACAGGCGCTGTTATCCGGACGCAAGCACCTCTGCTTGCGCAGGTCAATGATGATGCGTCGGTTTGGTCCCACATGTGGCAGACGCAAGTGAGATTGGGAATGCTGCCCTATTACATGTTTGTCGAGCGTCACACAGGGCCCTCCGCGTACTTTGAGGTACCTCTGGCTCGGGGATGTGAGATCTATCGAGAGGCAGTGGGCCAGATCTCCGGGCTAGGCCGGACGGTCCGAGGCCCATCCATGAGTGCTGGCCCAGGCAAGGTGGAGGTGCAGGGTGTAGCCGAGATTAGCGGTAACAAGGTATTCGTACTACGTTTCATTCAGGGCAGAAACCCAGCCTGGGTCCAGCGGCCGTTCTTTGCCGAATATGATGAGCAGGCCACATGGCTGGATCAGCTGCGGCCCGCATTCGGCGAGAAAGAGTTCTTCTTTGAGCCGGAGTACCGTCGTATGTTGATGTAAGATGGCCGTACCACCTCGCGCATTGATTTCCATTTTCTCCCTGTCTTAGCAATCGAAAAACACACCCTTGCACTATCCTTAGGTGCATAATTTTCACGACGATTCGTGTCGAGTTTTACTCCCGACATGATTGAGGATGTCATGGAGGCATGTTGGGCAAGCTTTTGAACGGGCGGAATCTCCGATATCTGCTCCTGTATAGATTCGGTCACGTGATGACTGCTGTCATGTGGTTGGGCTGCTGGTCGTCGCGGTCAGCACCAGCCCCGGTGGCTGATTATGAGGCCCATCGCCAATGGCAGGAGGCGCGCCGGCAGGATCTGCTGCGTGACGACGGCTGGCTTACCCTCGCGGGTCTTTATTGGCTTGAGCCGGGGGAGAACACGTTTGGTAGCAGCCCGGACAATGATGTCGTTTTTCCTGCCGGTCAGATGCCGCCATATGGGGGGATATTCCGGGTTGATACTGCTGGCGTGACGATTGAGGTGCGGGAGGGGGTACCGGTTCTTAACCAGGGCCAACCGGTGTCTGCGCTTGTTCTTGATTCAGATCTTACGGGTAATCCAACTATTCTTGAGCTGGGGAGCCTTACATTTTTCCTGATCGAAAGGGGTGGCGCTAAAGCGATACGGCTGAGGGACTACCAGAGTAGAGCCCGTGATGAGTTTGCGGATTTGGATTATTTTCCATATGATCGGAGTTGGCGAATTCCGGCTGTTTTCAAGCCCCACGAACATACATCAGGCATTGATGTGCCTACCATTATGGGTACCACCAGCCGACTATCCTCGCCGGGTAAGCTCAGGTTTGAAATTGGTAGCGAGCAATATTCTCTGGATGTTATTGGTGAGCAGGATGAGGAGGAGTACTTCATCATTTTTGGGGACCAGACCAATGGCAGGGAGAGCTATGGCGGGGGCCGGTTTCTATATGTCGCCGTACCCGATATAGAGGGCCGGACAGTTGTGGACTTCAACCGGGCACACAATCCGCCGTGCGCGTTTACTCCCTATGCAACGTGCCCCCTGCCTCCACCGCAGAATGTTTTGCCCGTACGGGTGGAGGCCGGGGAAAAGGTATATCAAGGACATCACGAAGGTAAACCATGAAGGAGGCAGAAGTCATATGCGACGTAGAAGGCTAGGCCATACGGATCTTGAGCTCAGCGTGATCGGATTTGGTGCCTGGGCCATAGGTGGGGGCGATTACGCTTTCGGTTGGGGCCCGCAGGATGACCGGGAATCGATCAAGGCTATTCACAAGGCTCTGGATGTTGACGTCAACTGGATCGACACGGCGGCGGTATACGGGCTGGGTCGTTCGGAAGAGGTGGTGGGTGAGGCCCTCAAGGGGATACGCGAGGAGGTCATTCTGGCCACGAAGTGTGGCTTAGTGTGGGATGATCAAGGTAACATCACGAATTGCCTCACCTCTGAGAGTGTGCGGCGAGAGGCGGAGTCCAGCCTGAGACGGCTGCGGACGGAATACATTGATCTGTATCAGATCCACTGGCCCAATCCCGATGAGGATATAGAGGAGGCTTGGGAGGAGATGGTGAAGTTGGAAGAGGAGGGCAAGGTTCGTTACCCAGCGGTCTCCAACTTTGATACGCAGCAGATGAGCAGAGCGGCAGCCATTCACCCCATTGCTTCACTCCAACCGCCGTATAATATGTTTCGCCGGGGGATTGAGAGCGAAATCCTGCCCTACTGTTCCGAGCACGCCATTGGCGTGGTGGCCTACAGCCCCATGCAGAACGGCCTCCTGACCGGCAAGTTCACCAAGGAGAGCATTCAGAATCTACCAGACGATGACTTCCGCAAGGTGAAAAACGTTCACTTCCAAGAACCGGAGGTGGGTATCAATCTGGAAACAGTTGAGAAACTGGGGCCTATCGCTCAAGAGCAGGATCTGACGTTGGCGCAGCTGGCCCTGGCGTGGGTACTCAGGCGTCCGGAGGTGACCAGCGCCATCACCGGTACCCGCAAGTCCTCGCAGATCGAGGAGACGGCGCAAGCCGGTGAGCAAGACCTGGATGAAAGTACTGTTGCGGGTATTGAGGCCTTGCTGGATGAGCGGGAAGAGCGATTGAAGGCACAAGCCTAGCTGGCGACGGCAAGGCTGGATCCTCAATAGCAACCATCAGGCCCACACGCATGTGAGGTACAGTCCCAACGTAATAGCCGCCAGCAGTGTGCTACATATCATATCCCGGGGAAGTATTAAAAGGACAAGGCTTAGAAGCGAATCAGGGCGGTCACGGTTCCAGGTGGGGCCACGTGCCAGGAGAGCGCCAGTCCTGATTTAAGCTGCCACGAAGGTCGGAATCCCCTAACAAGACCAACTCCGAGACTAGCTCCGGCCACCACATCCGAGAGATAGTGTTTGTTATCATGGATGCGGCTGAGGCCGGTAATGAGTGCGGCCCCATAGAACGGTATCCCCCACAAGTTCCCGTAGAGCGTGCGTATTACTTCTGCAACTCCGAAGGAAATAGATGTGTGGCCGGAGGGGAAGGAGAGGTTATCCTTCTCGTTGGGTCGCTCACGCCCGACGGCAGCTTTCATCAGGTAGGTCGTTAGCCCAACCATAGACAAGCTGGTAGCGGCGAAGCGCAGGCGTTGAGCCCGCTCCCAGTGCGGTATGCCACGATGAGCGTCTGTCTCGTAGATGATGGGCAAGATAGTGAACGTGGCCCACTTCCCACCCCAGGCGTCCCCGAAGTCAGCAAGTAGATCAGGCATAAGGGCATCACGGTTGGCCTGCACATCTTGGTCAAAGGGCATGGCAGCGGCAACTCCTAAGGCGGTTACAATCCATTGGAAACGCAGAGTTGGCGACGTGACGGTTGTTCTCAGCCCAGCAGCTAGTTTTTGTGGGTAGGTTTGCTGGGAACTATCCTGACCGGCGGTTGCAGAAACCATCAGGAGGCCAAGTAGAATGGTGTGGAAGTATATCATACGCTAGTGGTGATGGCGCCGGAATTTAATGGAGGGCATCCCCTCTTCACGACATTTGATATGGGCCCGATGTCTGACATCTGTCCATGGAACAGAACAGGCTTGATCTAAATCAGGTGAAAAAAATCAAAGGCCACTCAAATCTTTCCCTGTAGGAAAGATCTCTCAACGGTCGTGGGAGAGTGAGCACTATCTGCTTGTAGAAAAGACAAGGCCCCTTGTTCATATCAAGGGGCCACAACAGTATGGACGTTCTCTGAGGCCGAGTATTATTTGATTGCGATCTTCTTGCGCTCGGGCTCTTCGGCAACGGTCTTGTTCAGCGCGATGGTCAGAATGCCATTATTGTATTTGGCCTCGACCTTATCCTCATCCACCCCAGCGGGCAGGGAGAAAGAACGCACGAACTTGCCGTAGCGCAATTCGGAACAATGCAGGGCCTCGTTCTCGGTCACTTCGCGTGCTTCGCGCTCACCGCTGACGGTTAAAACGCCATCCTGCAGCGAAATGTCGATGTCCTTCTTGCTCAAGCCGGGCAATTCGGCTTCGAAGGTGATCTGGTCCTTGGTTTCCCGGATATCGAAGGCCGGGGCCCAGTTACGACGGACGGCTACATCACCGAAGAAGGGACGACTCCAGACCTGATTGAACAGGCTGTTCATGTCGTCGTAGAGACTCAGAACCGGTCGTCTGCGCGTGTATTTTACGAGTGTCATGGTTGATTCCTCCTTACATTTCGCTCCATTGGTCTCGTTCAAAAATCAAACAAGCGTTTTCGCCCATACTGTGCGCAAGAGGTATGCCATTATCTGGAAACTGCCGATTGTAGTTCACGGTCTGGCACTTTAACAGGGAGTGGTTGCCAATATGACAGGCCGTTGCAGCCATTCTGGCACAGCTTGTGGAATGGGGTAAATTAGCGTAAATAGAAAAGGAAAAGATCGTTTGGACCTGAATCACGCTGCGCAGCGCCGTTCCCTGATCATCATCTGGATTACCATCTTCATCGACCTGATGGGGGTGACGCTGATTATCCCCTTCGTCAATGATTTTGTGGCGGAGCTGGGCGGCGATGAGCAGTCGGTGGGCTTACTGTTGGGCAGCTACGCTTTCATGCAGCTGTTGTTTGCGCCGGTGTGGGGACGGATCAGCGACCGAATCGGGCGCCGTCCGGTGATCATCATCGGGCTGTTCACCTCGGCGGTAGGGTTCGCGATCTTTGGACTGGCTGACCGGCTGTGGTTGCTGTTCGACTCCCGGATGCTGGCGGGTCTGGCTAACGCCAACATTTCCACGGCGCAGGCGTACGTGGCGGATATTACCGTGCCTGAAGAGCGGGCCGGGCGCATGGGCCTGGTGGGTGCCGCTTTCAACCTGGGATTCATCGTGGGCTTCCCTATCGGGGGGATCTTATCCTCGGCACTGGGGAACCAGGCGCCGGTGCTGTTCGCGGCAGCCCTGTCACTGGTGAACGGTCTGGCGGCGCTGGTGATCCTGCCGGAGTCGTATCCCCGGGAAGTACGGCCGTCGGTAGAGGAGGCGATGTCCGTTCACCCGTGGGTGGTGGCACGGATCACGATGCGGAACCTGCGGCGGTTCTGGAAGCGACCGACCCTGACCCGGATCTTCTCGGCGTTTTTCATCTACAGTGTGGCTTTCAGCATCATTCACGTGACCTTCGTGGAGTACTTCCGGGACGTGTTGGAGCTGACCCCTGCCGAGCGGGGCTTCGTGTTCATGTTCCTGGGTGTGGTGGGAGCCATTACCCAGGGTACGGTGGTGAAGTGGCTGGTGCGGCGGATTGGTGAGAGCCGGGTCATCGAGCTGGGCCTGGTGATCGCGGCTGTCGGGCTGGGCCTGATCCCCTTCCTGCGGACGGTCGCCCTGCTATATGTGGGGACGTTCCTCATCGGATTCGGTAACAGCCTGATCATACCCTCCGTGATGGCGGCCATATCGGTGCGATCGAAGGAGCATGAGCAGGGAATAGCCATGGGGGTAACCCAGAGCCTGGGGAGCCTAGCGCGGATCATCGGTCCGCCCTACGGCGGATTCACCTATGCACAGATCAACCTGTATTTCCCGTTCATCTCGGCGGGCGCGGCGGCGCTGGGTGCCCTGGGAATCTATGCGAGTAGGCCGAGGAGCAGTCCAGCGGAAAAGGCGGCCACATCCATTGCAGAAGAGACCATGTAGCATATAGGCGGGTATGGGACTGGATTTCAGATGTACATTTTCCGAGAGTGAGGGAGATGATCCTTTAGGCGGGAGAGTTACGTGGAAACTGGCCTAGAAAAGGAGTCATTTGTGGGTGTTGCTGAAGAGGTACAGGGCCAAGCCGATTTCAATAGTGCCGTGAAGGCTGCCGTTGCTGGTGTAAAGGGTATGAAACCCTACTATGACTGGGTGGGTGTGTACCTGCTGGAGGGGAGCGAGCTGACGCTGAAGGAAGAGCATTACGTGGGGCTGCCCACGGAGCATACACGCATCCCGCTGGGGAGCGGCATCTGCGGAGCCAGTGCGACGGGCAAGGAGACCCTGGTCATTGACGATGTGGATACTGATCCCCGCTACATTGCCTGCAGCCTGACGGTGCGGTCGGAGATTGTGGTGCCCATTATGGTGGGGGAACGGGTCATCGGTGTGCTGGACCTGGAT
>CP070656.1:2908771-2914390 GCA_020355065.1 Fidelibacterota bacterium | reverse complement strand
ATCCATTTCCGTCCGAAAATTTTTAATGCGCTACTCGGTGCTGCTTTACTGGCACTGGCGTTTTGGAGCTGCGCGCCGATCATTGTCCAGTACGAGCCGGAGGAGGGCGGAATGCTGGCGATCCCGGCCCAGAGCAGTGTGGAGGTGCTGGTGAACCGGAGCGGGCTTTCGCCGGGGAACCTGAAGCTGCCGCGCACCGTCCGATCCATCCGATCCAGCATCGAGGGGGATATCCGGGAGGGATTGTTCCGTCCGGGGACGGAGGCCGTCCGGGTGATCGTGGAAGTGCAGAAGCTGTCGTACGAGAAGGAAAACACGGCGGTGCATACGCTGGTCAACGCCATTGAAACCGCGGGGGTATTGCTGTTCCTGGGCGGGATGGCGGGTGAGGCGGGGGATGCCGCCGGAACCGGGGCAGCCCTGTGGGGGCTGTCCATGGCCATTCCTGACCATAAATACACGGCTACGGCGGAGATGAATCTGAAGCTGCGGACGGCGGATGGGACCCTGATCGGTAACTATCAGACCATGCAGCGGGCGGAATCACAGGCGGTGTCGGATTTCAGCAACGCAAAGGCGGATCCCACGAGTTCGGCGCTGAGCGGCGGCGTGGTGCGGGACGTGCTGCGGTCGTCCGTTAGAGATATCCAGCAACGGGTACAGCGGGACCGGGAATACATCGTGGAGGTGCTGGGAGGGGTCGCTCCGGAAACGGCGGCTGTGCCAGCGCAGGAGGCACAGTTCGTGGAGGTGGTGCCGGATCAGGCGGCAGTGCCTGAGGGGGAGCGGGTGAACATCGCGGTGGTGGAACTGGAGGCGTATGGCATCTCGGAGACGGAGGTGCAGGCCCTGACCAACCGGCTGCGGGTGGAGCTGTTCCAGAGAGGGCACTTCGCGGTAGTGGAGCGGGACCAGATGCGGGCGATCTTGGAGGAGCAGGATTTCCAGCAGACGGGCTGCACGACCAACGAATGCCTGGTGGAGGTGGGCCAGCTGCTGAACGTGCAGCAGATCTTTGCGGGGAGCATCAGCAAAGTGGGGGAGGTGTTTTCCATCGAGGTGCGGGTGATCGACGTGCTGACGGGGGAAATCGTGAACGCTGCTATCGTGGACGTGATGGGGGCCATCAGCGACGTGCTGACGGAGGGTATCGGCCGGGCGGCGGCGCGGCTGGCGCGGTAGACCAGGATATCACTTTTTTAAGACAGCGATTTTTACGCCTTGCCGGAGGGAGGGCGTTTTTGTTTTCACCTCAATTGGCTTTATAACCATACCTATTCAGTCCTAAATTGGCAGCGGTATCGTCAGAATACCATTTGAAGCAATCCCTGCTTATTGCGGAACGACGAAAGGGGTGCCCCGATGTATATCCTGTTTAGACTTATCCTCGCCGGCCTTATCCTGGTCCTGTTTAATGCTAACGGCTGCGAGAACAGTGACGCACCGACGAATGGCCAACCCGATTACAGTGACGGTCCTGATTCCGCCGTGACGTATGACTATGCGCTGCAGAACGTGGCACAATCCGAGGTTTTATGGACAGGAGTTGCCGTCTCCCGTGAAGGCCGGATTTTTGTCAATTATCCCAATTGGTGGCCTGCGGAACATCTATCCGTGGCAGAACTGACCCCTGAAGGTGGCGCCGCAGCTTATCCCGATCTGGGATGGAATACACCCGATGCCGGGTCATCGCCCAAATACTACTTCGTTTGTGTTCAAAGTGTGTATATCGATAGTGAGAACTACCTATGGATTCTGGATCCCGGACAGGATCCAAGGTACGGCATCCTGGCCGATGCTCCCAAACTCCTCAAGGTGGACCTACAGAGTGACCGGGTGATCAACCGGGTTTATTTTGACTCCACCATCGCGCTGGTGGACAGCTATCTGAACGACGTGCGTGTAGATACGGAGCGGGATTATGCCTACATAACCGACTCCGGCCTGGGTGCAATTGTTGTCGTGAACCTTGCTACCAGGAAAAGCCGTCGCCTGCTGGCCGACCATAGTTCCACCAGGGCAAGCTATATCACTCTGTCTATCGATGGCCGGCCCTGGGTGCGATCCGATGGCTCAGCGATCAAGGTACACTCGGATGGCCTGGCCTTGAACCCGGGCAACAATTATCTGTATTACCAGGCCCTGACGAGCCACAGGTTGTATCGCATTCCTACCGCGGCCTTGCGTGATGAGACGCTATCGGCTAAGGAGCTGGGTGCCAGGGTTCAATTCGTGAAGGAGAGCGGCGCATCAGACGCCATTGAGTTTGGTCCCGATGGCAACCTTTACCTCACGGCCATTGAGCACAACGCCATCCGCCGCTTGACTCCAGCTGGCGAAGTTGAGACGCTCATCAAGGATAAGGCTTTAAAGTGGCCGGACAGCTTCGCCATCACCGCCAATGGTGATATCTATGTAACCACCTCACAGGTTAACCGGGGAACGAATCCCATCGGATTATATGGCCTGTTTAAGCTGGTGCCCAAGTAGCGGCGCTGCAAACCTGGTCCCGTGGGATGCCTGTAATTCATTTGAGTAAGGGCTGGAATCACTGCATATCAATCTGCTTGTAACATACTTCCCAAACCGATACCATTCGGCAGATCGACTCACCATTTAATATTATCCAGCGGTGGTAAACCTGATGATCGAGGATTCGTGATATGAAGAATCATTGCGTACGGACAGCCATACTCATTTTGATATCGGCTTTGGTAGCCGGGTGTGGCGTGAAAGAAGCCGCACCGAAATTCTCACCAGCGTTCACCGAATATCGTACTATCCAATTCATTTCATCCCGGGGACCAGACCCTAAGTCGGCCATGTACCTGGACAACAACGGGGACATTCTGCTGGCCTGCCGGGAAGGGGCCACCCTGGAACAGCTGCAGGCCGCCGGAATTCCCACAACCGCTAGCCAGTTGAGGCTGCTGGAAACCATGCGGCTGCTTGAACGGAATGACGGATACCGAACGGCATTTCCGATTCTGGATGGGGAACAGACGGCAACACTGCGCCGAATGATGGACCAACCGGCCAAGGACATGGCGACATCCATCAGGAGGGCAATGGGCGAACTACTGGAGCTGATCAAGGCAAGATTTGGAGATCATAACAGCAGTTTCAGCATTGTCTTTGCCTACGTGCTGGACGGAATGGTGTGGGAGGTTCTGGAAGAGGAAGGGCTGACTGAACCCCGAAGGATTACAGAAGAAGAGCCTTTCTGGGGTGGCGAAGTATGGTCGCTTTACCCGCCCCGTGAGTTCTCATCGGGGACCAATACCTTCTGGGACGAGGGGGTAGTCTTCGCTGTAAACTGGAGCCGGGGGATCATGCCCAAGCTGCGCCAGTTCTGGGCGGACAGGACCATGCTTCAGGACCTCTTCAATGACTATCATGCCCATGGGCAAGTTGTGAATCCAGCTGTTTTCGAACACTTCCGGCCTTTCGATATCATTGACGAGGAGGGCTATTTCACCATTCCAGTCATCGAGGAACGGAAGGGCAATGACCTGTACGACCGGTGCCGGGCGATTGCCAAGGAAGTGGCACTGGAAGTCCCGGAAGTGTTGGACCTGCCCGGTATCATGAAGACCTACGGGTTTGACGATCTCTCGCAAACCACCATCATCGCCTATCACGAGTTGATGTGGAGCATCACGGAGCAATTAGAAGCTGATGGACTGGTATCGCGACCAGTAGCTTTCACCGATCCCGAAAACGCCGGGATGACTGATCTGGCGGACCTGATCCTGATCCTTCAATAAGTACGACCCTATGCTGAAGTCCGACTCCGGCGGATTAACCGGGGTAGTGCTGTGAAGTAGGAAAATGAAGATCCCGCTTCAGCAGCACTGCGAATCCGGCCCTATTCCTCCAGGCGGAAGGGCGGATACTCGTCGGTCATGAGAGCAACATAGGCCAGAACGCGAAAGCCCCAGCGGTTAAGGCCCATAACCAGCTTGAAGATGTCCTTCAGGTATTTCCCGGTGAACAGGAGGGCGATGGCCGCGATGAGGACGAGGATCCAGAGCAAACCGCCGTGCTGATGGTTCTCGACTCCGGCATGGCCAGTGGATTCCCAGCCGAAGAACAGTGCCGTGACCAGGTAGTGGGGCACGGCCAGCAGCCACTTCACCAGCACCATCCATTGGGTGAGCTGTTCGGGGTATTCCACCGTCAGGTTGGCGGGGTAATCTTCTTTTTCGTCCAGGCTGAAGGGTGGATAATCGTCCGTTGCCAGGGCGCCATAGCTGTAGAACGCCACGCGCCAGGTCCAGCGCATCACGCCCACGTTGAATTCGAATAGTGACTCTGGATATTTACCCGTGAAGAGAATTGCCCAGAAAGCAATGAAGGTTACGAATACAAATGCAACCCAAAGAAATGCCAGGACAATGAAGTGGGGAATCAGGAGTATCCATTTCACCAGCCACAGAGCCGGGGAGAGGGGTTCATCCAGCTCGCCCTTTAATACCAACGGATAGGTTTGTTCCGCCATGGTGGTCTCCTATCAGAAAATGTTATGGATTTGGCATGAAAGTAGTTGATTCTACGCTCAAATCCTTGACAGGAGCAAGAGCATTTCCGGGTGGAAATAAAGAGGGCCCGTAACCTACGGCGATTAGAATTCCCCCTCACATAATAATAGTCCACCCACCCTCGCTACGATTACGGGTTTGCTTTCAAGGGGCGCGGGCGGACCGATTACCAATATTCTTGCGACATACGTCCCGAATTGATAACGTTCGGAAAAATGACTTATCATTACTGGAGGGGGGATCTGACATGTGTCCTTCTTGGAATGCCAGCAAAGTGTTGGAGGAGCACTCAGGCACTATCAAGATGGTGTTGCTGAGGTAGGGGGAGATACTTAGAAAACAATGAGGAATGATATGATTAGGGAAAATCTAATGGGGGCCAGGATCATTCTTGTAGTGGGCCAACCAATGAAGGAGATATTTTGAGATGCCTTCCGGGTGGATTACATCTGGAATGAATACTATCACCAAAGTATTGATCCTTGGAAGTATTGGCTTCGCATTAGGCCAAAATGTCCCGATCCCTACAGCTACAACTTCGTCATCGGTGCTTGTCGTGCGGAATCTACCATCACCGTTTTCCTCTGTTGGGATTCTAGTACCGAAGTTGCTTGATCAGGGGGATCAGGACAGCTCTTTTTCAGTAATCGACATTCTTTTCCGTGGCGACCGAGTGTGGATGGGAACCAGTGTGGGAGTGTACTATTCGCCGGATTATGGCGAAACCTGGATTCTCCTTGATGCCAGTTCCGGGCTCGGAAGAGGAGGTGTTTCTGGCCTGGCTGTTTCTGAGTCACAATTGTGGGCGGCAACGTCACACGAAACTCTGGATGTGTCCATCGCGGGTAGTGGCTTGGCCTATACTCTGGACAATGGTAATCATTGGGAATGGCTGCCTCAGCCCACGGATTCCGTCGCTGATGACACCGTAATCTACTTCGGTCATAGCATTCCCGCTCTGCCACTAACATCTACCATATTCAATGTGACTTACGATATTGCCTTGACTGACTCTCTGGTCTTCATTGCCTCTTGGGCGGGCGGTTTGCGAAAGTCAATGAACATGGGCTATAGCTGG
>CP070656.1:2893741-2908671 GCA_020355065.1 Fidelibacterota bacterium | reverse complement strand
ACCAGGGTTGATGACCCTCCCCCGTCAAGATTCAAAGCTTCCACGCAGCCAAGCTGCTTCATTATCTCCGCCAGTTCCTTCAGATCGACACCGCGACTCTCGTCTTGGCGGCCATCAACCACCAGCAGAATCAGGTCCCCATCACCAGTGTAGCCTGCCGCTGTGCGGGGATGGATTTCAGGAATGGAAGTGCCGAAAAAAACCTCGGCCGTGTCCGTTATGTGGATTTCACCGCTTGTCACCAGGCACGGTCCCGCCGCGAGTGCATCACGCATCGGCCACGGTGTCCCTGCTCTATTCTCGTACATGCTATCCGGCACACCGGGTTGATTCTGATGCGGATTTGACAGCTCCAGGAGCGTTTCCCCCTCACCGGTGGTCCAGGCCACGTCCACTTCCCCATCTGCCGTAAACCCCAACGCAGCACGGGCTACTGGAAAACGAATCCCATCCCGTATCACCGATGATGTCGGATATTCGATCAGCGTGTTTCCCGTCATCAATAGCCCCACGTGCCGGGATGGCACCAGATCCATGCGGAAATAGCCCCCATTGATTACTACCCTAGCCCCCGTTCGTTGGGCAAACTCAGCCGCTGTTTCTCGCCGGTCCTCATCGGTGGATACCACCACCCGGGTAGTAATGCTGGGATCCGACTCGCGCACGCGCACATACCAGGCCCGGAGGGGTAGTTGCCCATTGCTCCCCTCGTACACTCGTATTCCCTCCGGTAAATCATGATTTACTTCCGATATCGATCGCCATTCCAGAGAGATGGCACCTTGGGATGGTTTGCTGCCGCAGCCCGAAATGAGCACACCGGCCAGGATAATAAGATATCCGAGTTTAAGTTGAAAAGATCTCATACTCTCCGGGAATGCACTGCTCTCAACCGAAAATAGATTAAAAGTTAATTCTATTCCCCGGTTTCTGAAACACGGAATAGTTTGGAAGAAAAATGGTCATAATGGCATGCCGTTGTGGAAGACTTGTCCTGAATGGGTCGTTTTTGACCTTCGGCTTTCATAAATGCACGAAGGGGTGGCCGTCGCCGGATTGGATTGCGCCGACCACCCCTTCGTGGACTTCATTGCACTATTAACAGGGCTGCTTACCTATGCCTTTCATGGGGGATCATTCGTGGGTTCTGAGGTGGGTCATGATCTACTTCACCGAATTGGCAGAGAGCCAGTTGCGAAAAGACACAGGCAAGCAATGATGCTCGTGCCCACATGGCCGAAATCATAAATTCCGACCATTAACAATTCATCTCACAGGCTAACGTTTACATCACATACCCAAACTGGACATGTGAGCACAAGCGAATTCTTGTTGCATTCAAAGAGCTGGAATTACTTCCACCTCTATCAGATGCAAATAGTATGCCATAATTACAATAAAAACGTCTCACACGAGACTTTCGCGATCCCAGCAGTCCTCCTACCCGTAAAGCATAGTCAGAGTACTATATTTATAAAACATCTGACTATGAAATACAAGTAACCAGGTGGCTCCTTCAACGCCTGATTTGGCACCCTTTCAGCAGGTGAGGTACATGTACACACACAACCTGGAGCACTTCTTGTCTCAGCTTGGTGATGGAATATTTAAATGGGTATGTTCTGCCTGGAAGGTACTATTGGCTACAGCTTTGCCCGATCCACCATCTCTCTAATTACATGAATGTGAGCCGGGGTTGTCCCGCAGCAGCCACCGATGATGGCTACCCCCAATTCGACTAGTGCCGCAACGTGCTCGGTAAAGAATCCCGGCGACTCAGGATAGCTCAGGCCTCCTGAACCTGCTTCAGGTTTGCCGGCGTTGGATTGGATCAGCACCGGCAGTGAAGTGACACTTCGGAAGGCTTTCGCAATCTTCACCATCTTCTCGATTCCATCGCCACAATTGGATCCCACAATGTCTGCACCTGTTTCTTCCAACGCTTCAGCCGCCTCCTCTATATTCGTACCCATGACGGTATAGAATCCCCTTGATGTCTCATCGAATGTCATACTGGCAATGATTACCAGATCGGCCGCCACTTCTTTGGCTGCCTGGATCGCCACGGTGGCTTCTCGCACGTCCATCATGGTTTCTATCGTCAGTACGTCGATTCCACCCTCCACCAGCGCTTCCACCTGCCGCTTGAAATTATCACGCATCTCTGCCTGTGAAATATCCCCGTAAGGTTCCATGAATTGCCCCGAGGGACCACACGACCCTGCGACAATCGCTGATCCACCAGCCACCTCACGCACGATCTTCGCACCAACCCAGTTGATCTCACCCGTCTTGTCTGCCAGACCGAACTCCGCTAGCTTCAGTGGCGACCCTCCAAAAGTGTTCGTATGCAGGATGTCTGCTCCCGCTTCCAGAAATTCGCGGGATACCTCCCGTACCGTCTCGGGATGTGAGAGCAGGAAAGATTCGGGACTCATCCCGGGCCGTAATCCTCTCTCGAACAGCATGGTCCCCATGGCACCGTCAGCGACCAGGATCTCACCCTTTCTGCACCGCTCTAGAAGGGTCACTTACTGATCTCCGCTTACCATCTGTTTGACCACTTCCACCGCCCGGGCTGCATCAAAAGCGTATGCATCCGCGCCGATCTTCTCAGCAAACCTGTCCGTTACCGGAGCCCCGCCGATTATGGTCCTGATCTTGCCTTGGAGATTCCTCTCCCTTAGCAGATCAATCACCTCCTGCATCACCGGAGCCGTCGTGGTCAGTAAAGCCGACATACCGATCAGGTCAGCATCCTCTGATGCTGCTGTCTCAACAAACCTTTCCGCCGGTACATCCTTCCCCAGGTCCACAACCTCCATCCCGGCGCCCCGCAGCATGATTCCTACTAGGTTTTTACCGATATCGTGAAGGTCTCCTTGAACCGTACCCAGCACAATCTTACCGGCCGAAGGGATGTCCTCCCCCTCCATTAGTGGCTTTACCAGGTCCAGTCCCGCGTACATCGCTCTGGCCGCCATTAGCACCTCCGGCAGAAAGATCGCATGCTCCGCGAATTGCCTTCCCACTACATCCATACCGGCCACCAGGCCGTTATCCAGGATCTCCCTCGGCGGCACCTGGCTGTCCAGGGCTTGCTTCGTAAGAGTTGAGACAGTCTTTTCGTCTCCTCTCTGCAGTGCTTCGGATATTTTTGCAAGGACTTCCACTCGTCTATTCCCCCTGGTTGTTACTCACGTTGCTGTGGCTTTCAGATCCTGTAGCCGCTCGTGACATGAGTAGGTTTTACATACTTTGCAAAAACTGAACGACGGTTTGAAAAGGTGGATCTCCCGTGGTCCTGCCACCAGTACTCCGCTCACCGATTTCAACGGCGTCATCAGGTAGCTGGCATTCAGTGTGATCCCGATCCGCTCCGGCTCCAATGCTTTGAATAATTTCCTTTGCGCGCTGATATGCCACCCGCAGTAACCGGGACTATAACCCAGCACGCGTAGTTCGGTCCCGTGATGGTTCCGGTTGGCCAACTCCTTTTCATACTGCTCCTCAGTGCGCACTACTGCCTTATCCGCCGCCAGGGAAGCAACGGCATCCAGCATGGCACCCAGTGCGAAGTTCTTCCCGGCAAACAGCTCCTCGATGTTCGTGCTTATCTTACCCCCTATCGTTAGCGCGAACAAGGCCAGACCTTCGGCCTGTTGATAGATCTCTTCCAATGGAGCCTCAGGGTCGTTCTGCCCTTCCCCCGTGAATATTGCCTCAAACTCGTCCACCATGAGACCTTGCAGGATACCGGTCGGTCTGGCCTCGTTGGTGAATTCATCCAACGCCTCCTCCAGCACTGACTGAATGTGACCGGAAACCGTCTTGCCTGGCGGCATTCCCTGTTGCCGCAGCACCTCCTCCCTGGCGGGCAGGATATCTTCCATGTGGAACTCCAACAGCTTCCTCATGCTTCTCGCTCCGGCAGTTGGTCCATGCCGTGGCGTCGGGCTTCCCCTTCCATCAGACCCACCAACTCCCTTGCTGCATCCCCGTCGATCCGCGACGGCTGATACCCTTCCAGGTATTTCTCGATCTCCCGGTGTGCCCGCTCCTCCAGTGTGGTGGAACCCTCCTGCTCCCACCGCGGACGGTTAGCCCGGTCAATACTGGGACCTGGGAACAGGTGTTCCTCCCGCAGATACTTCCGCGTATGCTCAGCAATGATCAGGTACCCTTCTTTCAGGAGCTCCTGGAAGTGCGGCAGTGCCGGAAAATCCTCCCTCGGCTCGATCCCCTCCAATAGCCGGAAGGTCATCCCGCATATCTCGTTGTCCAACACCAGTTTCTCCAGGCTGATGCAGCTCTCGAAATCCAGCATTCCTGATCCCGAAATATTGTTGATCCCCGACAGCGCTGCCAAGGTAGCACCCATACTGCTTTCCAGTCCCGCTTGCGCATCCAACTGCTTCGCATCGCTCAGCGAAATGTAGGCCTGGGTCGGCAATCCCAGATGCTTGCCGATTTCATTGTACGCACAGTCGATCATCATCGTTTCTACCGCGCCCATAGGTGTCGTCTCGAAGCGCACATCAAAAATCGCCGGTGATCCTCCATACAGCACCGGCGTGCCCGGGTTGGCCGTCTGGCTGATGACGATCCCACTCAGAGTCTCGGCCGTATGCTGGATCAGGGATCCCGTGAGCGTGACCGGTGCGATGAATCCTGCCAGGGGCATCGAAATGAATTCCACCGGTATTGCATACTGCGCACAGTCCACCACGTTCTGCGACGTAACGCCGCTCCACTTCAGCGGCGACGTCGGGCAGCAGGAAAACACCGTGAGGGGTTTCTCCTTCAGCGCCTCTTCTGAACCCCGTACGGCCATCTGCAGATCCTTCATGATCGCGAACGATTCAATGGTGAATGCGCCCGTCACCACCGGCTTCTCACAATACAGCAGACTGAGAAATAGACGATAGCTGTCCGAGATGTTTTCGTGCACATCCGAGGGTATGAACGCCGTGCTCTGGGATGCGATATGCTCCAGCTGGCTCATGATCTTCGCATAGGTGATGTAGTCCGCAGTTACAGGTTTGCGAATACGTTTCGTCTCATAATCGAGCACATTCAAGGCTGCCGAACCTGGCGTGTAGTGCACCTTGTTGCCGCAAAAGTCGTTGGTCTCGTTACCCGGCACATCATACAGCTTGAATGCACTCGGTGCCCGCTCCAGGCAGGTCTGGATCAGACCTTCCTGGAAAAACGCCCGTTGGCTCCCCAAGTCGATCCTGGCTCCATGATCCGCCAGCAGGGACAACACCGCCTCGTTCTGAACCTCCACCCCCAGTGTCCCCAACAGGCTCACCGCTTCGTCCACGATTCGCTGGATCAGGCCATCCTCAAGTAATTGCAGTCTCGGTCTCATCAACTCATCCTTTCAGGGACCATACTCCCCGGTGCAAAAGTTCTATGGCTTCCCGCTGGGTTATCACCCGAATATTGATCAAAATGTTGCCGAATTTAAACGCATTTTCGTTCACCGCCAGACTTTAATCAGAAGTTCATGGGATACTTTGGGATTTCTTCAGCTGGCGCAGTTCCCTATTGATGGTACATTCACTACCTATGGGATCAGAGCTCGCCATTAAACATAGCTATGACGTCGTCACCGACGAGTACGTCCGCCGATTCTATCACGAACTGGACCACAAGCCCTTCGATCGTAACCTTCTCGATTATTTCGCCGATCTGCTTCATGGCAAAGGTCCTGTCTGTGACCTCGGCTGCGGCCCGGGTCATATCACTCGCTACCTCCACGACCGCCGGGTGGATGCCTTCGGTCTGGACCTTTCCCCCGCCATGGTCGCCGCCGCGACGCGCCTGAATCCCAATCTCACCTATGTTCAGGGTGATATGACCTCCTTGGAGGCAGAGAACGGATCTTGGGCCGGTATCGTCGCCTTCTATTGCCTCATCCATATTCCCCGCATTCAAATGGTTGCGGTGCTCAAGGAATTAGGGCGCGTCCTCATGCCACAAGGTCTGCTCCTGCTCTCCTTCCATATCGGCGATGAGGACCTCCACCTGGACGAGCTCTGGGACATGTCAGTCGACATGGATTTCTTCTTCTTCACCCTCGACGAAATGGAGCAGTATCTCCATACAGCTGGCTTCGAGATCGAATACGCACAGGACCGTCCTCCCTACGAAGAAGTTGAATATTCCAGCCAGCGGGCTTATATCCTTGCCCGTAAAACCACCACCACAACCGAACTCGTGTAGCAGATATAAATTCGATTAAATCGGGAAAAAGGGGCGGCTACTTTGCCGCTTTCGAGCCCCGCAGGAGGTCCGCCAGCTCCTGGCGCTTGGTCCGCATCCCTTCCGCCAACTTCGCCAGGCTCTGGTGCTCCAGAGTATCCCGGATCAGGCTCTTGATGTGGGTCCATTCGTTATGCAGGGGACACTCCGCTTCATCAGAACATACATCCAGTCCGATAACGCACTGCTCCTGTTCTGGCGGGGGTCCATCGATGGCATGCACGATCTGTAGCAGAGTGATGTCATTGGCAGGTTTCGCCAGCTTCAATCCGCCTCCCCGGCCCCGGTAGCTCTCCACCAGACCATGCTTGGTCAGTGTCTGAATGATCTTCGCCAGGTACTGCTGGGGAATTTGATATTGCTTCGCGATCGTCGCCACCATGGACAAGCTGTTCCCCTCGTGCTCAGCGAGGTAGATCATGGCTTGAATGGCGTATTCTGCGGCTTTAGAGTAAAGCATAAGTTTATATATGATTAACCAAAAACTTATCTACCTCATACCATCAATGCAAATCTAAAAATTCAACACTTCGCGATTGAAGCATTCCCCGGAATGTTCTTCAACCTGATTCCCAGTCTTTTAGGTCACTTCACCAGGAATGCACACCCTCATTCAATTGGTGCTGTACCTTGTCTCTACCTCAATAGATCTGAAACGGCTGCGTTCCAACCACAATACCGTCAGCGCCATATATCTCCGCCCGAACGTATTTACCCAATTCCAGCTCATCGTCCAGAGCTAGCCGGTCACCCTTATGAACGAGTATTCCTTGTGATATCCACACGATGGAATCCTGACCGGTAGCCTCGACATGGATCGTTCCCGAAGATGCACTCACGGTAATTGACTCGATATCCGGTGCGGCGGCTCCATCCTGACCCTTGGGCGCATTCACATAAAAAAAGCATCCCCCCTCAATCGCTTCCCGAACCAACTCGCTGGTCAATTCCGATGTCACCACCACGATCCAGCTGATACCCATGTCCTTCTCGGTGTTGTGCATATCATCACTCGCGAAACCCCAGACCGACCGCTCCGGCAGGATCTCCATCAGGATGGCATCCCACAGCTGACGGTCTTCCGGATAGCGGTCATTCCTGTTATAGACTTCCTGGCCCAGCAGATGATCATACCGCCGGTACATGTCCACGTACCATTCCACCCCTTTGTCATACCGCCCCGGATGATGAAACAGCGCTGTACCTCCACGTCGTCCAATCTCCTTAAGTACTATGTCTTCAGACTCCACACCCGGAGCGCCATAATCGTTGAAGTGACTCCCAATGTGGTGCACGTCGGATATCTCGTTCCCTTGGATGGCCACCATTCCCAGTACTGCCGGGTCTCTTCCGTAGCTCTGCCATGGCCAGGTCGGCACCGCCACGCTGTCATCATCGTGATCGGTCAGCGCCAGGATGTCATACCCCAACTCCCGGTAAAGGTCGATCACGTCCTCCGGTGCTGCTGTCCCACCGCTCAGGGTTGTGTGGGTGTGGAGGTTGGCCTTGTACTGGCCGTATTCAACCCAATCTACACCCGCGTACGGGTTGTCGATCTCCGGAACCGCCGGTTGACAGGCAACACCGATCAGGAAAACAATCGCTGTGGAGTAGGGGATAATGATCCCTGTGAATAGTCGTGGTGAACGGATTTTCACAACTTGCTTCATGTTAGTTCCCTGGGTTGATACGATGATTCAGGATACAAATATAGTATGGAATCTGTTGCGGATTGATTGTCGATACAACGTTTTTCTAGGGTGCCGGGGCTGCCGGGTCCAGACTGATTACCTGGATCCCGCTCATATCGCCGTCGGACTCCCATAAGGCATACTCAGCGCTCCCGATTCTCTCAATCTGGTACTTCTTGCCCGATCTCCGGTTCTGGCGTACTAGATAGTTTAGAAAACTAGCCTTGTACACGGCACTCCAGTAGTGCATTGGGATCACCCTTTTCGGCTGCAGCAGATCGATGAAGGCCTCCGCCTGGGGGATGAACTGGGTTCGCCCCTCGATGGTCATCAGTAGCACATCGTATTTTTCAGGATACAGTACCCTGACACGTTCCTGTACCTCCTGCTGAGCGATACTCCTTATGAATACCTGGGCATCAGCCAGGTGCAGGATCTTCAGTCCCTTGTAGGTGAACAGGTAGCTCGTGTTGTCGGGTGTTTCAAGGTCGAGCTCACAGGTTCTGATGGGGGTGACCGTCAGCCCGCCCAGACTGAGACTGTCTGTAGCAGTGAGTATGGTGGCTTGCTCCCAAGTGATCTCTCGCTGGTGATCGGCATGGTCATGGGAATAGGTCACGATATCGGGCTCTTTGCTCCCACAATCGTAAATCGGACTGTCCAGTCCCCAGGCTCTCGACTCGCCGTAATCGGTCAGGACCGTCAACCCATTATCGAACCTCATCAAGAACGATGCGTGTCCCAGGTAATGAATCTGTACTGTAGGTGCATTGCTGCACCCGGTCAGAATCAGCATTGCTGGTATCACAATTAATCCATGTGGGAACAACTGTCTATATTTCATGGTTTATCCCTGTAATAAGATACTCACTGAATTTCACGCCTTGTAAGCTAAACACAGATTTGGCGAATCGTATCACTGCCATTTATGTATGTTACCCACTATTATATAAGCACATTCTACCAAAGACTGGGAGGGAACCATTTGAAGCTCATCAAGCTTTGTCAACACATCTTTTTGACACTACTTATCGCTCTGTCTTCCACGAATTTGTCAGCTCAGGATATGGTGCAGGCAACTCTGGATGATACCACTTTCCATTGGTTCTCATCAGAAGGTCAGGATATACGTATCTACTATCAGCAGGACTCTTTCGCCCACCGACACCGCCAGATGCTTCTCCGTAGCGCAAACTCCGCAGTCAAAGAAGCCTCGGGATATCTGGGTATTGCTGAATTTGAAAAGATACTTCGTGTATTCTATCTTAACTCACGCACTGAGATGGAGCGCGTTGTTGGCCGGCCATGCACCGGTTTCGCCAACTGGGATGCCGACGCCGTTTTCGTTGTGGTGAACCCCGACTGGCGCTCATTCGAGAAGCATGAAATCACCCACGTACTTACCATGCTGTCATGGGGCTCACCCGCTCCCTCCAGCAGTTGGATGATAGAAGGCATCGCTATTGCCTCCGACGGCTGGTGCCGCGAGTACTCCGTCGATCAGATCGCCTCTCACTATCTGTCACAGGATATGTTGCCCCAGCTCACCGACCTTTTCGATGATATTCGAGCTTTGGGCGAAGTACGCGGGGGCATGATCGCCGCCAGCCTGATCGGCTTCATCCGCCACACCTATGGCCCTGCGGCTCTCCGTCGCATCTGGTTAAATGGCACCGATGACTTGTCCGATATCCTGTCCGTGGAGTTGGATCAACTCGAATCTACCTGGCATGACTATCTTCGCAGGAGTGTGACCACCGGCGTCCCCGTCGATCTGGACACGATCATGGAATCCGGCTGCGGCTAGTTACTATTCCAACACAGGCCAACCCAAACGGATAGTGTTATTCTACATCCTCTCACCCAGGATGAACGACCAATGAGTGTGGATGATTTCCCAGTAGCCCTCGTTTCGTACATAGACTTCAGTGCAGTTCCAGGGCGTTCTCTTAGCGATGGATCCGTCGGGATTTAGTTGGGTGGAGAAGAAACGATAGGTCAGTACCGCCATGGCCCCCTGGACGTGAATCCTTGGATCGATAAACTCCATGACATCATAGTGAATTTTCCCTTCCCGTGGAGCATACTCCGCCTTTAAGGCCTCCAGGCCATCCAATCGTTGTGGGGTTCCACTGTCAAAATAGGTGGCATCCGGGGCACTGATATCCGTGAATCCCCAGGGATCACCCTTGCGCCATCGTTCCATTGCGACGCATTCCAACGCCATTACTTCGCCTAACACCCCCTCATATTGTTTGCTCGACAGCTGCACCGGGATGGATACTTCCAGACTTGCAGGGAGCTTCTGCTTGACGTAGGACCAGTGGGTATGAACGATTTTCCACTTTCCCTCTAGACGGAAGTACACCTCCGTCGTATTCCATAAGGTTTCTTTGGGCTCCTCCGTCGTGGCTGCTGACGATCGATAGTTGTACGTCAGGACCGCCGCATCCCCCGCCTGCACAACCTTGGGATCGATGAACTCCGAACCCTCGTAGGCGATCTTCCCCTCTAACTGCTTCAGGTAAGCCTTGTACTCTTCTAGACCAACTATCGGCTTGGTCAGGCCGGGATCAATGTATGTCACTTCCTGGGCACTGATTTCCGTCCAGCCCCAGGGATCCCCCGTACGCCACCGCTCCATGGCGCCCTTTTCAAGTGATAAGATCATTTCCATCGTTCCCTCCTCCGTGCTAACCGGTTCGCCATTGTTTACGCCTACACATAAACTGCAAACGATTAGCAGGACCAGTGTGAGTTTGAGACTATTGTTGATCATAGGCTGCTCCTTGATAATGTAAGTCACCAGTGCCCATCTATTCCTGCCATCCCGGTTTAATTCAACTTAAGCTCGGCGATTCCCGATGCCGTACCGACAGTAACTCTTGGCGTTCCCTGCCCACGGGTGAAGGATTTCCGCATATATACATGGCCCCACTCGGTGTACGTTACCTCGCTGTCGAACTCGTACGGCGAGCTGATCTCCCCACCATCCTGCAGGGCCGTAAACTCGAAATAACCCTGCACCTCGTTCCCGCTGTAGTTGACTACCGCGTCACCCGAAGCACTGTTCAGCTCCAGATCATACTCGGGACTCGCATCCACGACAACCAGTACATTGCCCGAGGCTGACGAAAATACACTGGCTCCTGTGAACACCACTCCGTCCACCGTGACATTGCCCGAAGCGCTGGACAAGTCCAACTCACCAGTCACATCGGCCACGGTAACAAGCCCTGATGCAGTCGCAACATCCAGTTCCCCGGTATATTCTGCCAGTGTGAAACTTCCCGAGGCTGAGGCGAATTCCACGTCCACCCCGGTCGGCAGAGTAATCACCCAGTGGGAGTTGCCGGTGCACGATTCGCCCGGAAAATACTCCTTCAGCTCCAGCTCGTTACCCTCATGCAGGTAGCGGGGCTCGAAGCACGTCTCAGGAAATGTGTAGCTCAGTTCCACTCGCAGGGTGTCATCCGCCGCCGGTTGCACGGTGCAGTCGCCGCTCACCGTGACGATATCCAGCTCCTTGATACCGGCAAGGGCCAGGCTGGACTCAATCAACACCCCCTCATCATCCTCATCGTTGAGGTCGCACCCCGGGGAAACCATTAGGATAATGCTGGCAATCAGACAGGCCAAAACTCGTTTCATGATAGGATTCCTTAACTACATATAAATAGGCGAAACGGATTTGTTATATACTTAGACCACACCAATCTCGTGTTGGTTGTCAGCACCCCAATCGAATGATCCCGCTCAATCCTTGATACACCGCACCGAGAACCCGCTGGCCTTGTGCCCGGGATTGTATCGGATGCTGTTCCTGTCCGGGTGCAGGCCCCAGTGCCAGGCAAACGAGTCATCATGCGGCGTGGAGGACCACCACGTAGCGTATCGTCCAACCTCACCCGCTCCACCGAAGCGCCCGCGACCACCGGCCGGCAGCGCCGAGAAACCACTCGCATTCGTTGAACCCGGTACCGGGGTTCTCCAAAGGCCGGAGCCCGTATCCCTCATACTGCCACCGGCCTCCTCGTCTCCGCCCAGGGTTTCAATAAGCGTGCGCCACTCCTCCGCTGTTGGCACGTGCCAGCCTTCGGGGCATAGTTCCCGGCTGTCATTCACCGCGTGGAAGTTGTACAGCAGTCCATACGCCTCCCTCCCCGCCGACGAATCCGGTTCCGGTTCGCAGAATGCTCCTGTGGTCAGACTGCTCCAATCGTTGCTGACAGATACCTCCGGTATGGCCGTTCCATCCCGGTAATGGGTCACTCGCAGGTTCTCAACCAGCCATAGCTGCGAGCCGATGGCTACCGTATGATATACATTCCCATCGATGTCGATAACGGTATCGCTCTGTGCCTGGTGGTATGCTGGCTGGCTGCCGGCAATCACGCGCCCATGAGTACCTGGTGGCACTATTGCCAACAGCGCAACTCCCAGGGCCGCTGGAATCGACCGTTGTACAAGTCGCATCCTATATCCAGACGTTATCTGCGGCCGTCCTTTCACCACCCTCATCTTCGGTGTTGCAGTTCAGCCTGCATCGGTCCCATCGGCTTTGGGTGCCTCGAGCTGGAGTACCACAGGTAGTTTACCCGCCCATGCACGGATCGCCGTCCAGTCCCGCAGGTCGCTTGCTGGCACCTCGCTCATGATTAAACTGTAAGGAAAGCTCATCTTTGAGTGGTCGATTCTGCCGCCAAACATTTCAACAACGACCGGTGTAAGCCAAGGACGCCGGGCCAGCTCCTTATCGAGCTGCTCGCACGAAGCCTGCCACTCCTCCGCATCACCGGGAGTAATGGGGCCGAGGGCGAAAATTGCGACCGGCCGCTTAGTGAGGGCTTTACGGTGCCGCGACAGGAAACGGCGCGCGTCCTTGTGCCAACGGAACATGTAGAGCGGCGCTCCCAGCACAAACGCGTCGTACCTCGCAAGTGACCGCACTTCCGGCATATGCTGAAGATCCACCTCAAGCCCCCGTCCGCGCAGTACCTCCGCGACGGCCTCGGCAACCTCCTGCGTCGAACCGTACTTGGAAGCATAGGCCACTAAAACCTGCTGGTCCATTTCATTCTCCTGTGCGATCTTTACAGTAGACACCCCTTTTTTATTTTCCGCCCGGATCCCCTGGCCTGCAGCTGCCATCACCAGAGTAAATGCGAAAATCATGCTGAGAAATATACCTGATACTTTCATATTGGTTATGCCTCCTTTTTATCCGGGAAAGGTTGTATTCACGGCCCAACGCTACGCTGTATGGCCCTCTGTGACCACCGTAATGATCTTGTCATACCTCATCATACGGCTCCAGATCGATCTCCATGAAATCGGTCACTTCCGGATTCCAGTGCTTTTCAATGAATTCAACGTGAATCGGATGGTCAACATAGACCTGGTGATCTTCCGGGGATGCAAACTCCAGCCGCGTTGAGCGGCATGGCGAATACATAGATCACATAGTTGTACAGTACAAAGAACAGCGCGCCCGGCCAGAACAACAGCCCGATAAAACTATTCACCACGTCATTGGGTACGAACGACGGCAGCAGCTCATCCGTCGGGTAGATGATATCCTGATACAGGAGACCGACTGCGGACGCAATGGCCAGGAGCGCTGCAATCACTAGCGAGCTGCCATAGGCGAACGTGAGATTTCGTCTGATCGGCAAACTGGTGCCACGCTCTAGATTTGTATCCATATTTGTCCAATTCTTCTTTCGTATTGATTTGGGATTCGGTCTATTAGAATATTCGCACTATCATCCGTACCGCGACATTGATTCGCGTTCCCCGATCTGCAATTTCCTGACTGCCCCATTTCAGAGCAGTGCGTTGCTAGGCATCCTTTACAAAAGTGTAGTTCCCTCTGCTCTGTGAACAAACCAATGAATAGCCATTCTCAAGCAAGCTATTTACTGACGTCCGAATTCTCTGTTTATAATCACCATCCAGCGGATGAGCACATTCATCATATTCAACACAAAGCACTTTGATATCAATTTTATCCTCAATGATAGATTCAATTACCTTATACTCAGCTCCTTCAATATCCATTTTGAGCAGGTCGATTTTTTCATGACCAAGCTCTTCCATGATGCGTTGAAGCCGCCTTACTTGGATTTCTATATAATGTTTGGTTTTTTGCAGGTTTAGAAGGGAGTAGGAAACCTGCTTTGGATTTTTGGGGGCGTAAAACTTCAGTGTATCTTCCCTGTCCCATAGCCCGATTTCAAGGAAATGGTATTTTGCGTTCTTACCAGCGACTTCTTTTACATATTTGATCGCCCGCGGAGTAGGATCAAAGCCGTACACGTCGCAAGCGAATTGATCTATTAACCCAATGTCGAATGATATATCTTCACCACAACCGACACAGTAGCAGATTGAATCCCCATCAAGTAGATTGGCGGGAACCACCCAGCCTCCATACCTGGTTCCGATTTCACGCAAATCACTTCGATAATTGATCCTCGCCTGTGATAGTAAGTCCCAGCCGAATAACCGAAATGCAAGATACAATAATCTGCCCACGATCTTACGAGGTATTTGTTGGAGCTTCATTTTTCTCCTGCTAGTTGAGATGCCTGATGATTATTTTAAAAAGAAACTACCTCGGCTCAAGCAGATTGCTATCAGGAAATTACATAGGATTATGTGACGTGGTACAGTCTCAAGCTGAGGCGCCGGGTCCCGGACTTTCTACTATCTCTTGGGATTGCTCCCGGCTCAGGCTATCGGAGAGTGCTTAGCGCTGTCAACGGAACGTCCAGCCATCGATACCAGGACAGACTTACGCATGCGTGAAGGCCAAGGTGAAAAGGAGTAAGCGGCATTCAAGCCGGTTACCCAGCGACCGGCATCAGCCGCGCTACCAACGCGTTCCCTCCCTTGGAATGGTCAGACTTCATCATGCGGCTCCAGATCGATCTCCATGAAATCGGTCACATCCTGATTCCAGTGCTT
>CP070656.1:2886779-2893641 GCA_020355065.1 Fidelibacterota bacterium | reverse complement strand
CGAGGGGGATGTGCACTATATCGTAACCGAGTTCGGCGTAGCGAGCCTGAGTGGCAAGCCTATGGGCCAGCGGGCGGAGCAGCTCATCAGCATCGCCCATCCCGACTTTCGGGAGGACCTATACCGTTATGCTCTGGAGAGCGGATTTACAGTACGGAAAGTATTCCAAACCAGTCCCTAGGACGAACCTCCTTCGCTGGATCCCGTGTCCTCGAGATAGAACTCGGCCCCTCCAAATCGCTCAGCCACGGCATTGTAGATGGCACAGAACAGTGCTACGAGGAGATAGGCGAGGAACGGCATGAAGACCAAATAGAGAACCGCAATGAGCAGGGCGTGTTCCCGCTCACCGCGATCACCGAACAGACTGATCACGATAAACATCACCACGGCGAACACAACGGCCAGACCTACGTAGGTAATCGCGATAACCTTGCTGGTCTGGTGTACGGATATTTTCAGGATCTGCTTTTTCATCGTAGAGCTCCTTATCACTATATAGTTCGTCAAGTCTCTCCGGGCCTACTTGAACAGCCAGAGGCACCAGAGTGCGGCAATAGCCGGTCCCAGCAGACCCATTAACAGGCCGCCTTTGAGGAAGTCCCGGGTAGCAAGTCGACCGCTGGCAAAGGCGATGGCGTTGGGTGGCGTCGAGATGGGGAGGCACATGGCGGTTGATGCGCCCAAGGCCATGGGGACTACAATGCGGGGTTCGAAGCCCACCGCCACAGCCATTCCGATTGGCACGAGAATATTCGCGGCAGCCGTGTTACTCATGAAGTTGGACAGTAAGGCCGTGACATAGCTCAAGAAGAAGGCTATAGCGACCTGACCCATATGATGGGTGGGCAACTGGTCCACAAGCCAGTTTGCCAAGCCTGTACTCTGCACGGCGATGCCAAGGGACAGACCTCCGGCCAGCAGCAGAAGCACATCCCAGTTCAAGTGACGGATCTCGTGGATGGTAATGATACCTGCAATTGCGAAAATAGTAATAGGGATGAAGGAGATGACCGCTGTGGGGATGTGATGCAGGGTACTGGTCATCCATAGGATCACGGTAAGGACGAAGACCGGCATGACCAGCAGCCTTTTCCAGAGCGGCAGCTGAGCACCTGTCCGAGTACCGATATCCAAGCCACTGATGTCGACCGTAAGAAGACGGCTGGAATAGGCCATTCTCAAGTACAGCCAGGCGGCCGCGAACAATACCAAGGCCGGGGGAATCCCGGCCAGCATCCAGCGGGTAAAATCTATGGGATGGGACATAGACAATATCCCAGCGGTGATGGCATTGGGGGGACTCCCAATGATGGTACCCATGCCGCCGACATTGGCCGCAACGGGAATGCCCAGCACCAAAGCTTTGGCGAAGGGATCTTCCTTACTGATCGATACCACAATGGGAGCAATGACGGACATCATCATCGCGGTGGTGGCCGTGTTGGACATGAACATGGAAAAGAGGAAGGTGATGCCCATCGATCCCAGCAGGACCGCACCGGGGGTATTTCCGAACCATTTGAGAACATAGCGTGAGAATAGCCGATCCAGACCGGTTACCTGGGCGGCTTCTCCCAGGACTAATCCCCCGAGGAAAAGCCACATGATAGGACTAGCCCAGGGCTGAACGAACATTTCCCAATCCGTTGACTCTTTGGCAAATACGCCCCCTGGTTTTCCGAGGATCATGATCTCCAGGGCAATAATGAGCAGAGCCACCGAGAAGGAGGGGATGGCTTCCGTAATCCAGAGTCCAGCCCCCAGGATAAGGATAAATAGTGTCCAGCGGGCTGCATCCGTCAGTCCGGCATAGTTGGGGAGCAGGGCAAGTACGGCGGCCAGAGCAAGACAGATGGCAATCTTAAGAAGGGCACGGCTGGAACGAAACTCCAGCTTGCCCAGCAGCCGCAGAACTTCTCGTCGGGTATCTAGCATGGTCTACATGTCCTGCACCTGTCGGGAGAGAGGTCGTCTCTTCTCAATGCATGGGAAGTCCATCGAGAGGAAATGAGATTCGATCTTCATAATGGTACCGGGCAAAGGATGGATTGCTCTACACACAAGCGGTTCACGCGCTATCCGGCTCGTGAAACCGAAAAGTAAATACGGGCTATCTCACGAGGATCACCGGCCCGTGTGCTTTAAGAACCGTGTCCCCGGGTTTGGTACCCTTAATCCAAGCCTTCAGGGGATTCATCTTGGACTTGCCCATGATGATGATATGATCGGTGCCCGCCGTTTCAGCAAATACGGTTGGGGGATCGCCGGTCTTGAAATGCTGTTCGAAGGGGAGATTCTGCCGGGCGAGGTAGCGCTCAGCCCACTTCGCGGCTCCGCGGTAGCCCTTGCCGAAGCGTTGAGTCTTGCTGACCGTCAACAGATCGACATGGGTTTTCAAGTGCTGGGCTAAGCGTGTGCCGAACACCACGGCCCGTTTGGTCGCCTGGGAATCGTCCACACAAAGCAGCACTCTGTAATTCCGTTCAGGTTCGAAATCCTTTACGAACAGGATGCTGGTATCCACGAACTGGACCAATTGTTTCGTCAGCCGCCGCCGGCTGCCCCCTCCCACGATGGTCAGGAGATAGTCCCGATACTCGGTTTCCTTTTTCAACTGGTCGACGGGATTCCCTTCGCGGAAAATGAGCCGGATTTTTTCCCCGCTCACATGGGGCAGGATGACCCGGACGCGATCGGCCTCCTGCACCAGATTCGTGGGATCGAATTGTTCCAGGGTAGGATCAATGAAGTTCCACTCCTGCAGGCGGCGGTAGGCCCAACGGAGGACATCCACACCCGGGTGGTTGATCTCCCAGTTGAGCAAGGCATCACGGGCCAGATTGACGCCGCCTGAGAGCAGCTCTTTGGGTCGGTCGCCTACGTAGACTACTGACAGGTCAGCCGAGAAGGCATTGGCTACCGCACTCCCGATCTGGAGGGTGCGCTCCGAATAGGTCGTACTCCTAACTGCAACCAAAAACCGCACGTTACATCACCTCGTCCTGAGAGTCATAGCCGATCACCTAATATGGGGCCAATATAACAGCAGTGCCAGCATTAAAACGGCAATGGAGACCACGACGATCCGCCATCCGGCCTGCACGAAGTCCTTGGCGCTCACAAGACCTGTGGCTGCGATGATCATGCATGCCGGTGCGCCCACGGTGGTCAAGTAACCGAAGGCCGAGGCGACGGCCGTGGCCATTCCCAGCAGGACTGGATCGCCGCCAAAGTTCATGAATAGGGGTCCCAGCACGGCCACAGTGGCGCTGGAGCTCATGATGTTTGCCACCACGGTGGTCAAGGTAACGACCACGGCATACTGGGCTGCGGCGAACTGTTCCAGAAGGCCACCCGTCAAAGCCAGAATCTGCTGTGCTACCCACAGGGCAGCGCCGGTATTTTTCAACTGGACACCTAGAGAAATCGCCGCGGCAAACAGCAGAACCACGCCCCAGTTGGTTCTCTGGTTGATCTCCTGCCAGTGCACCAGCCCTGCTGCCAGGTAGAGGAACACACCGGCCAAGGCGATCACCCCCAAGCCAATGCGATCACTCAGAAATACCCATGCCAGGAAAATGATCACGAAAAGCACGATGGCCAAGATCTGCTGTCCTGTGAGTGGACCAGCTTCCGCCACCTTGGACTTCAGCTTCTGGACGGCACTGTCCAACCGGTCATGTTCCGGTTTGAACGCTCGGGAAAGCAGCCATCCTGCCAGGGGGATCTGGATCAGCAGCACTGGGTAGGTAAACAGCATCCAGCGCAAGTAGCTGATCTTGGCCAGGCCGAAGTCCGACAGGTAATTGATCATGATGGCATTTCGCGCACCGCCTGAGGGTGTGCCGATGGACCCGATGATACTTCCGAAGGCCAAGGCAAACAGGAGCATCCGCGTAAGGCCACGGACTTTGTCGGGATCATCCGAGGTGTTGCGTATTAGTGTCAGGGCCACGGGGAGCAGCATGGCGACGACGGTATGCTCTCCGATGAAGGAGGTCAGGAGCAGGGAGATTACAAAGAAGCCCCACATGATCGAGCGGACTCGCGGGCCGGTCAAGGTCAGGATGGCCAAGGTCAGCCGGGAGTCCAGCCCCTGCCGCACAATGGCCACGGCCAGCATGAGCGAACCCATGATGAAGAATACGGCGTCGCTCATGTAGGACTGGGCGACCTCAGAAGGCTTGGCGATGGCGAAGGTCACCTGCAGAACGGCGATGAACAGAGCAATCGCGGGCAAGGGTACGGCTTCACTGATAATCAGGATGACCACCACAATCGCCAGAATCAGAGTCCGGTAGCCATCCTTGGAGATGCCTTCCGGATAGGGCAGGTGATAGAGGGCGGTACCGACGGCAACAGCGACCAGGAGCCAGCGCTTTTGATAGATCCAGTATAGAAATGATCTCAACATGGAAGTGTAATGGCGGCCGGTATCAGAGCACCGGTGTGAAGTTAATAAGGGCAGCCGGTATTAAGGCATGAGAAACGCGGCCGAGGAAATGAGGATCAGCGTCAAGGATGGCCGCGTTCGATCACAGGAGTCCTGCTAATAGACCACCCGATCCAGGCCGGCTGCCCGACTTATGTGGGATCAGTTCAGGAAGATATCGTCGTCCGGGCGGAAAGGCCGTGTATCCACTCCTTTGTGGACCTGACATTGATCCGGAGGTTCCGTCCCTTCGAGGAACAGTTCTCTCTCGCGCGGTTGGGGACAGTACCGGGTGGGCCGGTCTTTGGTGAGCGGGCAGATCTCCATGATGGCGATACCTTCCGGCATAGGCCAGTCGGTGCCAGGCAGTTCGAAGGCCTCGTGGACCTCTTTCATGATACGGGCCCAAACAGGTAGTGCGGCAATATTGCCGTAGCGCTCCTCTCCCAGGCTCACCCGGGGATCATCCACCCCGATCCAGACACCGGCCGACAGTTGGGGCGTGAAGCCGACGAACCAAGCGTCGGTCCAGCCGTCGGTGGTCCCGGTTTTACCCGCGGCAGGGCGGTTAAAGTTATACATCCAGCGAATCCGGGCGCCGGTCCCCCCATTCACCACACCTTTCATAAGATCCAGCAGGAGATAGGCTTTGTCTTCACTGATGATTTCCTTGCGGTCGGGGATGAAGTCCCGCAGGATCTTGCCCCGCCGATCGACCACCTTGGTAACCGAGACAGGTTCCACCCACACGCCCCGGTTCGCAAAGGCGGCGTAGGCCGCGGTAAGCTCAATGGGTAGCACTTCGCTGGTTCCCAGGGATATAGCCCGGACAGCCCGCATGGGGGTGGTGATCCGGAACTGTTTGGCCATGGTTACCACCTGTTCCGGAGTGACCATCTCCTGGATGATCCGTGCCGAGACAATATTCAGGGAGCGCTTCAAGCCTTCACGCATGGTTACCAAGCCACTGGACGAGCCATCGTCGTTTTGAGGATTCCAGAGATTGGTATCGATGAGGGCATCACCGGTGCTGGCCAGTGATTGGTTCAGCAGCTGGGTTGAGACGGGATACCCCTGATCGATGGCGGTCATGTACAGGAGGGGTTTGAAGGTAGAGCCCGGTTGGCGTCTGGCCTGGGTAGCCCGATTGAAATAGTCGGGGTAATCCATGCGGCCACCCACCAGTGCCAGAATATGTCCGGTGTCGTTCTCAAGGAGAATCACGGCACCCTGTACCAGAAGCCGGTCCTTCAGACGGTCGTCGATCGGAATCTCACCCCTGATCATGGCCTTGACAGAATCCATGAAGAACACCGTGGTATCGATGACACTGTAGATCAACGAATCATTGGAGAGGAACGATTCGTTCAGGACCTCCTGGTTTTTGTGCAGTTCTTCCATGAAGAGGCGTTCAACGATTTCCTGCATCCGGGAATCTAGGGTGGTGTGAATCTCAAGGCCGTCCTGATAGAGATTGATTCCGAGCCGCTCATCTTCCAGTTCCATCTGGCGGCGTACATGCTCGGTGAAATAGGGTGCGAAGCCTGCTGCCACCTGCGGACGCTTCACCTCGATCGGTTTATACTTCACACGGTCATATTCTTCTCGTTCCAGGTATCCGTTTTCGGTCATCGCATGCAGGACCAGGTTCCGCCGCTTGAAGTTTCGATCGGGATGGGTAATGGGGCTGTACCCGGCCGGTGAAGGGAGTACTCCTACAAGCATAGCAGCCTGTTCGAGGTTCAGATCCCGGGCATCGATGCCAAAGAATTCCCGGGCCGCGGCTTGAATTCCATAGGTACCATGGCCGAAGTAGATGGAATTCAGGTACATCTCCAGGATCTCATGCTTGGTATAGGTACGTTCGATCTGGATGGCGGTGAGCATTTCCTTGAGTTTGCGGGTGATGGTCTTGCGGAAGCCAATGGTGTCATAGAGATTCCGGGCCAGCTGCTGGGTAAGGGAGCTGAAGCCTGACCGGTAGCGCATGCTGGCCAGATTTACTAGCACCGCCCGGGCAAAATCCCGCGTGCTCACGCCCCAATGATCGAAGAAGCGTTTGTCTTCCATGGCGATAACTGCATGCTGGACATCCAGGGGCATCTGCATCCGTGGAATGAGAACCCGCTGCTGGGTAAACAGTTCGGTAATCACCTTGCCGTCGCGGGAGATGACCTTGGTGGCGACATCCGGACTGAAATCCTGTAACTGCTGCAGAGATGGCAGATCTCGGGAGAGATACCATAGATAAAGGGAGATGACCACCCCAACCACTACGATGGTGACAAAGGCATTGCGGAAGGCTCGCCGCCAACCGTTAGGCGGTGGAGCGGCCTGTTCATCCGTTACATCAGAAAGGGATTCCAGGTGTTCCTCTTCCGGAAACGCGCTGCCATTACCTTTTATATGGACCATAGGATGGAACTC
>CP070656.1:2881742-2886679 GCA_020355065.1 Fidelibacterota bacterium | reverse complement strand
TGCCTGCCGTCGAACCCGGTAACCCACGCCGCGCACGGTCTCAATGAGATCCCCGTCCGGTCCTATCTTCTGGCGCAGATTTTTGATGTGGACATCAACCGTCCGCTCGGTAACCACCACTTCATCCCCCCACACGTGGGAGAGGAGGTCGTCCCGGGTAAATACCCGATTCGGATTTTCAGCCAGCAATTGCAGCAGGGCGTATTCCCGGGTCGTGAGCGCCAAGGGCCCGCCGGGGCCAAGCACCTCCCGGCGGTCAAGATCAAAGGTCAGTGAGCCAAAAATGAGTTTGCCGGGCGCTGCTTCAGGCTGATCGTGCCGACGCAGGGCAGCCTTTAAGCGGGTTGTGATCAAGCGCGGGCTGGCGGATTTGGAAATGAAGTCATCCGCGCCCACCTCCAAGCCGATGATCTGGTCCATTTCACTATCCCGGGCCGTAAGCAGCAGCACCGGCAGGGCTCGCAGGTCGGAATCCTGCCGAATGGCACGACAGAGGTCCAAACCATCCATACCGGGCATCATGACATCCACTATCGCGGCGTCGAAGGGCTTGGAGCGCAATAGCTCCAGGGCAGACTCGCCATCTGCGGCCACAGCCACCTCGAATCCTTCCCGCCCCAGATTCAGCTGGATGACCTCCCTTACATCGGCTTCATCGTCAACAACAAGGATATGAGGACGCTTTACCATAGCCCGAAGTTCACCTTAAAACACGGTACAAGGGAGTAGGAATTTCCCAAATACGACTGACCGCCACCATACCAGACAGGGCCTACGGAAACTGGGGTGGATGCTGCCGATGCCACCCCGTGGCCTCTTGATAAGCTCGAGCGACGGCCAGGATCGTGGCCTCGTCATACAGATGACCCATGAAAGTGATGCTTGTCGGAGAATCCTGCTCATTGAATCCGTTGGGCAGCACCACACAGGGATGACCCGTTAGGTTGGTCAGCAGCAGGTTGTCGCCGATGAAGGCAGGGGATACGTAGAGGTCCACATCCGCCAGGATACGTTCCATTTCCTGGATAATCTGGTAGCGCACGCGGTTGGCCTGGATATATTCCACCGCCGGGACGAATCGATGTGTACGGAATACGTTCGGCCAGGCGTTCCTGATCTGCCGCACTAGAAGATCATCGCGGTTGGAACGGGTCAACTCATCGAAGGCGGCGGCCGCCTCCGCACTCAGAATGAAGGATAGGTCGCCGATAGGATAATCGGGCAGTGAGATGGGGACCAGCTCTGCACCCAGCTCCTTAAGTACGTCCAGAACCGCTTGGTCATTGGCGCTGGTGGGATAATCTTCCTCAAACGCATCCTGCACATATCCTATCCGCAGGTTGCTCATATCCACCTGGTAATTGTAGTTAAAGGGCCGATCTACCACTGTCTGGTCGATGCCGTCAGGTCCGCGAATGGCATCGAAAACCAACGCACAATCCTCTACGGCGCGGCAGATGGGTCCCAACTTGTCCATGGACCAGCTGAGCGCCATGGCACCGGCCCGGCTGACACGTCCGAACGCTGGTCTCAAGCCCGTGGCACCACAACGCGTGGACGGCGAGACAATGGAACCCCACGTCTCCGACCCGATCGCGAAGGGGACCAGCCCGGCTGCCGTGGCCGACGCCGATCCGGCCGATGATCCGCTGGAGCCCTGCTCCAGGTTCCACGGATTGCGCGTCTTCCCTCCAAACCAGACATCGCCCCACGCCAGGGCTCCCAGGGTAAGTTTCGCCACTAGTACGGCTCCGGCCTCCTCCAACCGCTTTACAACGGTGGCGTCATTATCAAACACCTGATCCCGGTGGGACGTCGCGCCCCAGGTGGTCGGATAGCCCTTCACCGCCAGCAAATCCTTGGCGCCGTAGGGAATACCGTGCAGGGGCCCCCGGTAGTTGCCCGCGACGATTTCCTCATCCGCTCTCCCTGCCTGTGCCAGGGCCAGCTCCTCCGTCAACGTAACTGTACATTCCAGCCGGGGTCCATAGCGCTTCAGACGTTCCAGATACATGGTGGTCAGCTGGGTCGAGGTAATGCGTCTGGTGCGGATGAGTTCACCCAGCTGAGCAATCGAATAGTAGGCCAGCTCCTCCAGATCCTCAGGCAGCTCCACATCACCCACGGGTGCATACACAATCGGCATCTGTTTGGATTCATATACTTTGCCTAGCGGATCAGGCTCAAAATGCAGAGCGGGTGGGATGCTATTGGGCAGTGGCACAGCGCGGATACTCTGGTAGTTGGCCAGATTGTCCTGCACGTCGGGGAGCAGGGAATCCCGCTCGGTCTTGTCGAAGGACAGGCCGATAATCGTCTCCGCGGCGGCAATATGCTTGCGCTTGATGCTGGGCTTGTCCTGCGGCCTGGAAAAGGCCGTGGAGCTGAGCATGAGAAAAATGACGGCTGGGGTGATGATGTACACTGTTCCGGAACGATGCATGGTCCGTTTCCCTCCTGATTGACCGTTGATGATCGCTGGCAGACAAGTTAACCAATTCACCGCCCAACTACCGAATATGTAGCGCACACGCTGCATTACCTTTCAGAATCAGATGGATTTTTTCGTATGGCTTGACTACCTTAAAACGATGGGCAGAGAACACTCACCCATCGCAGATAAAGATCAAGCCATACAAGGGCGAACCGGCCTGAATTGGGGGTGTCATGACAGATCGTCTCTTGACAAGCTACCGGATCACATTCGCAATCGCATTAGGCGCTTTGACCGCCTCAGGATATGCTCAAACCATCCTCCCCTCCGAGCCATCGGAGGAGAGCGAGGCATGCCTCGAGTGCCACGCTGAGGAGACCCGTGGTATCTACGAGGAGTGGGGGACCTCCAAGCACTTCCGGGGCAACGTGGGTTGCTTTGAATGCCATCAGGCTGAGGAATCGGACCCGGACGTCTTTGACCATAATGGCTTCGCCATTTCCATCATTGTCTCGCCTAAGGACTGTGCCCGCTGCCATCCCAAGGAAGTGAAGGAATTCGATGAGAGTCATCACTCGAAGGCTGGCTTGATCCTGGGCTCCCTCGACAATTTCCTGGCTGATATCGTGGAAGGCGACACAAAGTTCTATGGCGGTTCAGCCTTGACGGTTAGTGGCTGCAAGCAATGTCACGGGGCGGCGGTGGAGGTCAACAAGGATGGTTCCCTGAAACCGACGGGGTGGCCCAACACCGGCATGGGTAGGGTCAATCCGGACGGCAGCAACGGGGCTTGTACGGCCTGCCATCAGAGGCATGCCTTCTCTGCCGTCCAGGCTCGGCGTCCTGAAAACTGCGGCAAATGCCACCTCGGTCCCGACCATCCCCAAAGGGAGATATACGAGGAATCCAAGCACGGCATCGCCTTCGCCACTTATGAAGACGCGCTCAACATGGAGAATGCCAAGTGGGTCCTGGGCGAGGACTATACGGCTGCTCCCACCTGTGCCACCTGCCATATGTCGGCCACACGCACCAGCAGGGGCAACCTGGTGCCGGTCACCCATGACGTGGGGATGAGGATCAGCTGGAACAACCGCCCGGCTGTATCGATCCGCCCCGAGGTGGCCGATAAGAAACTGGGCCTCACCAAGGGCGCCAAGGTGAACTGGAAAACCCGCCGGCGTAATATGACACAGGTGTGCAGCGTATGTCATACCAGTAACTACGTCAACAATTTCTACGAGCAATACGACGGCGT
This sequence comes from Fidelibacterota bacterium, assembly GCA_020355065.1. Lineage (GTDB taxonomy): Bacteria > Fidelibacterota > Marinisomatia > SCGC-AAA003-L08 > TS1B11. The sequence goes on along the minus strand of CP070656.1, from coordinate 2,882,987 downwards.
GGTCAACCTTTACAACGAGAAATTTGCCCAGCCCGGGGTGGACCTCGTGGCCCTGCTATATGAATATAATCTCCTGTCCGACATCCAGTTCGATGAGCAGGTCGAGTGGACCTGGTGGGAGATCTGGCACCATGAAGGCCGGGTCGCCCGGCACGGCGCTTCCATGATGGCTCCCGACTATACACATTGGCACGGCCTTTATGAGGTGGGCAAACATTGGTATTCCAAGTTCATCCCCGAACTGAAAGAACTCGTCGAGAAGCACCGGGATTCCGATGATCCCACCAAGGCAAAGGGGGCGCAGAAGCTTGAAAACGCCATTAACGAATTGCTGAACCGTGCCGACCACTCCTGGTACCTGGGCAAACTGGATCCCAAGGAAGAGGCCAAGCGCAAGCAAGCGCAGGAGGAGTTCCAGAAACGGTACGACAACTAGCCCAATACACCTATCCGCTCTGAAGGTAAACGGGCTCGTACCCACGGCAATCTAGCCCAACGCTGCAAACGTCACTATCTCAACGGATACGGGGGCTCTGCTATTCAGAATTCAGAATCTACCAGCCACTTCTATACACTTGTTTGAATGTATTCCAACTCTTCGCTTCCACTTCCCTCTCCGCGCCGATAAATTCCCACGCACCTTGCTAACATGTCCATAACCATCTCCCCCTACCAGCCGACCTTCCACGAGGAGTGGGACCATTTCGTCCGCCAGTCCAACAACGGAACCCTGTTCCACCTGCGCCGCTTCCTCAGCTACCATCCCGAGGAACGTTTCCAGGATCATTCCCTCGTCCTGACCGGACCCAAAGGCCTCCTCGCACTGTTCCCGGCCGCGGTCATCGAAATGGAAGGCCAGCGACACCTGGTTTCCCACCCCGGTGCCTCCTACGGTGGATTGGTCACTCCCGTCGGTCTGTCATTCCAGAATAGTTATGATCTAGTGCAGAGCCTCATCGAATACGCGCGGAATCAGGGATTCCAAGGTATATCCCTGACCCTTCCTCCTACCATTTACAACCGTCGCTTGTCGAACTACGTGGACTTCGCCCTCCTGCAGCACGGATTTCAGTATCATAGGCGCGAGGTATCCAGTATCCTGTATCTGGAGCCAACTCCCGAAGAGAACCTGGCCAAATTCACCGATGCTTCCCGGCGGGCGGTGAAGAAAGCACGCCAGTCCGGGATTCAGGTGCGTTTCAGCGATGATTTCGAGCGGTATTACGACATTCTTATTCACAACCT
>CP070656.1:2871840-2881642 GCA_020355065.1 Fidelibacterota bacterium | reverse complement strand
GGCCAGATCGAGACCTGTACGCTCCCCGTGGAAGCGGCCTGCATTGGCGGTGAAATCGAAGCTGCCGATACCCAGCTTGAACCGGACGAGCTGGGGTGACACCTCCCAGCTCTCCTTGGGCGAGAAGATCAGGTCGGCCAGCATGCGGTCACCCAACGGGATCTCGGCCCGGAGCGCATTCACCCCCGTCTGCTCGTAGGTCGGGTCCAGCAGCTGCTTCAGGTTGAATATGTCCAGCGGATTCCACGCATATCCGGTGCCGAGCGAGATCTGCTGCTTGCCGGCCGTCAGATCGAACTTCCGGAAATTGATCTTGATGTACACGTTGTCGAGATACAATGTGTCGGGCAAGGCAATCGGGAATTCGGTGAGAAAAGGTGGGATTTCCGACTGGCGTATATGCTCCGGTATGAAATCGAGCAGGTTCCATCTCCGCTGCCCGCTGTATCGCTGTACGTTCAGGTTGGCCCCCACGACAACCACCTCCGTAGGATGAGCGAGCAGATCAAGCCGTATCTTGTTGTAACTGTAGTTATACTGCCGCTGGCTGATCGACGCGGCATCCTGTTCCGATTCGTAGTACCCGAAGAATTCGGTCTGTGCCCCCAACCTGCCAGTGATAAGCATGATGAAGGCCAGACCCAACTGGGGTACCGCTCTTGAAAATAGGCTTCGAATCCGATGCAACCGGCTCATCACGTTCTGTTTCTCCCTGTACTTCTCTCTAGGTTGTAGCCTTGACCATGCTACTGCTTCAGATTCCGCTCCGAGAAAAATCCCGCCGGAGGCTCCCATTGATAGGTCACACTTTGCATCTCCATCATGGTCTCCGTCCGGTCTTGATGGTTTCGCATGGTCATGATCATGGCCGTCGGAATCCCTTCAATCTCCCGGATATCCTCCAGGTAAAGACTCTTCAAGACCTCTCCATCATCGTCGTAATAATCCAGCTGGAGCGGGTAATAATCCTTCTGCCGGACCAGAACCCGTATCTTTGGATAAGGAGGTTCTTTGTCAGGGATTCCATCCAACTGCAATTCCCATACTCTTTGGTCCAGGTGATTCGCGGAACCCAGATTGGTGGCCACGAATTTTTCCCGCCACTCATCACCCGATCCCATGTCTTCGTAAGTGAAGTCACTCCCCTGCACATTCTGCTTCTTGGCGTGGGAGGCCAGCTTGCGCACCCGGTTGCTGCGGGGAAAGTAGGTCCAGATATCGTTGGCATTGTTCAGCATCAGAAACGCCTGACCCTTGATACTGGCTGGCCGGATATAACGCATCAACGTCTTTTCACCTTCATTGGCGGAATAGGACTCCAACTCGAACATCCGGTGCTGACCGGTAGAGGTCTGGATGGTTTGGGTCATGACGCCCTTGCTGTTTTCTACTGTCCGCACTGAGGTCATGTTCTCCAGGATTTCCGCACCGCTCGGCGTTTGAGCCTTCAGGATCGGATAACCGAACACGCTCAGGAATGGTATCAGCGCTAATTGGATCCTGATGTTTGAATTTGTTCTCATTCTAGGTCTCATTTTTTCACTCTTCGTAGTTGATGTTCAGATCAATATTGGTCTCGGTGCCATCCAGATGGTTCTTCATGGTCATCTTCATCGACATCGGTACACCATTGATTCTTTCGATGGATTGCATCCGCAGGGTCTTGATGTTCCGTCCCTGGTCATCATAGTAATCAACCTGCAACGGGCGATTATCGGTTTCCCTGACCAGCATGATCATCTTCGGAAATGGCATCTCGACACCCGGGACATTGTCCAATTGAAGCCTCCGGCATAGCTCGCCATTCACCTCCACCATGCCGAGATGGGTAACCTCGTACCCCAACTCGCGCAGGGGATCGACATCGATTTGTGCCCGACCCGGAGCGGGGAGCGTCCCCACCGCAATGAGAAATACCGTCAGGGCGAATGTGTTCAGCTTGGGCAGGTATCCGAGAACAGTCATGTTTCCCGGGCTCCCTTTTTCTTTTGCCGGCATTCTTCTTCTGGCTCAGATTGGTGAGCGGAAATCAGAGGGAGGCCCAGATCGCGGATTCGGGAGAGGATACCATGGAGGGCTGCTTGATCGCATACGGGGCCTGACAGGGTGGTGTAGCCTCCCTCTGATTTCACCTTCATGTCTCCAAACCATTCAGTCCAGCGTTCATCCAGCTGGCCTTTCACACGAATCTGATATTGAATCTTCTTACTCATCTCGCTTGTATGTTCCGCTTATCCTTGTTTGTCTTTCAAATCCTGGTATGAAATTGGTGAATCATCACGATTGTGAAATCACCCGTTGGGGTGATCTTTCGGGGTGATTAAGGCCGGACTCGCGCTGCGGGATAGGTTGACCGCAGTCTGCGTGTATTACAGCAAAAGGATTACTGGAGGATCAATTTATAATAGCCCCAGCTCTTGGGCTCGGGCGATGGCCTGGGTTCGGGTGTGAACGTGCAGCTTGCTATGGATATTCTTGATATGGGTCTTCACGGTGTTCAGTGAGATGAAGAGGTTTTGGGAGATCTTTGAGTTGGAGAGTCCATTTGCCACCAATCTGAGCACTTCCAGTTCGCGTTCACTCAATGGTGCCGCCAAACTGCCATCCGGTTGAGCGACCGGTCGGGATCGTAGAGCCAATAGCAGCTTCTTGGTATAATTCAACATTGGTTTGGCTCTGTCATCCCCTCCATTCCCAGTCCTTGATTCGAGCACCTTCTCCAATAAAGAATCCATGGGCTCGCCATGCTCAATGAATGTGCGTATATATCCCTGCGGTCTAGCCAGATCAAGGGCCTGGGTCAGGGTTTCCACGGCCTGCTGTCGGTGGCCTTGTTTCCACAAGGCCAGAGACTTGAGGATCAGAGTCTCGATAAAATATGCCACCCACCGAGCTTGTTCAGCCTGCTGAAGTAAAGGATCTATTCTCTTGAGTGCTTGATCGGACTGATCGCGCGCGATCTCCACCCGCGCTGCCATTGTCTGCTCGATAATGCGGAGCAGAGGCGATGGCTCCTCACCCTCCTGCCCGGCTTGTGAACCTGTGCTCAGCGCCTGCTGATGCTCCCGGTCGTCAAGCCACTCAGCGGCTGCTTTTAAATTCCCCTGGGTCACCCAGAGCCGTACCTGATGCAGCTCCACCAGGTAATCATCCATCTCCATGGCATCAAATGTCACAGCGATCTCTTTGGCTTGGTCGATCTCCGATTGAGCTTCCTTCGGATGCCCTTGCGCCAGTAGGATTCGCGCCAGCGTCAAATGGCCGTTCAGGGCGCCGATGTTACCCCATTTCTTGGCTAGTTCGATCCCTTCACCGGTCTGCTGCTTGGCGGACCCAAGATCGTTACGTTCCAACTTGAGTCCTCCCAATCCGATCAACGCAATACCGGCTATCGGACGCCGCTGGCCGTGCTTATCCGTGCCCAGGCTCAGTGCCCGTAAGTAGAGGGCTTTGGCATGATGTAACTGTCCCTGGATCCAGGCCACTTCCGCCAGGTGACAGATCGCCAGGACGGCATTCATAAGATTGCCGGCTTGCTCACTGATATGGGCCGCCTTCTCAAGGGCTTCGGTGGCGGCGGCTACGTCTCCACTGTAGAACGCATTGAGGCCTAAAATTCCAGCCGCCATGCTTCTGAAAAACAGATTTACATCGGGCAAAAGCTCCAAAGCTTGGTTGGCCAGCGCTGCGCTCTGGTCGCGTTCACCTTGGTAGGCCATCACCATCGCGCGGAAGAGAGATACGGCACCATCTACCGAATCTTGAACATCCACAGCTGCGACATCCGGTAATTTCGATTCTGCCTGGTCCAAAGGCTGTCCACTCAGTAAGAGCGCCACAGCCTGAAAGACGGAGAGCATGGGTCTCGTGCGTAGCATGTCTTTAGGTAGCGCATCAAACCAGCCTTGCAGCGTGGCCAGCTCGCTGCGCATGAAGGTCTCTTCCGCGGTCTGTTCGATCAAGTCCATAGCCCGGTCATAATCCTTGGCGGATAACGCATGATCTAGCGCCACAGCTATCAGCCCCTCGCGCTCATACCATTCACTAGCTCTACTGTGGAGCTCCGGATCCAGATTGCCATGTACTTGATGGAGCCGCTGATGCAGCAGCTCGGCAAATAAATGGTGGTAACGGTACCAGTACCGCTCGCTGTCCAATGGAATGATGAACAGATTCGCCTTCTCCAGTCCCCTCAGGATTTGCTGGCTGTCATCCCGGCCGATCACGGCGTCACATAGGGGACCATTCAGGCGTTCGAGAATGGAGGTCTCAAGTAAAAAGTCCTGTACCTCTTCCGGCTGACGCTGGAGAACTTCCTCGATAAGGTAGTCGGCGATATGGCGTTCGTCACCCGTAAATGAGTCGATGAACGCATTGGGGTTCTCGCGACCGCGCATGGATAGGGCGGCCAACTGCAGCCCGGCAATCCATCCCTCCGTCCGGGATATCAGCTTGCCAATTGCATTGGGCGAGAGATCGATACCTATGCCTTGCTGGATGAACTGGGTTGCCTCCTCCGGGGAAAAACTGAGCTCTGAAGCACGGATTTCGGTCAGTTGATCTTGGGCGCGGAGTCGTGCCAGTGGCAAGCCTGGATCCGAACGGGTGGAAATGATCAGGTGCATATTGGCTGGGGAATGTTCAATTAAGTATCCGACCATCTTGTTGATCGGCGGTGTATCCACCAGTTGGTAATCGTCCAGCACTAAGGCGACCTCATCCGATATGGCCACGATATCATTGATCAGATTGGTCAGCACGGCCTCCATCGGAGGTGTTCGGGGCGACTGCAAAATAAATGCGGCGTCTTTGCCCAGATCTGCTTCGATCAACTGCAAGGCCGCGATCACATAGGACACAAAGCGGGTGGGATCGTTATCCTCCTGGTCTAACGACAACCAGGCCACAGACTTGTGGTTCCCATGGATCCACTCACTGAGCAATGTTGTTTTTCCTGATCCCGGGGGAGCAGAGACTAGGATCATTCGGCGGTTCATTCCCTCTTCCAGTCGCGAGATGAGCTGCCGCCGGTGTATGAGCTCCGGGCGCAGGGGAGGCACAAACAGCTTGGTGGCTAGTATCGGGGAAGGAACGGCGACGCTGGTTGGTGCTGGGTCGGTCGTGGGGCGGGAAGTCATGCGATTGTTGGCTTTTCCCCGATGGTCATATCAAATGGGTCCGGGTACTATTTTACTGGGGGTGAAGCTAACGACTGTAATAGTCCTTAGGTAGGTAAAACCGGCCGGGTAGGAATACCCGAGTCCGGACGGTCAAACACCCAGGCTTATCTTGATTTGCGACCGCATCGTATTAATTTTACGGACCCGCCAGGATTCCCCTGGCGTTCATATAAGGCTAATGAGGAGGAGTTATGAGTCCTGCGATACCGAAAGTCTTGGATAATGAGATGTATCGTCTGCTCCGCGAGGATAAAATAGACGACTTTAATGCCAAGCGGGCCGCCGGGGAAGCCTGTGATTTCCGAGGAGCCGACTTCAGGAACGTGGATCTGCATGGAGCCGATGTGCGCAATATTGACTTCTCCGATTGCTATTTCCGCCAGGCTAATCTTCGGGGACTCGATATGAGTACCTGCCGGCTGGAGGGAGCCAGCATTCGTGACGCCCGCATCTCGGGCACGTACTTTCCCAAGGAGCTCACTCCCGAAGAGATTCGGCTCTCACATCAATTTGGTACCCGGATGCGTTATCGGAATCTGTGATCATCCTGCCGTTAGAAACGCGAATCCCCATCAAGAAACAGCATCCTTGACGGGGATTTTTATCGGGGCGATCCCGACGCCGTTGTCAGTACTACCCCCTGCTCCCAAATTGGATATGATATTTAGACAATATAACTAGTATCAAATACTTCTGAAGAGACGGCCAATTCCGTATACGATCTTCCGTATACGGTCAGCGGGGTGATCGAGGGTAAAAAGCTATACATTCTAGTAGATCATTCCCTCTATATCTTTGCCCCAACTGGATTTGAGTGATACGGACGTCCGTCGACAAATAGAAATCTGTTCCCGCCCGTCTCCGGAAATATGGGTGCTGGTGGGCCTCGCTACGATTTCATACAATCTTTCCTGCGCCGGACATAAATTCAGGAACATGTACCGTCAACATACATAAGTTCCCCTAAATCCTTGAAACGAAGGTTCATCCATGGCGTCTGTTGAACTACGCAATGTAACGAAAGTATTCGACAATAAGGTTACGGCCGTCGATCAGGCCAACTTGAAAATCGATGATCGTGAGTTCGTAGTGCTGGTGGGTCCCTCTGGCTGTGGGAAGTCCACTGTGCTCCGCATGATCGCCGGTCTGGAAGAGGTGACCTCCGGTGAAGTGTATATTGATCAGAAGGTGGTCAACGACATACCCCCCAAGGATCGTGACATCGCCATGGTATTTCAGAATTATGCGCTCTATCCGCATATGACGGTGTACGAGAATCTCAGCTTCGGACTCAGATTGCGGAAATACCCCAAGAAGGAAATCAAGGCCCGCGTTCAGGAGGCGGCGGAGATTCTGGATATTGCCGTATTCCTCGAACGGAAGCCTAAAGCCCTCTCCGGTGGACAGAGGCAGCGAGTCGCACTTGGCCGGGCTCTGGTCCGCAAGCCCAACGTGTTTCTGTTTGATGAGCCCCTGTCCAACCTGGATGCCAAGCTGCGGGTGCAGATGCGCGTGGAGATCAACCGTCTGCACAAGCAGCTCCAGACCACCATGATCTATGTGACCCATGATCAGGTGGAAGCCATGACTATGGGCAGCAAGATTGTGGTCCTTAATCAGGGAGTGATCCAGCAGGTGGATACGCCCCTGGAACTGTACAATAATCCGGTGAATAAATTTGTTGCCGGATTCATCGGCAGTCCGGCTATGAACTTCGTGGAGGGGGTGGTGAGCACGGATGGGGCAGTTACTTTTCAATCGGATCTGTTCAAGATCCAGGTACCCGAATCCCTGACGCCGAAGCTGGAAGACTTATCTGGTCAGCATGTCGTGTTGGGCATCCGCCCTGAAAACATTCGCATTGTAAGGGAAGGAAGTGATTCGCGATGGGGTGAACCACAGTCTATCGTGGTGGATGTAGTGGAACCGGTAGGGAATGAGGTCTTCCTTTATTTCAGCGAGCAGGATAAGCGGTATTGTATGCGTATGCCCCCGGAACAATTATATCACCCTGGTGACCAACTCCAGATCACCTTCGATCCTGAGAAGCTCTATTTCTTTGATCTTCATAGCGATAAGCGCTATGCCTGATCGCGGATTGTCGCTCGGCAAGCCGTCCGTTTCTAAGCAGGTGACATCCCCATGGATAATGTAGGCATCATAGGCTACGGAGGATTCGGCCAGTTTCTGCGCCAGGCCTGGGATGGCCTGGAAGATGTACAGGTCCGCGCTGTAGCCGATCAGGATTCAAAGCGGGATCCGGGAGACATTCGCTTTTACACCAGTTGGCGGGAGCTGCTCCTGGATCGGGAGCTAGAGATCGTCTCCATCGTCACGCCACCCAACGCCCATACAGAAATAGCGTGCACCGCCATGGAACATGGGAAGCATGTCCTGATCGAAAAACCGCTGGCGACCACGTTGGCGGATGCAGAGCGGATTATCGACGTCAGGGACCAGACCGGCCTCCAAGCCACCGTTGATTACATGCAACGTTTCAATCCCCTGGTACTGGGGATCGAAAAGTTGGCCAAAGAAGGGATCTTCGGATCATTGCGGCGAATGGTTGTCGAAAACTATGCCGCCGACGATTCCCTGTCCCGCGAACACTGGTTCTGGGATCGAAGCATTTCGGGCGGCATCCTGGTGGAACATGCCGTCCACTTTATTGACCTGGCGGAGTGCTTCATCGATGGTGAACCGATGTCGGTTACCGGTTCTGCCCATCGCAGGGCGGATGGTCGTGAAGATCAGGTTTTGGCGACGGTGATGTATGAAAATGGAGTGATGGCCAGCCATTACCATGATTTTTCCCGTCCGGGATTTTTTGAGCGTACATCCATTCGTCTGGTATTCTCCTTGGCTGAGATCGAGATGGCAGGATGGATTCCGCTCTCCGGGCGACTGAGCTGCTTATGTACCCCAGGGAGTACCGCCGCACTCTCGCAGTTGCCGGGCTGGAAAGAGGTGTTGCGGTCAAAGGCACAAGATATGGAAGATGTCTCCCGGCCCGAGGGTTGGGGAGAGGTGAAGCAGAGCGATAAGGATTCCCAGGTGGTGATCAGGGTGGGAGAGCAGGCCCTGCCCATAGAGACTATGCTCGTTGGGGATTTCTCCGCCGACGGTACCAAAGCCGATATCTATTTAGCCTCCCTACGGGCCTTGCAAAGCGACTTTCTCATGTCGATCAGGAATTCGGATCACAGGCCCAGGGTGCGCTTAGAGGATGGTCTCAAGAGCCTGAAGATCGCACTCATGGCGGATCAGTGGGCCCATAAACCGAATCACTGAGTCAGCACAACTTTCACGTTCACTATTCCAGGCCTTCGCTTGGAGGACGGCCATGTGTCTTGAGCCATGCCAGCATACTCCGGATACTGCCGGTGGCCAAGGCCATACAGGTATCGGCACCCCCATAATAGAGATTCAATGTATCTCCGTCCGGGGCGATGGTATGGCCGCACGAAAACACCACGTCTCCTACATCGCCGATCATCTCGTAAGACTCCTCCGGGGAGAAGATCCATTCATCGCCTCGGAGCAGGCATTTAGACGGGTCTTCGAGATCCAGAAGGGCCAGTCCCTGGCGGTAAAGCAGTCCATCAGCCGTGTGCTTGACACCGTGATAAATGATGAGCCAACCGTGCTCGGTCTCAATAGGAGGTGAGGACAGGCCGATCTTGTGAGAATCCCACCACGTGCCCCGACGGGACATCAGAACCAGTTTATGCTGACCCCACTGGATCAGATCCTTGGAATAGCTGATCCAGATGTGGGAACCGTGGTCTAACCCCAACGGCCGATGGATAAGGGCCCAGAGGCCGTTGATTCGGCGAGGAAAGAGGGCGGCGTCCTTGTTCCAAGGCGTTGTGACGGGTCCCAGACGTTGGAACTCGTTAAAATTTTCCGTCAGTGCTATGGATACGACAGTCCCACCGATAAAATAGGCTGTGTAAGCAACCGCGTACTTCTCCAACTCCGCCAGATAGGTGACACGCGGATCTTCGATACCCCACAGTTCTTCCGGATAGTGTTCCGGATCAGGGAGGAGGGTAGGCTGGGGATCGATCTGCCAGCCATCGACACCGTTCTGTGAACGGGCAGCGCATAGGTGTGATAATCCACGTCGATCTTCCACCCGGCAGAGCAGCAGCGTGGTGCCATCTTCTAAAAGCGTTGCACCGGCGTTGAACACCGTGTTCATCCGGTAGGGCCAATCGGTAGCGGATAGGATTGGATTCCCCGGATGACGCTTGAGTAGCGACGATTTATCCGCCATTTCATGCATAGTCTTACCTCTCAATTTTCTTGGATTTCACATGTTTTCGGAACGGATACTCGAATCCGTTCCTTGCTGATCTTGATTATCCCTTCAGGCCGGATGTAGCCATACTCTCGATGAAATGTCGCTGGAAGATGGTATAGGTGATCACCACCGGGATGGCCAATAATGTCGCTGCGGCCAGGATCGATCCCATTTGTGCATCGGCCTGTCCTCCAACAGCAAACAGGGCGACGGTCTGCGGCATGGTCATCATTTCAGTCCTACGGATAACGATGATGGGCCACAGGACATCGTTCCAGGTATTCATGAAGGTGATAATCCCGACGGTCACCAGGGT
>CP070656.1:2844513-2871740 GCA_020355065.1 Fidelibacterota bacterium | reverse complement strand
GGGCTCAGGCAAGAAAGCGGACATCAAGGTGCGCCCGAAGGTTGAGTTCCAAGCTGTCGGTCAAGAGGCCCGCGTTATGCTCGATGACGGGAAGATTGAGCTCAAGGTCGTTGCTCATGAATCCCCCTCAGTTCTTCGGGTATCCGTTGTCTATGGCGGTCATCTGGAGGCTAATAAGGGTGTGAATTTTCCGGGTGTGTCGCTGGGTGTTCCCACCCTGACTCCCGAGGATAAGGAGAATCTGCGGCATGGACTGGCGGTGGGCGTGGATTGGCTAGCTCTCTCCTTCGTGCGTTCACCAAAGGATCGTGAAGTGATTGATGAAGTGCTGGCAAGTGAAAAGCAGCAGATACCCGTTATGGCGAAAATTGAAAAACCGGAGGCCGTGGCTCAGCTGGATGAAATCATCCAGGAATTCGATGGTGTCATGATCGCGCGGGGTGATCTGGGCGTGGAAATGCGACTGGAGGAAGTCCCCTTGATCCAGAAGCGCATCATCCAAGCCTGTAATGCAGCGGGCAAGCCGGTAGTGACCGCAACCCAACTACTCGATAGCATGGTTGCGGCACCGTTTCCCACCCGAGCCGAGGTGAATGATGTGGCGAATGCCATCTACGATGGCACGGACGCCGTGATGCTTTCGAGTGAGACCGCAATTGGAGCCTATCCGCTGAAGGCGGTTGAGACACTCCATGCCGTTGCCATCGCTACTGAAGCAGTGACAACAGACGTACGGGGAAGACGAAAAGAAGATATGAGTATCAGAGGTGTCGGTGGTTCCATCAGCCACGCTGCCTGTAATATCGCTCGTGAACTCAATTTTCCGGTTATCGTGACCATGACCCATACCGGCAGTACAGCCAGAAGTGTCTCTCGATTCCGGCCCAAAGCTCGCATTGTAGCCCTCTCACCCTTCATTTCCACCTGTCGTTGGCTCCAATGCAGCTGGGGAGTGACGCCCATGCTGGTAGGTGAGTATGGAAGTACGGATGAAATGATTGCCCGGGCTGAGCAGTTACTTTTAGAGAAAGGCTTTTTGAAGTCAGGAGACTATTTTGTCCTTACTGCTGGAGTCCCAATCGGTCAACCAGGTACCACCAACCTGTTAAAGGTGCAACGGGTGGGGTAACAACAGGATGTACCCATCAAAAAAAGTAATCTCGGGTGTGAGTCCATTGATATTGATGTTTGCGTGCACATTTACTTCTCCATTTGGTTGGCACAGCCAATACGACTCTGTCGATAACTTGGTGATCAACAGCGATCTTATCGTAGTAGGCGTTCTTGAAGCCGTCGAAGTAGATAGCTCCGAAATTGGTACCCTTATGGAAGGATTCGTCCATGTAAATGAGGTCCTGTGGGGAGACATGCTCAGCTTTCTAACCGGAGAGGTCATGCGATATGAACAGGTCTCCATCAGGTGGCATAGCCCGCCTGATAACGAAATCCTTAATGCGAGAGATATGCAGAAGACCGATGTGGGGATCTGGTGTTTATCTAAGTCGGGGAGTGATGTTTTCCAAGTCTACGGACCCGGCCCGCTAACGCTAAATAGCCGGAATAAAGTTCTCCGAGGTCTCAGGAGGAATGTGGTATTCGTCCGGCGAGCTTCCCAATATCCCAGCTCGACGGCAGTTGTGGATCTGATGGTTCGAAATGCCCACAAACGCGATGCAACGTTTCCCCAGTTCAGGTATGAGAATGGAAAGATCTATCTGCATACCGATATCAACCTCCAGGTCACTACGTCCGCGGGAAGGGACAATAAAATCGCCGAACCATTGCCTCCTGTGCCGGGGCGTATGGTCGATCTAGATGAAGATGATGTAATGATCGTTGCCAGTGGAGAGGAATACCAGGTCCGATTCGACCTGCGAGCGATTTATGATCTGAAAATGCAAACCGACTACTCGGTTACCTTCCAGATGGAGGGATTTGAAAGTAGTACTGTGGTGTTACCCGCTACACCCTAGCTTTCTGCCATCGACAGAACTCTTGCGCCAGTTCGCCTCTTCAGCTTCCTGATCAATACTGTGCTATCACGCCATCAAGGCTTATTTGTGATCAGTCTGATATGAGGCTGCCATAACACCTGCTCGAAGATAACGTGCGTGGTTGTCTTGCCTCGGGAAGAGATGGCAAGAGTGGTCAACTCCGGAGTTAGTTCCGGGAGCTGGGGAACCCGTTTGAATTCTTCGGCCAGGACGAGAACCTGTTTACCGCACTGCCGAGCGCGCCGGGCAAGATCGTCAGATCCTACCTTGTTGATGAATGCGGTATCATCATACATATCGGCTCCCAGCAGGACTGCATGGGTATTACCGATGTTCGCTGAAAGTTGGTCGTCCTCGACAAGTGTGGTCTGTACGCCTGCTTCGCTAAAGGCCGATGCCAGCAAGCGGCCCTCGCTTCCTGGCTCCGAGGCAGCGCATAGGACTGCCGGCTTTGGATCGAGGGCGAGTATAGTTCTGCGTACCAGGGAGCTGTTGCTGAGCGTGAGGAGCACTTCATTGCCAGTGAGGATTTCGGCGGCTTTGGCAATGACATTTCTGGTTTGGATCGTCATTGCCTCGGCAATCTGCTCCAGATTCAAGCGGTTCCCGGTCAGTTGATGCCGGAGATATGGCCAGACGGCCATGAGCGGGAAGGTCTGGTGGCAGGCGTTCAAGCCGGCGATGATCACTTCTAGTGGTTGATCTCGAGCTTGCTGTACAAATTGTTCAAGAAGAGCCGAAGCACCCTCTGTCCGATTGTCCAGGATGATCTGAAAGGGTATGGTCTCCGGCACGGAATAGTTACGATCCATGGGTGCCGGTGTGCAAACCGGATCGGCTTGGGGATATTTACCTGGTTTACTTCAGTTTAACAGCTGTACCGTAAACAACAATCTCGGCCGCACCACTCATTACCGTGGCACTGGTGAAGCGGATTCCGGTGATTCCATCCGCTCCCATTTCTTCTGCATTGGCGATCATGCGGTCCAGTGCCTGTTCCCGCGCCTCGGCCATCATCTTGGTGTACTCGGAGATTTCGCCGCCGACTACACCCCGGAAGGCGGCCAGAATGTCCTTGCCAAGATGCCGCGCGCGGATGGTGTTGCCCCGAACGAGTCCGATAGTTTGCTCTATGCTATGATCATCAAAGCGATCCTGGGTTGTCAGGTGCATGGGTACCTCACTGCTGTATGTTCTTGGAGTAATAGTCATCTTCCTTGCTCGCTAAGCGTTCCTTCAGCACTTTAACGAACAGGAGTCCGAAACCGATCAATACGACCAAACCGATGATACCGTAGGGAAGAGCGACAATGAGTCCCACGATCATCCCTATGATCCATAGAATGGCCACACTTCCGATAAGCAGATAGCCAAGCTTCTCCATGTGAACCTCACTAGATTAAATAACGGATGAATATAAAGCTAATGGACCTAGTTCTGCGCAGATAAGAGTTCCCTGATGCGTTCAACGATTTGATGAACGGAGTGCAGTGACTCAACTGTATCTTCTCCCGAAAAGGCGATGGGGGAGGTCATCCAACCGAGCAGCAGGAGTGGTTTTTGATGTTTCAAGGCCAGTGCGATCTCCGATAGGGTTCCGGCACTTCCAGGCAGGGCAACCACTATATCGCTGGAAAGAATATTCAGAACATTTCGGCCATCCCCCAATCCGGTTCGGATGGGAATGGTGAGGTCTGGTGATGCCCGGCTGAGATCTTTGTCGGGAAGAATACCGATCACGGTACCGCCCACCGAGGCCGCACCTGCAGACACTGCCGCCATGACACCTGCATCCCGGCCACCATTTAGGACAATCCAGCCCTCGTTCGCCAAAGCCTGACCCAACTCTCGAGCAAGCTGCTCTATGTCGGAGGGTACCTGGCTACCGCCCATGACACCGATGATAGGAGATCGCCTCATTTGCGCGATCCATCCAATAGCTTTTCCATGATGATTACATCAAGGTAGCGCTCGAATTTGCAGCCAGCCTCGGTCATGGTCCCGACATTTCGAAAGCCGGCACGATGGTGCAGGCGGAGCGACGCCGGATTGCCTTCCACAATCCGGGCCACTGCCAGATGGAGTCCCTTCTGTCTACCAGATTCCAACAGTACTTTCAACAGACGAGCACCAACTCCTCGGCCCTGGAATTCATCGCGAATATAAATCGACACTTCGGCGGTAGTTTCGTAAGCGCATCTATCAGACCAGGGACTCAAGGCCGCCCAGCCCATTACACGGTTGTTCATGCGAGCGACCAGAATAGGGTATGAATCGCCGTGCTGCTTGAACCAGAGTCTTTGTTCATCGAGAGATATTGGCTGAGTGTCGAAGGTGGCAGTGGTATGGAGAATGGCTTGATTGTAGATCTCGGTGATGGATTCCAAGTCCTCCTGGATTGCCGGTGCGAATACCAATTCTGAAGGATCGTATCGCGTGGTGTGACTTTCCATGACGTGGCTCAGATTAAAGGATTGCCATGACGACTACACTGGCAAAGGGCATGATGAAATTGTCTTCGTGCAAGGGGGCAACTTCAACGGCAGTGGCCGTCAAGGCACCTAGAATTCCCACAGGTAGTGTCACCAGGCCAAACGAATAATAGATAATCGTGAGGGTCAAGCAGGTAACCAGACAAGCAATGGTACCGCTCCATGTTTTGCCCAGAAATCCTCTGCCTCCGACCGTAATGCCAACACACCAAGCCAAGAGATCTCCAAAAACAACGAACATGATGGCTAAAGTGGCAATGTTCGTTGGGAAGAACCATAATACCAGCAACGAGGCGAATAGGAAGACGACCATAGAAGAGATACGACCTTCCTCCGTTTTTTTATAAGGCAGGGGAAAGCGATTGTACTTCTTCAGGAAACGGATGATCTCCAATACAACGAAGATGATGAACACAGCCAGAAGAAGAATAATGGTATGTGTCTTGAACAGAAAGGTACCCAGGGGAAATACAATGGCCAAAGGCCGGAGCCACTTCCGCCACAATAACTTCTTCTCTTCGTCTGTCATGCTAGCAGTGGAAGCACGCAGCAGCTTATAGATACGATGCCCGAGGATATATAATCCCACGATGCATAGGATGATGCTATGGATCACAAATCCGAAGAACAGCAGGGCTGAGTTTACTAGAAGAGGTACGAAAATCAATATGAGTGGAACCGCTGGTTTCGTCTTCATGAGGGTGAAGAAGATGATAGCCAGAAGAATCAGGGTCGGTGCTACGAAGTAGGCATATCGGATATCCAAGAGGAGCAGTCTGGCGATGGAATAGAATCCGATGGCGATCATGGCTGCGAGGCCCTCGCCGCCGCGAAAACGCAGGTAGAAGGGGGTGCAGTGGCCCAGGAAAGCCGCGAATCCGGCCGCATAGCACACCGGGATGGGATTCCCCATATAGATCGCTACCATAATTGCAAGCGGTGCTTTGGCAAGATCGTACAAAGCCACCATGACCGCTGCTCCATAGCCCATTGTATCCGCCACGTTGGTAACGCCTGGATTTCCGGAACCGTGCTCTCGGATATCAAAACCTTTCAGCTTAGCGAGAAAAAAAGCTGGCAGGAGGCTACCCAACAGGTATCCAATAGCAATTGCCAGGGCACCTCTCAGGATAATATCCATTCTGAATACCTCGTCTTGTGTGAAGATCGCATGGGAGGTTCAATGCCAATAATCTTGTGACTGGATTAATGAAGTGAGCCTGACCAACGGTAATAATAGTTCGATTATCTGCCCAAGTCCAGTCCGCATCGTTACTGGCTTTTTCTTGCTGTAATTTACGGGAGCATCAGGGCTCTACACATTGTCCTGTTGATTTCGGCTGAAGTCTGGCTAACTTTGCGCCTGGAATGCGATCCAATCCATCACCTCTAATGGTGGGGACACTTGAACTTGCCACCCCCTTGAAACCTCCGCAAGGAGGTTTTCTTTTACCCAGGAGAGTGTATCTGTGAAGAAGGTGAAAGCCACACTTATGGACTCCGATGCTATGGAACGAACCCTGACCCGCCTGGCACATGAGATTCTGGAACGACACCAGAAATTGGAGGATCTAGCCCTTGTCGGTATCCAGCGTCGTGGCGAGTTTCTGGCTCAGCGGATTTCAGGACTTATACAACGGCACCGCAACGTTGAAGTGAAGTCTGGTACCGTCGACGTGACCTTCCATCGCGACGATTTTCGAACCAGGTTGCCCTCACCCCGCGTGGGGCCGACCCAGATATCCTTCGGTGTGGATGATCTTCATATCATCCTTATTGATGATGTACTGTATACCGGTCGTACTGTTCGGGCGGCCATGAACAGCCTGATGGATTTCGGCCGACCGGCTGCCATTGAGCTGGCCGTGCTGGTGGATCGAGGCTATCGGGAGCTGCCTATCCAAGCGGATTACATCGGTCAAAGTCATCCTACATCCATCAATGAACATATCCATGTCCACGTCGTCGAGGTTGATGGACAGGATGAGGTTCTTCTAGTGGAATACACGAAATGAGTGAGCCGACAGTAACTATAAATCATCTTCTAGGTTTGGAAGGTGTCCCACGGCAGGACATACAGACGTTGTTGGATACCGGCTTCAGTTTCAGAGAGGTTCTCGATCGCCCTATTAAAAAAGTCCCCACTCTCACGGGGATAAACGTTGTGAACCTGTTTTTCGAGAATTCCACCCGTACCCGTATATCTTTTGAATTGGCGGAAAAGCGCCTGAGTGCCGATGTAACCAACTTTAGTGCCGGGATTTCCAGTCTCAACAAGGGGGAAGGGCTCAAGGATACCATACAGAACATACACGCCATGAAGATGGATGCAGTAGTTATGCGACATCCCGTCCCCGGGTCGACAAAACAATTAAGCCAGTATGTAGATGCGGTTGTTATTAATGCCGGCGACGGCACCCATGAGCATCCTACGCAGGGATTGTTGGACATGATGTCTTTACAGGAGAAGTTCGGCCGCTTGGAAGGCTTGAAGATCGGAATCATCGGGGATATCGCCCATAGTCGGGTAGCGCTGTCGAATATCTTTGGATTGATTTCCATGGGTGCGGAAATAACGGTTTGTGGTCCTGGTCATCTGATACCGCCCTATATTCGGGATCTTGGTGTGCAGGTGAATGGTAATGTGGATGAAGTACTTGAGTGGGCGGATGCGGTAAACGTTCTCCGAATCCAGCGTGAACGGATGGGAGAGGGGATTATACCGTCGATCCGTGAGTATCGGCACCGGTTCGGTATCACCAATGAGCGGCTCAGCAGGCACAGAAAGGAGATTGTGATCCTCCATCCCGGGCCGATGAACCGCGGTGTGGAAATTGACAGTGACGTGGCAGACGGTGACCAAGCGGTTATCCTGGATCAGGTGCTCAACGGTGTGGCAGTCCGGATGAGCGTGCTGTATCATCTCCTGGGGCCGCGTCCAGGTGAGGAGGAGGCGTAATGGGTACCATAACATCTCTGCCGCGTGAGCTAATAATTGAAGGAGGTACCCTTTACGATCCTCTTACCGGCAAGAGCCGTCAGGGATCGCTGGCGGTCAAAAGTGGCAAGTTGGCGGCACCCGAGGATATCAGGCCGGACAAAGCGGCAACAATAGATGCCAAAGACTGTCTGGTCACCCACGGATTCATTGATATTCACGCCCACTTTCGTGAGCCGGGCCGCGAGGACAAAGAAACCCTGGCAACCGGTTCACGAGCGGCTCTGGCAGGCGGTTTCACGCGGGTATGCGTTATGCCGAACACGAATCCGCCCCTGGATGGTCCAGAGGGTATCCGCTTCATTGTGGAGCGGTCTGAGGATCTACCGGTGGATATCTATCCCATCGGAGCTATAACGAAGGGGCAATATGGAAAGGAATTGGCGGAGTTATTGGAGATGCATGCCGCCGGTGCGGTAGCGTTCTCTGACGATGGAGAGCCGCTGCAGGATGGCCAGGTTCTCCGATGGGCGCTGTATTATACCCGCGACTTGGGTGTGCCCATTATCAACCATGCTGAGGATGCCTTCCTGCGTGGTGAAGGGGTAATGAACGAGAGTGCTCTCTCAACACGACTCGGCTTGCCCGGTAGTCCGGTTCAGGCTGAAGCCAGTATGATATATCGTGATCTATTGCTTGCAGAGGAGGCCGAAGGCCGAATCCATATTCCTCATGTGAGCTCCGAGTTAGGCACAGAACTTGTACGCCAGTTCAAGGCGCGGGGTGTTCGTGTAACGGCCGAGGCCACCCCTCACCACCTTGGTTTGACCGAGGAAATGATCAGCGACTTCGATACGCATGCCAAGGTAGCGCCCCCGTTACGTACAGAGGCAGATCGTCAGGCGGTGATCGCTGGTCTGGTCGACGGTACGATTGACTGTATAAGCACTGATCATGCCCCTCATACAGTCGAGGAGAAAGAGCAGGACATCATACGGGCACCATTCGGGATGATAGGCCTGGAAACCGCATTCGGGATGGCTCATACGGTCCTACGCAAGGCGGGATTACGCTCTACGCAGGTGATTGATCTCTTCACAACTGGAGCGGCCGGAGTCATGGGGATGGAGCTGACTCCTATGGAACCTGGACAGAATGCAGAACTGGTCATCCTCAATCCTAAAGAGGAATGGACTTTTACGCGCGAGGATATTTACTCCCGTTCCAGGAATACTCCCATGCTGGGTATGTCGTTTACGGGGAGGATTCGCGCCACCATCGGACGGAATAGACTATTCTCCAATATCTGAAAAGCCTTGACCTTATTGAAATAATGATGGTAAACTTTTCTGCTGTAACAATTTGGATTTATGAGAACATTTACGCTGAAATCTGAAGAGATTAAGAAGAATTGGTTCCTGGTGGATGCCGACGGCCAGGTGCTGGGGCGGCTTGCGTCCCACATTGCCTCGATTCTACGTGGGAAGCATAAGCCCGAGTTTTCCCCGCATTTGGATATGGGCGATTGTGTCGTGGTGACCAATGCCGAGAAAGTCATTGCTTCGGGTGCCAAGGAGACACAGAAAGTATATTGGCATCATAGCGGTTTTCCCGGGGGACAAAAAACCAAGAACCTCGAGACCATACGTAAACGGCATCCTGAACGGATCATTGAACATGCAGTGCGAGGCATGCTGCCTCACAATCGGTTGGGTCGAAAGATGCTGAAGCATCTGAAGGTGTACGCCGGTCCCGATCATCCTCATCAAGCACAACAACCCAAACCTTTGGAAATATAGGAAGTTTATGTCGAAAGTCCTTGCGCGGACCGTTGGGAGACGGAAATCTGCGGTCGCACGGGTGCAGCTAGAAAGCGGAAAAGGCACCATCCATATCAACAGACGTGAAATTGATGATTATTTTTCCCGGATTGCCCATAAGCGGCTCCTGCTCGAGCCTCTTGAGGCAGCAGGAGTTGTGGATCAGTATGATATCCAAGCTAATGTTCGAGGTGGAGGACTCTCCGGCCAAGCTGGCGCCGTTCAGCTTGCCATCGCCCGCGCCTTGGAAAAGATCAATGAGGACTTCCGTACCATCCTTAAGCAGGGTGGCTTCCTGACACGTGATGCACGAGAGGTTGAACGTAAGAAATACGGGCAACCCGGTGCCAGGAAACGGTTCCAGTTCTCAAAACGCTAACCCATTCATGTAGAAGGAATCTATGGCGTCATTTATCCATGTGACCAGTGAAGATCTTATCAGCACTGGTGCCCATTTCGGTCATCTTACACGCCGATGGCATCCCAATTATAAGCCGTATATCTATATGGAGAAGAACGGCATACACATTATTGATATCCAACAGACAATGGAATGTCTGCGCAAGGCGATAGAAGCGATCACCAATATTGTCAAAAAAGGTGGTACGGTTCTCTTCATCGGTACGAAAAAACAGGCCAAGGACGTGCTTCAGAAGGAAGCTGACCGCTGCGGCATGTATTATGTTGTCGAGCGCTGGCTGGGAGGGACGCTGACCAATTTCGCCACTATCAAACGTAGCATAAAGAGGCTACAACAGTTGGAGAAGGATGCCGATACGCTCTATCAGACGCTGACAAAAAAGGAAATTCTCAGCTTGGAGCGTGAGAGGATCCGGCTGGCTGATCAGCATCGTGGCATCAAGGATATGAAGCAGCTTCCTGATGTGGTATATGTGGTTGATACCCAGTATGAATCCACGGCCATTCGGGAGGCTCGCCGCCTGGAAATCCCGATTGTGGCCATTGTCGACAGCAACACGGATCCCACCTTAGTGGACTATCCGATCCCGGCGAATGATGACTCCCTTCGCACCATCCAATTGATCAGCAGTGCGATAGCCGATGCCATCATTGAGGCGCGCGGAGGGCAGTCTTTCGAGGAGGATGAGGGAGAGGTGTCCGAGACGGAATTGGTAGAAAAGAAGCTCGAAGCCGAAGCTGACGCAGAGGTAGAAGTTGAAGCAGCACCTGAGTCGGTTGAGGAGGCTCCGGGCGACTTGGACGCTGAAAAAGAATCTAAGCAGGAGATTGACGCAGCATCCGGAGATGAGGTGAAGGCGGAGATGGAAGAAGCCGAGACAGCAAGTGAGGCGGCTCCCGAATCGCCTGATGAAGAGGAAGTGGGATGATATCCAGCGCTTTAGTAAAAGAGTTGCGCGAGAAGACCGGCGCCGGCATGATGGACTGCAAACGAGCGCTTGAAGCGACGGATAGTGATATAGACAAGGCCGTAGATCATCTCCGTACAGCGGGCATAGCAAAAGCGGAAAAGAAGGCGAGCCGTGAAACGACAGAGGGAGTAATTGCCTCCTACATCCATCCCGGCTCGAAGCTAGGTGTGCTCGTTGAAGTGAATTGCGAAACCGATTTTATGGCCAAAACAGAGGCTTTCCAGCAGTTTGTCAAAGATGTAGCCATGCATATCGCCGCTGCGGCACCGATGGTAGTGCGCAGAGAGAATGTGCCCCAAGATGTGCTCGACCACGAGAAGAGTATCTTTATGGAGCAGGCACGGCAATCAGGAAAGCCTGATCATATTCTCGAGAAGATAGTCAGTGGCCGTGTGGATAAATTCTACGCTGAGAATGTGCTCCTCGAGCAGGCTTATGTGAAAGATCCACAGAAAACGATTGGTGGATACTTGAATGAATCTATTGCCAGCTTGGGAGAAAACATTGTGATCGCCCGCTTCACCCGCTTTCAATTGGGTGAGGTGGAATCTGATCGGAGTACCGACACCTGATCCATCGAATCCGTTCTAATGGTTGACCTGCCCTATCGCCGTGTCCTCTTAAAAATGAGCGGCGAGATTCTCGCAGGGGGGCAGAATTTCGGCATTGATCCTACCGTCGTTAACAATCTTGCGCAGCAGATCAAAACCGTCGCTGAGCGCGGTATCCAGATAGGTATTGTCATCGGGGGAGGCAATTTTTTCCGTGGTCTGTCGCTGGAGGCCGAAGGTTTGGACCGCGTCTCCGGTGACTACCTGGGGATGCTGGGTACAGTGATGAATTCAGTGACTCTGCAAAATGCCCTGGAAAAAACCGGATTGGACACCAGGGTTCTCTCAGCCATCTCCATCTCGCAGCTGGCAGAACCGTATATCAGAAGGCGTGCGGTTCGGCACCTGGAGAAAAACCGGATCGTTATCTGCGCCGGAGGAACCGGCAATCCCTATTTTTCCACCGATACGGCGGCCGTGTTGCGGGGCATCGAGATAAGGGCTGACTTGATCCTAAAAGGGACCAAGGTGGATGGTGTTTACGATGCAGATCCTGTCACGCATCCCCAAGCTAAAAAATTCGAGCACCTTACCTATGAGGCGGTGATTGAGAATAAATTAAGGGTGATGGATTTCACAGCTGTGACATTGTGCATGGAAAACCGGCTGCCAATTGTAGTTTTTAATATCCAAGAAGAGGGCAACATGTTAAAGGCCTGCACGGGCCACCCCATTGGGACTATAGTAAAGGGGGAGGAGTCATGATAAACAAACTCCACGCCGAAACGAGGGCACACATGGAACAAGCAGTTGAGCACGCACGCCAAGAGCTGGCTACTCTTCGAACCGGCAGGGCCAATCCCAGAATGGTTGATCATATTAAGGTGGAGTACTATGGCAGCCACCAGCCCCTGAAAAATATGGCTGGGATATCGGCACCGGAACCACGCCTACTGGTGGTGGAACCGTATGATAAATCCCAATTGAACAACATAGTGAAGGCTATTCAACTTGCTGATCTGGGACTGAATCCGACAAGTGATGGCAATGTCATCCGTCTGCCTATACCGGAGCTCACTGAAGAGCGTCGGAAAGAGCTGGTCAAGGTGGCGCATCAGGTTGTGGAAGAAAGTAGGATTTCCATACGGAACGTGCGCAGGGATGCCAACAACGAGTTGAAGCAGCTCTCCAAGAGCCACGATATCTCCGAGGATAATCTGCACCGTGCCATGGATAACTTCCAGGAACTCACCGATGAACATATCACCATCCTAGATGAAATGTTGGTCACAAAAGAGAAGGAGATCATGCACGACTGATCTCCTGCAGGTTCTTTTGAATACGTATATAAGAAGCGGGTCACTGACCCGCTTCTTCATATACGGTCCGGTGGCGTCAAAACTGGCTTAACAACGAGAGTAGCCACAGCCGTGACAAGTAACACACCCGCTCTCATGGATCACCGTACCGCCACAACGCGGGCAAGTCGTCATATTTTTGGAGGTACCTTCTTCAAAATTCCGCCCGTTATCCTTCTGTAGCGTGCTAGAGGCCGTGCTGGGTATCTCCGGCAAGCTAGCGTCGTGATCGACAATTTCCCATTGGTGCATGGGGCGTTGGTCCAAGTAATCATCGAGAGCCTGTCCGATAGCGTCGGGCGTCGAAAGGATGAGCCGTCCGTTTTCCCACGTAGGACTAGGACCACTGATGCCTTTGAGCTGCTTCACGATCTCCCGGGCATCCACACCGGAGCGGAGGGCTAAAGAAATGAGCCGGCTTATGGCTTCCGCCTGGGTGGATGCCACTCCACCAGCCTTCCCAATGGTTGTGAAGACTTCACATAAACCCCGTTCATCCTCGTTAATAGTAATGTACAGATTCCCCTCACCGGTCCTGACCCGGCGGGTTACACCGCGGGTAATCGCCGGACGTGACCGAGGATGTAAGTGGGGTTTATCCCCGGGTTCCGCAACTTCGTCTGACGATGAGTTCACTTGGGCTGGGGCGGGGATGGACTGGTCACTTTCGGTGACAGCCTGGGCCGGGTGAATAGAGTATAACGGCTGCCCGTTGCCTTTCTGCTGAGTTTTCTTGTCTGCATGCTGTTCGGAGATCAATATGCCTTCGCGTGAACCTTCACGATATACCGTGATACCCTTGAGTCCTTCATGATAGGCTTTCATATATATGTCGGCGACGGTCTCAACGTCGATGTCCTCAGGCAGGTTGACAGTAGAAGAGATCGAACTATCCACATACCGTTGAATAACACCTTGCATTTTAACCCGGAAATAGGGATCAATCCGATGGGCGGTCACCACATACTCTGGAAGATCCTGATCACTCCCGAACAGATTCTTGATGATTGGGTGGTAGACCGTGTATTCCCGGAAGGTATCACCGTAGCCGTCGTTCTGTTTGACGCGACGGGTATAGGAGGTTGCAAAAATGGGCTCGACTCCTGAGGTGACCTGAGCGACGATAGCTCCTGATCCTGTGGGAGCAACCGTTAGAAGGGTAACATTACGGATCCCGTTTTCCTGGATTCCAGTCTGGATATACTCCGGCAGGTTCTGCACGAATTTGCTCTTACGATAACCGCTCCATTCAAGGTTCGGGAAGGGCCCTTTTTCTTTGGCCAAGGCGATGGAGGTCTCATAAGCGGTATCGCGCATCGTCCGCATGATCTCTTCGACAGTCGCCAGGGCGTCGTCGCTGTCGTAGGTAATCCGCATGCGGACCAACATATCACCCAGTCCCAGGATTCCCAGACCGATACGCCGGTCCCCTGTGGCGTTATTCTTCTGTAAGTCGAGGGCATGGCGATCGATATTGTAGTCAATAACATTGTCAAGGAAGCGAGTGGCAATGCTGACCGTTTCCTTGAACTCGGGCATCATGAATTGACCGTCATCATCCACGAAGCGCTCCAGATTGATGCTTCCTAAGTTGCAGCAACCGCCGTCTGGTAAGGGTTGTTCCGCGCACGGGTTGGTAGAAACGAGGGGGCTGCAGTATTCTCCGTTGTGATAATCGCACATGGTATCCCAGAACAGGAGTCCTGGTTCTGCGCTGGCATGGGCAGCGGAGATGATGTTGTGCCAGAGGTCGCGAGCCTTCACGGTCCGATAGACTTTGTTACCCCATCTGAGATCGAAATCCCGATCCTCTTCCACGGCATGCATAAACTCGTGTGTGAGCAGTACGGATATATTAGAGTATCGGACTTTATTCAAGTCACGCTTGATCGTGATGAATTTCTCGATATCAGGGTGATCGACGCGCAGGGTTTGCATGTTTGCGCCCCGGCGTCCATGCTGGGCGATGGTGTTGGTGTTGGTACTGAATAGATCCATAAAGCCGATTGGACCACAGGATTCGCCCCCGGTTCCATTGATAGGCGAGCCGGATGGCCGCAAGCGTGAAAGGTCGTGACCGCAGCCGCCGCCGTACTTATACGTCAGCGCTTCATCAATGACTGCTTGATAGATGGCCTTGATGGAGTCTTCTTTGATGGCCACGACATAGCAGTTGTTGAGTGTAGTCTTGATATCTTCACGCCCGGCGCCATGCATAATACGCCCACCGGGAACGAACCGGAAATCTTCCAGCACCTGGAGGAACTTGGCTTGCCATTCATCCCTCAGTTGGCTGTTTTGCTCGACGCTACATATGGCCTCCGCCTGGCGGATCCACAGATCCCAAGGACCCTCTTCTTGCTGCGCCAAGTATTTATTACGCAGGACATCCTTGGCAATCTCATCATCCTGGTAATAGGCATCAAGAGTGTACTTTTGAGGCGAGACTTCATCAAGCGACTTGGGCGGCAGCGAAGCCTGTGCCATGGTCGCCAAGGTTTCACCGATTTCATCGGGAACCGTAGTGCCTTTTCCATTTGATTTACGCTCTGGATCCGGGGTATTAAACAGATCCATTGCTTCAGCCATGCAAAAACGTCCTCCCTATAGGGGTTCGCGTCCCTCAAGCAGCCCTGGATGAAGTCGGATAACTGGCAAGTATTAAGACTTAGGAAGGCTAAACGCCGGGGGTCAATGTAGGACTCCTGCCATTGGGGTACAAGTAAAAATGTGAGGGAAACCACAATATATTGGGCAATTTCGGCATTTCTTCACTATATCTGGGTCAGTGATTCAAGAATTCAATCAGGCTCTATTTACCCAAGGCTCTTGATTGTGGAACAGCAGACGGCTAAATTAATTTTAGCTAGCGGGTGTAGTTCAATGGTAGAACACCAGCTTCCCAATCTGGATACGAGGGTTCGATTCCCTTCACCCGCTCGACCCCCGGGCACTTCCTGTGAAGGAGGACAGGAGCATGCCCTTGATTCAATCCGCAAGCTCAACAGGGAGGTAGAAGACCAGTAATGATCGGCCTCAAATCGCTTCGTCCAAGATTCTTAATCTCCAGTCCGTGCTATGTGCTGCTTATACTGGGCCTCAATTCACTGCTCAGTGCTCAGGTCCAAACAGTGACCGGCGAGGGCATGGGTATGACTCATGATGCCGCCTTGTCGGCAGCCAAGCGTGACGCCGTTGAGAAGGGAGTCGGAGTGGTAGTTGCCAGTGAAACCCTGGTGCGAAATTTCACTGTGGCCGATGACCGCATCCTGAGTAAAGCGAACGGCTTTGTGAAGACCTATGAGGAGATTTCTTCCAGCCAAGGTCCGGACGGGCTTTATACGGTGACCATCAATGCTGAGGTCACGGACATTCTGGATGAGGTGGTGAAGGATCAATTGGCACTGGATCTGCTCCTTTCATGGGTACGACACCCGCGGTTCATGATTATGATCGATGAGGTGAATGTTGAGGATCCCAGTTCGATTGTCGCGGAGACTGAGATTGGCCGCCTTATGGGCGCGAAGGGATTTGATATTGTAAGTCCCAGCCAGAGTGAGGCTCTGCGGCAGCGAAATGTAAACCTGGCATCCATTCAGGGAGATGCTGCACAGGCTGCTGGCGTGGCAGCTGAATTCGGAGCGGAGTATATCATCGTGGGCAGTGCCAGTTCCCAGGCGGTCACCCATCCGATGCTTGGCTCACGGCTATCCGGTCAGGCGAATATCAGCGCTCAGGTGATCAGAGCAGATAATGCTCAGATCATGGCTCAGGAGACGTTCCACGGTAAAAGCACCCACATCGATGCCAATACGGCTGGGGTAAACGCTCTGAAAGTCGCCGCTGGAAATCTCAGTGAGTATCTCATGGCAGAGACTGTAAAACGGTGGAGTCTGGAGCAATCCAATGCGCGTCTCCTAACCCTCCGCATCTCCGGGGCTACCTACCAAACCAGACGTGAGATCATTGACGCATTGCAGAGTGGGATCGAAGGTGTTCAATCTGTTGATCAACGGAGTTTTTCGGGAGGCGTGGTCACTCTAGCTGTACAGTATTCCGGAAGTAACGAGGACCTGGGATTTCAACTGGATGGAAAAGATTTCGGAAGCTATGCCCTTTTTATCACCGGTGAGACACCTAACGGATTCGATCTGGCCGTTCAGCCGAAATAGCTGTCTGCCTTGACAAGGTGAGAAAAAGGGCGGATCATAGACATCCTGGGCATTATATACTCTGGCTGAAGGCCAACTTCATTCTCTAACTGTTCGGCAATAGCCTTGCTGATAATGCTATCCGTACCTATCTTTGCATGAGCTTACTTTTCTATTATACTTCACGTAAACCTTCCACCAGAGGAGTCTGTGCCATGCGTGCCAAACTGATCTTCTCTCTTTCGGTTGTTGTGTTACTCGGTATGATCGGATGCGCGCCAAAGGCGGTTTCTCAGTCCGATCTGGACACGCCCGAATACCATTACAGATTGGGTCTTAGAAGCCTGAACAACGGCGACTACGCAACAGCCTTGACCGCATTTCAAAGGTCGGTTGATCTGGACCGCAAATTTGCCCGTGGTTGGAGCGGCTTGGGTCTGACCAAGGCCTATCAGAAGGACTTTGAGGGCGGGGAGGATGCGGTGGATAAAGGCGTGGATCTGGCTTCCAAAGACGAGGAGGTATGGGTATTTCGGGGACGCTTCTGGACCGTGAATCGCAATGAGCGCAACTGGCTGGACAAGGCAACGAGTGATTTCGAGCGGGCTTTACGGCTGGCACCGGGACACGAAGGCGCCGAATACTACCTTGGGGAAGCGTACTTCTACGGCTTCCGTTTTCAGGCTGCTGAAGCGCAGTTCGCGAAGGTGGTGGCCCTGAAAGGTGAACTGGCGGACAAAGCGGATCAGATGTGGCTTCTGGCCCAGAAGATCGTTCGGGCCAGGCCCGGTACAGATGCCGGTCGCAAGATTGCCATCAAGCCTGAAATTACCCGTGCTGATCTGGCCGTGCTGTTCGCGGAGGAGTTAAAATTGAAGGAGGTCTTCGAACGCATGGCTCCCGCAACCGGACAGCCCACCTTTCAGCCGCCGAGCGCCATGGCGGCGGGAGCACAGCCGACCGTCCCACCCGACGTGGCTGGCTACTGGGCTGAGCCCTGGATCATGGAGGTGTTGAACCTCGGCGTGTTCGAAGTTGATCCCGCCGGCAATTTTGCACCGGCTCAGACGGTGATGAGAGTGGACTATGCCATGGCGGTGCAACGTATTCTGGTGACTGTCACCCGGGATGCGTCCCTGGAAACCCGTTATTTCGGGGAGAGTCCCTCTCGCTTTGCAGACGTCCCGAGCAGTCATTTCGCCTACAATGCAATGGCACTGTGCGCCGATCGGGGGATCATGAATGCCGATCTCATGACCAGCCGGTTTGATCCGGCCGGTAAGGTGACAGGAGCCGATGCCCTACTGATGGTGAGAGAGATTCAATCCTCTCTGCGCATCACATTCTGAGGCCAACTCCGGCGAGCAGGGTATTTATACGCGTGGTAGGATTGGATTTAACATCAAGTCAACATTTTGGGAGGCAAGCTATGCGACAGAGTAGTGTGGTAACTGTAGGTCTACTCCTTCTCTTCGGTATAACGATGGTTGGAGGCCAGTGGAGTGCAACCCCAGGGGCGGTCACTGAGCAGAATGATTTTGGGATGGTTGATTATTCACAGCGTGTGATCACGGCGACAGGCATTGGGGCTGTGCCGGCGAATGCCCCCAACGTGGGCGCCGCGCGTGCCAATGCTATCCGGGCAGCCAAGATGGATGCCCTCCGGAACCTGGTGGAGGCGGTAAAAGCTGTCAGGTTGACGTCTGAGACTACTGTCAACAACAGCATGGTGGCGAACGATGTCATTCGAACCAGGGTGGACGCGATGGTCCGTGGAGCGCAACAGGTGGGGGAGGTGAAGTATCTCAGTGATGCCTCGGTTGAGGTGACCATGGCCGTGCCCATGAGCGGAATCATGGATGTGGTCCTGCCGGCCACGGCACCAGCGACGACTGCAACGACTGCAGGTATTACACCTGCCCAGGGTGAAAGCGCCGCAGCTCCAGTGGGCGTGGCGCCACAAGTTGCAGGTCAGCCCATTACCGGTCTGATTGTGGATACTCGGGGATTGGGAGTCAAACCATCCATGTCACCTCGCATCCTCGCAACAGATGGATCTGTTCTATACGGTCCAGGTAAATACCCGCGCGACTTTGCAGTTACCCAAGGAGTGGTGGGTTACCACAAGGATATTGAAGCGGCCAAGGGAGATTCCCGCGTAGCGGGAAATCCACTGACCATCAAGGGCACCAGCACGTCAGGGACCGTAGCGACGGATGTAGTAATCTCAATAGGCGACGCTCAGCAGGCAGCCGGCTTCGATGGCTTCGCCGAAGCTATCAGTAACTGTCGCGTCATGTTCATTTTGGATTAGCATCGACTCCTTAATATCAGGAGCATCTACCAGCCATAGAAGAAGAGGCGTTTAGTGTGAATTCCCGCAACTGATCGCGTGGTGCACTTGAACGAATCACACCCGGATATGCAGCTACATCAATTCAGGTTTATCATGACTCGATTCATTCCTATTCTTCTTATTGCGTTTCTTCTCAATGAGCTCCATGCTCAAGGGAAACAGCTCTTCGGGAAGGTTACTTTCCCCTTGGGAACAGTGCAGGTACAGGTCACCCCGAATCCGGGTTGGGAGAAGGTGGAACTCAATCAGAACGTTTTTGTGGGAGACAAGATCAAGACGCTAGAGAAGTCCCGCTGCGAAATCACACTGAATGGAGGGGGGAAGGTTAGGATCGGTGAGAAGACGGAGTTGGAGCTGACCAAAGCCAGTGTTACGCCACTCCAGAAGGATTTCGGCGCCACGGTATCCAAAGGTCAGGTTTGGGTAGCAGCCAAGGCGGCTTTTGGGGAGAGCAAAAAGGTGGCTGTCCGTGCTCCGACTGCCGTGGCGGCAATCCGGGGCACCAAATACCGTACGGTGGCCGATACGGCTGAGAGTTCCGTCCTCGTATATGAAGGAAAGGTGGATGTGATCTGGGCTCAAGCCGTGGAGGAATCTGAGCGGGGAGATACCGAGCAAGGCGCCGCACCGGGTCCGATCAGGATTGGGCCACCGCAGGAGGTGGCACCACCTGAAGAGGTGCCGGGGCCGTATGAAGTCTCGTTGGAGGATTGGATCACTCTGGTGGAGGGTATGCAGATCAATGTCCGACGGGATGGAAAATTCCACATGTTCGAATTCGATCAAGCCACCGATGCGGAGTTGGATTTCGTCCGCTGGAACAAGGATCTGGACGTGCAGCAAGGGCAATAGATTTAGTGAGTAAATATATAGAAAGAACGACCTGTGATACATATTCCGGATAGGCTAAAACAAGTATTGATCGGGTCTGGGCTGGGATTGGTCTCAGCCCTTTTTGTATGGGGTATCACCTCAGCCAGATGGTCGTTTCTGACGGAGGTTGTGGATGGCTATGAGTTTCGCTCTTACGATGCCCGTTTCAGTGCGCGCACCTCCGATTTCCAGGAAGAGTCCATTGACACGGTCCTCATCCGTCGATATCGATCAGCAAAGCATCGATGAATTAGGCAATTACTTTCGCTGGTACCATGATCTGCATGGTGAATTCATCGATTATTTGTCGTCTGCCGAGCCCAAAGCTATCATTTTTGATATCCTGTTCGATCCGGAGCCTGATCCCCATCACGACACCGCTTTTGTGAATGCCACCTATCGGGCGGGCAACGTGTACCATGCCATCGCTCTATCACAGGCCGATACGCTGAATTTCCAGTACCCTATGACTGCACCGCCGGAGGGGGTGCACCTCCACACGCTCCGTTCAGGAGAAAGCCTAGCTGATGTGGCGGTGCATTACTTTGGTGATCCGGCGGCAGAACCGTACTTAAGGGAGCTGAACGCAGATCTGTTACCACTGGACGGTATTATCCGCCCAGGACAGGTTGTCCGTATTCCAACTCTTCTGGATGCCACCGCGAAGACCTTAGTAGTACCGCCGGAGATTGCCCAGCATTTCCCATCCGGAGAGCGGTTCGATATCAAGTTTATCGGCTTATTGAACGCGAGCCGCGGAATTGGTAGCGCCAACTTCCCTCAGGATCTTGATGGTATTATACGCCGTGCTCCCACGGCTGTATACTTTTCCAGTGCCGAACAGGTCTATCCCAGTCTCACCATGAGTGCAATTATGGACATCCTCGATGTACCCGAGGATGGACTGGATTATGATCTGCGGCAGCGGCGCCTGAGAATGACAAACCGCAGCGGACAGACCATTAGAGAGATACCTATCGATCCGCAGGGACGCCTGTGGGTGAATTACTATGGCACTCACCGTACGTTCCGCTATATCCCCTACGCCTGGGCTTCTCCTGAAATGCTCCCGGCAGAATATTTCAGGGGCAAAATCGTTCTTGTGGGCTCCACCCTGGCAGGACTTATGGATCTCCGGAATACCCCAATTCAAGAAGCGTTTCCTGGAGTTGAAATCCACGCCAATGTGATCATGAGCATCCTCATGAATGAATTTGTGCGTCCCGTTTCGAAGATGACGATGTTCTTGGTCGTTCTCCTGCTGGGATTGGTTATCGGTGGGATTCTGGTGCATTTCAAGGCGTTGACGTCGTTGCTGCTCACGGCTGTGGCCGCGGGAGCCTGGATGTTGTTCACCTATTCCCGCTTTTTATCAGCGCTGGAAGTGTATGAGATGGTGCGGCCTATCATCAGTCTTGGAGGCATTTTCCTCTCAGTTAATCTGTATCAGTACCTGGTACTGGAAAAGGATAAACGATTTCTGCGGAAGACATTCGGGACCTATGTTTCCCCGGAGCTTATTGACCAGATGATCGAGAGCGGTCACGAGCCGGAGCTGGGTGGGGATTCAGGGATACGGACAGCCTACTTTACGGATATTCAATCCTTTTCCGGCTTTTCCGAAATACTAACTGCCAAGCAGCTCGTAGCTCTCCTCAATGAATATCTCACCAGCCTGACTGATATCCTGATGCGGCAGGGCGGAACCCTAGACAAGTTCGAGGGGGATGCCATCGTGGCGTTCTTCGGAGCACCCCTGCCATTGGAGGACCACGCCCGAAGGGCCATTGATACGGCACTCGATATGCAGAGCACCCTCGCCGGACTTAGGGAGACCTGGCGATCCCAAGGCGATAAGTGGCCCGAGCTCGTCCATAATATGCGTATGCGTATCGGCATCCATTCCGGCGAGTTTGTCACGGGAAATATGGGCACCAGCACCCGGATGAATTACACCATGATGGGGGATGTGGTGAATACGGCCGCCCGCCTGGAGGCGTCAGCGAAGCAGTATGGAATCTATATTCAATGCACGATCCAGTCCCTGCAACTGGCAGGCCCGGAGTATTTTATATTCCGGGACATCGATAAAGTCAGAGTAGTCGGTAAGTCAGAGCCCGTGGAGACCGTGGAAATTATGGCCAGGAAAGGAGACCTCAGCGGAGATCTGCTGGAAATGCTGGACCTCTATCGAGAAGGAATGAACTTATATCGGCAGCAACAATGGGACCAGGCCAAGTCTCACTTCGAGCAGAGCGATAAGCTGGAAGAAACCTTTCCGAAACGACCCACAACACCAAGCAAGGTGTATATCGAACGCTGCGACCACTTCAAGGCGCACCCGCCCGGAGATGACTGGGATGGAAGCTGGACATTGACCTCAAAGTAGGGAATTGACTGTCTGACAGCCCTATCAGACGCAAGTAAATAGCTTCCGACTCACTATAATTTACATTAATATAGATATGTCTATATCCGTAAAAATCGGATAGACTATATCACCTATCACTAATAAAGCGGCCTGATGAGAACCTTGCTCATCCTTTCCGGGGCAGCGCTTGTGAATCTGGCATTTACTGCTCTGGTATTTTGCCAAAAAGAGATCGTACCGGCGAGGACATCACTCCTCCACGGGCTTGCTCGGAATTTGCGTCAGAGTCACCAGGTGGAGATTCAGGAAGCTGAATCAGCAGCTGTGGCAGCCGGCATCCTCCTGCGCTGCGCGCTTTCAGATGGGAGAATTGTACAACTCCAAAGGACAGACGATCACCAATTCATTTATTACATCACCAATAATCTTAATGCTGCCCGAACTGTCGGGACCGACCAAGTATGGCCGGATGGGGTGCTGGGGCTAACTCTTACGGGCTCTGGTCAATTCATTGGTCTGTGGGATGAGGGCAGTGTGCTCACCAGGCACCGGGAAATGACAGCGCGTGTCGAACATATGGATGATGCTGTGTACAACAGCGATCACGCCACCCATGTGGCCGGTACTTTGGCTGCGGCCGGGATAATGTCCGCAGCGCGGGGAATGGCCTATGGAAGCTCGTTATTGAGTTATGACTGGAACAATGATCAGGCCGAGGTGGCCGAGGCCGCAGCCGCAGGCCTAACTCTTTCCAATCATTCCTATAGCATCATCACGGGGTGGCAATTGGATTTTCCCCATACGGGCTGGAACTGGTGGGGCAATCTGGATGTGAGCTCGGTGGAGGACTTTCGTTTCGGCTTCTATGACAGCACGGCATACTACTGGGACTTAATAGCTGCGGAGGCTCCCGACATTGTGACGGTAGTCTCAGCAGGCAATGACCGCGCGGATACAGGCCCTACGCCAGGTGGAGAACATTGGGTCTGGAGTGGTTCTCAGTGGATATCGTCTCATGAGACGCGGACCAGTGACGGTGATTACGACTGCCTTCCCGGGGGAGCACAGGTGGCCAAGAATGTGCTTGTTGTTGGTGCTGTCGAGGATCTGCCGGAGGGATATACGACATCTGCCGATGTGGTTATGACCCCGTTTAGCTCTTGGGGACCTACTGACGACGGGCGGATTAAGCCCGATGTGGTAGCAAACGGCTGGCAGCTCTACTCCACTCTGACTACCAGCGATTCGGCCTATGGTTATATGGATGGCACATCCATGGCTGCTGCTACTGTCACTGGGTCATTAGCGCTATTACGGCAGTATTACCTGGATACTCATGATAACGTGAGTCCCAGTGCGGCCAGCCTGCGTG
Source organism: Fidelibacterota bacterium (assembly GCA_020355065.1). Taxonomy (GTDB): domain Bacteria; phylum Fidelibacterota; class Marinisomatia; order SCGC-AAA003-L08; family TS1B11. The sequence continues at coordinate 2,848,073 of CP070656.1, read as the reverse complement.
CTCTTGCCATACATTGTGCCGATGAGGCAGGGGTGTCGGCTGGCCCGGACTATTCATATGGGTGGGGCTTATTGAACACGGCGGCTGCCGCCAGGTTGATCGGGCAGGATAGTGAAGATCAACGTATCCTTCGTGAAATAATCCTTTCGAATGGAGCATCGAACACCACGGCAATTGAGATTTCGGGATCAGAAGAGCTGAAAATCACGATCACCTGGACTGATCCTCCGGGATGTGTCTTTACACCCCAGGTTGATTTAGAAACGTCAGTCTTGGTCAATGACCTGGACCTGCGCCTGATCCGTGAAAGCGACGCTCTGGTATTCTGCCCCTGGCGTTTGAATACGGCTGATCCTGATGGTCCCGCAACCACTGGTGATAATTCCGTCGATAACGTGGAGCAGGTCGTCATCCCCAGTCCAGCTGCGGGTAAGTATCTGGTAGAGGTGACACATAAATCTGCACTCCTGGCAGGAGCTCAGGATTACACAATTATCATTACAGGCGCTTCATTCCCGAACCTTCCCGCAGTATTGGTATGGGAAGGTGATTCCACGAAGGATGATTACAGCGGTACCTTTATTAGGAATGCATTGTCGCAGTTCGAGAGTGCGGCGATTAGCTATACCACCAGTTTTCCCGGTAACCTGGAGGATTATGCGGTTGTCTTTCTTTCGTTCGGCCCATCCGGTGCTTTGGTCAACCGGACATTTCTGGATAATGGCAAGGCCGAAGCTATCCAGACCTACCTTGAAGCGGGGGGCGCACTATATTTAGAAGGGGGCGATATACTCGGTGTGGACCAGGCCCATAATGATACGCTCATGGCTTTGCTTGGGATTAGCTCCGTGGGTGCTGGTCAATTGAATCCCATCGATGGCTTATACGGACAGGATTCTACACTCACTCAAGGTATGGTATTCAACGAATCCACTCAGCTCAACAATGAGTATCCGGATAAATATTTTCCAGATTCCGGTGTAGCTGCTTTCACTGAGAGTGGGTATGGTACGGTAGCAGTGCAGTACAGCGGTCTGTATGGTCAGCGAACGTTCACTTTCTCTTATGCCCTCGAGGAGCTCGTTGATGCAACGCTTCCCAGCACACGTGCTGAGCTGGTAGCTACCCTGTTTGAGTTTTTCATGGCTGAACCTCCACCGGCACCCAATCAAAGCCCGATTGCGGTGGATGATTCGGTTCTTACCGAAGAGGATATGCCTGCGGCCATTTATATCCTCCGCAATGATTACGATCCCGATGGAGATCAAGTCGTCCTAGCGTCCGTAACGCAGGCTGATTATGGATCGGTGAATAAGGAGCCGGGTGATACTATGGTGACCTTCCTTCCGGAGCCAGATTTTTATGGCCAGGATAGCTTCTCCTACGCCATACTCGATGGGCAAGGGGGCGCAGATACAGGCAGGGTGTGGATCACGGTTATGGCCATCAATGATGCCCCGCTGGCTGTTAATGATACAGTGGTTTGTAGTGAGGATATACCCGTCACTATCTCCGTTTTGAAAAACGACACAGATATTGATGGTGATCCCCTGGATATCATCTTTGTGACACCGGGTGCGCTTGGATCCACCCTCATCGATCCTGGTGATTCTACGATTACCTACTGCCCTGATAAGGATGTGTGTGGGATCGATAGCTTCAGTTACATCATCAGTGATCGATTCGGCGGCCTGGATTCAGCTGAAGTTGTGGTAATGGTCACTCCTATCAACGATACGGTGATTGCGGAGGATGATTCGGCATGTACGACAGAAGATACGCCTGTGATTCTCCCAGTGCTCGCCAATGACTACGACGTTGATGGGGATTCCCTTATCATCCTAGCGGTGGGTAGTCCATGTTATGGTGATGTTACTCTGAATCCTGATGGAATGATCACTTACATGCCGCAATTGAATTATTTCGGTTTGGACAGCTTCCAGTATCATATCACGGATGGAATGGCCGGGTGCGATTCGGCTACCGTCCACCTGGAGGTTTTACCCGTTAACGATCCTCCCCAAGCAGTCAGCGATACGCTATCTGTTAAGGAAGATTCGTCTGCCATACTTACAGTGCTTGCTAATGACCAGGATCCTGAAGGAGATCGTGTGTACCTGACTGGAATCATTGTCCAACCCAGTCACGGTGAAGTTAGTGTGTCGGAACTGGACACGCTTAGCCTTGACGCCATGGTACTCAGATATTGCCCCGATATGAACTTTTTCGGACAAGATAACTTCCACTATAGTATCACCGATGGAGAGTTAACGGATACGGCCAATGTTATGGTGGATGTCATGCCTGTGAACGATGCCCCAGCACCATTCTTGCTCCAGGAACCGGAAACGGATACCACAGTGGTGGTTATCGGTACCATGGAAGAACGCGACAGTCTGATGTTCAGTTGGGAACCATCATGGGATGTGGAAGGTGATGCCATCCACTATATCATGGAGGTCTCCGATTCGCTATCCTTCCTTGGCTTCGAATTGGATACACAGGTCACGCGTATCTCGTTGGCCGACTTGGACTTGGCTGCACAATGGGAGAGTTTGAATGTGTCTGGGCCAATCCGGGGCAGTTGGGATATCCTCGCGACTGATGGCATGGATACAACGGCTTCGGCGAACGGGCCACGCTGGCTAGTCGTGGATGTTAGTGGCCTGGAGATCGATAGAGAGCCGGGCCTGCCGCTCACCTACGCACTTTATCAGAACTATCCGAATCCCTTCAATCCTGACACGTACCTGAAGATCGCTCTTCCGAGTCCGGACAAGGTTCGGGTCGTGATTATTGACCTCCTGGGGAGGGAGGTGACTACCTTGGTGGATGGAGTTCTACCTGCAGGATATCACCTCGTGGCCTGGGATGGAACGACCCTGGCAGGGGAACAGGTCCCCAGCGGTGTATATTTTGCCGTCATGGAGAGTCACCAGGGGGTGAAGCCGATGAAGATGATCCTGCTGCGATGAGAAGCAAGCCCGCGGGTATGGGCTCTGGAGTGTCCTGGATCTGGTCCCACCGGAATAGGATAGTGGTCCTACTCGAGCTGCTCCTTTAGTTTCTCGGCACTTTCCTGCTCCATTTTCACCCTGAGGATTGCGTTTTGGATTCGTTTTGATTTGGGATTCAAACTCATTGCGATCTTCAGGTGTTCGATAGCCTCTTCAAATTGACCGGCGTAGGTCTCTGCAAGTCCCAGGTTATAATAAGCCTTGGCCTGCACCTCGCCGGGCAGGCCAGATTTACGAATCGTTCCCTCCAGGAGCAGCATTCCATCTTCCCACTCGCCAATGCGGAAATAGGCTATGGCCTGGTCTACTTCCGGCAATAGTTTGTCGGTGAGGAAGGCGGCACGCACTTGAACGTCGTAGGCTGCGACCATACGCAGGAACTGTCCTGATATGTCCTTTACGCAGCGGGCGTACAGAGCATTGCTATCGATGCTCGCGGGATCGCGCATATCAGCGCTTTGACGGGCGACATGCCTGGCGGTTATACTTTTGGCAGCGAGGACCTGCGCAGTCTGGATATCAATCACCTGTAGATTTGCTGTG
>CP070656.1:2832858-2844413 GCA_020355065.1 Fidelibacterota bacterium | reverse complement strand
AGGTCGCCAAAAGACCCCTGCATGACGAAGAGAGCGGTCTCGGCATTGTACGAATTGCCTACGAGGGCAAAGTGCTTCTGGATTTCTTCGTCAACGAGGATGATCTACTGACCGTGTCCGCAGTTCGGAATCTTACGTAAAGCCCCGGAGATAGAAATGGTGAAACCGAAGGTTTACTCAAGCAATCTCCTCTCCATTGATGTACATGAGGATGAATCCACCATCACTGCCGAATGGAAAGGCAAGAGCATCGAGCGGGAACCGCACAAATTCATCACCCCCATTCTGGTGCGTGAAATCAAGAAATGCAGCGATCGCGATAAACGGCTGATCCTGGACTTCCGGCAGCTGGAGTATATGAACTCGTCCACCATTACGCCCATTATCAAGATCCTGGAGCGGGCTAAACGCGGGACCACCCGCATTACCGTCCGCTACGACCAGACCCAGAAATGGCAGGAACTCATCTTCTCCGCTCTCACCATCTTTACCACCAAGGATGACCGGGTTGAGTTAGTGGGGTAATGACCCGCATGTCGAAGACCGAGCATATCGCACCGGCGGTCCTGGTCAAGGCCAAACGCAAGATACCGGCCGAGGTAAAGTACTCTACCCGCTTCTCAGTCCGCGTGAAGTTCATGGATGGTACCCTGTACCCGAATAATACCCGGTTCGACAATCTCACCGTTACCCTGCATAATAAGGATGTGAAGCTCGGGCCGTGCCGCTTCACCACGGAACCCCACATCGATGGCTTCGCGGGACGGCTGGTCTTTACCGACCAGGTCTATGACTACCATGAGCTCCTCTATGGGCAGAAAAAGTGGGCCCTTCAGAATAGCTTCTTGAATCTTCCCTTTATCCTGGATCACAAGAAGCAGATCCACCAGCAGTTCATGGACTACACATCCGACCTGACCTACGACCTGAGTGTGTACAAGAATATGTTCGATTCCTTGGATGAGGAATATCAGGATGAACCCCCGGACGTGCGCGCAGCCATCCAGCAGGCCATCATCGATACGGAGGGAGCCACTTTTCTCACCTACTTCGAAGAACGGCTGCAGGAACTGGGGCGCCTGGTGGCCGATTTTTCCTCGGAAGAACACGAACGGCACGGATTCTACTTCCGGCGGCAGGTCTGGAGCTACATCATGACCTCCGCCATTATGCGGCGCACCAACCTGAAACCCCGCGGCTATTCCGGCGACTCGGAAATGATGCGCATGATCTATCAAAAGGAAGTGCTCGGGGATACCACCTTCTCCAAAATCATGCATAAGCACCCCATCGAGTGCCCCGCAGCACAGGCCGTGCGGAACCGACGTATACTGATTGCCCAAACCCTGGAAACAACCCGACCGGCCAATCCCCTCTCTCAGAACGAAAGGTTCAAAGTGTTGTCCGTCGCCTGCGGTCCGTCCTTCGAACTCCACGATCTCCTGAAAAGCCCCAAGGATTGTGAACTCTATGATTTTACCCTCCTGGATCAGGATGCGTCCGCCCTCCTCGAGGCCGCTACCCTGGTCGACGAGGTTGAGAAAAAATTGGACGCCAAAGTCAAGGTCGATTACCTGCAGGATTCAGTTCGTACCATGCTGACCACGCGCCAGCTGGCCAGCAAATGGGGCGACTTCCACTTCGTCTATTCCATGGGACTCTTCGACTATCTGACGCCCCCTGTTGCCCGCGCCGTGCTGACCAACCTCTACCAGCTGCTGAAACCGGGGGGCTATATGATCGTCGGCAACTTCCATGTCTCCAATCCCAGCCGTGTGTATATGGAATACTGGAACGACTGGGTTCTCTACTATCGTACTGAAGAAGAATTGCAGCATTTGCTGCAAAAAGCACCACAGGCCGACCAGGTGGTGGTATTTGAAGATACCGGATGCCAAATGTTTCTTAGAATTCAGAAACCACGGGATCCGTGAGGTGCTGAGATCAATTCGTAAACAGCTTGGTGAAATGACCATCTACGCGCTTGGATGGTCATCTCACCGGGCCATCTTTGCATTAATAGACCGGGGGTTCATGGAACATGGTAGATAATTCTAAACCACGCTTTTTCAAGGACCGGCGACGTAAAAAGGGAGCGCCCAAAGTCCCTTATACGGTCGTCTTTAAGGCCGGAGACTTCCAGTCCTATCTCTATGACATCATCCACGAGTGGTTGCAAGTCATGGTGCCCATCACTTTTACCTTGGTGCCCCTGTTCTTCATCCTCGACTACTTCACCATGCCCAGCGAACTCCTGCCGCGCTTCGGCATTTATCGCCTCCTAGCGACCCTCTTCCTCATTGTACAGTACTATGTCATTCGGCGCTCAAAATCCAGCAGGCTATCTTACTTGCACACCTATCTCTTGTCCTTCGTCATCGGCGGCATGATCGCCCGGATGACTGTCGACCTCGGCGGCTTCGATTCCCGCTATTGGGCCGGGCTGAATCTCGTCATCGTCGGCGCCAACCTCCTCATGCCCTGGAAAGCCACATACGGCGGCCTGAACAGTGGCATCATTATCGGGCTCTACCTCATCCTGAATTTCATCTCCGGACAGAGCTTCGATCCCTCCATCCTGGTCAATAACCTCTTCTTCCTCTGCTCCCTGACCGTTATCGTGGTCGCCATCAATCATGTGCGCCATCGACTGGTGGAAAAGGAGTTCTACCTCCTGGAAGAGCTCCAGAAAGCCCGCGATGCACTCTGGGCCGAGATGGAACTGGCCAAGCGCATCCAGACCGCCCTCCTGCCCGACAGCGAAAAGATCGAAGGTTTCGAGATCGCGGCCACCATGTTCACCGCTAAGGAAGTGGGCGGCGATTACTACGATATCATTGAAACACCCACCGGCGGCAAGTGGGTCACCATCGGCGATGTATCCGGCCATGGCGTGGACTCCGGCCTCGTCATGATGATGGCCGAAACCAGCATCGCGTCCACCGTGAACACCCTCTCCGATGCCAGTCCGTCCAAGGTCATCGATTCAGTCAACACCGTCATCCGGGAAAACATCTCCCGCCTGGGATCCGATCATTATATGACTCTCATGGCCTTGCGCATCGACGATGCCCAGATCACCGTGGCCGGCAAACACCAGGATCTGATCATCTACCGCGCCTCCTCCAATAAAACCGAGGTCGTTTCCACTGATGGCACTTGGCTGGGAATCACCGATCATATGGGCAAGTTCCTGAAAGATAAGATCCTCAACTTCGAGCCGGGAGATACCCTGCTGCTCTTCACCGATGGCCTTACCGAGGCCATGGATAAAAGTGGGGAGCTATACGGCCAGAATCGCCTGGAACAGGCCTTCAACCGCTATGCGGACCTCCCGGTGGGCAAACTTCTGGACAAAATCATCCAGGAAGTGCAGCTCTTCCAGGAAGACCAGCTCGATGACATGACTCTTGTCGTCATGAAAAAGCTGCCCGACTGACCGGACACCCATTGGCATGGAATGTAGCGCCATGGGTGGTACGGCCAAGCGATGAACTACCAGGTCCAGCCTGCGGGCCGCTTTAGTTGGAATCGGCTCACCCTTTCTTTCCCCCGCGAACTGGAGAAGCAGTTCCACCAGGAGCACTTCAAGAAATCCATCACTCAGGTCCGGCTGGCCCTCCTCAGTGGCATCGGTTTCTATGCCGTCTTCGGCATCCTGGATGCCCTGATCTTCCCCGACGTCCGTGACCAGCTCTGGCTGATCCGCTATGCCATCGTTATCCCTTACGTCTGCTTGGTCTTTCTGTTCTCGTACACCCGGCAGTTCGTCAGATTCCTCCATGTATCTACCGGATCGGTGGTCGTTCTAGCAGGCCTTGGGATTATCGTCATGATTATCATCGCGCCCTACCCCGGCAACGCCGTCTATTACGCCGGACTGCTCCTGGTCTTCATGTACGGCTATACCTTCTTCAAGATTAGATTCATCTGGGCCACCCTCGCTGGACTCCTCATCGTCACAGCCTATGAGATCGCCGCCATCTGGATGATCGAAACCCCTACCAGCATCCTCCTCAGCAACAACTTTTTCTTCCTGGGGGGTAACCTCATCGGCGTTTTCGCCAGCTATTCCATCGAAACCAGCTCCCGACGCGACTTCATACAAACCTACCTGCTGGAGGACGAGAAGAAAAAGGTGGACGCCCTCAACGAGGAACTGGAACACCGCGTCGAGAAGCGCACCGCCCAGGTCATCCAGGCCAACCGCGAACTCCGCCAGGAGATCGCCGAGCGTGTCGAGGCCGAGGAAAAGTATCGTGCCCTGTTCGAGGAGTCCCGGGATGCCGTCTTTATCACCACACCGGGCGGCGTCTTCCTGGACCTCAATCCGGCCGGAGTGGAAATGTTCGGCTATGATTCCAAGGAGGACATTCTTAAAGTGGATATCGGCCGGGATATCTATCTGTATCCCGAGGATCGTGACCGGTTCCAACAGCTGATCGAGGCACACGGCCACGTCCAGGATTATCCCATCGAGTGCCAGCGCAAGGATGGCAAACACCTCACCCTGCTCGAAACCGCCACCGCCGTCCGCGATAAGGACAACCGGATTGTTGCCTATCAGGGCATCATGCGCGACGTTACCGAACAGCGGGAACTCGAACGCCAACTCATTCAGTCACAAAAAATGGAATCCATCGGACTCCTGGCAGGCGGCATTGCCCACGACCTGAACAACATCCTCACACCCATTACCGTGGCAATTCAACTGCTCCAGGACAAACTGGAGGACACGAAGGACCAGCAGCTCCTGGAAACCCTGGAAGCCAACGCCAGCCGGGGTGCCGATATCGTCAAGCAGGTCCTCACCTTCGCCCGCGGCATGGAGGCCGAGTTCGCCGAACTCCAGCCCCGTAAACTGGTGGAGGAACTGGCCGGCATCATTCAGCACACCTTCCCCAAAAATATTACTGTGGCAATCGAGACCCAGGATGACTTGCCGATCATCAAGGGTAATAACACCCAACTGCACCAGGTCCTGCTCAATCTGTGCGTCAACGCCCGCGACGCCATGCCGGATGGTGGCACCCTGTCCATTACCGCCGAAAATGTCACCGTAGAGGCCGACTATGCCCGCCTCCACGCCCTCGCCCAGCCCGGTCCCTACGTCCGCATCAGTGTCACTGACACCGGCGTCGGCATGCCACCCCATGTTGTACAGAAAGTTTTTGAGCCCTTCTTTACCACCAAGAGTGTCGGCAAGGGCACCGGCCTTGGACTCTCCGTCGTCCATAGCATCGTTAGTGGCCACGGCGGCTTCATGGATGTCCACAGCGAGGTCGGCCGGGGCGCCACCTTCATGGTCTTCCTGCCCTTGGACCCCACCGCCGGAAAACGCCCCGCCAAGGCCGAAGATATCGACCTCCACCGCGGACACGATGAACTCATCCTCGTCGTTGATGACGAGGAATCCATCCGCCTTCTTACTAAGGAAATATTGGAAAGCTTCAACTACCGCGTGCTCACGGCCAATAACGGCGCCGAAGCCCTCGTACTCTACAGCGCCAACCAGGCCGATATCCGCGTCGTCATGACCGACATGCTCATGCCTGAGATGGACGGCCCCGCCACCATCCGCGCCATCCGGGAACTGGATCCCGACATCCCCATCATCGCCACCAGCGGCCTCGCCACCGATGAGCCCATCTTGGCCGATGGCGTGGAGATGAACGTTCAAGCCTCCATCGCCAAACCCTATTCCGCCCCCACTCTGCTGCAGACGGTCAGCCGCGTCCTCAAGGGCGAACCAGCCTGACCGCATCAGTCCCTTGACTCCTGCTCCTCGGTCTCCCGGCATCACCCTCTTGGGGCTCCCCTACGACGGCAACTCGTCCTTCCTGCGGGGTGCCGCCCAGGCCCCGCCGCTCATTCGTGAAGCCCTCTATAGCCCCTCCTCAAATCTGTTCACCGAGCACGGCCTCGATCTGGGCACCCCCGGACGAATCGTCGACGCCAGCGACCTCGAACTGAGTGACGAACCCGGTCCCCTCGCACCCGTTCGACAGGCGGTCGCCGAGCTGCTCGATCAGGATGCCCGCCTGATCTCACTGGGCGGCGATCACTCCGTCACATATCCCGTCCTGCAGGCCTATGGTGGGAAGTATAAAGACCTCACCGTCCTCCACCTCGACGCCCACCCCGACCTCTACGACGAGCTGGACGGCAACCGCTACTCCCACGGCTGTCCCTTCGCCCGCGTCATGGAGGAAGGGCTGATCGGGCGCTTGATCCAGGTCGGTATCCGCACCCTCAACACCCATCAGAGCGAGCAGATCGAGCGCTTTGGCGTGGAGATCTATGAGCTGTGCCATTGGACCGCCCCACCCGAGCTGGCCATTGATGGCCCGTTGTATCTATCTGTAGATCTGGATGTCTTCGACCCCGCCTTTGCCCCCGGTATATCCCATCACGAACCCGGCGGCCTCTCGCCCCGCGACGTCATTCACATCATTCAGAATATCCCGGCACCCCTCGTCGGTGCTGATATCGTGGAGTTTAATCCCACCCGCGACCCCCTCGGCATCACCGCCATGCTGGCCGCCAAACTCCTCAAGGAAATCGCCGGACGTATGCTCGAATCTAGCTAGTTATACCTACCCCCTCATAACCCGTGCTCCTCAGCCGCTACCACACGGCTGTAGGAAAGTCAGGGATTCCTCTCAGAAAATGTTACTATTAGGGAGTACCGGTAGGGATATACGTCACTTCGATGCCTGCATCGATCAGCGTTTGTATGATCCTTGGATCATTGATCCTGTCGATGCCGTCCTCGAATAATGATATGATGTGGAATTCACGATCCGTATACGTATGGATGATTACAGTCGGAGGGTAGGTGCTCATAAAATTTGCCCAGTACTCTCCCTTGTACATCCGCTCTCCATCCACCAACAGTACAAAACAGCAGTTCGTATAACCGAAATGCTCCTTCATGTCGTATTTGAATTTTAGGGCGTGAACCGCCGATCTGCCGCTGCGGGACTGTAATATCTCATAGGTCTTGATATCATTCAGCGTGGCAACAGGCCTTTCGGGTAATTCGATGTCTTCAATGGGTACTTCATCGATCTTGATCGGGCAGATTTCCGAATCCCTTACTAGGTATATATCGAACGTTCCCTGCTCTGATATATTATTGTCATGGGTACAATGGAGTACGAGTATGATCGGGAATAGGACGAATGGCAGTTTCAGATATTCGACACGTCTCGTCGTCTTCATGGTTATCCCCCCGTTGATAATACCATGGTATAAACGAACTAGTATTCAATAATATGGACTAAATAACTGTATTCCTAGAACTTAATGGCAGGTCATCCCTGAGAGTCCCCACCTCACCGCCTGAACAGCTTCTTCTTCGCCCTCACTTTCAGCTCCGTCTCCATCGCCTTCAGGTTCTCCGCCAGGTCGAACCACCCGTTCTTGAACGCCGCGTAGTCCGGCCCGCTCATGGCCGTGGCATACCGCACAGAGTTGGCATAGTATACCCACTGCCGCACCCACATCATCTCCAGTGTCTCGTCGAACGGATCGGTCGGCTCCTCCACCTTCCGGTCCCAGGCTTTCTGCAGCAGCTGCGTGGCGGCCAGGATCATCCGGTCCACGTTCGCGTTGGTCGAATCGATCCGCGTCAGGAACTTGTCCGCCCAGCTCGAGGCGTGGCAGCCCGTGCACACCCCCTTCATCCGCGACCGCCGGATGGATTGCTCCTTGGCATCGATCAGGTAATCCGCGGCTGGCACGCCCGCAAAGGTGGTGGGGAGGGGCAGGTCGTCCGCGTTGCGGATGGTCCAGGTGCTCCCTTCCTTTGGCTGGGCGTGGGTGTACGGCAGCCCGAAGATCCGTACCCACAGCCGCGACCCGAAGTCGTGGCTCCGTTCCGCCAGCACATCCCCGTCCGGGGTGGTTAGTAGGCTGTTGTGGCAGGTCGCGCAGGTGGGCGCCTGGAAATCCTCCCCCACCCGCCAGGGCACCCGCTCGAAGTCCATGTCCGCACCCTTGGAGAAAATGATATTGCCGTGCTTGCTCTCCTTGTACACGTTGTACGCCGGTACGTCCGGCTCCAGGTGGCACTGCCCGCAGGTGTAGGGCTTGCGCGCGATCTCGATGGAAAAACTGTGCCGTGGATGGCAGGCTGTGCACGCCCCCTTGCTGCCGTCGGGATTGATCCGGCCCACCCCGTGGTTGGGCCAGTTCGTCAGGTTCGGCACCTCGATGTCATCGAACTCCGTTTCGATGGTCATCATCCCCGCCACTTGCACCTCCGTTCCGTGACAGGCGTAGCAACTCTGCCCCTTGTTATGCTCCGAGATGTGGCCCGGAACCACCCTCGCCGCCGCTACCTCCTTCAGCCGCGTGATGTCGTCAGCCAGCAGCTGGTAGATGGAATTCTGGCGCAGGATGTCCAGGGCTTCCCCCTTCTTGCTTCCCCTATACTGCTCCACCTCTACCGCATGGCAGGTCCGGCAGTCGTTCGGTGACACGATCACGTTGATGTCGTACCCGAAGTGCTCGAAGTTGTCCGCGTGCGCCGATCCGTTCTGGCTGTGGCATTCGTAGCAGCCTACGGCTACCCTCTGCAGTACGGCAGGGATGTCCTCGCTCGAGACCCGCCGTTCTCGCGGAGTCTTCCGCAGCGCCCCGCCCGAGGTGTTCCCCGCGTGACGGCTCTTCTCCCAGTCCTTCACGATCCCCGGCGTCACCGAACGGTGGCAGTCAAGGCACTCCTCCGTCTCATCGCTCACCGGCGCCTGGGCCTGGACCATCAGCGGCCCCAGTCCCAGGACCAGGATCATCCCTGATCGCATGATTCTCTTCATGGCTCTCCTCCTTGGCCTGTGGTCTCCCTCCTACGGTGGGGGATGGTGAGTAGATGCTGGGATAAAATAAGATATGGTCCTCGGATTTTCAAGGTGTTCCCGCCCCCAGTGTCCTATGGATCGGAAGGAGGTTATCCTGGTGGACGATCTACCTGAGGATGGCTAGTAGATCAAGCGGAATTCGGTGGACAGGCTTGCCCCCCGGGCACCGTTGAACAGCCCCCCGCTCTGCCCGAAGCCCAGCGACCACTGGAACGCTCCCACGTTCAGGGCGAAGCCCGTACCCCATCGGAAGCCCTCGGTTCCCCCGATGCCGACGCCCCCATACACCGGGAATACCGGTGTCGGCGCGTATCCCAGCCCCACCGATAGCATCGGCGCGGCGGCCTCCAGGTAGTCATTCTCCAGCGTGTGCATGAGGGCCGCATCGAGGACGAGTTCCGGCGAGACCTGCCATGCTGCGCCTGCGATGACCTGCGATGGATACACCGTCCTCCCTGCCCCGGTCCCGTACGACGTGTCCGATTTGGCGAAGCCTTGTTTGAGGGTATCGATGTGTTGTTGGTAGTCTCTAGAGATGGCTTCGATTTCCTGCGATGACAGTTGTAGCGAGAATTCGTTGACCCGGGTGGTCCTCTTCGGCCACCGGATGGTGCCCAGCAGATCCTTCCATGCCAGGCTTACACGGAGGCGCTCGTTGATGTCCGCGGCCAGTCCCAGATCGATGCTCAGGCCGGTACCCATGACCGGTACCGCCGGGGCTTTCGGATCGGCATTGCTGATCACCCGCGTCCGGCCTTCGACCAGGATGCTGTCGGGGGTGGTCATGACGTCCAGATGGTCGGCCACTATATGAACGTCCGCCAGCCCCACCAGCAGGTTCATGCCCACGCCCGCATATAGCCGGTCAACGATCTCCGCCTCCGGCGGTAGCTCTAGCTGCCGCCCGTATGCCACCCCTACCGGCGCCGCTCCCAGAAGGTCCATCTTCAGGGTGGATAGGTCCCGCGGCTCATCAAATCTCACACCCCGGAATAACACGTCTATCGCGGCCGTGGGCAGATTCACGTTTGACACCATGCGCGGTGCCACCATGGATACACCCCAGTTCCCCACCGCGAAACTCAGACTGGTCAATCCGGCCCGCACGTTCAGGTTCCAGACACCGGCGGGAAATACCGCCAGGAAATCCTCCTTCTTGCCGGGCTCCCGCAGATCGAGACCCCCGAACAGCTGCTGGTTGACCCAGGTGGGGTAAATGGCATTGTTCCCCGCCTCCAGGCTCACACCTGCCAGGGTCATACTGAAATAGGGAATCCGCCCGGGATCGATCAGGGGATGGAACTCCGTCACGATCCAGGCATCCCGGTACCCGGCGGCCACCAGCGTGTCCCGCAGACCTTCGGCCCCGCCGCGATCCCGGTAGTCACCCACCCGCAGCTTGTACAGGCTGTCCACAACGACGATCGCTGAGGGAATGGCTTGGCCGAATTGGTATCGGAAGAGCCGCTGGGCCTCCCGAGCAAGCCGCTTGTTCGGGCTCGCCATCAGCTGCACCGAATAATGATCCTGAGTGACACCCGCCTTGGCAGCTGCTGTCACCTTATCCTTCATTCCAGGCAGGAGGGGCTTCCCATAATACCCCAGCTGGGCCGGATTCATGCCCAGGACATGATTCCCTTGCAGCCGGGTGAACGCCGCACCCGCCGTGGCCGTTCGCACCGGGCTGGTGTCCGGCAGGCCCCCGGCCGCTGTACCGGTGACCAGCACGGCTATCAATAACAATCTCATCGATTCTTCCCCGCCAGCTCCGGGCCGTCCATCAGATACTGCATCCGGCCATAGATCTTCAGGTCCAGCGTATCGGTGCTCAGGAACCGGGAGGGTACCGGCTGGCCGTACTCGTCGGTCTGGCCCAGCACACGCAGCTCGGCCTGGATGTACATGGAATCCTGGTTGAATAGGTCCAGCCGTTCGTCATTCAGTACCAGGGAATCCAGGCTCGCTTCGTTCGCGCTCAGTACCAGCGAATCAATCAGCACATTGGCGGTGCCGGCACAGAAACAGAGCGTGTCCTGGCTCATGGTCACACGCAGGGCGGTACCGAACTCGAACTGGTTCTCATAGCCCACGAAGACCATCACCTCTTCGATCTCCTTGGCCACCGTCGCTTCTGCATCCTTCGCTGTCGTCAAATGCGGCTTCGTGACGATCACTGCCTCAGGACCGATCTCCAGCTCCATCGGCGCTTGGATGGCCAACTGCCCGGCAATGCTCTGCTCGGACGTCACCGACCCGGACGAATTCGCTCCTCCCACGCGAGCCGTCCCGTAGGCCTGGATCCGGTCCGGTCGGATATTGATCAGCGCCGCCCCGTTGGGCAGCCTGACACTCGCGCTGTCGGTAATATTCCACCCGGTCACCGAGGATGTCGCGGTCATCCCCTCCAAGTTGTAGGCCTCCAGGGTCAGATCCAGCAAAACCGGCAGACTGATCTCAGTGTCAAACTCAATGGTGATATCGACTTGCGTGAAATCGAAGCCATCCATTTCCTCCGGCATGGGCGCAAGCTCCCGCTCCACGGTGTCCATCTCCACTTCCACCGTATCGATCAGTCCCGTGACGGAAGAAAACCATAACGTATCGATGAGAACATCCACCGTAATGGAATCCTCCAGCGTAAGTGATAACAACTCGTCACTGGGAATGGTTAGGGTCGATACGGCATGGATG
>CP070656.1:2822653-2832758 GCA_020355065.1 Fidelibacterota bacterium | reverse complement strand
CACTCCAGCTCCAGTCGAGCGGTGTGATCCACGGAGGTGATGTCGACCACCCTTATCCACTCTGAATCCCAGGTGAGCTCGACATGTGCTCCAGTGACGGAATACCGGTTGGAGAGACTGATACCCAGGGAGGCTGTGTCCCCATGATCCGCAGTGACGGAATGGAAGCGGAGTCTTGCGACCTCTCCCACGCTCAATGAGCCTTTCATTGCCCGGGATGGCAACACCTCACCCACAACATCAGAGACGATAACGGTCTCCGCCAGCAGGGGGAGGGAATCCAGGAGGGTTCCATCCTCAGGAATGGCGAACAGCAGTTCCATGACCGGGCCGGACCCAGCCGGGATATCCTCTCCGCCGGGATCATAGAGCAGGAAACGCCTTGATCCCAGTTGGGGAAGTGGCCGCACATCGATGGTCCAGCCAGCGGTGCGATCGGTGGTGTGGGCGGCTACGAATTGCGGGCGTAAAATTCGCGTCCCACCGGGAGCCAGCATCGAGGTATCCCCAGCTCCACCGTAGCCGAGGTCCAGTTGCAGGCCCCCTACATCAACGAAGAAATTTTGCAGCTGTACGGGCACCGTTACCGTATCCGTGTAGACGGGGATCACTACCTCCGGGAGAGCTAAGGTCACAACTGAGCTGTCAGTCCCATTCTGGGCCGGCAAAGGTCCGAGGCTGAGTCCTACCAAGGATCCGAGTAGGGCCAGATGTCGATACAGTCGGTTACGACGACTGCGTCCTATGTGCATGCATCCTTACCTTATCAGAGGGGCAATATCTGATAAGTTGAGTGATCTTTCGAATATGGGCAAGGTTTAAATCGGAGGGCAGAGAGCCGCGCGCGAGGAGGTGTAGACCGCTGTGTCTTCGGACGTGTGCTGAATGGAGGGTTTCGCGAGGAACCGGAAAGAGATCAGTCTAAAGCGGCCAGCGCTGTGGCCAGGTCGGCTTCCAGATCGTCGATATCTTCGATGCCGACGGACAGGCGGACCAGGCCATCAGTAAGGCCGAAGGCTTCCCGCTTTTCGCGGGGCACGCTGGCATGGGTCATGATAGCCGGATGCTCCACGAGGCTTTCGACACCCCCGAGGCTTTCAGCCAAGGTGAAAACCTCCAGATGGCTGATAAATGTGCGGGCCCTTTCCAGGGAACCGATATCGATGCTGATCATCCCTCCGAAGATGGGTTCACCTTCAGGGGCGCGCTGTTGCCTGGCCGCCAGCTCATGCTGGGGATGGGTGGGCAGCCCCGGGTAGTACACGGCATCGACCTGGGCGTGTTGATCCAGAAAACTGGCCAGTGCCAAAGCATTGCTGCTGTGCTGTTCGACCCGGGCAACGAGGGTTTTCAGGGAGCGTGAAGTGAGCCAGCAATCGAAAGGTGAGGGTACCGCCCCCGCCGATTTCTGGATGAAATGCAGGCTCTCCGCCAGGTCATCTTCGCTGGTCACCAGGGCACCCATGAGCACATCGCTATGGCCCGCCAGATACTTGGTCACACTATGAAAGGCCACGTGTGCGCCCAGTTCCAAAGGCCGTTGACAGTATGGACTCATGAAGGTGTTATCGACGACGCACAGCAGGTTGCGATCCCGAGCGAGTTGAGCAACGGCGGCAATATCGGTGAGGGTCATCATGGGATTGCTGGGCGTTTCGATGATGATGGCCCGTGTCTCGGGATGGATGGCCGCGATGATCGGTTCCAGCGAGCGGGTATCCACCCAGCTGCTGCGCAGATTATGGCGCTGGAATACCTGGGTCAGAACCCGGTAGGTGCCGCCGTAGACATTTTCTCCCACGATAAAGTGATCACCGGCGTTGAAGTGCATGATGAGGGTGGACAGCGCCGACATGCCCGACGCAAAGGCGAGTCCGTACTTGCCGCCTTCCAGGGAGGCTAGGGTCTGTTCCAGGTTGGCCCGGGTAGGATTTTTGGCCCGGCTGTAGACGTAGCCCCGATCAACGCCGATATCATCCTGAGCGAAGGTGGTGGTCTGGTGGAGCGGGGGCACAACCGATCCGGTGTGGGCATCCGGTTCCTGGCCCACATGGATCGCCCGGGTGGCAAAGCCGCCCGTCAGCTTCCGTGACATTTCTTGTACTTTTTGCCGCTACCGCAGGGGCAGGGATCATTCCGACCGACTTTATCGGTGACCTTGATGGGTTTGCGTTTGGCCGGTGGGAGTTGGGCGCCACCAATCCCGGCGGCGGCCGGTTGTCCTTCAGGCTGCGCTTGCTGAGCGGGCCCACCGGAAGCCAGGAATCCCAAATTAACCGATTCAGCGTGAGAGGTCTGGAGCTGCCGGCCCACCCGCTGCAGCTGCGGCCGCCGCTCCTCCAATCCGGCGATACGTACGCCGAATAGTCTCCGCAGCGTCGCCCGATTGATATCATCCAGCATCTCGACGAACATATCGAAGGCTTCGGATTTGTACTCCAGGAGGGGATTCTTCTGGCCGTAAGCCCTCAGGTTGATTCCCTCGCGCAGCTGATCCATGCTGTAGAGATGCTGCTGCCATTTCTCATCGACAGTCCGGAGGGCGACGTAGCGCTCGAAATGGGCGAAGGCTTCCGGTTCCGCCAGCGACCGCTTCAGATTATACTGCATCATAGCCTGTTCGTTGATGGACTTTTGTATCTCGGTCAAGTCGCCATCCCGGCTATGATCGACCTGGTAGTCCATCAGAAGCGTGTTG
The DNA here is from genome assembly GCA_020355065.1 of Fidelibacterota bacterium. Lineage (GTDB taxonomy): Bacteria > Fidelibacterota > Marinisomatia > SCGC-AAA003-L08 > TS1B11. Next base: position 2,830,060 of record CP070656.1, on the reverse strand, counting down.
GCCAGTTCATACCGGAGCGCTTCATAATCGATGACCCCATCCACGGCCACGGGCTCGGACTGCAGCATACTCTCAGCCAGTTCGTCCACCATCTTTTCCACTTCCGGCAACAGGTCTCTCCCATGGAGTGCATAATTGCGGCGATCATAAATGATCTCCCGCTGCTGGTTCATGACGTCGTCGTATTCCAGCAGGTGCTTGCGGATGCCGAAGTTGCGGGCTTCCACCCGTTTCTGTGCGCGCTCAATGGATTTGGTCACGAAGCGGTGGGTGATCACCTCGCCCTCAGGGAGGCCCATGCGGTCCATGACCCGGGCAATGCGGTCCGAGCTGAACAGGCGCATGAGGTCATCCTCGAGGCTGAGGAAGAAGACCGAGCTGCCGGGATCACCTTGGCGTCCGGAGCGTCCGCGCAGCTGCAAATCGATGCGGCGACTCTCATGGCGTTCCGTTCCCAGGATATGCAGGCCGCCCAGGTCTTTAACCCCCTCCCCCAACTTGATGTCCGTTCCGCGCCCGGCCATATTGGTAGCGATCGTCACGGCGCCCGGCTGCCCCGCCCGGAGGACAATCTCGGCCTCCCGTTGATGCTGCTTGGCATTGAGCACATTATGAGGAATACCCCGGCGCTTGAGCATCCGGGAGAGGGTTTCCGAGACCTCAACCGAAATCGTACCCACCAGTACCGGCTGGCCATGCCGGTGCCGATCCTCAATGGAATCCAGAATAGCGTTGTATTTTTCCCGCTTAGTCTTATAGACCAGGTCCTCGTTATCTCGCCGGACGATTAGCTCATTGGTCGGTACCGTCGTCACTTCCAGCTTGTAGATCTGGGCGAACTCCTGGGCTTCGGTGGCGGCGGTACCGGTCATTCCCGCCAGCTTCTCGTACATGCGGAAGTAATTCTGGATGGTGATGGTGGCAATGGTCTGGGTCTCTTTCTCGATCACCACCCCTTCTTTGGCCTCCAGGGCCTGATGGAGCCCGTCACTGTAGCGGCGTCCCGGTAAAATACGGCCGGTGAACTCATCCACGATGAGTACTTTGCCTTCCTGGACCACGTACTCCACATCCTTTTCGTAGAGCGTATAGGCCCGCAGCAGCTGGCTGATGTGGTGAATGGTATTGCTCCGCTCGCTGTGCAGTTCCTGGACCTCCGCCTTCTTCACCAGCTGCTGTTCGGTCGTGAGACTGGGATCATTCTCGATGGTGTGATAGGCTTCACCCAAATCGGGGATCACAAAAGCGTCCGGATTGTCCGGGGAGATCTGGACCCGACCCTTGTCGGTCAGATCAATGATGTGGCTTTTTTCGTCGACGAAGAAGTACAGCTCCTCATCCAGCTCGTGGAGTTTCTTATCGCGCATGTAGTCGTTTTCCACGGAGCGTACGGCGGTCTGGACCCCGGTTTCCTGGAACATTTTCATCAGCTTGCGGTTTTTCGGCATGCCACGGCTGGCAATGAGGAGCTTGGTGGCGGCGGCATACTCTTCCTTGTCCCATTCCGCTTCGGCTTCGGAAACCAGGGAATTCACCAAGTTGGTCTGGGTGCGGATGAGGGACTGCACCTTGGGCTTGATATCGACATAGCGTGTATCGATCGGTGAGTCGACCTGACCGGAGATAATCAGCGGCGTGCGGGCTTCATCGATGAGCACGGAATCCACTTCATCCACAATGGCATACACATGGCCTCTCTGGACCTGATCTTCAGGTGTGACCGCCATATTATCCCGCAGGTAATCGAAGCCGAACTCGTTATTGGTGCCGTAGGTGATATCGCAGGCATAGACGGCGCGCCGTTCATCGGAGTCCATCTGGTTCAGGATGCAGCCCACGGAAAAGCCCAGGGTCTCATAGATCTGACCCATCCACTGGCTGTCGCGCTGAGCCAGGTAATCATTGACGGTGATAAGGTGCGCTCCCCGGCCGGTCAGGGCGTTCAACACCAGGGGCATGGTGGCCACCAGCGTTTTGCCTTCACCGGTCTTCATCTCGGCGATGCGGCCTTTGTGGAGAACGATGGCCCCCAGGAGCTGCACGTCAAAGGGGATCATGTCCCAGACCATGGGCTGACCCACGACCTTGAATTCCTTGCCCATGAGGCGACGACAGGCATCCTTGACGATAGCGAACACCTCGGTCATGTGCTGGTCGATGGTTTCCTGTTCGACCCGATAGATCTCCTCATCCCGTTCGGCACTGTCCGGCATAGCCTGCTTGACCGCCTCGCGGGCATCGGCAACTGCCTGGCGGATCTCGTTCAGACGTCCGACGAGATACTCCGGCGGTTGCTCCTCCAACCCGGCATAGATCTCATTGATCTCCCTCACGAGGGGGGCAAAACTGCGGATGTCCCGCTCGGACTTGGTTCCGCCGAAAAGTCGTGTTAATAAGCCCATATTTCAGTTGTCTTCCATACTAACCGGGGTACTCAGTTTCCCCTCCAGAATATCGTGATAAAGGGCATCCAGGATCCCGTTGATAAAGCCGGGGCTGTCGCTGGTACTGAATTTTTTCGCGATCTCGATGGCCTCACTGATGCTCACTTTCAGTGGTACATCGTCAAAGTTAACCATTTCAACGAGCGCGAGTTCCAGGATAAGTCGATCGATCAACGTGACACGCCCCAGCTCCCAGTGCTCCAGTTTCGAGGCGATAACCTGGTTCAGCCAGGTTTGCCATCCGGCCGCCAGCGTGGCCAGCTCCAGGCCATACTCGCGCGCATCTTCCGTGGATTGCTCTTCCTCCTCCGTAGTGAGGAATTCCAAGGTATCCGCCAGTGTGCTCCCGCCCAGGTTGGCAGCGTAGAGACTCTGAAGAGCCATTTCGCGGGCACGCCGCCGGACCTTGCGGGAAATGAGTTATCTCCTTTTGAACACCCGTCGGGGTGAATTCGTATAGAATGACTTGGACTTGGCCACGTTCTGGATGCGGTATTCTGCCAGACGGTCGGAGGCCTGGTTGGTCGGGATGCCTTCCTCAACGGACATCTTGAATATCTCCATCAGCGTATCATAGATCCCTTCCGCCTGCTTGAAGGCCCGTTCCCGGTTATAGCCCTCCAATTCATTGGCCACGTTGATCAGGCCGCCGGAGTTAATGGCATAATCGGGGGCATACAGAATGTTTCGTTTGAGCAAGGAGGCGCCATGTTCCTTGGAAGTGGCGAGCTGGTTATTGGCGGCACCCCCGATAATGGAGGCCTTTATCTCGGGAATGGTTTCATCATTCAGCACAGCACCGAGGGCGCAGGGTGCGAAGACATCCACATCGAGCGCGTGTATCTCGTTGCCATTGACGGCTTTCGCGTCGAATTCGTTCACGACCCGCTCCACCCTTTCCTGATTGATATCGGAGACGTACAGCTCGACACCGGCATCGTGGAAATAGCGGCACAAATTATAGCCGACGTGGCCAACGCCCTGGACCGCGACCTTGATGCCACTCAGATCCTCCGTACCCGCTTTGGTTTTTCGAGCAGCCTTGATGCCCACGAACACCCCGAAAGCCGTAACGGGCGAGGGATCGCCGCTGCCCCCCAGGGCGCGGGAGATCCCGGTCACGTACTGGGTTTCCATGCGAACCCACTCCATCTCCCGCACGGTGGTATTGACATCCTCGGCGGTGATATACCGTCCACCCAATCCATCGACGAACCGACCGAAAGCCCGGAACAGAAATTCGCTCTTATCGGTGTCCGGGTTGCCGAAGATAATCGCTTTGCCGCCGCCGAGATTCAAACCGGCGATGGAGGCCTTATACGTCATGCCACGGGACAATCGCAGGACATCGTACAGCCCTTCCTCATCGTTCTGGTAGGGATAGAACCGGCAACCTCCCAGAGAGGGTCCCAGGGTCGTGTTATGGATAGCGATAATGGCTTTAAGCCCGAACTCGGGCTCATGACAAAAGACGACCTGTTCATGGTCGTGGCGACCCATCATTTGAAAAACATCCATGGACCTTATCCTTTCCTCTGCAGGTCGCGGGCGATGACCACCCGCTGAATTTCGGAAGTACCTTCGTAAATCTGGGTGATCTTGGCATCGCGCATCAGGCGTTCCACGCCGGTTTCACGGATATATCCATAGCCACCATGAATCTGTACACACTGGGTGGCGGCCCGCATGGCCACTTCGGATGCGAACACTTTGGCCATGGCGGCGGGTGAGCTGACCGCTCCCCCCTGATCCTTTACGAAAGCGGCCTGACGCACCAACAGCCGGGCGGCTTCGGTCTCGGTGGCCATATCGGCCAGTTTGAACTGGATGGCCTGAAAATCGACGATGGGACGGCCAAACTGTTCTCGCTGTTGAGCATAATCCAGGGCGTGATCCAGGGCGGCCTGGGCGATCCCCACAGCCTGGGCGGCGATCCCGATCCGTCCCCCGTCCAGGGTGGCCAGCGCAACGCGGAAGCCCTCGCCCTCTGCGCCGATCCGGTTGGCTACCGGAACGGGCATATCATCAAAGTACAGTTCGGTGGTATCAGAGGAGCGGATGCCCAGCTTGTCCTCGGGTTTACCGACACTGAAGCCCTGCCAGCCTTTTTCCACGATAAAACAGGAGACGCCCTTGTAGCCCAATTCCGGATCGGTGACGGCGAACAGGAGCACCACATTGCAATGCTCTCCATTGGAGACCCAATTCTTGGTGCCGGAGACGCGGTAGACATCCCCATCCAGTGTAGCGCGACACAGGAGATGGGAGGCATCGGAGCCGGCCTGGGGTTCAGAGAGGGAAAAGGCCCCCAGTTGGCCGCCGCTGGCCAGGGGGGTCAGATATTTGCCTTTTTGATCATCGGTTCCAAAAGCATCCAGGAGACTGCACACCAGGGAATTATTCACGCTCATGATCACCCCCACGGAAGCGTCCGCCCGGCAGACCTCTTCCAGGGCAATGGTGTATAACACGGTATCCATCCCTGCCCCACCCCACTGCTCCGGAACCATCATGCCCAACAGGCCCATTTCACCCAACTGGCGCACGATGTCCTCCGGCCAGGTTTTGGTCTCGTCCCGTTCGATAGCCCCGGGTGCGATCATCTCCTCCGCGAACTGGCGGACCGTCTGCCGGAGCAAGCTCTGTTCTTCAGTCAGGTTGAAGTTCACGTGGTCAGCAATCCCTATTTGCTACGGTAGTCGTAAAAACCCTGCCCGCTCTTACGGCCCAAGTGGCCGGCAGCTACTAGTTTTCGGAGTAAGGGGCAAGGCCGGTATTTATCGTCGCCCAGTTCCCCATGGAGCACCTCCAGGATACTCAGGCAAACGTCCAATCCGATCAGATCGGCCAAGGCCAGGGGTCCCAGGGGATGGTTCATCCCCAACTTCATTACCTCATCGATGGCCTCTTTTTCGGCCACCCCTTCCATCAGGCAGTAGACGGCCTCGTTGATCATGGGCATGAGGACCCGGTTGGCAATGAAGCCGGGGTAATCGTTCACCGTCACAGGTGTTTTCCCCAGCTCGCGGGCCAGCTCCACGACCGTCTCATGGGTCTGGTCACTGGTGTCGTGACCCCGGATCACCTCCACCAGCCGCATGACCGGGACCGGATTCATGAAATGCATACCGATGACCTTGTCAGGTCGCCCGGTAGCGGCGCCCAGGAGCGTAATGGAAATAGAGGATGTGTTGGAGGCCAGGAGGGTTTCGGCCGGGCAGAGGCCATCGAGATCACTGAAGAGCTGCCGTTTGAGATCGGAGTTCTCAGTGGCGGCTTCGATCACGAGTTGAGCTTCCGTGACGTCCGCGAGTTCGGTGGTGGTTGTGATCCGGCCCAGAGCCGCATCGGCTTCGTCCTTGCCCAGAACCTCCTTGGCCACCTGGCGGCTGAGGTTCTTCGCAATGGTTTCCATGCCCAGTTGAAGGAGTCCTTCATTCAGGTCCACCAGGGTCACCTGGCGGCTGTACTGGGCACAGATATGGGCGATGCCATTGCCCATCGTCCCGGCACCGATAACAGCGACAGATGTGATGTTGTGTGACATCGTTCAATCTCAATGAGCGTTAGATACAGCTATGGAATTTACACTTTTCAGCCAAGGTATGCCCGGCTGTTTCCAAAGAATTCCACGGGGACCATCGGGTGAATTGAGGGTTCCCGGATGGCTAGAGGCCGTCAGGCGCGTTCGACGATGACGGCCGCGGCCTCGCCGCCGCCGATGCAGATGGCAGCCAGCCCCCGTTGGACATCGCGCTGCCGCATGGCACTGAGCAAGGTCACCAAAATGCGGGCTCCCGACGCCCCGATGGGATGTCCCAAGGCCACAGCCCCACCATGGATATTCACCTTGTCGGGGTCCAGCTGCAGCTCATCCATCGCCGCCAGAGGGACCACGGCGAAGGCTTCGTTGACCTCGAACAGGTCGATGTCATCCCGCGAGAGGCCGGTCTTTTGAAACACCTTGTTCACGGCCTTAGCCGGGGCGGTGGTGAACCACTCGGGCGCCTGGGCGGCGGCCGCCTGGCCCACAATGCGCACCACCGGTACGATCCCCAATTCCTCAGCCCGGGCCGCGGACATAACTACCGCCGCCGCCGCGCCGTCGTTGATAGTACTGGCATTGGCGGCCGTAATACTGCTGTCCTTCTCGAACACCGGTTTCAGGGTGGGAATCTTGTCGAAATTGACCCGCCCGGGCTCCTCATCCTTGTCCACGACGATGGGATCACCTTTGCGCTGGGGAATTTCGACCGGCACGATCTCGGCGTCGAAGATCCCGCCGTCCTGGGCCGCCAGCGCCCGCTTGTAGGACCGCACCGTGTACTCGTCCTGCTGTTCCCGGGTGTATTTGCGTTCCCGGACGCACAGCTCGGCACAGCTGCCCATGTGGATCTGGTTGTACACATCCCATAGGCCATCGTGGACCATCCCGTCCACCATTTCCCGGCTGCCCATGCGCACACCCTGCCGGATGCCGGGGAGGTAATAGGGTACGTTGCTCATGCTTTCCATGCCCCCGGCGACGATGACCTGGGCGTCACCATTCCGGATGGCCTGGGCGGCGAGCATGACCGCCTTCAGGCCGGAGCCGCAGACCTTGTTGACGGTGAGGGTTTCGACGGAGTTGGGCAGTCCCGCGCCCAGGGCGGCCTGGCGGGCGGGGGCCTGCCCTGCACCGGCAGTAAGGACGTGCCCCATGATGACCTCATCCACCTGCTCCGGAGCCAGTCCGCAGCGTTCCAGAGCGGCCGCGATGACCCGCGAACCCAGCTCAGGAGCCGACAGCGCGGAAAGACTGCCCAAAAACGATCCGATGGGGGTGCGGGCGAAGGAGGTAATAACGACGTCGGGGGTATCCATGATAGCCCTCCCTGCTTGGGACTCAGCTCTCTGAGTGATTCTGATAAGCCCTGAGAATATCCTTGACCAGTTTGTGACGGATGACATCGGTCTCATCGAG
>CP070656.1:2805020-2822553 GCA_020355065.1 Fidelibacterota bacterium | reverse complement strand
TGCCACGCTGGACCATCCTGAGGGGCACCGGGACATCAAGCTGGATGCGAAGATGGCCCACGAGCGCTACAGTCTGCAGCTGTACGACCACTTGACCGAAGGGGTAGACCTGACGGGCAAGGATGTCCTGGAGGTGGGCAGCGGCCGGGGCGGAGGGGCCGTCTTCATCCACCAGACCATGAATCCCCGCCAGATGGTGGGCGTGGACATTGCCTCGGAGGCGGTGGATTTCTGCAATCGTACACATACCCAGGATGGATTGAGCTACAAAGTGGGGGATGCCGAAAAGCTGCCCTTCGAAGACGACACCATGGACGTGGTGTTGAACCTGGAATCTTCCCACTGCTACCCCTCCATGGACGCCTTTCTGGGTGAGGTGAAACGGGTGCTGCGGCCGGGGGGTCTGTTCCTGTATGCCGATCATCGCCCACGTTCTCACGAGAATGCTTTCCGAAAGAAACTGCAGAACAGCGGCATGCGGATCGCGAGAGAAGCGGACATTACCCCGAACGTCATCAGAGCCATGGAGATGGACCAGGAACGCAAGCTGGCGTTGATCCATGAGCGGGTGCCCAAGTCGATGGCTAACTCGATCCGGGAGTTTGCGGCCACGGATGATTCGACGCTGCGCCATGAATTCGTCAGCGGGAAGCGGTGGTACTTCAGTCTGACGATGGAGAACGCCGCCGCCTGAGGGTCTGCGCACAATGCGGGAAACCGGGAGGCATAAATGGCAGGAATAGCACACCTCAGCGTCGGGTTAGCGGCCAAACCAGCTGCGCCCAGAATACCGGTTGGGATCCTGATCCTGGCTGCCTACGGAATCGACATCGTGTTCTTAGGATTCATGGCGGCGGGTCTGGAGCACTTTCCCAAGGAGGGTGTCGTGGTTTCGGCGCCCTGGTCGCATGGCCTATTCATGGCCGTGATCTGGTCGGTGGTGGCGGGAGTCATCGCAAACCTTATCACGAAAGACCAGCGCACCGCTGTGATCATCGGCCTGCTTTTCTTCAGCCACTGGCTGGTGGATTTCATATCGCACCCGATGACTGCGATCTTCCCAGGAGCTCCGGGGCTGAAGGTGTTCTTTCATGATTCACCAGAGGTAGGGCTGGGTTTGTATCGGACCCAGTTGGGAGCCAATCTATTCGAATACGGAACGCTTGCGGTAGGGCTCGGCATTTACATCTTTACCCTGATCAGGCTGCGGCGGAAGAAGAAGCTAGCCACAGAGGAATGAATCCTGTCCCAGCGTTACTTGCTCGGGATGCCATTCAGCTGGTTGTAGCATCAAGCCACGCGATCGTAATGATAATCCCGGCCCTGATCAACCATAGCACTCCAAACAATCAGACAGCGGTGAAGCAATGAGGGTGATGGTCACCGGTGCGGACGGTTTATTAGGCAGCAACCTGGTCCGGGAGCTGCTGGAGCAAGGCTATGAGGTCCGGGCGGGGATCCAACCTGATCGCCGGGGGCCCACGCTGGACGGGCTTGAGATCGAGCGGATACGGCTGGATATCCTAGATCCGGATTCCATCACAGCGGGGATAGAGAACATAGATGTGGTGGTCCACGCCGCGGGGAACACCAGTGTCAATCCATCCCGGGATGAGGCCGTGTGCCGGGTGAATTTCGATGGTACGCGCAATGTCGTCGACAGTGTGCTCAAGAGCGGTGTAAAGCTCCTGATCCATGTAGGTACGGCCAATACCTTTGGGTTCGGGTCGAAATCCAAGCCCGGAAATGAGGAGCAGCCCTACCGGGCAGCGCGCTTCAGGGTCGATTATATGGACAGCAAGTACGCGGCCCATCAACTGGTCATGGAGGCCGTGGCCGAGCGCGGACTGCCGGCCCTGATCGTCAATCCGACTTTCCTGATCGGCCCATATGACTACACTCCGAGTTCAGGGGCTATGATTCGAGCCATCCACAACGGCGATATACCATTTTCCGCCCCCGGCGGCCGGAATTTTATCGCGGTCAAGGACGTGGCGAAGGGTATTGTCAGCGCAATCGAGCGCGGCAAGATCGGAGAAGCCTACATCATGGGACATGAGAATCTGACCTACCAGGAAATGTTCAACCTGATTGCTTCCACGCTGCAGGTGAAAGGCCCCCGGGGCGCGCTGCCTAAAGCGGTGATCATCACCTCCGCCCTCGTCAGTTCGCTAGTGAAAAAGATGCTCGGCAGACAGCCACAGCTCACATATGCACTGGCCCGGATTTCCTGCTGTGACCAGTACTATTCGGCCGCGAAGGCCATTGATAAATTGAATCTCCCCCAATCATCTTTAAGGACCGCAATTCAGGAATCGTTTGAGTGGATGGAGCAACATGGGGTACTTGACCGGAACTAACCAGTCGTTGGGCGGCCAGGTTTTCATTATCACGGGCTCTTCGAGGGGCATCGGCCGGGAGCTGGCGCGCCAAGTGCTGAACGCAGGTGGCCGGGTCGTGCTGAATGCACGCACGCCCGAGACATTGAAGTCCACACACGACGAATTGGCGAGCGAGTTCGACGGCGGTTCAATTCGAGCCTTCGCCGGAGACGTATCGCAGCCGGAGCAAGCGCGAGGCCTCATTGACCATACCGTCGCTGAATTCGGCCGGATCGATGTGTTGATCAACAATGCCGCAGTGGGGCACCACGGCAACATCGGAAACGGCGATCCCGCCGTTTTCAGCAAGGTCGTGGATGTCAACATCCACGGCGTATTGTTTCCGACCTGGTACGCGATCCCCCACATCAGTGAGCAGCAGGGACGCGTCCTGATCGTGTCCAGCCTGGCCGGTCTCCACGGCCTGCCGTCGCATTCGGCCTACAGCCTTTCCAAGATGGCGCTCACGGCCTTCGCCGAAAGCCTGCGGGCGGAACTGCACGGGACGGAAATGTCAGTGGGTATCGCCTACGTGGGCTTCACCGAAAATGAACCCGCCAAGAGAAGATACGGGCCGGATGGTCAGCTGGAGGAGGTGCCTCTCCGGAAGCGTGCCATGGTTACCACCCGGGAAAAAACCGCCCGGCGGATACTGCGCCAGATCAGGCGGCGGAAGTTCAAAGCGATCCATTCCAAGCTGGGGCTGCTGGTGTATAATCTGAACCGGATCAGTCCGGGACTGGTGGATTTCGTGTTAGCCAGAGCTGGAAACATGCGTTAATAAGAGATCATCCGGCAGGCGAAGCAGGGGGGATTATGATTCAACAAAATAAGAAATCCGGACAGTTGCTGCTGGCTGCCTGCCAGTTCCCAATATCCGCGAGTATCCCGACAAACGCGGATTGGATCAAGCAACAGATGCGAGCAGCGCAGCGGGAAGGTGCTCACATCGTTCATTTTCCGGAATGTGCCCTCTCGGGCTACGCCGGGCCGGACCACGAATCACTGGACGACATCGAGTGGCAGGCGCTGGAGACCCAGACGGAAGCCGTGTTGGCGCTGGCAGCCGAACTGGGGCTGTGGGTGGTGCTGGGGAGTACCCACCGCCTCAGTGGGGAACACAGGCCGCACAACTGTCTGTATCTGATCAGCCCGGAAGGACGGATCGTTGACCGCTACGATAAGCGCTTCTGCACCACCGAAGACCTGGAACACTATTCACCCGGTGATCACCTGGTGGTTTTCGAGGTAAATGGGGTGACCTGCGGACTGCTGATCTGCTACGATGTCCGGTTCCCGGAACTATACCGGGCCTACAAGCAGCGGGGGGTGCAGGTGATCTTTCAATCCTTTTATAACGCCCGGCAGAAGAAGGGCGGCATCCACCCCAAGATCATCCCGGTGACGGCACAGGCCCACGCCGGTATCAACTACCTGTACATGTCACTAACGAACTCATCGGCAAGGCACAGCTGGCCGTGTCATTTTATCACCCCGGACGGATTGATCGCGAGGAAACTGCCGCTTAATAAGCCCGGATTGCTGATATCCAGAATCGACCTCGAGGAATCCTATTATGACGCCAGTGGACCGTACAGGTCCGAGGCCATGAACGGCAAGCTGCACAGCGGCCAGACGGTGCAGGATACGCGTTCCGAAGACCGGCAGTGCTATTGAGGCAGGCCACCTCCTGCGGCGGAGTATTAATACGACCAGTGGTGTCGTGCTGGAGGTGTCGATTAGATGGTGATCCAGCGTAAGAGTATATAGATTGAATGTTACTTGACCCTTGGATATTCAGGATATTTCAATTAGTTTATAACTCCGGTGGTACCAAAGGTTTAAAGGGTACAGTCCTGAGCAACCACGGCAGTTATGCTGCTCGAAATTGGGGGGTCAAGCAATGTATACCGTCAGAGACATCTTACGTTCCAAGGGTACGGACATATGGTCGATTACGCCGGAAGCAACCGCCTATGAAGCCCTGCAAATAATGTCAGATAAGGATGTGGGGGCTTTGCTGGTCATCGATGAGGGGAAGCTAGTGGGTATCTTTTCGGAACGGGATTATGCCCGCAAGGTGATTTTAAGAGGAAGGTACTCCAAGGAAACACCCGTTAGTGAGCTGATGACCAGCGAGGTATCTTCCATAGATCCTGCCAGTACCATTAAAGACTGTATGGCCCTGATGACAGCCAAACGTATCCGCCACTTGCCGGTCATGGATCATGACCGGTTGATCGGGATCATTACCACTGGCGATGTCGTCAGCCAGATTATCTCCGACCAGGATCTTACGATTCAGCAGCTTGAGAGGTACATCGCCAAAGGCTACTAAGCAGCGCATTATCGGCATGAGGACGCATGTTAGCTCAAGAGAACAAGCTCCGTACTCAAGGAATCAGTAGAGACAATAGACTCGATCCAGGCCGGAAGACACGAAATCGCTGGCATCTACATCACACTGCCGGGACTATATTTTTCGCAGTTTGACAAACTCAATATTTTTGAATCCGAAGGTTTCATCCCCCAGGTAAAAGCCCGTAACCATCCCCCGGGAATTCCTGTTAAAGGTCAAGAAACCGGGGATGGCCACGAATTCATCCTCGGCGACCAGTTGGAGCCGTTCATCCTCCCGGCGCGGGCAGCTGAGTGTCAGTACACCCTCATGGAGGTACAGCTGATAGAGGATATCCAGCGCTTCGCTATAGTACCGGCCGGTGTAGCCATGCTCTAACTGCTCAGCCGTGATATCCACAACGATACGCTCGGCGTGCAGCTCCTCGCTTTTCCGCCAGCACCTGGTAGCCGACCCGTTCCGCATTGAAGGAGCGTACATTACAGAGCAGGGCAACGCCTACCTCGATCTCCGGGCAATAGATCAGCATGGTCTTGTACCCACCGGTGGAACCGGAATGACCGACCGTCTTCACAGCTCGGTGATCACAAGGGCTGCACCGGGGGTGTTCGGATGATCCCATCCACGAAACAACCTGGCAATCTCTTTCCGTTGGGCGCAGGAGACCGATCCCGAACTGCTCCGGGCCTTTCCGGCTCCGTTGGTATTTTGGCTGCACGTGGGCAGGATCACTGCCATGATGCAACACAGGTGATTATGGTGGATATACGCTTATACATGGGATCGCCCAATAGCTTCACGGATTGAACCGAATATTGAGAGAGGACTTATTGCCGGCCGCAACGGTTAGACCTTTCGGTTCGATGAAGGATGTTTCCTTTGCAGGTGGCCCCCTTCAAGGGTTTGAGGCTACGGTTGTAGCCGGTATCAGCTACCGGGATGGTGCTGCTGAAGCCGGGAGAGACATTATGCGAGTCGCAGGAATGCCAGGCTTTGTGGGAATAGGGGGAGTCCATCTTCGCGAACGGGGCATTCCATCCGTAGATATACTGCACAGTCCAAACCGGTGGCGATCATCATTCCGAAACCCGTAAAAAGCTGGGTGTACAAAGCATCCTCTGTGTACATTGATCAAAAAGAGCGGCAGATATGAGATTATATCCTTATCATGTAATGCATATCACGATAATGGCGATCACGGTTCTTTTCATCAGCTGTGAGAAGCATGATCCCACCGGCACCGAGCCAGATGATGAGCAAGATATCAATCCGGAGATCGTTGCCTGGCTGCAGGAGAACGTAGTTCCCTTCACCACTTCCGAGCCGGGACAGGATTACGAAGACCTCATGCCCCTCAAGGAGATGATCGGCGATGCACGCATCGTCTCACTAGGAGAAGCGACTCATGGCACGAGTGAGTTCTTCAAGATGAAGCACCGCATCCTGGAATTTCTGGTCCAAGAGATGGACTTCACTATCTTTGCGATCGAAGCCAACTGGATGGAAGCCAATCTGGTGAATGACTACGTACTCAGGGGCGAGGGTGATCCGGTTTTGCGGCTAGCCGGTCTCTACTTCTGGACCTGGAATACCCAGGAAGTGCTGGACATGATCCTGTGGATGCGGAGTTATAACGCCGGCCAGACTGACGGGCAGAAGGTCCAATTCCTGGGCTTCGATATGCAATTTCCGGCGATGGCGATTGATTATGTTCACAATTATTTCCTACAGGTGGATTCCGCCAAGGTCTCCTGGGTGGATTCCGTCTACGCCGGTTTCCGAGCCTACGAGAATGCATGGGGCAGTTACTGGAATTACCGGGGAGCGCCCGACACGATCAAAGCCCGGTGCCGGATAGCTGTAGGTTGTGTCCACGATACATTATCCGCGAATCAATCCCGGTATGAGGCCCTGTCCAGTCCGACGGAATGGGCGGCAGCCTTACAGAACGCGCGGATCGTGATGCAGACCGAAGACCACCTGGCGAATCGAGGAACCGGGTGGCGTGACATGTACATGGCTGAGAACGTGGTCTGGATTCTCGATCAGGCCGGTCCAGACGCGAAAATTGTGCTCTGGGCGCACAACGGCCACATCAGGGAAGATGTCGACGAACGCTACCGGATGGGATCCTTCCTGCGCGAGGAGTATGGTGATGACATGGTCATTTTCGGTTTCAGCTTTTACCAGGGTACTTTCAATGCGATCACGTACGATCCCGAAACGCAGACCTACACGGGCAACGATGTGCACGAAGTGTTCGCGCCGACCGTTAGCAGCTACGAGACCTATTTTCATATCGCCGGGGAACCGCGCATGTTTCTTGATCTGCGCGGGATCGATTTTGACAGGAACGTCACCAAGTGGCTGAGCGGGCCGCGACTGTTCCGTTCGATCGGATCCGTGTACGATGACACGCAGGGGGACGTCTACTTCTACTGGGCCCAATTACCAAGGGAGTTCGATGTGATCATCCATTTCGAGGACACCACTCCATCCGCTCTCCTACCCTTCCCATCCAAGTCCATTGCCTCTGTGAACCGGTTTGCCAGGTCTGCATTCAGGGTGACGCACTAGCCAGGAAGACGGTTTGTTGATGTGCCGTAAATAGACAGTGCTGGTGTGAGTTCATTTACAGAATCACGAACAAGTTGTAGCTAGATAGTTAATCGCCAAGCAATAGTAGATATTGCCATCCATATATATAGTTTTATTAATATTGCATACCACGGTCTAGACGAATAACATCACCGCTTGATGGCCCCTCGTGTGGTGATCCTGATAAGCCGCTGCGGGATCACCACTAGGGCAATCCATGACATTGGTTCAGGGAGTACCTGTCATATACATGATGGCGATAGTGCCGATGGGTGCTGCAATGGATTATGCACAACATTCGGATAGCTAGAATATCCAAGAAGGAGACGAAATGAAGCAATTCTTTCTTTTACATTACGGATTTGAGACACCGACCCAGGAAATCATGGATGCCTGGAATGAATGGTTCGCATCCGTTGGCGACAAGTTCGTTGAAGCCGGCAATCGATTTGGACTTGGAAGAGAAATCACACCTGCTGGAACCAAGGAATTGCCACTGGATGCAGAAGCCATAACCGGTTACTCCATCATCGAAGCCGAGAGCATCGAGGAAGCTGAAAAAATCGCCCAGGCCTGCCCAAGCATCACCAGCATAAGAGTCTATGAAGTCATGTCGATACCCTAATTGCACCCCAATTAAAGTATGCCATCCATACAAAACACGGGTCTGAGCATTTCCTAATCCTTCTTTAAAAATATACCCCGGGCGTGACTTTCCGACCCTCCCTGCGCTGAGACAGTAAAAATCCTCGCATTTCCAACTATATGCCAGTCGGGGCATCCGCCCGCCGGAAGACCTGGGGAGCCAGATGTAAGTATCTTGTCACCCGAACACGGCGCTTGGGGGTATTGTATACGGAAGCAGGTTTTTATGAGGAAGGTTTGAGGAGATAGGCAAGAAATATGAAGAGTATTCCTGATGACCAGTTTATCGCCAGCTATATTTCGGGTGAATGTACCGAAGAAGAACGCAAAGTGGTCGAGGCATGGCTCCAGTCGAATCCCGAGAATCAGGAGTATTTCGATAAGCTGACCAGGGTCTGGTCCCCAAAGAAGCAGCCAACGGTTTGGGATAAAGATCAACTATGGCTCAGAATTCGTGACGCAGCCGGCCTGCAGCAGGTCCCGATCCCGGTCAAAAGCAGAATCCCTTTTTCACCCTACGTCCGTAGATCAAGGATCTTATTGGCAGCTGCCGGTGTGCTACTCGCGGTTTCAGTGTCCTATTTTGCTTACATGACGATTTCCGGGAACCCGGCCCAACGTCCATCCGATATCAAGCTCACGGTGAAGAACGGTACGCAAGAGAAACTCACCCTGAGCGACGGGACGGTCGTCACCCTGGATGCGGGGAGTGCCTTCACGTATCCTGCCGAATTCACGGGGAGAACGAGGGAGGTTATTCTACACGGTGAGGGTTACTTCGAGATCGCGCCGGAGGCATCCAAGCCGTTTATCGTTCGGGTAGACGAGGCGATGATACAGGTTCTGGGAACCAAATTCGCGGTACGTTCCTGGTGGTTGGACCGGTCAGTCCAGGTCGCCGTGGTCGAAGGCAGGGTGCAGCTGAGTACCAAACGAGCCGGCCCGCAAGGTGCGGTCGTGATTACCGGCGGTCAAGTGGCGGCGGTATTGGAAGGCGGCAAGGTTCAGTCCCCACAAAGCGTCGACATCGATCCGTATCTGGGTTGGCTGAACCACGATATCGGCTTTACCGATACATCCTTGGAGGAGATCCTATTCCATCTGGAGCGCTGGTATGACGTAGAGTTCGTGCTGGAGAATTCCGCCCTGGCGAGGGAGCGCCTAACCGTTCATACCCGGAAGAAATCCATCGATGCGATCCTCGATATGATCGCGATCCTGACGGACCTGAATTACCGACGCTCCGGCAAGACAATCTATCTGTTCACATCGTAAGTGGCCGGGAACATGCAGATCATCAAGGATATGAATCCCGGCCGAAAGATTGCGGGCAGAAACCAATCTACAGCTGGCAGAACGGGGCACATCCTGCTGTTGGTCGTCATGATGTGGTGGTCGCCGATATTCCCTGGAGAAGATTTTCCCAGCGCCAGAATCGACGAGTACGACTGGCAGTCTATCCCCCCCTCGCTGGCAGACTCCATCTCGTTGGATCGGGCCAAAACCACGTTTGGTGAAGCCCTGGAGATCATCGCCGCGAAAAGTGGTTTCAAACTGAACTACAACCGGGACCGTGTCCCGGTGGATCGAATGGTTACGCTCGAACCACAAAAGGTACCTATTTTCGAGCTGCTGTTCACGCTACTGCAAAGGACCAGAACGACCCTGATCGTCACACCCGACCGGGAGTTCGCCGTGGTGCCCACCGGACGAGACCGTTCTGCATCCGTTAGCGGACAAGTATTCAACGCGGTTACCGGGAGACCGCTGGTGGGCACCAATATCTCCATCATGGGTACATATACCGGCTGCGTGAGTGATTCCACGGGACGCTTCACGCTATCAAAGGTTCCCGAGGGCTATCAGATCGTCCAGTTCGCGTATATTGGTTACGAAATCCGCAAGGTGGTGACCTATGCTTCCAATCCGAAATTGACGCCTGGCCTGAATGTCGGATTGAGACCGCAAGAGATTCCCCTGGAAGAAATCACCGTGACTCCAGGCCTGTTTTCCGTGATGGGTAAAGGTCCGACCATGCGCCAAACCCTAACGCAGGAGGACATGGAGAACATCACCTTTGGTGAGGACGTGTACCGGGCATTGACCCGCTTGCCGGGTGTCGGCGCCAATGATTTTTCGGCCAAATTCACGGTCCGAGGTGGGGAGAATGAAGAAATTCTGGTGCTGCTGGATGGTGCGGAGATCTACGAGCCTTTCCATCTGAAGGATATTGCTGGCGGTGCTTTCAGTTTTATCGATGTAGGTGTGATCGAGGGCGTTGACCTACTGACCGGAGGATTCCCGGCGGACTATGGTAACCGCATGAGCGGAGTCTTGAACATGAAGACCATCAGGCCGCCCATAAGCACGAAACATGCCTCCGTCGGATTGAGCATGATGAATGCCCATTTCAGGTCCAAAGGAACCTTCAACGGCAGCCAAGGTGCCTGGGTCGTGTCGGCAAGAAGGGGCTTCCTGGACGTCCTTCTTAACATGGTGGGGGCCAATGAGGAGGATATCCCCCGACCGGCTTACTATGACGTGCACGGCAAACTGGACTATCAGCTGGACCGGAAACGCCACTATTCCCTTCACGTGCTGCACGCCGGCGATCATACGGACTACGTAGAGGAGGGAGTAAGACTGGGTGAGACCAACTTCAGTAGCACCTATGGTTGGATCAACTACCGTTCGAATCCCTTTCCCAACCTGTTCTCGCAAACCGTGGTGTCGGCAGCACGTCTGTATCGCCTGCGCGAAGCCGAAGATCTGGATCCCACTGACGTGGAGGTCTTCACCATGCTGGACCATCGGGATGCCCGGGTATTCGGCTGGCGCCAGGGCTGGAATGTACAATATACCCCCAATTGGCACATCAAAGGCGGATTCAGCGTCCAGCGCCATGAATCGGATTACCGCTTTGACATTCATGTGATCGACGAGACTCAAATCAACAGCGACAGTGTCGATATCTACGAAATGTCAGACCAAATGTCGCTCAATCCCGTGGGAAATTCATTCAGCACCCACATATCAAACCGCTTCAAGATCCTGGATTCCCTGGTGGTAGAGATCGGTCTGCGGTATGACGCCATCGGATACAGTGAATCGAAGCGGCTCAGTCCCCGGCTCAACCTGGTCTGGGCGCCAGCGGATCAGACCTTCATCCGCGTCGGTTGGGGGCATTTCTACCAGAATGACGGGATTCATGAAATCAGGGTCGCGGATGGTGAGGATGGCTTTCTGGCGCCTGAAAGGGCCGAGCACTGGGTAGCGGGTTTTGAGCATACGTATCAAAACGGCCTCAATCTTCGTTTGGAGGGGTACTACAAGAACCTATAACAGCTGCTGCCCGATTATCGGAACGGGTCCAACCAGATCCAGTTCCCCGAGTTGCAGGATGACCGCTATCACCTGAATCTGAAGGGTGCCGTATACAAGGGGCTCGAGGCATATCTGAAATACGACCGTGGCGGCAAGATCTCCTGGTGGGCCAGTTACGCGCTGGCATCTTTCAAGGATGATATAAAGAGTCTCGTATACCGAGATTCGCTGTATACTGAAGGATTCACCATTCATCCGAATATCTATGATCAGCGGCATACGTTCTATCTGGACCTGAATGTCCGGCCCAGTCCAAATTGGCACGTGAATCTAGCCTACCAGTACCATACCGGATTGCCGTATATCGATCTGAAGGACTTTGCGGAGACTCCGCCGGAGGGTGGCATCAGGCTAGGGCGGGACTGGAGCGTATACAACCGCGACAACTACGATCCTTATTCGCGGGTGGATCTACGCATCAACCGCACCTTCCATCTAGGGAGCGGCCTACTCACCATGTATGTGCAGGTGATCAACCTGTTCGACCATCCCAATCTCCGAACCATCGAATACGACGATTACACAGACTCGAGTGGTGAGACGGTGATCTATACGGAAAAGGAATACTGGTTTCCCCGGCTGCCCTCGCTGGGTTTCAGCTGGGAATGGGACTACCAATAACCGCCGGGAATGACACCGTGGACCGGCGGACGGAACCAGGAGATCAGCGCTCGGACAGCAGATTCCTGCGGAGAGCCGTGAAAGCACGGCCAAGCTGTGTCTTTACGGTATTGATGGAGATATCCAGAACGTCGGCGATTTCCTGATATGAGAGGCCGTCGACCCTGCTCATAAGGAAGATGGTCCGGCAGCGATCGGGGAGCTGCCGGATGGTGCGATTCAACAACACAGTCAGTTCCGCGCAGTACAATTCATCCTCCGGAGTCGACGCGGTGTAATGGAGGGATTGCAGATAGCCCTCTGCTTCGCGTTCGACTTTGGCATGCCGGATGTATTTCAAAGCCTGATTCCGAACGGATTTAAAGAGATACGCTTTCAGCGATAGCTTCGGATTCAGGTTGGCTCTCCCCCGCCAAATCCTGACGAAGACTTCCTGCACGATGTCCTCACAGGCCTGGATATCCTCTACGTAGCCGGAGGCGAAATCAAGCAGGGTGTCGGCGTAGGCATCGAACAGCGCTCGAAAGGCGGATTCATCCCCGGCACGAATCCGTTCGGCGTAATCGGTATCCGACAATCTGGCACCCATTGGGTAATATTAACTTCCTCAGCCGCCCTTGACCAGTGCATGTTCTTTGGCTTGCCTTAAAGCCAGGCAGACATACTCATCGAGGGAATCCATGGCCGTATTCGTCATTCCACCGCCACCGGTTACACCAAGTCCGATCAACGAGGGACACATCCTCGCTCAGGTAGAGGTATGGCGCCCGCTCTCTAGGTTAGGAGCCTGGTCATTTGATGAGTGGGTAGTGTTGAAGTAGTGAGAAGGTAACCACATAGAGGAAATATCGAATTTGCATAGCAGTCCTTAAATTCAGATCACAGACAGGAGGACTTCGGATGAACATTGCTATCGTGTATGACAGCCGGACAGGCACCACTGCGCAAGCTGCGGCGGCCATGGGCAAACTCCTTGAGGAACAGGGCCATCAGTGTCACGTACTTTCAGTAGCTGAGGCTGATCCTGAAGAAGTCTCGCAGGCAGATTTCATTTGCATTGGCAGCTGGACCAAGGGCCTTTATTTTATCCTCCAGCATGCTACCAGGGCATCGAAGCGCTTCATCCGCCAGCTAGGTGATCTGACAGGCAAGCAGACGGCTGTATTCTGCACTTTCAAGATAGCGACGGGGAAAATGCTGCCCCGCATGGCCAAAGCTCTGGAAGCCAAAGGTGCCAAAGTGGTCGGTCAATTCCAATTCCGTGGATCAGCTCCAGACAGCGCGTTCCTTTCGTTTGCCAAGTCCATTGACCAACCGGTATCAACAGCTCACGGGGGGTGACCTCCCTGTTCTCCAGGCCGATCAACCTGGTGCTGGCAAAGTAGCGGGAAGACCCAGGTAGATATAAAAGCCTCGGTGATGCTGGGGCTTTTTTATCCCGGGCCGGATTGATTCCACGTTACTCACCGAGGAGAGAAAAGGGGCAATTGTGCCGTAAATGGACGGTATTGAAGCAGGTTCAGTTGAAACTCCAAATCCTTACGTAAGATCTGGTACGGCTTTGGGGGCAAGGTCAATAAACCATGGTTGGGTAAGGGGTAGAAAGGGAGGGGTCAAGGATAAGCCCGCGTGATTCTTTTCCTGGAATGAAAGCCCCCGGAAGCGTAGTGGATCCGGGGGTGTGATTACCGCACACTTGTGGACGGTAGAGGAGCAGATGTGGTTAGAAAGTGGGGATATACCACTCAAATCCGATTAGCCAGCTTTGGTCAAGCTGGTCGTTATACGTGCCATTCCGGATCGAGTTGTAGGGGACGGCGATACCCACGACCAGACCCATCCTATAGTTAAAGCGCAGGCTGCTGCGCAGTGTAATGATATCAAACCTGTCCCCGAGATCACCGGGGCGTTGATTGCGGGCATATTCTGCTGCCAGGGCGAAGCGCCAGAGAGGCAGCTGGACGCCGAAGCCGTAAAAGAGGGGTGACAGTGATTGCAAGGTGACGGACTGGTCACCCTGAAGGCCAACGATGGAATAGGCATAGCGGCTGCCGGAGCGGAGACTCAATGTGCCTTGCCCCCTGCCATCCAGGGTGAAGCCGAGCCGGAGGGGTTCGCCGCCGACGATATTTAACAGTCCCAGGGGCAAGCCATTATGCTCTTCAGCGACATTAATGAGTCCGAGTTGCATTAACCTGGCACGGGGAGTGACATTGATCAGGCCGATCTGGATCCAGGCGTGAGAACCGGAGACATTGGCAAGACCAGCAATCTGGCTGAATGCTGCCTGGCCGGATATATTGGCAAGCAGAGCCACCTGTCCCAGGGTACTGCTTTCACCGGCGATGCTGGCAACACCGGAGATCTGTGCAAGCGCCTGACCTTCGCCCACATTAGCAATGCCGGCCAGTTGTACGCCAGCATCGCCCCCCGACACGTTTGCCAAGGCTGATATCTGAGCCGCATGGGCATCGTTTGCGCTAATGTTGGCAAGACCGGCTACCTGGGCACCCTTGGTGGCGCCTTCAGTGACGTTGTAGCCTCCGGCCAACTGAAATCCGGCCATATCTCCTTCGACGACGTTGCGGATTAAGGCAAACTGAAGACCTACCAGATTTCCTCTCCTCCAATTCTTGACAAGGGGAAACTCCCTGCCAAAATCCCGCTTGAGAGGCTTCTCTGCCTGGAGGGTCACGCTGTCCAGTTCAGGTTTCAGGGTGACGGCGGTGGTGGTGTCCAGTGTCTCCTGGGGCGAAGCAACCTGGACGAGACCCAAGAGCATAATCACGAAAATGATTCCCATCGGTATACGAGAAAGAGGAGTAAAAATGGTCATGGTAGTGGCTTTTGGTTATTTTATCATAATCGATCCACGATTCGTCTTTTTGACTGGATTCGGCATGATATAGTTGCCAAGCATGTCCGACCAGATGGAAACGAACGGAGGCTTGACTGCGATTTCCTCTTCTCGACGGGTGACTTTTGAATTGTGGAATCAAGGGTATTGTCGAATTTTTACCGCTGTGCTCTGTCGGGATGAACTCCCGCGCGACCCAGGGCTTAGATGTAGTCCGCGATATCGACGGGAGTGATAGCCAATTGTGCAGTAAATGAGCAGTGGGGAAGCAAGATTGTTGGCTAATGTCAGTAAGGAGCACAATAGGGAAAGCCTAAACTAAGACTTGTTGGGGCCTAATGTTCCGCATAGTTTTGCCTTGAATGTCTAATAGCCTTTGATATGACCCCATCAGATGAAGGCCTCAGTCGTAATTACCGCAGCATGTCTTTTACTTCTCGGTTGGATGCGTTCATATCGATCCGTGGAGAAGCCTCTCCAGTCACAGAGATCTCACACGAAAGGAGTGGATCAACAGATGCTGGATTTTTACCGTACTGACAGCCCTTGGACAGACCCGGGTACTCAAGCAGGGATGCTGGAGGACATTCCCGATGATATTGGCGCAATCGTGAAATCAGTTCAAGGAGTTCTCATTCATGGTATGCTCCTTTGGCTGTACGAACTAACGCCATCCGAGGCACAGGACAATGGATACAAAGTCAGGCGAACTGAAGATCTACTCCAGAGGATCAAGTCACTGGAAAACACACCCTTAGGTATCCACCGCGTTAAGGAGAAGCGTCTCGTGGTCAATTGCCGGCAGTATGCCGTATTAACCTGTTCGATCCTCCGACACAAGGGAATTCCTGCTCGGGTACGCGCAGGGTATGCGCTCTACACATGGAGAGGGAAGTACGAAAATCACTGGATTTGTGAGTATTGGAGCCGAGAAGATCAACGCTGGGTTCAAGTAGATGCCCAGATTGACGACATACAGAGAGAACTCATGCATATCAGCTTCGACACCCTCGATATGCCTCAAGACAAGTTTGTCACGGCGGGCGAAGGTTGGCGAGGATATCGGGAAGGGAAGATCAGCGTCGAGGATTTTGGACTTGGCGGGAAGGAGGGCTGGAACGCCATGGGTTGGGAAATGGTTATGCCGAATGTCACCTGCGATTTCATGGCCTTGAACAAGATGGAACTGCTCCCCTGGGATGTTAATCCCTATTGGGAAAAGAAGCAGGCAGAGATGACACCAGAGGATATTACTCTTATCGATCAGGCTGGCTCTCTTGCTTGCCAAGTTGACAACCGCTGGGCAGAGATGCGGAAGTTCTGGGAAGACCACCCAGCCTTGCGTATGCCGGAAGACTTCCGAGATAAGGAATAAAACGAGACAGCCGAGGGAGGCGTTGAGGTCTCTCTTAGATTAACTTTGGATTAGTCCAGCATGGTATGGAGGATCACATGGCGACCAGTTCCTGCGTGATATGGTCGGTAGCTACTTCAACCAATCCCATCTGGATGTCATGACTGGTGTTGATCATCTGATTGAGCTGGGGATCGCCGATGGCAACCAGCTGATTATGATGGGATGGAGCGGTGGGGGTCATATGACCAATAAGAGCATTACACATACCAACCACTTTAAAGGTGCCCCTTCCCCAATCAATGGATCTTTGCCGTGCACTCAAGGCGAATAACGTACTAATCCATCTGTATAAACGCGGAAATCAACTGGTTCGAGAAACACGCAAGGGGGAGAGAATACGTTTGGGAAAAGGCACCGGAGGAGAAGCCTGATAATTGAGATTGGCGTTAAGAGTGAATGGGGTGCACTCCGTGACCAGTTTGCGGTTCACCCTGCCGGAAAGAACTCCGGTCTCTCTAGTAATCAATGACCTGGCGGGCTGGTCACGCGCCTTTTCAGCTGCAGGGCATACCTCAGGTGAACGAAAACGGGAAGAAACATTTACGCTGAAAGGACCTATCCGTATGCAACCAGAAAGAATCGGATTGATCGGTTTTGGTGAAGCGGGAGCGGTGTTCTCCAAGGCTCTGGCCTTATCGGGTACGCAGGTAGAGGTCTACGATATCCTCTTGGAACAGGATGATGAAGCTGCTGGTATGCGGGAGCGGATCTTGGCTGCTGGCTGCCGGTCCGTTAGTTTGGATCAGGTTGTAGAGAACAATGAAATAATTCTCTCAACCGTCCTCACACACGTGGCCCTTGAAGTGGCTACTACGTGTACTTCAATGCTGAAGCCCGGACAGGTCTACGTGGACTTGAATTCAACCTCGCCCTCGGTTAAGGTGGAATTGGGGACCATTATCAAGCCTTCCGGGGCCGATTTCGTTGAAGGCGCTATTCTGGGCGCTATTGGCGCCACAGGGGCCAAGACGCGTATCTTGCTCGCGGGTGAAAAGGGACCGGAAACGGCAGAACGCCTGACCGGGTGGGGCTTGAATGCTTTTTTCTATTCAGAGAAAATCGGTGACGCCTCGACATTCAAGATGCTGCGGAGCATCTTCTCCAAGGGCCTCGAGACTTTGATCCTGGAACTCCTAATTGCTGGGAAAAAGGCCGGTATTCATAAAGATCTGTGGGAGGACATAACCGATTTCATGGCCCAAGAACCGTTCTTAAAAATAGCCTCCAATTGGGGCCAGACACATGCGATGGCCTATAAGAGGCGCTATCAT
>CP070656.1:2790670-2804920 GCA_020355065.1 Fidelibacterota bacterium | reverse complement strand
GATCACGGTCAGCGGCAGAACGATGCCCCGTACCGTCCGGAAGGTCACGTAGAGCAGGATGATCGCCACCGGAACCACCATGCCGTTCCCCCTGACATTCTCCCGCTTCATCAGCTCGATGTACTGGTCGCGCAGGTAGGGTATCCCGCTATAGTGGAATGCGTACTGGGGATAATCCGCCGTGATGGCCTTGATCCGGGAAATGACCGCCCGGCGGGTCTCGTGGGAGTTCATCGCGGGACCGAGTTCCACGTAGATAACCGTGGTCTGCCCATCGGGGGAGATTAGATACTGACTCAGGATGGGATCGGTCATGATCCGTTGTCGCAGCCGGGCCAGGTCGGACTGATCTTCCGGGAAGGGCTCCACCAGGGTCTCAACGATCAGCTCCCCTTCCGCACCCCGGACATCCTCGAAGGTGGTGAGGCTCATGACCTCCTGCACACCTTCGACGTTCCTGAATCTGCTGGTCAGCGTATCGATAGCATGCCAGGCTGAGATGTCCGTCCACAGCATGGGTGACTCGAAACCCACCATGATGATATTATCATCGGGCTCGAATTCCTCCTTGAACCAGCGGAAATATGCGAACTCCTCGTCGGTCTTGGGGTACATGTTCTCCAAGGTATAGTCCTGGCGGACGCGGCCGGCAAAGCCGCCCAGGAGCAGGGTTATCGCGATAATGAATCCGATCCAGAGCAGGGGGAAGCGGAGCAGCCCGTCGGCTAGTTTGGAATTGAGTGCTTTTCGTGACATGGGGGACCACATTAGTTATAGGTTGAACAGATCATACCTGAACAACATTCCAGGACACATCATGTTCTATTAGTACAACTCTGACTGGATTTTCCCTGACATGGTTGTCTGAAGAATGCCGCATCACTTGAGGCACCCGGGACGGTATCTGCCCGCCCAGCACTATAATTCAGTCTAGCCAGCCTCTGGTCGGGGAGGGCTATCCGGCTCGATCACCATACTGATGACCACCTGACCTTTCTCCGGGGTCAGGCCGCCATCCACGGTGAAGATGCGCAGGCTGCCATCCTGGCCAATGAGGAACAGGGGAATCGCGGATGCTCCGTACTGTTGCTGATAGGCGGCGAAATCAAAGCTGTCCGTGAGGGTGGTCGTTTTGATCACCGCACCTTGGGCTTTGAGTTCGGAGAGGGCTTGATAGGTGGCACCGGTACTGAAGAGGAACCGTCCGCGGAGATGAAGCGGGGTGAATTCCGAGATTGTCTCCATCGGATTCGCCGCCGGTGCCAGCTGATAGAGTTCCTCGCGTCCGAAGACCTCGGCGAAGTGCAAGGCGGCCAGCGAGTTGGCTTCATCGTTGGGTGTCAGTGCCAGCAGACGCCCGATGCCGTTCAGATCGAGTCGATCCAGGGAGTCCTCGGAGATGGCGCTGCCATAGTGGACCGGGAGACCTGCCATCCGAGCGGCCGAGATGCACTCCCAATTGGTATCCACCAGCCGTACACGATAACCCTTATCCTGAAGCACCTGGGCTATTTCTCGTGCCCAGGGATGGGCTCCCATAAACAAAACCCCCTGAGGATGAAGCTGGGCGACACCTAATAGCTTGGCGACAGGACGTGCAGTGAGACCATAGACCGCCACCGTTCCCACGATAACCAGGAAGGTCAATGGAACCAGCTGCGTGGCCTGGAGATAGCCGACTTCAACGAGGCGCAGCGCGAAAATGGAGACCACGGAAGCCGCCACAATACCGCGGGGTGCCACCCACATCAGGAAAGCCCGTTCGCTCCAGCTCAATTTCGATCTCAACGTCGAGATCAGGACCGCGAGAGGCCGGGCGATCATCATGAGGATGATTAGAAAGATTACACTGTTCCAACCCAGGTCAGTCAGGTACTCCAGCTTCAACCGGGCTGCCAGCAGGATGAAGAGACTGGATATCAACAGGACCCGCAGGTTCTCCTTGAACTCGACGATGTGTACCACGCTGACCGATTTCTGATTGGCCAGGAGGACACCCATGAGGGTCACCGCCAGCAGGCCTGATTCCTCCTGCAGCAGCCCCGATCCCACATGCGCACCGATCACAACCATGAGGGTCACCGTTTCCTGCAGGAAATCGGGAACCCAGTAGCGTTTGAAAAGGACGATTAGTACACCCGCTCCCAGTACGCCGATGAGTGTGCCGAAGAGAATCGTTTTCAGCAGCATGAGTAAGGCTGCCAGGGAGGCTGACTGGGCCTCGGTCACGAGGAGAGTCTCATAGGCCAACAGTGCGACCACGGCACCGATAGGATCGATCACGATGCCCTCCCACTTCAGGATCGACGCCACCTGCCTGGTCGGCCGTACATATCGCAGCAGGGGACCAATGACCGTCGGTCCGGTCACGACCAGGATGGCACCCAGCAGGATGGCCAACTTGCCGTCGAGTCCCAGAAGGGAATGGGCCGCGAACGCTCCGATACCCCAGGTGACCAGGGCTCCCATGGATACCAAGATCATCACCACCCGGCTGGTTTCCCGTAGCTCGGTGATCCGCAAACTCAAGCCACCCTCAAAAAGGATCAAGGCTACCGCGATGGAGATAAACGGAACCAGCAGATCTCCAAAAAGCATATCAGGCTGTAAGAAATTCGTGACCGGGCCCGCGAGAAAGCCCATCAGGAGCAGGAGCAGGATGGAAGGCAGATGGAGTCTCCAGGCCAGCCACTGGGAGCCGATCCCGAGAATAATGATGCTGGCTAAACCGATAAGGAAGTGTTCGACCAAACTAATTTTGCCTCAACAAAATGTAACGTTATTCATGTGGGAATACCACGCCCCGATGTAGAATTCCGCCGGATCTATCGCCAACAATCTGATTAAAACTGGGTGAGCCTCCACCGACGGCGGGTTTCAGCCTATGGTTTTTCCGTCGCGAATATAAAGCGAGCAGCATACAGATCAGCTCAGTCAGTAGGCGATTCCCCCAATGCAACCGATGGGAAACCCGTTCGATGAATTACTTCGCCTCCATATACGTCCGGCACTCCGGGCAAAACTCGGACGTCTTAAAGTCAATGTCTTCGACGTACGTGGATTTCCGCATAACGCAGCCATCTGATAAACAATGTCGTAAGCCGTACGTATGGCCCAGCTCATGGGTACACTCCTTCAGTAAACGCTCGTAATAGATCAGATTATTGGCCTCCATACCATAGTATTCATTAGTTAGGCGTTGACCAGATACCACTGCTGCGGGTCCATCAATCTGGGCTTCTCCGAAAACAAAGGTAAAGATGGGAATAAATAGGTCGGCGGTGGTGATGCCAATGATTCGTGCATGGTCGGTAGGAATGATCGAATTCAACATCACCAGTATGGAGGAGGAATTATGCTGGCCTCTGGAATGGTCATAGGATTGCTCCGTAGTATCAACCTCGGGCAAGAAATGGACCGGAGCGTGGAAGGTTCTACCCAATTCCGAGCCGATCTCGTGAAGGATCTTTAGAGGGAACCCGTCCAGGGGCACGCAATAGATGGGGGCCATACGGCAACCCTATCTATCGATCTGATATCGCTTGATTTTATTATACAGGGTGGATCGATCAATTTCCAACATGGTCGCTGCATGTGTAATGTTCCAATCGGTCCGATGCAGAATACGGAGAATGTGCGCGCGTTCTACATTCGCAAGAGAGTCACGATTGTCACCCTCAACCTGGGCATAGAGGCCAAAGGGAAGATCGTCAACATCAATCCGATCCCTCTTGCAGAGTACCATAGCCCGCTCAATCACGTTCTCCAATTCACGCACGTTCCCCGGCCATGTATATCGTACGATCATATCCATTGCCTCGGAGGTCACTGACCGGACGGGCTTGTTCATGGCCTGAACATATTTCTGTACGAAATACTCCACCAACAGAGGTATGTCCGAACGTCGCTCTCGTAAGGGGGGAACATGAAGGGTAAATACATTCATCCGGTAGTATAAATCCTCGCGGAACTTTCCCTCCTTTATAAGGGATTCGAGATTTTCATTGGTCGCGCAAATGACCCTGAAATCTAGCTTCAATGTCTTGGAAGCTCCGAGGCGTGTCACCTGTTTGGTCTCAAGCACCCGAAGAAGGTCTATCTGAGTCTTGGGAGATATTGTGCTGATTTCATCAAGGAAGATGGTACCACCATCCGCCAGCTCAAACCGTCCCTTGCGCCGATACTGAGCCCCGGTGAAGGCGCCCTTTTCATGGCCAAATAATTCACTCTCCAGCAGCGTATCGGGCAAAGCACCACAATTGACGGTGATCATGGGACAGAAACGGCGATGACTGGCAAGATGGATCGCCCGTGCGAACAGTTCCTTTCCGGTTCCACTTTCCCCCCGAATCAGGACCGTTGAATCCGTCTTGGAAACCGTATCCACCATCTCCAGACACTTACGAATGGCCGGACTCTCTCCGATCAGCTTATACTGCTCCTGCATCTCCTGGATATTGGATTTGAGAAGTATGTTCTCCTTCGCAAGTGTTTGATGCTCAAGCGCTTTTTGAATGAGTCGGCTGATATCATCCGGGTCCACAGGCTTGGTGATATAATCATATGCTCCGATCTTCATCGCTTCCACCGCTGTATCCACCGTAGCATACGCGGTGATGATCACCACCGCAATCTGCTCATCAATCTCGCGAATCCGCTGGAGCAACTCAATCCCATCCATACCGGGCATCTTGAGATCTACCAGGGCAATATCCCAGCTGCCGGTATCCAGTTTCAGCAGCGCTTCCTTAGCCGAACCCGCTGCTTCCACCCGGTAGTTATCCTTCTCAAGCCAGCGTGTTAAGGAATCACGTACGCCGAATTCATCATCAACAATGAGAATGCCAAATTCTTCCGCTTTCATAACGGTATCTTGCTTTCCCTGGAAGGTCTACGATTTACTTTCTTCAACGAGGGATTGCACTCGTGGCAACTGAATTACGCACGTAGTGCCCTCGTTCTCATTGGATTGAATGTCGATATTCCCGCGATGCCGCCGGATGATCCCATACACTACCGAGAGCCCCATACCCACTCCCTTGCTGTCAGCCTTGGTTGTAAAGAAGGGCTCAAATATGTGATCCAGCTGCTCTTCGGAAATCCCGACACCTGTGTCGGAAATGCGGAACTCCACATGATTATTATCGGGGAGAGTCCGGTACTCAAAGGTGAGCTTGCCTCCATTAGGCATAGCTTCAATGGCATTGATTAAAAGGGCGATGAACGCCTGCTGAAGCTGCGCCGAGTCACAGATAATGATATCATCGCCATTCTGTATTCTCAGATCAAGATCGATGCTCTGGATCTCCATTTTATGGGTGATCAGCATGAGGCTCCGACTGATGATGTCCTCTATCCGGGTCCTGGCGAAGCTGCCTCCAGTGCGGCGGGCAAACAGGAGCAGGTTATTGACTATGTCCCCACAGCGTTTGCTCTCGTCCCGAATAAATCCCAGGTCACTTTCAATCTTCTCGCGGAGCTCTATGGGCAGCTCCAGCTGCTCAAGTTCTCTTAATGACAATTTGCTATAATTGAGAATACTCGCCAGGGGATTATTGAGTTCGTGGGCTACGGCGGTTGAGAGTCGGCCCAAGGAAGTTATCTTCTCAGCCTGGATAATGTGCTTCTGCATCTGTTCGATCTCTCGGGTCTTATCGGTCACCATTTCTCCCAGGGTATTGGCCCATTGCTTCAAATCCAGCTGGGCCGATTCCAGGGTAGCCATCATAATATTGAAAGACTTAGCCAGTTGTCCCAACTCGTCTTGGGTCATGATTTCAATGCGGTGTTGGAGATTACCCGTGGCGATCTCTTTTGTGCCCCGAATGAGTTTTCCAATCGGTGCATGGACGGTACGCCAGAGGAATATGCTGCCCAGTCCAATCGCCAGTAGAATCGTTATCCCGGACAGGAAAATGATCTGTTTGGATTCCTTGGCCCGATTTTGATCCACTAAGGCCAGAGACATTTGCACATCCAGAATACCCAGAACCCGGTCGTCAGGATTATGGGCATGACAATTTCCATCAGAACAGGCGGGCTCATTCTTGATCGGATTGCTGATACCCAATTGCCTGATTCCATCGGATTGCCGGAAGATACGTGTATAATTGCCGTCGGATTTAACGAAGAGAGATTTACCAGGCATATGGCACCAATCACAAGCCTCCGCCGCCATATCCACCTTCGTTCCCACTTCCTGATTTCTCGAGGAGACCATCACCTCCCCTTGCTTATTATAAATCCGAACCGCCGTTACACCCGGACTCTGGCCTACGGTTTCGATAATGCGGCGTATCGAATCCTTATCGTTCGCCAGCATGCCATAGTAGATGGAACGACGGATCACATCACTACAGCTCTCAATATTCATCTCCATTCGAGTCATGAGATGGCGATTATATAGTCGGAGAGAGGCTATGGAATGGAAGAGCTCGCCCACGAGCAGCACGACTGCCACTAAGAGCATGAGTTTGAAAGTAATTGACCTGAGCTTCATTGTATATTGCTCTGCTGGTCTGGCATCTATTAATGCCGATTACCGCCTCTGAATTTAATCACATAGGCCGACCTCCTAGTTGAGGTTAATTAGACGTCTGAGCAGGTTCTGATGAGCCATTGGTCCGAGGGCGCTGCAGATATCCGTTACCCAAGACCCTCCGTCACTTAGAGTTTTGCCCAGATTCGGCTCCATCTGACGCTCCAATTGCATGCTAATTTCCCGTGCAAGCCACTCTTTCTCCTGCTGATACCAGGTGGCCAAAGATGTCTTGGGTATGAGGTAGGTGAGATCAGACCCGATCTGAAAATCCCCTTCAAAAAGCCAACCTTCACCCTGTGGATCCGCCAGCAGGAGTGATGGGCAGTCGCGTACCCCCCAGTTAGGACTCAAGGCCGAACCCACCATGGGACAACGGAGTACTACCATACAGTCAATATGGTGAATCCAGAGGATCGGTGATCCAATCGAAAGAGTGCCCCTATAAGGTGGAAAGATAACATCGGCCACCTGAACCAGCGCTTTGGCTGCAAACGAGTCCAATCCGGATCGCCATCGTTGGGAGCTAGACTGTCGAAACCACATGTGATTACGGCAGTACGTCAGTTCTGGGTCCGGCTTCAGTTGCATAAATGCAGCCATCAATCGATCTCGAATCTGCCGGATACCCGGATCCTGATCATTCTTCGTATATGATGGGGGATACCTTGCCATTTTCGCTTCCCGATTCTTGAAGAATGTAGATTATGGACTGAATCCTTCCAGCTCACTCCTAGTTATCATTGGAGCGGGCACCTGGGACATCTTCTGGATAAGCAACATCACCATCGTGGCAGCTGGAGCATATTGGTGTGTTAGCAAACAGAGGATCCCCGTGGCAACTCTCACAGTCAAGCTCCGCATGTTCAATATTTAGCGCCAGACCGGTTACGGCATGATCGAAGTTGCCCACTTCCCAGGACTGATGACACTCGCCACAAGAACTTGATAACATCCCGGAAGCCCTCGCTGTGTTGTGACACGCAGAGCACGCAAGGTTTTCATGCTGGGCGCCCAGCTCCCAACCAGACTTGGCGGCATGGCTGAACGCAGGCGCTACTGACGATCGGTGACAAATGGTACAGTCGTTCTCATCATGACAGGTGCTACAATCTTCGTGGAGATCACCTTTCACTCGAGCGATTGCTCCGACCCTGTGGCAGGATCCGCAGGCATCCCCTTGATGACAGTCCGCGCACTCCAGTCCGAACATATCGACATGATTGTCATGGTAGAACGTAACCATGGGGCCATCCTCATATTCGGTTTCATAGACGTACCTGGCCTCTGATTTTATGCGCGGCTGGGATAGATGGTACGAATCACCCTCCCCTCTAATATCCTTTCCTGCCAACGCCTGTTCTATCGAAAGGTGACAGAAATTGCATCCGGTAGTATTACTCCAGGCAATGTGACAATCGAGACATTGCTGGTGATAGGCTCCTTTCAGTCCCGGCTGATTGATGTTCGGCCGGTCAAGTGATGTGACGGCAGCATCATGACATTCCTTGCAGGCCGGGTAATTACCCGCCGGGCTATAATGGTGACACTCGGTGCATCCCGCTCCCATTTTGGACATGTCCGCATGATACTTATGGGCAAAGACCACCGGTTTGTATAGTTCTAAAAGCTCATCTATAATGATCACTTCCGGGTATTCTGCCGAGGGTTGTCTTCCTACACCGTGCTCACCGCGAGAACGCAGGCAACTTTTAAGACAGGGATCGTTAGCTGTGGGAGCTGCACACTGGTGGCAATCAAAGCAGACCTGGTTATCCAGCTTGGGGTGTGACGAACCCGGCTGATCCTGTTCCTGCGCCTGAGCAACGACCGGGCACACGAGCATGAGTATGAGAAGTGATGAATATGAGAATCGTCCCAGCAGATGCAAACCTGGAGTATTAATAGTCGGTCGACTCATCTTATTAGTCCTTTAGAGCTGTATGAGTAGATGTAATTCGATGAAACCTGCTTGTAAGAACCCTGACACGATCAAGTATTGTCATTGGGCGTCAGGAATTCCCGCTGAAAATCTGTCCAACCTTGGTGATCAAGCAGAGCCAGAGCGCCTGTAATGGGCTCACCACCATCCGCCAGAGTGACACCAGCCAGCGCGGGTCGTACAACCTGGCTGCTGAGAAACTCCCGCAGGCGCTTCATCTCTCCCTCCAACCAGCTGGCGGCTCGGTCTGCTACTCGTAGCCCCTTGGTGTTGACCTTGGGATCGTCAGGGTGCAGCTCCAGCAACCATTCCTGTTCCAGCCCGCCTTGGTCTGTGACCGGTATCCTTCGCTTGGCCTTGGCGTTGACTGAAGTCACCTGTCCGGTAAGGGGTGATGGTATGGCTAACTCACGCTCCCCGATCTTCAGTCGTAACAGGGGTGCCCCTTGTTCGGTATGGATACCCGCTTCCGGCATAAGAATATCATCAATGGGACCTGTCAGCCTGCGGATGAAGTCATCGATCCCCACCCGGACGCTGCCCTCCGGCTGAAGGAGCATCCAAGCATGGCCGGGATGGAACCATACGTCCGTAGGCACACGGATGCTCTCCAGGCTGAAGGCTTGCACCACCTCCGGCACAACACGTCCTCGGAAAAGGAATTGCCAGAAAAGGATAAATACGACCAGAAATGCAATCGCGATCAGGTATTCCTGACCTTTTGTCACCAGCATGAATTCGTGAAGGGTCTGCATATCAGATTACTCCGTGACAGGATATTCGGGATGGACATACAACACCGGCATGCGATTGACGATCCAGCGAAACGTCAGCAGACCGACCGTGATGATGGTAATCGTGACTGTGATTTCCATCCAGTGGGGGACATACCGGTCCGCCAATTGCCAGTTGAACGCGAAAATGGATACGTTCAGTCGATTGAATATGATCCCCAAAATGGACCATACAGCAGCAATGCGGACTATCCGGGCGCTGTTTTCTCGTACGCCCCAGATATAAATGAGCATCGGGAGCATGACGAAACCCAGCATTTCCAGCAGGAAGAGTCTACCATAAGGCGTACCTACCAGATCCCAGTGGTTGCCGTGCGCAACCCCGATCCATTTGAGGCAGAAGTACGTGAATAACACCACCGCGGCTGCTTTGCCCAGACCCACGACCAAGCCATCGAATTTGTGATGGTCTTCGTGGCTGATCTGCCGACTGAAAATCCGATGGGATAGGGTACTCTCGAAGATAACCATAGAGAGTCCGGCGGCCATACTGGAGACGAAAAAGAACACCGGTATGAACGATGAATACCACAGGGGATGCAGCTTGGAAGGGGCCAGCAAAAACATGGCTCCCAGCGCCGATTGGTGCAGCGTGGACAGGATCACCCCGAAGACCGTTGCCCCGATGGTGATCCTGGTAGCCCATCTGAGGAATTTGTTCAAACGCAGCCATTCGAATATCGCCGGACAGAACTCCAGGAATTGCACGGTTAGGTAGAGGAATACATGCCAACCGACCAGAAACATGACTGATGTGACCCCGAAGGACAGCACAATCGGATAGGGTAATCTCCAGGGTCGACCCAGGTCAAAGAGCAGCCCCACCACGACGAAGAAATAGCCGAGGAATCCCGTCAGGACGGCGGGGCGCACGATAGGCCGGTATTGTTTCAGGCCGAAAATATGCACCGCCGAGGCGAGACAGTAGCCACCCGCAGCCAATGCGACACCACACAGTACGTCGAATCCGATCCATAATCCCCAAGGATAGTTATCGTTGAGATTTGTCACCGTCTCCAAACCTTGGGTAAAACGTAAAACGGTCACCGGTAAACCTACACACAGTATGACCAGGGCTATGAAATTGAAGGGTGTCTTCAGGGACCTCATATAATCCCGGAAGGACATTCCGAGAAAGATTTGCTCTCGAACCCACGATTTCCTGCCATCCAATTCACTGCTTATAGTCGTCATGAGTCCACCCTTTCATGCAGGTCAGTTGATGGTGCCTCCCCCTCGCGTTTCTTGCTGAACATGTAACTTCCCATGAGCAGCATAGGCCAGATGCTGAGCACCAGCGGAACCGCGGAGAGGAACGGCCGCGTCATTTCCGGGTAGGGCGTCTCACCAAGGTCGGTCCTGAATCCCAGTTCTTCGAAGGGAACCGGAGAGATGTACAGCCAATTGGTACCGCCGACTTCATGCTCGCCGTAGATATGGTCGACATAACGGTCCGGATGGCTGCGAATCTTTTCCCGCGCCAGTTTCAACAGGTCGCTCCGTTTTCCGAACGTGATTGCTTCCCGGGGACAGATGCCGGCGCAGGCCGGAACCTCGCCTTGCTGAGTGAATCGCTCGAAACACATGGTACACTTCTTGACCTCAGGGCTGAAGGCATCTGCGTATTCATAGGTCGGCACCAGAAAGGGACAGGCGATCATACAGTAGCGGCATCCGATGCATACATCCTTGTTATAGAGCACGGGTCCTTCAGCTGTTTTCGAGAACGCGCGTACCAGGCAAGCTGAGGCACAGGCCGGTTCGGCGCAGTGCATGCACTGCTTCTTCACAAAGACCGGCTCGGGCCGGTCGTCAACCTCGAAGCGATTGACCACTGTGAATTGTTCTGCATGTGTCCGGCGTTCCTCTTGGAACACACTTGGATCGTCGAAAGACTGGATCGGCTTATTGGGCAGCTTGTTGGCTTCATTGCACGCCCATTCGCATTTACGACAGCCAAT
Source organism: Fidelibacterota bacterium (assembly GCA_020355065.1). Classification (GTDB taxonomy): domain Bacteria; phylum Fidelibacterota; class Marinisomatia; order SCGC-AAA003-L08; family TS1B11. Next base: position 2,793,685 of record CP070656.1, on the reverse strand, counting down.
GCAGAGACTCAGGTCGGTCAACATTCCCATCCAATCGGGCGATACAATACGAGTTCGCGCATCCGCAGTTGAGGACATCGCTACCAGGGAAGTGCCAGCTATGCCGACAGTTTTGAAGAATTTTTTCCGGTCCATTTACCTAGTCCATTCCTATTGTGGTTTCAAGGGACGATCCAAGATGATTCTACTTATTACGGAGGAATTCCTGCTCAAATTGCCGCAGTCCCTCGGCATCTAATGAGTGAAGCACACCGTGAACAGGTTCACCTCCGTCTTGCAGAGTCAGGCCTACCAGCTGCGGCCGCAGGGCTTGCGTTTCCAGGAATTCCTTCAGACGCTCTATTTCCCGGCTCAGCCACTCCTTTGCCTTACCGGTAACTGACAGACGGGCCAGGTCCTTTTCCAGATTAGTGGGCTTTAAATTCACGATCCATTGCTTGGTTATAGCATCAGTTTTTAAAGCGGGAAGACTGGACATAATCTTCTGATTAACACCGAGGATCTTTCCTGATACAGGAGCTGCGACCGACAGCTCCATTGAATCCACTTTGATACTCGCCAAGGGATCGCCTTGAACCACTTCAGTCCCTACATCCGGGGGAACAACCTCACTGATGGGATCCACCAGATTCTGGATAAAATCATCCATGCCTACCCATACGAAGTCCGAGGATTGCAACATGGCCCAGGTATGCCCAGGATGAAAGTATGCGTCCTTTGGAAGGCGAAAATCAGTATGAGTGATGCCGGCCTTAACCTCACAGGAAGTAGGGACCTTCTCACGTTCTGGAGCTCTGATCCGCTGGATGATTAAACTGACCCCGATGATGATCACAAAGGTGGCCACGACTAAAATAACAGTCATAATTAATCTCCTTTTCGGCCTTGGTATTCCCGATGAAGGCTCAATAAGCTGCCAAGCAAATCATGTACCAGCGCTACAAGCGAGCCCTTGGGGTAATACGCAAGTCAATAATAATGAATGGTATAGAAGCGCGAATGAGATGCGCTCGCCGACTGGTGTGCTGTCTTCTAAGCAGTGCGGCCTGTTGGATATTAAGACACTATACTGGTTGATTTTGCGGCACTCACATATAAATCCTTGAATTAATATCACTTAACCTTCTGCTGTATTTATCTACAGTACCTGTGGGAAAATGCCACAATTGAGCGGTGGGATGTATGATACGCTCGAGTTCAGGGGAAAAGAAGGTGATCCAAGTGCGAAAACCTGCGCTCATTCACCATAGTTAGGTCTTGCCGATGGCAGGCCATGTGCATTAAGGTGGGCAAAGAAAGTAGCAATGGGCCCCTGAAAAGAGGCAGATCATGCAGTCAGCTCGATATATGCTTAGATTATACCTATGATCCAGATCACTCCCGACATAGCCATCCGTGAAAGCGAGATACGGGAGGAGTATATCCGCGCATCAGGTCCCGGTGGTCAGAATGTGAACAAGGTGGCTACTGCGGTCCAGTTGCGCTTTAATGTGCCCCACTCACCATCCTTGCCGGAAGATGTTAAACAGCGGTTATACAAACTTGCAGGCAAACGTATCAATGCCGACGGTGTCTTGATCATTCAAGCCAAGCGGTTTCGTACTCAGTCCCGGAACCGTGATGATGCCATGGATAGATTGGTCTCGCTGATCAAGAGAGCAACCAAGTCACCCAGGCAGCGAATCAAAACGAGTCCCACCAGGGCTTCCCAGGAACGACGGTTAGAAGACAAGCGTCGGCGTGGTGAGATCAAGAGATTGAGAGGGGAAAGGCCGGAGGTTGGATAGTCCCTCCTCGGAAGGGAGCATCTCAGTGATTGCCCTTTCTGACACGCCCTTCTCCATGTCTTAAAAAGGTGTCTTGAAACTGAAAAGCCCCGGTTCTCGGGGCTTAGTAACGTGGCTCCCCGCTTGCAGCGGGACTTAAGGCGGGACGGAATTCGTTTCATCCGTCAATCGACGGATTCAACAGGTCTCCGCTCTCGGCGGTCGCTCCGGCTGAACCGCCGACACAACCTGTCCCGAAAGCGTATCGATTCGGGATGGATTAGATCCCGCCATCGGCGGGATTCAGTTCATTGCTCTCCCATCGTAAAATTCAAAAAGGATCAGGAAAACGGGGCAAGCCACCGCCTGCGGCGGGATTCAATTTGCCCTATAGTGACCAGTGGTGACCAGTTTGTAGGATGATGAAAAGGTAACAGCTGGAACGGTCAGTGCTTGAACATCTCCTGGTAATGCTCGGACGGCAGGAATATCCCCCCGCTGCGGTCGTAGAAGTCCTGATTCAGGTTAAACACGCCGTCCACCGTCTTTGTCCATGAAGCCTCCGCGCAAGGGTGGTAGCTGAGCATGGTCTGCCAGTTGCGGTAGTTCTGGTGGCCGTTGGTTTCCAGCAGTCCCAGGCCAAGCTCCGGGAAGGGCGCAAGTCGGGCTGCCACGTTCTTGTTCCAGTCAACCAGGATTGGGTTGACCGTCAAGTCGGCGCAGAAGCAGGGTACGTTGTGCTCGTGTGCCAGCTGGGCGATCTTCATGGTCATACTCAGGGTCTTGGCAATCGCTTTCAGGGCAATGGCTTGGTAACCCATCTGGATGCGCTTGGCCGCATCCTCGTCAGTGTGGGCGCTCTCATCAGCGGCGATCCGCAGGCCTATATCGCCGACATCCACTTCCAGCTCCTCCGGGAAAGGTTCCTCGATCACGGCGATCTGGTCGAAAGCGCCAATTTTCCGGGCGTGATCCAGCAGCCGCAGCAGAGTCTCCTTCTTCTCGTACCGGCCGTTGGCATCGAAGTAATAGGGTAACTTGCCGTCTTTGCTGTGCCGGGTTTCCATGTGCCCGATGGCCTTATGGATGGCCGTGAGGCGGGCCTTGTCTTTTTCCAGCATTTCTTCCTGGGTGCCCGGTTGGCCGATCTTGATCTTCATGAAGAAATAGCCCTGTTCAGCCGCTTCCCTGATCTCACTGATAGGTATGGCGTAGGCCATCAGGGGAATACTGGCTACTTGCTGGTGGT
>CP070656.1:2772516-2790570 GCA_020355065.1 Fidelibacterota bacterium | reverse complement strand
AGGCCAATCCGTAAAACTGCCCGCGACGCAGCTTCTGATACTATTTATCTATGCAATTATAATGTAAAGCAGGGATGCAATCCCTGCCCCGATCAATGCATAAGGGATCTGCGTCCGCACATGGTCCATGTGATCGGAGGCCGACGCCATGGAGGAGATAATGGTCGTGTCCGAGATCGGTGAGCAGTGGTCGCCGAACACCCCGCCGCCCAACACGGCTGCCAGGTAGATGGGCAAATGACCTCCTAGCGCCGCCGCCAGCGGGACAGCGATCGGCACCATCAGGGCAAAGGTGCCCCAGGAAGTGCCAGTGGCAAAGGCCATGATACAAGCCAGCAGAAAGAGCCCCACGACCGCCGCCTTGTCACCTGCCACTCCACTGATGATGCCTGCTACGTAGGCCCCAGTACCCAACTCCCTCACCGTGCTGCCCAGCGCAAAAGCCAGTAGCAGTAGAGTTACAACCGGGATCATCCCCCCCATGCCTTTGAACAACAGATCCATGAATGTCTGTCCGGACATACCACCCCGACCAGACCGGCGACGCGAACCCGGCCGAACATTCAGGACTCCTATCACCGCGATACTGGCAATCACCGCCCACAGAACCGCAGTCGAACCCGAACTGGCCTGGATGATCTCCCATAATCCGCTTCCCTCCGGGGCACTCGCCTTCCCGGTGAAGTATATGCCCAGGATGATGGCCGCGATCATGGTTACCACCGGCACAATCAGATTGGCGGGCCGTGGCCGGAGACCTTCCAGAGTCTCGATACCCAACACATCTTCTCCCACCAGGGGGTGGGCGCCATCGGCCATAAGCTTCCCTTCGTCAAGAGCACGGCCCTCTGCCTCCCTCATCGGGCCCACCTCCCACCCCACAAGGATCGTAACCAGCACCACCGCAACGGCCACCATGGCATAGAAATTCCACACGATGCTCGACAGCAGCACCGCCACCGGACTGGCTACACCCTGCACCGCCAACAGACCAATGACCATGGCTCCCCAGCCATTGAAAGGTACCAGCATGCAGATGGGAGCGGAGGTGGAATCGCAGATATAAGCCAGTTTCTCACGACTGACCTTGTATCGGTCGGTCAAGGGTCGACCCACAGTTCCAGCCACCAGCGAGGTAATGGAACTCTCGACTGTAATCAGAATCCCTAGGAAAAAGGGCACCAGTTGGGCCTGCCGACGGTCTGTTACCCAGCGACGCTCCCCAACCCAGCGAACAAATCCTTCCACGCCCCCGGTGGCGCTCATCAGGGTAAGGACGCTGCCCACCAATAAACTATACAGGATTATGCGGGTATTGCCGCTGTCTTCGAATACGGCCACGATGGCGGTAATGGTGGAACTGGTCGCTGTCAGGGGATTCCAGCCCTCCAACACCCACCAGCCGATCCAGACGCCCAACAATAAGGCCGGGTAGATCTGCTTCTTCCACAGGGCCAATCCGAGCGCCGCCGCGGGCGGGAGAACGGATAGGATGCCGTACGTTTCCATGGGACCGTGCTGACCGTGATGGAAGGATGCCCGGATTAGGGCACTAATCTTCTACCGATTCAGATTATCTGATTAGAAAGGAATATCGTCATCACCAATGGGGGGTGGTTCCTCACCGGCCTGAGCACCGCTCTGTACAATATCACTCCCATAGGCCTCCATCGCCAGGCGGGTGATCTCCTCTTTCAGCTCGGCCTCGGCCACCACCGTGTCGTAGTACTGCCCGTCATTGCCCTTCTGGCTGGGCATGCCTACAAAAGGACCGGTAGCCCCCTCCACGATTTTAAAGCCTTTGACTATCAGACCTTCATCGGTGCGAAGGTCGAAAAAGGCCCGGATTTTACCCCACTGGCCCTTATTGATGCGCTCGATTTGCATATATGACTCCTAAGAAATAGTGGCGAGAAGGTAGGGGCGGCTATGGGCAGCGGGCAAGAGATGAGCTCCATTACTTTATGCAAACAGCTTTAGCAGCCATTCCGGAAACACAGTGGTATCCAATCGTCTGATACCGGCTCGCTTGTCACTCACATCCAGATTCCCCCCAATATAGCAACACCCAGCACCGGGAGCACGCGGAGCACGGTGGTGGGCTGCTTTGCCACTTCGGGAGCACGGTGCGTGCCACCAAGAAGGAGTTAAGCGCACATCTGTCCCCACCCGTCCATTCCTCAGCCGCCGTCTCCTTTTTGATCGAAATCCCGACACCCTCCACTGCCCTGGACTGGCTCCTGCCCGCCAAGGTCAAGCTAGCCTCGGTGTGCTCGCGACGAAGACGGGCTATAGCCAGACCGGCATTCCCATACCCGCCCAGATTCAGGACGGAATTCTCGGTCCCAAGGACACTCCCTGGATCGCAGCCCGTTGAAAGCTACTACCTGCAACTGGATTATCCACGAACGATCGGTACCTTGATGATGCGAAGGTCATCTCCCCTCAACTGGTCCTTCATCCATTCGGATTCCAGATGGGATTTCATGCTCTTCTTTTATGCCCCCTGGTATCATCGCTAAATTCGCAGGCTTTTTCCCAAGGAGACAACGACATGAGCAAATACATCTACTCCTTCGGTGCCGGCAAAGCCGAGGGGTCCGCCCAAATGAGAAATCTGCTCGGGGGTAAGGGTGCCAACTTGGCCGAAATGGCCAGCATCGGCCTACCTGTACCTGCCGGGTTTACTATCTCCACCGAAGTCTGTACCTATTTCAATGCGCACGACCGGAACTATCCGCCCGCACTGCAGGAGGAACTGGACACGGCTATCCGTCATACCGAAAAAATCATGGGACGGCACTTCGGCCAACCCGACAATCCTCTATTACTCTCAGTAAGGTCTGGGGCCCGAATCTCCATGCCCGGCATGATGGAAACGGTGCTCAATATCGGTCTCACCTCCAAAACCTTGCCCGGCCTGGTGGAACACACCAGCAACGAGCGCTTTGTATGGGATTGTTACCGCCGGTTGATCACTATGTACTCCGATGTGGTGATGGAGAAAGCGGCTGGGATCAGTCCGCCGGAAGGTCAGGGGATACGTCAGCAGCTGGACCGACTGATGGATGAGTTGAAAGAGAAGCATGACTACGAATACGATCATCAACTTACTGCCGCTGACCTCAAGTCGCTCACCGATGCCTACAAAGTCAGGATCAAGGACGTCCTTGGAAAAGAGTTCCCGGACGATCCTATGGAACAACTATGGGGTTCTATCGGGGCTGTATTTGCGTCGTGGGATGGTAAGCGGGCGGTAGCCTACCGCCGTATTGAGGGCATACCTAACGATTGGGGCACCGCCGTCAATGTTCAGGCTATGGTTTTTGGAAACCTGGGTGAAAATTCCGCTACCGGCGTGGGCTTCACTCGCAATCCCGCCACTGGCGAAAATGCCTTCTACGGTGAATGGCTGCCCAATGCCCAGGGTGAAGATGTGGTTGCTGGTCTGCGAACGCCTAATCCGCTCAACGAGGCTAGCCGCAACGAAGGAAACACCCTTCCTTCCCTTGAAGAACTGACTCCCCACCTTTATAAAGAACTTGTCGATTACCGGAATAAACTGGAAGAACACTACACGGATATGCAGGATGTTGAGTTTACCATTGAGGATGGCACTCTCTACATGCTGCAGACCCGGGCTGGCAAGCGAAACGGAATGTCGGCCTTGCGCATGGCGGTGGAAATGTTCCAGGATGGGCTGATCGACAAAGCCACCGCACTTCAGCGGGTTCAGCCTTCACAACTGGACGAGTTGCTTCACCCCATGGTGGACCCTGAAGAGGAACGCACACACAACGCTTTGGCTAAGGGCTTACCTGCCGGGCCCGGCGGCGCAACCGGTAAAATCGTCCTGACTCCCGATAAAGCCGAGAACCTGGCCAAGCAAGGTGAAAAGGTTATTCTCGTGCGGACGGAAACCAGCCCTGAAGATGTCCACGGCATGCACGCCGCCGAAGCGATCCTTACCTCCCGTGGTGGTATGACCAGCCACGCCGCGTTGGTCGCCAGGGGTTGGGGAAAATGCTGCATTGTCGGCTGCCAGGATCTGGACATAAAACTCGACCGCGGGGAAATTCATGTCAACGGTATGATACTCCGCGAGGGCGACGTACTTACCCTGAACGGCACCAAGGGATTAGTCTACCAAGGAGCACTGCCCCTTATTGCCATCGATCCGGCCAAGAACGAAAATCTGAAGACTTTCCTGGAATGGTGCGACGAAACCCGGTCACTCGGTATACGTGCCAATGCCGACCGGCCCGAGGACGCCGCCCAGGCCCGCCAACTGGGTGCTGCTGGAATCGGTCTCACTCGAACCGAGCATATGTTCTTTGAACCCGAACGTATCAAGCACGTACGCCAGATGATTCTGGCGGAGGAACCGGAGGAACGGCGCAGCGCAATTATGCAACTGCTGCCATTTCAGAAGGAAGACTTCCGGGGAATCTTCCTCGCCATGGAAGGACTACCCGTCACCATACGCCTGCTGGATCCACCCCTGCATGAGTTCGTCCCCCATGAGAAGTCCCACCAGATCAAGCTGGCCACCGATATGGGCCGGACACCGGAAGAGATCCGTTCCCGCGTCGAGGCTCTGGAAGAGTTCAATCCCATGCTGGGACACCGTGGATGCCGTCTGGGAATAAGCTATCCGGAGATCACCGAAATGCAGGCCCGGGCCATATTAGAGGCCGCTGCCGAACTGGTCCGGGAAGGTCACGACGCCCGGCCTGAAATCATGGTTCCCCTGGTGGGACATTTCAAGGAGCTCCAGAACCAGCGTGAGATAATCGACGAGGTGTATGAGGAAGTACGTCAGTCCATCGGTGAAATTCCCCACTTGGCCATCGGTACCATGATCGAAGTCCCCCGGGGCGCAGTGACCGCTGATGAAATCGCTACCGTTGCTGATTTCTTTAGCTTCGGCACCAACGACCTCACGCAAATGGGGTGCGGCTTCTCCCGCGATGATTCCGGGTCATTCCTGCCGCATTATGTGGATCAGGGCATCTACCCCGAAGATCCCTTCCAGAGTATTGACCAGTCCGGTATCGGAGAACTTGTGCGCATCGCCATTGAGAAGGGGCGTCGCGTAAAGGCGGATCTTAAGCTGGGAGTATGTGGAGAACACGGCGGTGATCCCGCATCCATCCATTTCTTTCACCAGGTGGGTCTGGATTATGTCAGCTGCTCACCGTTTCGTGTACCGGTAGCACGACTGGCAGCCGCCCAAGCTGCCCTGAAGCAGGGAACAAAGCCGTAACACCTAATAGTGCCGTTCCACAGGAAGGGAACCGAGAAACCGTCTTAATTCCAACCCATATAAATAGGCCGGGAACATCTATCGATCCGGCCTACTTGGTAATCTCTCAGGAAAACTTAACGCTGTGGAGCAAGCTGCTTTACTCGACCATCTCCCCGCTGAGAATATCGGCCAGATTGAATTGACCCTCAGCTTGCATCTTACGCACCATGTCCATGATCTTGAGCCGGGCTTCGCTGACCTCGCGCCTCGAGAGAGCACCCTCCACCGGCTCATACATGGCCTGCTTCCTCTGCGGTAGTACACTTATCGCACGTTCGACCGTCTCCTCGGCCACACCCTTCACTGCGCGTGCCAGATCATCCAGCTCAATCGCATTCAGAACGTCCCTGAGTATATTGTCGGGAAACAGAAAAACATCCTCAAAGGTGAGGTAGAAACGCTTGACTTCCTTATATAATTCCGGATTCTCCTGACTGAGCTTCTCCATGAACAGGTCGGCCTGATCCATCTCCATCTTGTTAAGCATACCGGCCAGCTTCTCACCACCGCCGCGCTCGAACTCAGAGGCCTTGGGCAGGTAACGGGCCCGCTCCCGCAGATCACTGGCCACGCTCACCACTGCCTCCAGGTTCATGGCGCCTGCATTGCCCATCTCAACCAGGGCTTCTATGCGCTGATCCGGATCGAGGCGCTTATAGATATGCATCTGACGATCAGCCGCCAACTGCGCCAAGACAAGACCTACAATGGAAGGTGATTCCGCCAGAAGCAGATAGGCGATCTGTTCATCCGACAACTTGCTCAAAAAGGCGAACGGCTTGCGCGAATCGCCGCTGGTTTCCTTGAACTTCTCCGTTAAAAAACTGAAATAGAATTCCTCTAATACAGCTTTCTTGACCTTGAAGGGCACTTCGGTCAGCTCCCGGGCGCGAACCCGCACCCGGCGCAAGTCGGTGTCGCTGAGCTCCTTGAAGATCGTCACCGCCAGTCCATCACCCAGCACCTGGAACAGAATGGCAGATTTGTCGAGTCCTGATAATCCTGCAAATTCCATCTTAGGACTCCTCCTCACCAGTGGCTTCTTCAATCTCAGATGGTGGCTTAGCTTCTTCTTCGGGAGCGGCCTTCTCCTCGGCCGACCCTTCCTGCTGAAGCCAGTCACTCAGAATCCGTGTGGCCGACTCCGGCCGGCCAACACTCATGGACACGACCGACTGCCGCATGGATTTGAGCTCCGACCGTAGCACCTCAGGATCTTCCTCGACATGGCTCGGTATTGGTCCGGCGGATTCAGGTACCGTTTCTAATACATCAGCCGCAGGCTTCTCCTCTGGCGCTGCCTCCAGTCGGGATTCCGGTGGTTTGGCTTCCTCAGCCACTTCAGCTCTTGAGAGTGGCGAAGGCTTCTCTTCCTCAACCTCTTTCGGTTTGACCTTTTTCTTTTTGGGCTTGGCGTGTCCTGCCTCACGGGGCGGCCCAGGACGCCTTCTGCGAGGATAGGGTGGTACCATTGGACCCGGATAGACCATTCCTGCAGGGGCAACCTGGGTACGGCTCCTGGAGGTGGCCAGAACAATCGCTACGAGGACTATCGCCACCAATAATACCACACCGATCAGGATAACCAAGCCGCTATCCAAGGTACCAAGACCACGCGACGGCGGCTCTTCCTGTGGGGCAAGTGCCGCCTCAATCTGCTCCTGTAACCGCTCCCTCTCAGCTGCAAATGCCAGACGCATGGCACTTAATGAATCCTCAAGTGAGGACGCCTGGAGTGATACAATGTCCTGCTCTTCATCGGTAAGCTCGCCACCAGTCAAATCTTTGCGCATCTCGTCGATCTGAGTGAGGAGCGCCTCTTGTAGGCGGGCATTCTGTTCCTCCCGCTGGGTCTGAAGAAAAATGAGGTCCTTGGCGCGCTCATTCTGTACCTGTGCCAGATCAGAAAGAGCCTGTTTGCGCTCCTCTTCGGAGCGCTGCAGGTACTCCATCTCCCGATCCCGCAGCTCCTTCATGAGCTGCTCGTTGCGAGCCTGAGCTTCCCTGAGCTTCTCTTGGAGCTCTTTGGTCTGCTCAATCTGAATCTCGGTTACCGGTGTGGTAGCACCAGCCATACCTGATTCCGGCCGCTGATCCTTGAATGAGGCCGTTGTAATGGATAAAACATCACCGCGGTCACGATCGAACCGAGACGCGATCAGAGCGACTTGGCGAACATTCTCGATGATCTGGGGTGATACACCATCTTCCAAGATAATGCTGATCGCCATGGATTTGACATCGGGAAGCCCGCCCGTGAATTCGGACGTGGTTTCTACTGTTTCTCCTGCCTCGAGCAGCTCATCACCAATCACGGCCTCATCCCCAGCAGCTGGAAATTCCTCCTCGTCCAGCGGCCGGGTCGGGTCGATAGCCTCCGTTTCGACATCTGGGAAACCAGGGATTGGGAAGGGATTGGTCACAGCCTCGCGGCGATCCCTCTCCCCTGGGATTCCCCTCTCCGCCGTATCGGTGGGCCGGCCAACTCCCGGTTCTACCAGACGTCCGTCAGGAGTGCGATATACCGTCTCCAATTGCCGGCTTGGGGTAAAGGCCAACTCGATCTTGACATCCACCACAAACTGGGACTCATCCAAGATCTTGGCTACGGCATTGGTGATCCTCTGCTGGATGGTATTCTCCAGCAAAAGCTTCTGAGAAAGATAACCTGATTCCTGGCTGTGAATGAGGGCCGCTGCTCCCAGTAAAATAATGATGGAGGCTGTGAATGGTGCTGTGCGCAAACGCATCAGATACTCCTGTGTAGGTTAGCCAACCTGAAGAAAGGTGATCTCCACCCGCCGATTTGTTGCCTGGAGCTCTGCGGTGCTATTCCCCGCCCGCACCATCTCCTCAGTAACACCCATGCGGGTTTGCTGCCAGCTGGTGCCAGCCGGGACTCGGTCCGCGAAGCCTACGGCCCGGAGCTTGCCACCGGGTACACCCCTTTCAATACAGTACCGTACGACACGGGCCGCTCTCGCAGCCGATAGCTCCCAGTTCGTAGGATAACGCAGTGCAATCTCTCCCACAGTCGGGAGATTATCCGTGTGGCCCTCTACGGCTATTGGAAACTTGTTGCCCTGGTCCATCATGATCGGAATAATGCTGTCCAGAAAGGGATAGATCGCCGGCTTCAATTCCGCCTCACCAACATCAAATGCAAACCGGCTGTCAATGGTGATGCTGGTTCCCTTGGGACTATGTGTGACCTCAGCGACGTCCTGCATACGGGTCTGCTCAATCGCCTCCAGCACTTCCCTGCGAATCTCACTCTGAGTCTTTATGGGCACCCTTTCCGCTCTGGCGGTACCTGTGAGGTTCTCTTGCATCGAGGCCGCCATATCGGCAATCTTAACCGGATCGAGCGTGGACATGGAAAACAGGAGAACAAAAAAGGTCATCAAGAGGGTCATCATGTCTGCGAACGTCGCAAAATACTCGGGTAAACCCTCATCTTCTCTTTTCTTAATGGCCATCGACTAAATCCTTATGCTGGTCCCCCTCCGCCGCCACCGGGTTCCATTTTCTTCCATTCTCGCGGTGGGATGAACGAGTTGATTTTCTCGCGCACAATCAGGGGATGCTTCTTCATCTGTAGTAAACACACCCCTTCCGTGATCATGTTCTGCATAGTGCTTTTCTGGCCGATCTGGCTGTTTAATTTTTCCGACATGGGCAAGAAAAACAGGTTGGCCAGGACGGCTCCGTAGAAAGTAGTGATCAAGGCCGTCGCCATACCGCCCCCAACCTGGGCCGCTACATCCTCCGTACCCCCGGCGCCCATTCCCTTGAGCATGTAGACCAGACCGATCAGAGTGCCAATAATTCCAAAGGCTGGCGAAAACTTGCCCATCGCCTTGAAGAGCTCTGATTCGGTGCTCTCCCGTTCCTCGCGATACTCCACGCGGGTTCCCAGAATATCACGAATCTCTTCAACGGAATAACCATCCACGACCATTTGAAGGCCGTCTCGGAGGAAGAAATTGCGCACCCTGGGCAGGGCATCTTCCAGGTCCTTGGGACCCTTGCGGGCTACCCCACCCATATCCACAATCTCATCCACTAATGGTCCCAACTCCGCTTTGCCGCCCTTGAATACGGCTCCCATGATCGTCATGAGTCGCAAGACCTCCTTCAAAGGAAAGGCAATGGCCGTCGCCGCCAACGTCCCTCCCAGAACGATCATGAAGGAATTCAGTTCAACGAACACCAGAGGATTGGTGCCTTGGGCCATCCCCTGCATGAAAATGGCTCCGCCGACCAGGCCGACGCCAATCAATACGCCAAGAATGGTTGCAAAATCCATACGAACCTATTGCTGTTGTTTGAGAGACGTTGTTTTCAGGCGATTCTCCTTTAAAGCCCGAAGAATATTACGGACATCATCGTATTCCGGATCGAGCTTCAGTGCCAGGTTCCAATTGATCGTGGCACGTTGGATATCACCCAATTTGTAATATATCGAACCCCGACGGGCATATGCAATGGCTAGATCAGGATTCAATTGTATCGCCATCTCCACATCCTGCAGTGCATCCCGGTAATTACCCTGATAGAAAGAGCGGAGCGAGGATGAGAGATGCCGCATGGTATAGTTGATATTAGATTTCATCATCTCAATACGCAACTGCATACTGCGCACCGAATCACTTAAAAAGACACTTTGTTGCTCCAGCATGGCCACTTGGCCATGAAGATTGTTGACCTCAAAATTCGCCATCCGCAAGGAGTCGCGCAACGAGTTGAGCAAAAATTCCGCCGCCTGCAGGGTGGAATCCAACTGCTGCGGTAGCATCTCCTCCACCGTCAACCCCGGCGCTACTCGAGGGCCCATAGCCGCTATTTCCTCGTCAGCTTCCCGCGCCACCCGCCGCTCCGCCAAACGGGGTACCGACAGATCCAAACCGACCACCAACGCCGGCCCGTCCGGCGACAGGGACGCCTCCTCATCAGAGCCACCAAAGTCCGGCAGGCTCTCGATATGCACAAAACCAATCTGCAGCCGGTAGTCCGTGGTGATCGGTAAGCGGAGACCTACGTTCACACCACTGCCGTCAAATTCCCCAATGATATCCAAACCACCCCGGCTGGCAAACATGGGCGTCTTCAATAGAAAACCGGCGTAGACACCCAGGGTAAGCCGGGAGGATTCTGAATCCGAATCACCCGTTTCGAAACCGCCGGCGGTATCCTCCTCCGCAGCCGTGGCGCCTGCCAGGGCACCCGTGCCAAAACCCATGTAGGAATTCAGATAGTACTTGCCAAGCGTCTGTTCGCTCGAGATCACTCCCAGGAATGAGAGCAGTTCCGAATCCATGGTCAACTTGCCATCGCTCTGGCTGAGTACGATGTCATGGATACCGGCGGAGAAACTGATATTCCCGTACGCCCACAATCGATGCTGAATATGGAAGCCGATCTCCAGGGTGGTGTCGATTGCGGATACCGACGACATCCCCAGCCGCATGTTCTTGGATACCTCGGAGTCGAAATAAACTCCGTTGGCGCTGTTATAGGGCGATAACTGCATGACCTCAGAAACAAAGCCCGCACTGAACAAATAGGGCGAGCGGACAACAGAACTCATGGGAACCCGCATCATCGCTCCTGGTCGGCTGTAGGACAGCCGCGACACTGCCTGGGCGGGCTCCCCGATCAGGCCACAAAACATAATCGCAATGATAACAAACCGCGTGGTGATGGCTCGGTTCATATGCATCAGAGTTGGTTTAGCTCTTTGATGGTTAGTACTGCTAAGCGGTGGTAATCGCTGGCAGGATATTGATTGATGATGGTCTGGAAACGCTCGCGCGCTTCCTGGGACCTCCCCTGCCTCAGGTAGGTAAGCCCCTGAAGCACGATAGTATCGTCGATTAATTCATGGCCGGATAAGGGAATCCCGTCCAAAATCTCAAGCGCTTCGCTATAGCGTCCCAAGCGGTAATTCGCATCCGCCAGCCAGTAGGCTACCTGAGTGTTCTCTTCAGGTCCCAGACCAGACTTGTCCAGCACACTATATAGAATTATAACCTCCTCAAACAAACCCTCACGATAGGCTTTGAACATATCGCGGTAGTTGGATACCGGCGGTGCGGATAACGGCTTCACTTCGACAACCGGCGGAGACTCACTGCTGGTACTCTCAAGTGCCTGAACAACCTCGGTCTCCTTGCGGGTCGATTGGATTTTCCTGATCAGTGCCCGCAACCGTTCATTCTCAATACGTACTGATTCCACATCCTCGTTAAGCGAGCTCTCGAGATCATTGATCTTCCCGCTCAGGTCATCCAGTACAGCACGTAATTCATTAGTGGATTCAATAAAGGCCGCGCCGGGCGGTTCCTTCCCTACTGTCAACTCCACATCTTCCCCCGCTGGGAGAAGACCAGGTGCAATCACAGAGTCCTGGTCAGGTTCAATGATAATGCCCAGGTCCGGGAGATAAACCTGCTCTTCCTCTTGAACCTGGGCGGTCACTGATGCCGCAAGGCCAAGTGTAGCAGTCACTATGACAGCTGCCCATATTCCCTTCAGGGAGACTGGTTTGCTCATCCCGTGTGCGGGCTCTCCATGCTGATTATGGATAATCTTCCCAGTCGATGGTGTAGGAATAGCCTATGAAACTGCCAAACGATTTAGCAACATAAAGCTCGAATGTGGCCGTGGCTCCGGGAAGTACCGAGGCATCGGATGTGATACCGGACTCAAACGTGTGAAACGAACCCTTCACGAAGGTGGTAAGGGTCTTGGTATTGCCGCTCCAGTCCTTCCGGAAAACAAAATTTACTTTGACAAAATCAGCTCTGCGGCCGCCAATATTCTTCACCTCGCCACTCAGCTTCAGATTGCCTGAGCGATCCTTGGTCTCACCAATTGTTCCCAGAAGTACAACGTTCGGAGCAAAAGAGGCCTTGGCTGTTTTTACGGCTGCATCAGCGGCTTTCGTAGTTGTGACTGTAGGCTCGAGCACCCGGGTGGCCGGAGCTGGCGGAGTAACTGCCAGACTTTCTGTCGATTCCAGCGCCGTGGCATCACCTACCGGCTGCTCGGGAATATTCTCTACGATCCGCACCACCGAGGGACGCTCAACAATGAGATACCCGATCAAGGTTTCAACCTTGAGTATCTTCTCATCCTGATAGACGATCTTCCCAAAAATGGTGCTGCCGTTATCCAGTATGATCTCTTTGTTGTATATCGTCAAAGGATTGGCCCACAGGGTGCTTTTAGCCTGCAGGTCGCGCAGCTCCGACGCCAGGTGTTTCACCTCGGCACCCAGCTTCTTCACCTCGAAATTCAGCTCATTGAGGACATATGTTTCGTCAGAACCGGGAGCTGCTGGGCGTGCACCGGCAGCAGGAACCGTGGGCGGTGCGACTTCACCCGGTGCGGTTTCTTCTCCAGGAACCGCCTCTCCGGGTACGGCTTCCGTCACTTCCGCGGCAGCAGCTTCAGCGGCGGCCTCCTCCTCTGCGGCTCTCTTTCTTGCCCTGCGCCCGGCACATCCATCAAGCAGCAGGAGCGCCAGGAGTAGCACTAACGACGTGTGTAATAGGTTCTTCATGTAGGCGCCTAGAATATTACCTCGGATTGTACAGCCAGAAAAGTGTCTTTCCCAACAGTTTGAAAAATGTAGTTGTCACCTCACACAATGTCAAGGTTTTTCAGCAGATTCTCCACTTACCTTGAAGTATTACTTTCAGCGTGATTTAAGCCCGCATAACGCAATGATGCACCCCTAAACAGGCCTTTGGATACATAATAACGGATCTTAATCGTGCCATGTCTTTTTCCCTGCTGCTCAAGACGCCTCCCGGAACGCAGAAACCATGCCAGAGATCAATCTTCCCCGATAGTAACTCCCTCAGAGTATTCTGAGCGTGGTAAGATTAACCCGAGGGGTAGGCCATTTTACCCATCGCTTATCCTGTCAGGCCACCTCTCCTGAATAAAAACAGGAAGCCCTCCGCCATCGGAGGGCTTCCCACTGAATCCGCAGATGATATGCGTGCTTTAGAACCTCACTGCTAATCCTATGTTAAAGTTCCGCGGCATGCCTAGGTACACTTCGGCATCATCCGCTTTGTGATTCAAGCCGTCACCGTCGTACGAGTTATACTCGCTGTTATCCAATGCGTCCTGTACGTAGATCGCGTCCAAGGCATTGAACACATGCATGAAGGCCTGCAGCTTCACACCGCCCAAATCGAATGGCAGGTTGTAGTAGGCATGCAGGTTCAACTTCGAGTACGCCGGTACTTGCCAGTTCTCCGCCCGGTCTGGTTCTTCGCCGACTTCCACCTCGCGACTGACCGGATCCCAGTCTGCCCAGTAACGGTCGTAGTAATTAAGCGTTCCAGTAATTCTCAGACCATCAACAGGAAAGACCGTGGCTGACAACGAAAAGATGGTTTGCGGCATGGCGCCTACCATGAGATCCTTCACCGAGTAGGTATAATCGGCTGTGGAATCAAGATCAACCCACTTGTAGGTTCCCGAGGCATCATCCGTGTAAACCCATTGTCCAATGGAAACCGCTGCATCTAGCCTCAACAGCTTCATCGGTTGGTAGGCCAGCTCCAGCTCTACGCCCTTGTGGTTCTGGTCCATGCCGGTAATAAAGATCAGGTCCGTATCACCGCTGGTGCCCTGGCCTGTGCTTACCGGTTTCACCATGTTGCGATCCAGCCAGCTCGTGAGGTAGACGTTCAGCTTGATCGCCATGCTTCTCATGATCGACGCGTTGATCCCGAACTCGGTGCTGATGAACTTTTCATTCGTGGGATCTGGCGCCAGGGCGATCTCCGTATCGTCGATGATATTGTCGAAGATCGGAACCTTCTCGACGTACCCGAAATTGCCGAAGATATCCAAGTTATCGGCCAACCTGTATAGACCACCACCCTTGATTTGGATTGCGCTGATCCAGTCGGCCTCGATCATGACTTCCCCGTCATCCGTCGCGGTAACATAATCGAAGTCCCAGTTTTCCGCTTTCTTGAAGTGGTCCACCAGGGTGTACTTCACCATGGAAAAACCGCCCATACCGTACAGGGAGAACATGGATGTTCGGTATTCCGCCTGGCCAAATAAGCCGATCCAGTCCACCGTGTTGTCATTGTTGTAATCGATGAAGTCGCCCAGGCCGACTTTCGCGTCCTCGATGGTCTCATCGAACTCATTATACAGTGTGGAGTACCGGGCATCACCGGTTTCCGTATTTTCATAGTCGCCATTCACGGCATAGGTTCCGCCCAGCAAGTCTCGTACTTCGCGCTTATGCTCAATTTCCGCCGTACGCCAGTCGATGCCCAACTGCACTGTCAGCTCGTCACTGATATCATAATTCAACTTGGAGATGGCGCCTAGCGTGTACTGCCGGTTGATGCTATTCCGCAAGAAGCCCACCGATTCTCCGGCCGGCTTTGCGGCTCCTTTCCGGGATGCCGTGCTCTCATTCATGGCAATGGTCGCATCCCAATCAGCAAACCGGGACGGGCCATTATAATCCCAGATCAGGTCCCCGAACGTGCCGGTCCCGCCGCCCGAACCTCCGGAGAAGTAGAACACCGAAGACAGCCGCATCTTTTCATTAATCGTCAGGAACCAGTTCAGGTTCACCTGTGGCTTGTGGTAGTAGTTCTCGCTCTCGTTCAGATAATCCGGATCGTGGCGATCCTTCTTCTTGTCACCATACATGTAGAAGTACTGCTTGCCGGTATAGTCGCTGCTGATCACATTCCAGTTCTCGTTATAGAACCGACCTCCCCGGGCATCATCATGGCCGGGGTATAGGGAGTCTGCGTTTGCTACCATAAAAGCATCGATGGCATCGTCTTCAATGTCATCATCGAATAATTCCCGGGCATAATCCTCGTCGAATGCCGCCACATTCTGCGCATAACGCATCTGGCCGTGACGCTGGGGAGCACCCAGGGCATAGAACTCGAAGCGGTTCTTACTGTTCAAGGCGTAGCTCAACCCGAAGTAGTACGCCCAGGCATCCGTCCACGTCTTGTCGATAAGACCATCACCGGTTTTCCGCACAATCGTCCCGCTCATGGCCAACTTGTCACCGATTAGACCCGTATTGTAGTTGATGGTCGTCTTCAGGAACATGCCCGATCCGTACTCCTGCTTGAACAGGCCGCCAGCTTTTCGCGCTGTGGGATCTGTCAGGATGTTCATGGTGCCGCCGATGGATGGCGCCGCAAGGTTCACCGCCGAAAGACCGCGCTGCAGCTGGATAGAGGAAGTGGCATCAGCCACACCGTCCCAGTTGGACCAGTACACCCAGCCGTTCTCCATATCATTCACTGGGACGCCGTTGATCATCACGGCTACGTTCCGCTGGTTGAAGCCCCGCACATTCACTCGTGCGTCTCCGGCGCCACCGCCCTGCTGGGTAGCGTATACACTGGGTGTGGTGTTCAGCACCAGGGGAATGTCCCGCGAGCCCAGCCGGTACTCCATGTCTGTCTTGGCAACATTGGTATAGGCCACCGGTGTCTCCCGTGTTGCTCTGGAAGCCAGCACCTCCAGTGCCGAGAGGGCGATCGCGGTCGGCTCCAGGCCAAAATCCAGCGTTACCGTCCCTCCTGCTTCCAGAATAACCATCTCACTGATCGGGACATAACCAATGACGGAAGCCGTTACGGTGTAGTTCCCGGCTGGAATGTTGGCTATGATGAAGTCTCCGTAGGCGTCGGCTGCCGCCCCAAACGTGGTGCCTTCAACCACCACGTTGGCTCCCGGGAGTGGTTCACCAGTGGCCGACTCCGTTACCGTACCTGATATCGTTCCTGCCTGAGCCCAGACCAAGAACGGCGTCAGGCATGCTGCAAGTAATACAGCCAAGCTGTACTTTTTCATGATTGTCTCCTGAGATTTGTTCGGTATGAGTGGTAAGGAACCCGCACGCGAATGGACATTCACGTTTTTGCCAGATCCTTATGGGAAGTGATGTAATCCAAGCGTCTTGTCTCAGTAGGGGAAAGATACGCCCGTACGAGGCAATTCAAATTTATAGGCGGCCAGGAAACGGGGCAAGTTAATTGGGCGTTAAGATCCCTTAAATCTGAGGAATTAGGCACAACCCTTGGTGGTAGCCAAACATTACTGCGGAATATCTTGTGCTATGATTTCCAGGATCTGTTTCGCAATGCTCAGCTTATTATCAGGCGGAATCTCCTGCTCGGTCCCAGCTGCTGATAGCACCCATACATGGTTCATATCGGTCTCAAATCCCATTCCCGACTCATCATAGCGGTTCACAACCATATAGTCCGCCTTCTTATCCAGTAGTTTCTTCCTGGCTGGTTCAAGATCACTCCCCGCCTGGAGGCTGAACGCAACCAGTGTGCCATCGTATTCCTTGCGAACGGCCTTGATGATATCGGGTGTTGGCTTCAGTGACAATGCGGTAGGCTTACTGCTCCGGGAGATTTTCTTGTCCCTTGCCTGGTCTGGTTGGAAGTCAGCCACAGCGGCGGCCATGATGAGCATATCCTGGCTGCCACACTCATGCATAACGGCCGCCAGCATCTCCTCAGCCGTAGTTCCCGGTACCATCCTGCATCCGGGCACCGGATCCAGGGCCACCGGGCCGCTGATCAAGGTCACTTCGGCCCCGAAGTCCCGGGCAGCTGCCGCCAGGGCATACCCCATTTTTCCACTGCTGCGGTTGGAAAGAAAACGCACCGGATCCACCGGCTCACGGGTGGGACCGGCCGTCACCAGCACGCGCTTCCCCGCTAGGAGCTGGGGAATATCCAGCATACCCCTGATCTCTGAAAGGATGCTCTCCGTCTCTGGAAACCGTCCCACACCTACGTGGAGCGTAGCTAAATCCCCCTCGTCGGGATCAAGGATCCGGCGGCCCCAACCCCGCAAGCGGGAAACGGCATCCTGAGTGGCCGGATTCCGCCACATGCGGAAATTCATGGCCGGCACGAATAGAATTGGAACATCGATGATGTTCAATATCGTGGATAGTAGATCATCAGCGATGGCATGCGCCGCCTTGCCCAGGATATCCGCCGTGGCCGGGGCTACTACCATCAGGTCAAAGGCTTCGGCAATCTCCACGTGTGGAACGCCCTGTTCGGGATCAGTTGGAAACTGATGCACCAGAACCGGATGCGTAGTAAAGGCCGCAAAAGTAGTGGGACCCACGAACTGCGTGGCCGCCTCCGTCATGGCGACGGTCACATCAGCACCTTCCTTGCGCAGCCTGCGTACCAGATCACAGGCTTTATAGGCCGCGATGGAACCGCAGACTCCCACCAAAATACGTTTGTCCTTCAAACCACTAGTCATGAGTCTTCCCCCAAAACAAGTCGATAGCTCCCTTGGCAGGGATGCCCATCCAGATGCCAGACCAGCGATCTGGAGGGATCCTCGCCGTGAACGAGAATCTTATGGCTGCAGCATGTACCGTAGCCCGGCCCATGTTTGCACACACTGGGATGCTCCGTTAGCCGGCTCGCTCCTTGCGCCAGCCAGGCCTCATTCTCGGATTGGTCATCCGTCAATGTTCCTCCCCGGTACGGACGATTGGCCACTTCATAAACTCCTGGGGAGAGCTCATGCTGTTTAAGATCCCTGCCTTGCCAGGTGAAAAGATACGCGCTCGTCTTGTCCGCCACCAGAAGATTGAAATTGTTATACCTCTGTTCCGCGAGGCCGGTTCGCAGAAACACGGGAATCCGATTCGCCTCCTCTAAGTGGAGCAAATCCACGAC
>CP070656.1:2765751-2772416 GCA_020355065.1 Fidelibacterota bacterium | reverse complement strand
GTAGGATTCAGGTATTCGGATCAACTCACGGTATTGGTCAGCTCTGGTGTTGGTAATAATCTTGTATCCCAGAAGCATACCGGCGGCTTTGCCCCCGATGCGGCCGTGCCCGGCAGCTGAGCCGAGGGTGTGGTCGGCCACGGGCTGCAGATCTCGCACGGTGATGTAGTGCTTGGCGATGCGGATGTATTCCAAGTGTTCGCTAATGAAGTGGCGCAGCAGGGATACGCGCAGTCCCATCATCTCTTCCTTCGGAAGAGGCTTCATCATAGGGATAGTGCAGAATTCACGGACCTTATCTGCCAGTACGCCGAACGATACGTCGGTGAGGTTGGCGATATTTTCCAGGGCATAGATATAATCCCGTTTGACCACGGAGAGGATGAGCTCATCGATTTCCTCTTCAGACAAGTGATCGTGAGCGTACTTGAGAGTCAGGCGGCGGATGATTCGTCGCTCATTGGAGGACCACTGTTCGGGGCCAATATTGGGACTGCCCGGATCCTGGTCATACCGGAAGGATTCGGCTTCCTTACGGGCCTGGGTATAGATATCATCAATGGAGACGTAGCGCTTCTCGTGCAAATGGAGGAGCAGCTGCAGGTAGATTTTTTCTTTCAGGTGCGGATAGGCCTGAATCTTGGTCCTGATGCCCTGATAGGCAGACCTGGAGTCCTGTTTGGTCGTTTTTGCCGGTGTGGCCACTCTGTGCGCCTAGCTAGGAGACATTGATCCCTAAATTAAGGGCAAAAGAGCGCCGGAAGACAGGTCCGCAGAGCCCACCTTCCGGCGTCTATATTTCCGATGATAGCTATCTGGCTATCAGCGTGGGGCTAGACCCAGCCTCGCAAGCGGCAGGCCTCGGCTACCCGGGCGATGGCGATCATGTACGCCGCCTGGCGCATGTGGATATCCTTACGGCCGGCGTACTGGTCATACACATCGTGGAAGGCCTGGGTCATCCTGGCATCCAAACGGCGGTGAACATCGTCAAGGTCCCAATAGAAATTGTAGGTGTTTTGTACCTGTTCGAAATAGGAAACCGTGACGCCTCCCGCATTGGCGAGGAAGTCGGGGATGACGAACAGCCCGTTTTTCCACAGGATCGTGTCAGCCTCTGGTGTGGTGGGTCCGTTGGCCAATTCGCATACGATCTTGGCTTTTATCCGGCCGGCGTTTTCTTTCGTGATCACCCCTTCGAGGGCGCTGGGGAACAGGACCGACACGTCCAGTTCGAGCAGTTCTTCATTGCTTATAGCATCGGTGCCCGGGAATCCCTGGAGACTGCCTTCCTTGAGTTTGTAATCCACTACGTTCTTAGCGAGCATGCCTTTGGGATTGTATATCCCGCCCCGCGAATCGCTGGCGGCAACCAGTTTCAGTCCCAGGAGTTCTTCTCCCAGCAAGGCCGCGAACTGGCCGGCATTCCCAAAGCCGTTGATGGCCATTGTGCTGCCGTCGGTTTTAATATTTAGCACTTTGGCGGCTTCGCGGACGGTGTAGATCCCACCGCGGGCGGTGGCGTCACCGCGGCCTTGTGAGCCACCGAGCGGGATAGGCTTGCCGGTGATGACTCCGGGGTGACTTTCGCGGACGATCTTCTCGTACTCATCCATCATCCAAGCCATGATTTGAGGTGTCGTATATACATCAGGAGCAGGCACATCCTTGGTTACGCCCAAGATATGAGCCACGGCACCCATGTAGGCTCGGGCCAGGTTTTCCTTTTCTCTGTCGGATAGTTCCTTGGGATTACAAGTGACACCCCCTTTGCCACCTCCAAGTGGGATATTGACGACGGCGGTTTTCCATGTCATCCAGGCGGCCAAGGCCCGAACCGTATCTATAGTCTCATCCGGATGCCAACGCAGCCCACCCTTGGTGGGGCCACGGGATGAGTTATACTGAACCCGGTAGCCATGAAAAACCTGGACGCTTCCATCGTCCATCTTTACCGGCAGAGTCACCCGGAATTCACGTTGTGGCCAGCGCAGGAATTCACGTAGCGCGGGTTCAAGACCGAGCAGCTCGGCAGCTTCGTCAAACTGCTGCTGGGCGATCGCGAACGGATTCGTATTCGTCATTGTCTTTTCTCACTTATTAGCTGGGGGTAAAGGATTACTTGGATTTCCTGGCGAGGTGTCGCGTCGTAACCTATATGGGCTGAAAGAGGTTCATTGCGATATTCAAAGTTACCAAGATGAAAAGAGGGGTCAAATACCGTATTTACCAAACGAGTGGGTCTATGCCGGGTGTCACAAACGCAGGTGTGATGGAAGCTGAGACGGGTGGCTACAACTTAAAGTGGTCCGATTCCGGTCGAGCCAGCCATTGCTTCAAGGTCTGGGCATGACGATCCTTATCGGATAAGCGAGGTGTTTCCACTGGCCAGTGGATACCGATGTCCGGATCATCCCAGCGGAGGCCTGATTCGCAAGCCGGATTATAGGTACCGGTGCATTTGTAGTGTACCTCCACGCTGTCGTCCAGGGCACAAAATCCGCGGGCGAAGCCGGCGGGGGCCCAAAGCTGCTTCCGGTTGGCGGCGCTGGCCTCCAAGCCAATCCATTGCCCCAACGTAGGGGAATCCTTGCGGATGTCTACGGCGACTAAAAAGGCGCTCCCGATCAGGACGCGCATCAGTTTGCCCATGGGCGGATCCCACTGAAAGTGCAGACCCCTCACCACGTTTTTAACGGACCTGGAGTGGATGTCCTGAACGAATTCAGGATCTGTCCCCAGTTCCCGTTCAAAGACATCCCGGCGATAAGATTCCATCAGGAATCCCCGCTCATCTTCGTAGATGTCGGGTATCAGAACGTAGGCGTCACGCAGTGCTGTGGCTTCGATCTTCACGATGCAGGTATCTGCTCAATCCGGTGGCTGTGTGGCGGTCCATGCTATGATGTTCTTGAGATAGCCATAACGTCTTCACAAGTTAAGCTGGTTCGGGCCAGAGTTTCTTAAAGGTCTTTTTCCTTTTCAAATAATAGGCCAGGACAACGCTTCCCCGGTAGAGGCAGCTATCAATATCGGTATCCGGTACTTTTCTTTTTTTCTGAACGCCCTGTCGCTTTCGACATAGCAAAACAGCATGTGTCAGGAGCCACAAATAAGCTGCGGGCACGGCGAAGGCCCGTTTCAGATCAAGAGTGAGAAGGGATTTTATGATCAAAATCAAGTCCAGCAGCAATCGTGTCGGTAGTACCCATGCCAGTCTGTACCGGGAATAGTTCTTAATCAGCATGAATACACTGTTGCGGTGATTGTAGTACATCTTGGCCATTTTCTCACTACCCAGGGTACCCCCTCCATAGTGGTAGACCACCGAATCAGGACGGATCCGGAGTCGATAGCCGAGCAGGTGCAGTCGCCAACACAGGTCAATCTCCTCCATGTGGAGGGTGAAGTCTTCATCCAGAAGTCCGGCCTCTTCGAGGATTTTCGCCCGTATCACCATTGCGGCCCCTGATGTCCAGAACAGGTCTACTGCGGTCTGGTACTGACCTTGGTCTTCCTCAATGGTGTCGAAAACTCTACCGCGGAGAAAGGGATACCCCAACCGGTCCATGAAGCCACCGGCTGCACCAGCATATTCAAACATGTGGCGATCCCGTAGGCTCAGGATTTTGGGCTGGCAAGCCGCGATATTGGTATCGGACTCCATTTCCTCCAGGAGTGGTTCGAGCCAACCTGGAGATACTTCCGTGTCGTTGTTCAAGAGTATGATATATTTGCCGGCGGCGTGTTGGATACCCAGGTTGTTTCCACCGCTATAGCTGAGGTTGGTGGGACTTTTGATGATGCGGACCTGGGGGTAGTTCTTTTCTACGAAGGCGACGCTGTTATCCGTAGAGCCGTTATCCACCATCAGGATTTCAAGGTGAGGGTAGGTGGAATTCAGCAGTGAATCGAAGCAGGCAGGCAGGAACGCAAGGCCATTGTAGTTCGCAATGACAACGCTGAAGGTTGGGCTGTTTGTGCCGGTCATAATAGGGTTATCGGGCCAAAGTAGGGCTGGGGAATTAATTCCGGTGGCATTTGCTCAGCAGTACTGGCTACGTCTACAACCACCGGGCGGGCTTATCAGCAACAACTGGCTTTTGGTGGGAGTATACTATGGCTTCTGAAGTTCCTGCAGGAGGTCGCGGGCACCCTGATCCTGGGGATTGAGGAGCAGCCAGTCATTCAGGAGACTGGCTGCTTGATCAACGTGACCGGTTTGTCGGTAGATCTGTACGAGATTGCCGATTACCTCACCATTTTGGGGATACCTGCGATATAGGTCCTGGAAAATCGCGTCTGCAGCATCCCAATCGTCCAGTTCCCGGCTATAGGTGAGACCGATATTCATGTAGTCCATGGGCGCAAGCCGGTACCTCTGAGGAGCTTTGCTCAACCTTTCTCGTGCCTGGATGGTATCTCCTGCCATGGCATATAATTGAGCGACCTGCAAGTATAATTCTCTATTCCGAATAGGAATCACGGATTCGGGTATGAGCGCATCCAGGGTATCCAGTATCGTTTGGGTTTGATGGGTGTTGTTCTTTATGATACCGTCAACGGCCAGCTGCAGGAAGCTGGCCCGGAGATTCTGCATGAGGCGCTGAATGTTGGGGTTGTAGTAGATCGAGGGATCATTCAGATTGCGGTACCGATAAACACCCAACAGGTTGTGGCGCAGCAATTCCAGATTGACGATGGGGCGTACCGGCTTGGATTTGAGTTCATACACCAAGCCCTGCATCTCCAGATACTGGTCCAGGCCGATTTTGTTCTCGGGGGCGACCGTCACTGCGAAATAAATGGGGTGCGTCCATTTCATATCCCGAATAATCTGGACGATCATCCGGTCCTGTACTCTGAGGAACCGGCCGCCATACGTAGGCCTTAAGGTCCATTCAATGTGGCCGGTTGGGTGATCAGGATCCGCAATCGGGAGCCGGATCGTATTCTCTTTCCATGGAATAGGGGTCATTTCACTGATGACCTTATCTGAGAGCGAAAGCGGTAGCTGCGGCTCGATGTCCCGCAGTTGTTGGATGTACCAGTCGGTATTGAGCAGGCTCAGATTTACCACCCGTACGTCTTTTCGAACCTTCTCTACTTCCTGGAGATACCACAGCGGAAAAGTGTCATTATCACCGTTGGTGAAAAGAACGGAGCCCTCTTTGCAGCTATTGAGGAGATTGTAGGAGTAATCCCAAGCCACGTAGTTGTCGGTTCGATCATGCTCATGGTAGTTAGCGAACAGCATGACGCCCGGCATGACTACCAGGAGGGTTCCCAGTATGCTGGCAACCGCAATCCTCTCAAGTGAGGTGCCTTTCAATCGTTCGGAGGCCATCTCCAACAGCCCGGCCACACCGATGCCAATCCAGATGGACCACGCCAGGAAGCTGCCTACGTAGGAGTAATCCCTTTCCCGGGGCTGGGGATCGGGCTGATTGAGATACAGGATAATCATCAGCCCAGTGGCAATGAACAAGGCCAGCACGGCCAAGCCGTGTTTCCAGTCCTTGTAGATATGATATCCCATTCCGAAGAATCCCAACAGTAACGCCAGTGGCAGGCCGAACTGCGTCCAGTCCACGCCATCCTCAGTTTGGTTGGCTCCGAAGGGTGAGACTCCCGGAGTGCCGGCTGGTCCCCGGCCAGCGAATTGCCACAGGAAATAGCGGATGTACATCTTCTTAACCTGGTAAGCCCAGAAGAAATGGGAATCGGAATCGTATCTCTGATACGAGCGGATATGATCCGACTGTCCCGAATACCGCCGTGGAAAAAGCACATCCTGGTTGGTGAAGGTGCCGGTGCGGTTATCCCAGGTGCGGCCTTTGGCCAAGGGCCGGTCGCCGTACTGCTCACGCTCCAGGTAGGCTACGGCTTGCTCTACGGTGTCCGGATCGTTCTCGTCGATGGCAGGATCGTGCTGGGATCGGATGAATATGGTAATGTAAGCGGAGTAACCCACCAATATCAGAGCCAGGGAAGCCAGAATGATACTAAGGTTTCTTTTCTCGCGAATAATTGCCCAAGCGGTGGCGACGAAGACGGCAGCGATGAATATCCCGGTGAGGGGTATTCCGACAGCCCGGGCCAGCTGGGGCAGGCCGATGAATACACCCAGGTGGATGACAAGGTAGACCGCCAGGGTCAGAGCTACAGTAATAGAAAGACCGGTCCAGGTAAATTCCCTGCGCCGGAAGTAGATGACCAAGGCAATAAATGGAAGAGCCAGAAGGTTGAGCAGGTGAATACCGGCAGCCAGACCAAGAAGGTACGCCAGGATGAGAATATAATAGACGTGACTTTTGGTTTCGTCTTTCTGACTCCAGCGAAGAATGAGCCACACGGTGAGAGCCGTGAGAAAGGTGGAGGTGGCATAGACCTCTGCTTCCACGGCATTGAACCAGTGACTATCGGTAACCATGAAGGTCAATGCTCCGATAGCGGCAGAACCATACGTGATCAGGGCGTCATTGAGGGACGTCACATTCCCGCGCCACTTGCGCATGAGCTGTACGATGGTCAGATAGAGGAACAATACCGCCAAGGCGCTTGTGAGCGGGGAAATGAGGTTCACCCTGGCGCCAATGTCACTGTAGAATGGAAGAAGACTGAATACTCTCCCAACGAGTAGAAAGAGTGGGCTGCCCGGGGGA
>CP070656.1:2761222-2765651 GCA_020355065.1 Fidelibacterota bacterium | reverse complement strand
TGGTATTCATAACGGGATTGTTAGCAGGTGGGTATCCATCGCTGGTGATATCCAGGACTGCGATACCTGACGCGCTGCGCGGGGAGAGCGGGCGACTGGGCAAGCGAAATGTAATGCGCAATATTCTGCTGATCATTCAATACACTGCATCGATCGTGCTGGCGATTGCCGTTATGATCACATTCGCCCAGAATCAGAAACTGCAGGAGGGAGATTTTAAGTATCACCGGGATCATGTGGTTAATGTAAGCCGCATGTCCAATGCCAACATCGCGCCGTATTACGACGTTCTGCACACGGAATGGAAAACCATCCCCGGAGTTGAATTGGTCACGATTAGCAGCCAGGTACCGTTCCAACAGCGGCATAATCTGCTGGGAGTTTCCCCTGTTTCAGGAGATGAGAGTCGAAAATTTGATTTACAGCGGATAGATATCGGTGAGGACTTTGGGGTAACCTATGACCTGCAGCTACTGGCCGGCCGCCATTTATCACCCGAATTCGGAGAGGATATCTATCGCCGGGATGAGGAAGGCGAATACACTCAGTCGATGATCAATGCGGTGATCAATATGAAAGCGGTCACGGCGTTGGGCTTGGAATCCCCGGATGAGGCCATCGGCAAATTCTTCTACGAGATTGGCGAGGACGCCTCCGATGTGACCTACAGGGTTGTGGGCGTTGTAGGTGACGTAAACATGCTCGGCTTTCACAACCAGATACGTCCCATGGCGTTCTTTATGCCCGAGGAAATGGTGCAGGGGGTGGCATCCATCCGTATCTCGTCGGGGAACCAATCGGAAACACTGAGCCAGATCGATGCGGTCTGGAACCGGATTATTCCGGATTACCCGGTTGACCGGGAGTTCCTGGAGGATGGCTTCAATAATATCTTCGCAGTCTTGCAGGGCATCAACGTCGCCTTGATCATATTCTCCGTTATCGGCATTACACTCTCAATTGTGGGCTTGATAGGTATGACTATCTTCCTAACCAATGCCCGCACCAAGGAGCTCGGCGTGCGAAAAGTCCTGGGTGCCAGCGTGGCCAGGTTGGTCCGGATGCTCATCTGGCAGACTTCGCGGCCGGTACTCATCGCACTCATCATTGCTTGCCCATTGGCTTATCTGGCCATGGGGATGTACCTGAACTTTTTCATCGACCGGGTTTCCTTGTCACCATTGTTCTTTCTACAGATCGGCCTGGTTGTGATGGTATTGGCCTGGTTGATTATCGGTATCCTTGTGTATCGTGTGGCGATATCGAATCCGGCAGATGTGCTGCGCTACGAATAGGCGTCGCCTGGGTTAATCTCTCCTCACATCACCATCCGATCCAACAGGTCCAGGACTGGAGAGCCTGATTGGGATGATGATGAAATGCATTCTATTCCACTCGTCGTATTTGATATTCCCTTTACCATTTAGTATATTCGCCCTCAAGGCAGGGTAATTCCCTATTATTTAACAACATACCTTCTTTACCGTCAAGGAGCTGACATGCTTGTCTGTATTTCCATCTGGAGATACATACTCTATCGTTTTGGAACAGGCCGCTCCTTAGAGGTTGTTTCTTCGCTCTTAAACGAAAGCAGCTCGCGGAATGAGACGTAGTATAAGGATACTGCCTTCGGTCCATCTCCTGGTTGCTCTGGCAGTGATACCTTGCTTCTCACAGCAGAGCTCGTGGGAGCGGCTGAACGATGATGTCCACCTCAAATACCAGAAGGGTGAGTATCAGAAAGCCATCAAACTAGGTGAAAAGGCCCTTTGGCTTGCGCAGCGGACGTATGGCTCCATGGATCCCAGAACGGCTACGTCCTTGAATAATCTGGCCGAGCTCCTGAAGACACAGGGCGACTATGCCCCGGCTGAACCGCTCTATAGGGCTGCCCTGTTAGTGTGGGAAAGTCTAGCAGCATCCGGGTACTCAGCCGATCTGGCCGCCTGTCTGAACAATCTGGCCTCCCTGTACCGACAGCCAGGACGCTATGCCGAAGCCAAACCGTTATATGATCGCGCCCTACACCTATGGGAAAATGTTCTGGGACCAGAGCATCCGGGCGTGGGAATAGCTCTAAATAATATGGCGGTACTCTATTGTGCACTAGGAAAGTACAGCGAGGCGGAAGCCATCTGTATGCGGGCGTTGAGCTTGTGGGAACAAGTGCTGGGATCCGACCATCCGGACGTAGCTACCGCCTTGAATAATCTGGCGGTTGTCTACTATACCAAGGGCAACTACGTTGAATCCGGGCAGCTCTATGCGCGGGCTTTTGATATTTGCGAAACCTCTTTCGGGCCTGACCATCCCGAAGTGGCCGTGGCCATGTGCAACATCGGTCTCGTTAATTTCAGCCTGCGGGAATTTGCGAAGGCTGAAACTCTGTTCACCAGGGCGCTGGCCATTCAGGAAAAAGCACTGGGCGGGGAACACGCCAGTGTTGCGGTTACCCTGAATAATCTGGGGAATCTGTATTGCACCCGAGGAGAATATGCCCGCGCGCTGCATCTCTTCACCGAAGCCCTGGCCATACGTGAGAAAGCTTTGGGCTCCGATCATCCGGATGTGGCTCAATCCCTGAATAATCTCGCGGGACTCTATCGGGAGGAAGGTTGGCTGACTCTGGTCGAGCCATTGTATGATCGGGCCCTGGCCATACGAGAGAAAATGCTGGGCGACCGGCACCCGGACGTGGCCCAATCCCTGAATAACCTGGCGGGGTTGTATCGAGTCCAAGGAAGATTACATGCGGCCGAGCGGTATTATAAACGAGCGGTTGCTATCTATGAAAAAGCTTTGGGCTCCGATCATCCGGAAGTGGCCACCGCCTACATGAATCTGGCCGCCCTCGCCCACTCAATCGGCAAGGATAGAAAAGCCGAGTCCCTGTACATGAAAGCACTAACGGCTCGCATCAATGTCCTGGGAGAGCTGCATCCGGATGTATTACAGACGCTGGACCACATGGCCATCTTCTACCGGGATATCGGCGACGATCAGAAAGCCAGGAACATAGAGGAACAAGCCGATCAGCTCCGCTCACTGAATTCCAACCTCTGATATTTTAATCACCCTGGTAAGGGAAGCACCCGGTTTCCCGGACCACTCAGACTGATTTGGTATATCAAGGACTCACCTTGTGGCGGCATCAATTGTCCCCTGATATGACGGGTTCCCACTCACCGAATTCCTCGACATTGATCTCAACCTTCGGATCAGTCTGATAATGCGAAAAGACATTATAATACCATCCCAGATACTCAGAGTCGCCGCCCCCTTGGGTCGTGATGAGAAAGCGGTTGGAAAGGTGTCCGATGTACATGGCCCGATCGCGGGGTAATTCCTTATCGCCACCTTGAGGGTCTATCGTGACCCAGCCATAATGAGGCAGGTAAACCTCGGGCCAACGATGAAAAGCCCTATCCAGACTGGCATCATCACCGCGTACCACGATAGCACCTACGTAACGAGCCGGTATACCCACGGCCCGGCAAAGCGCGATAAAACTGAACGTATATTCCGAACAGGAGCCCGTCCCCCGCTTCAGAACCATCGGCGCCACATTCCAGCCCCCTTCCATCTTGTACTCCATCACGTTGCGGACATGGTCAAAGATCTTGCGGGCCATCCAGTAGGGATTCGTCTCATCCCCTACGATCTTCCCCGCCAACTCCTGGATATAGGGGTCCGTCGTCAGATACTTGCTGCCGTCCGCCGTATATAGCCTTTTGATATCGCGTGGTATGTCTTTCAGCGTACCGCAACGATCGGGAAAAATGAAATACCTGATCTCAGACACCTCTGCTTCAACCGTCATGATCGAGCGGATCGTGGCTTCTGATGCAATATCCTGATAGCGAAAATGAGCGATGGCCTGGTTCCAGCGATCACTGACCGTGCTGTAGAGTTTTGGATCGAAAGCAATATTCATAATCTTCTGTTGTGGAAGATCCTCAGGAATAGCGATGTGCACGTTCAAATCCAGCAACTGGCCTTGACCGTAGATCTTTACTTCATGGGTCAGCGTGATGCGGGCATGCCGAGTATTTTCCAGTCGATAGGGCTCCTGATCCTGGCGAATAAGCTGGTACAGGGAGTCGGTTTGATAGTCCACATTCCAGAGGTGTCTTCCATCCCACGCCAATCCCCGAGGATAGGCTCCGGGGGACTTCAAGATCATGATGACCTCTCCATTTTGGGGATCGATCATGTGCACCTCGTCCAGAATGCGGTCGGAACACCAGAGATAGGTGCCATCAAAGGTCAATCCCTGAGGATCTGCGGCCGGCGACGGGAATATCTGGACAGCCGTCCCATCACTTAGATCCAACTTCATGACCTGATCGCCTCTGGGATCGGTCACCCATAGTGTCTGTCCATCCCAGGCCAGCCCTTCCACGCTGCTGCGGGGCGCAGCAATGGTTTT
>CP070656.1:2740150-2761122 GCA_020355065.1 Fidelibacterota bacterium | reverse complement strand
TCTGGTGGATGTGGTGGCACAGGGCACGGCTGACCGTCTGCGGGCCATCGTGCTGACCACCCTGACCACGGCGGTGGCTCTGGTGCCGCTGGCGTATGGTATCGGCGGCAGTGCCCCGTTCATGGCGCCCATCGCGCTGGCCTTGGGGTGGGGATTGGTATTCGCCACTCCGGTTACCCTGGTGGTGGTTCCGTGCCTCTATATGGTGGGGGTGGACCTTTACCGGGTCATCAAGGGCGTGCCTGATCGGGAGGGCACAAGGCCCAAAGAGCCGGAGGCAGGCTGATCAGGCGCCTTTGCTAGTAAACCCGAGTTGCCCGGTCCCGGAGTGGAGGGTAGCGTCATTCCCCTTGCCACTCCCGTCGGGTACTATATCACCATCCCGGCCTTTCTGATTAAAGCGCCAGAGCCCGAGGAGGTCATCCAGCCCGGAGGGGGAATAATTCCTGGTCAGTTTGTCGGGATTTCGGTAGCGGAAGGACATCTCGCTGGCGGGGAGGATCTTAGTCCAGATCCTTACTTCGTCAACGGCGCCGTACCAGAAATTGCCGAGCGGTGCGGCCGTATTGGTCACGTCGTAGTCGGCACCGATATAGGCATCATTGAGACCGATGTCCAGGTCCTCATTCAGGGTGCGACTGCCCAGCGCCTCGCCGTTGCCATACACGCGGACGGTGGAGCCATCGTACGTGACGACGATCTGGGTGAACCGTTTGGCGTTGTTCCAATCGCAACGGCTGATGGAATAGCTGCCGCCCCATCGGTCACCGATCCAGATGAAGATACTGCTGGAATCACCAGGGGTACGAGCTATGCCAATCTCGTTACCGCCCTGATCGTTGGCCACGGTGAACAGGGCCGGGCTCCCGATATAGCCGGCGGGCAAGGTATCCCCCGCCGCCCAGATTTCCAGGGAAAAGATATCGCTGCTCAGCACGGCCAAGGTAGTCGTATCAAGGGGCGCGCCCTCTGTTTGCCAGTTCGTGACCTGTACGTAGGCACCATTGTGCAAGACGACCGAATTGGTACTTTTGGGCTTTTCATCGCAGGCGATGGCACTGATCAACAAGGCAAAGAGTATGCTATGCGGTATCATTGAGGCGGCGCCAGTATATCGTCGCAGCCTAGTCATAGCTTGGTGAAGCCTTCCACTTCGTTGCTGGCAGCGCCCTGGCCGTAGATATCCCGTACCACAATGGTATAGATCCAAACCCTTCCTTCCTGGACCTCATCCGAGCTATCGCCGTAGTTGGTGGCCTCTAGGTCATCAATGGACTGAATCATCTGGTCGGGAGGGCCATCCTCCCAGGGCCGCTGGCCGGGTGTGTCATAACGCCAGATTTCGTAGCGGCTGAAGAGCCATTGTGCTAGGGGTTCCGTCGGCCACGTAGCACGGTCCCACTCCAGCCGGACGCTTGTTTCTGAGACCGTGCCGTGCTCGTCAGGACCGCGAAGCTGCACAGGCGAGGGCGGCGAGTAGAGCGTATCGCCCACAATATTGCTACGCACGTATTCGCCGGCCTGGTCGTAGGTGAGGACCACGTACTGGTAAATGGGGAGGGTCGCCAAGGCGGTATCCACCAGGGTGGTATCCGTATCGAGGTAGGTGAGTGTGTCGCTACCATTGGCAAGGCGCTGGCTGACCGTGGTGACCTTCACGCAATCGCCATCCGTGATACAGTCGGCCGTGTTGTTCCCATCACCATCGGTGAAACTGACACTGGGGTCGCGTGAACGGAGGAGTTCGTAGCGATCGAACTCCAAGTCGGGTTCCTCGCTTGCCAGCCAGGCCAGCCGGTAGTACCAATTTTCGGCAGGAGCGAGATCGATGATCTCAGCCGGGTGGATATCGCGGGTGGTTACTCCGAGGGTATCCTCTGCGCTGGTCCCGCTGGTGTCGGTCACGATGATACGATAGCGATAGAGGGTTTTTCGGGAGCGGCCGCTATCGGTGCGCCGGTTGTCTCCGGCTTGCGAGGATGAAAATATCTCTTCTCCATCCCGCAGAAGAGTGTAGTGGGCAAAATCATCAGCGTGGGTATAAATATATTGGTCCCATGTAAGGGTAAGTTCGTACTTGCCCAAGTCAGTGACACCCAAGCCGCCGCCCCAAATGTCCGCCAAGCTCTGGGTGGTCACACTAAGGGTATTGCTCCAGACGATGTTATCCTGGCTGTCCCAGTGCCTGAGACGGTAGCGGTAGGTCCGGTCCTGTTGCAAGGGGCTGTCCGTGAGTGAGAGGATATCATTGCGCGAGCCCATGTACAGCAGAACGTCCGTGCTGTCCACGACATCGCGTGTACTGCGATACAGAGCCAGCCAGCTGGAATCCTCCTGTGCAGGGATCTGCGACCAGGTCAGGGTGGCCCGGTACTTGGTGATATTGGTCGCCGGGTCGGCCAATACCGGTGCGGGCAGCGCCTGGGTCTGCTGTTCCAATATATCCTCACTCCGGAAGTAATGGCTATAGCCCGCCTCGTCCACGACGTACAGGTAGTAATAATAGGCGGTATTGGCGGTCAGGCCGGAATCATTATAGCTGCTTATGCCCTGTACCAAGCCGGCGATGGAATCCAGATCGGTTTCCAGGGGCGAGAGACCACGAAGCAGGCGGTAATAGGCCACGTCCTCACTGCTGAGATCCCACTCCAGCCGGGTGGTATACTTGGTGGCCGGGGCTGCGGCTCTCAGTCGAACCGGTTCGGGCAACAGTGTCCGGGCGGTCAGGACAGAATCACTGCCAGTAGACCGCCCAAATACGTCATGGACATAGACCCGGTAGCTGTAGTCGGTATCCTCCAGCAGGCCGAAGGGGCTGATGTTGGTATCGGCATCGGTATAGGTGGTTATTTCGGGCGAGTCAAAGCGGGCTATAGAATCTGATATGCTGGTGACTTCTTCGGTCGTATCCCGGTGGAGGAGGTAATGTGAGAAATCGTAGTCTAGGGACTTTTCCCAAGAGAGAGTGATGGAATGCTTGGAGACGGCGGCTGGATCAATGAGTTCCACGGGGATGGGCGGCAAGCCCTCGTTGTCCAGATAGAATCTCCTCTCGGTGGAGCGGTTGTTTCCGGCGAAATCTTCCGCGAGCACCGTGAACAGGACGTAAGAATCGGCGTCCGTGCAGTCCGGATAGGCGGTCGTATTCCACAGCAGCGTGTAGGGGGAGACAGTGATCCGCTCGAGTGTATCTCCATCGGCCATGAAGATGACTTGCCTGATGCCCACGTTATCACGGGCGTCAACGCGTATGGTGGCAATGTCACTGAGTACGTCGGTATCCTCAGGAGGGAAGACAACGCGGACGACGGGTGCGGTGGTATCAGCATCTTGGGAGCCGTTACATCCCGGCAAAAGCAGGCATGATAAGGCCAGCATCCCCATCAGTGCGGCGGCCGGGGCAGTTTTTACAGTGGGCGCCATGTGGGCATCCGGGGGATCAGTTCCAGAAGGCGGGATCGATATACCTCTGACGGGAGGTAATCGTGCCGACCGCATTCCTGGTGATCACAACCAGTTCCGACGTTTTGGGATGATAGTCATAGGTAGTAGTCTCCAACAGCTGCCCGTCGGCGGTGTAGAATGAGCGGCGTATCATCCGATCGTCTTTATTATAGAAGAGTGCGAAGACTTGCTCGATACGGTCGGCGTCCGACAGCACGGTGCCGCGCAGTGTTCGGGCCCGTGACTCCGGATCAGATTCCATGTGGAAGGTATAGTAATAAGAGATCTGATTGAGCTCGTTGAAGACCTGGGTAGAGGCCAAGGCTCCGTTCCCATCCCTGGTCAGGGCAACCTTCCACCCCGGTTTTACGACGCTCCAGTCCCGGAGATAGACATAGGGATGGATGTCCAGGAGGGAGCTGACGGTGTCGCCCTTGAATTCCAGCTGGGCGTAGGCGGTGCTGTCGATGGCGATGCGCCCGTAGTCGAGTTCGTATTCCAGTTCACCGTGCTGATCATAGCTCTGCAGGGATTCGATGTTATCCTGTTCATCGTAGATCACACGCACGAAGGCTTCGTTCTCCGGCATCCGTCTCTTGCGGGTATAGAGTGCAGGTTCCAGGTAGCGTACATCCCAGGAGAGGAAGTAGCGCACCAGGGGTGTGGATCCCGGTTCGGACCGGAACACACCGCGGGCGAGGAGTTCCTGCTTGGCGCGCCACTTGCGCGGCTCGACATACCGTACCCGCAGGAGATAGCCCTGTGGGTCGTAGACGGCATGGAAGTGGGGCATCACATCCGCTTCCTCGGCGGTGATGGGAATGCCCAGGATCTCATCCCTGGTCAGGGGACTGCGATAGAAGCGGTGGGTGTAGCCCCTTTCGGTGGTTTCGAAGGCCCGTGCTCTAACCACCAGGCTGTCGAAGTCGGTCTGAATGGATCCGGCCAGGGAATCCATGAGCGACCGGATGAAACGCCTGGTCAACGCCCGGTCGTCCAGGGTGTCCACCAGCTGGTAGAAGCGGCTCCACACTTCCCGGATGACCGGGGGGTGATAGAAGGGCGAAGCGGGTGGTCCGGTGGCTGGCAGCTGGGATGGGATCGGTTCAATGGTAGGGGTGGGCTCTGCAGGTGGTGGCGCCGCTAGCTCAGGGGTAGTATCCTGTGAGGCCGGTTGGGCTGTCGGGGGTGCCTCCTGGGCCAGCAGAAGGGCAAAAGCGGCGATGAGCCCGGCGGCGGCAATGTGTCTCATACGACCAGCGCAAGCAATATCAATACGGCCCCGATCATGCCAATGCCTACCAGAGCTGTGATTACCCTCCCGGATTCATAGCGCTCCAGTGCCTGTTCCAGCTCATGCCAGGCCATATGGACTTCGGTCAGCTCACCGGCATTTACATGGACACGATAGGTGCCAGCTTCCACGACGTTCATAAGCACCCGGCGCTGGCGATGGGTCCAATGTTCCCACTTGAAATTGGGTGAAAAGAAGCTCACGTGATGCCAGCCGGGTATAACCGTTATTTTTTCCAGGATAGGGGAGTACCCGATCATTTCGCCGTCCACATAGATCTGCACGAGGTCCGCATCCGTGAAGATGCGCAGGTAGCCGACGGCGGATTCGTCAGTGCCTTGTTGCGCCCAGACGGGATGGCTCAACAGTACAAACAGGGCAAGTATAGATAGCCCGCTACGCACGTGCTGTAAGCCTTTCATACAGCGACTCCCTTCGAAGCGCGAATCTACCCGTTCCCTGGAAGATAGTCAAGGGAACGAGCGGTGGGGGGCTTTGATGCTGGATGAGTATTCCAGGAGTGTGGCCGGGGATTTCCGGTCATCCGGACCGATACTTGTCGAACTGCTGGTGCAGATTGGCCAGCTCCCGCTGAAGGTGGGCGACTTCCGCCACGATCTCGTCAGGAGATTGGCCGGTCTGCTTTTCAACCTGACGCAAGTCGAGACGCCGCTGCTCGATCTTCTGCTTAAGGGATTCCTTGTGGAGAACCGTGAGGCAGTCGACGGCGAGCTCCAGGTTCCCGGTGTCGTCGGTTTCATCGGTGGTTGCTTGCTCTGACATGAGAATCTGACTGAGCAGCCGCTGCTCCTGTTCGGAAGCCAATCGATCCATGACAGTGCCGGTGGAGGGGACCTGAGATTGCTGGAGAATGGCTGCCACCACTTCCCAGATGGTCTTGAGGGCGGGGTGGCTGAAGAGCTCAGCGGTGGCGTGGTCCAGCAGCATGTTGAGGACCCGGTCATTGTCCTGGAAGGCCAGCCGGATGAGCGCCATCTGAGCCCTGTGGAGCCGGGTGGGCTCGATGATGATCCGATCCTTCACCGGCTGGGACTCGTCCTGTTCCGGTCGTGACCGTATGCGGGGAATTCGTCCCAGAGCCTCCCGGATGGGCCGTTCATCCAGGTTGGTGATCTCAGCCAATCTCTTGAGGTGCAATTCCTGGATGAGTGGGTCCTGGATCTGGACCAGTTCCACGAGCACATCATCGAGGAAACGTCGCATGTCCGTAGCCTGGGTGAGGTCTCCCTGGAATCGGTTGCGGTGAAAATCGAGTAACGGAACCGCCTTTTCCGTTGTTTTCAGAAAGGGTTCCGGGCCTTCCTGGTGTACCCAGTCGTCCGGGTCCACCTCCGCGGGGATGGGTACCACCCGGGGATCGAGGCCATTGCGCAGCAGGGTGTACCCACCGCGGATGGCCGCCTGGATGCCGGCGGCATCCCCGTCGTAGGCGAGAAAGACGTTAGGGGTGAGTTTGCGCAGTTCCCGGGCGTGGCGGTCCGTGAGGGCAGTGCCGGATACGGCGACAATGTTGTGAATGCCGGCTTGGTGGAGCTGGATCAAGTCCAGGTAGCCCTCGACGATAATAGCCGCTTCCTGATCGCGGATCTTGTCGCGGGTCAGCGCGAGGCCATAGAGGATCTCACTCTTGTGGTAGACTGGTGTTTCCGGTGAGTTCACATATTTGGCGGGATCGTCCGCTTCGAAAACCCGCCCGCCGAAGGCCACCACCCTTCCCGCGATGTTGGTGATGGGGAACATGATGCGACTGCGGAAGCGGTCGAAGGTGCCCTTCTCACTGGTGGTGAACAGGCCGGACTGATTCAGGGCTTCGCGGGAGAACCTCTGGGAACCGACCGCCTTCCACAGGTTTTCCCATCCCGGCGGGGCGTAGCCGATCCTGAACTGCGCCTGAGACTCCTCGGTAATACCGCGCTTTTTCAGGTACGTGCGGACCTTCTCGCCGGTACTGCCGCGGAGCTTCTTCTGATAGAATTCGGCGGCCAGCTCGCACAGGTCCAGGATCTGCTGCACAGTAGCCTTGCGGCGGGGATCCGTGGTGCCGGTAAGCTCCACGGGGATGCCGTAGCGTTCTCCCAGGCGCTGCACAGCCTCCACGAACTCCACTTTTTCCAGCTCCATGATGAAGGTGATGGCATTCCCGCCCCGGCCGCAGCCGAAGCAGTGGAAGATCTGCTTCTGCTGATTCACACTGAAGCTGGGGGTTTTCTCCTGGTGGAAGGGACACAGACCGAAGTAATTGCGTCCCCGGCGTTTGAGCTGCACGTAGCCGCTCACGACGTCCAGGATATCGGCGGTGTCGCGAATCCGGGCGATGGTTTCTTCGGGAATGCGGGCCATGGGCAATGCCAATATTACGACTCTACTATCCGGCGTGAAAGCGGCAGGATACACCGACGCAGGTGGCAGTCACCCTGCGACCGAGCTCGGCTGGAGAATCCGGCCCTTACTTCTTCGGGTAGATATAGTCGTAGCGCTTGCGGATACGGGTCACCTTACCGCGCTTATCCATTTCGCAGACCACCAGTTCGTCGTCCAGCATTGTGCCTATGATCAAGCAGATTCACAACCAGGGGTGCTTATTTCTCGTCATATTGTCCTTCTGATGAACAAAAGAAATGCAGCCAGCAGTGAGA
Organism: Fidelibacterota bacterium; assembly: GCA_020355065.1. Classification (GTDB taxonomy): domain Bacteria; phylum Fidelibacterota; class Marinisomatia; order SCGC-AAA003-L08; family TS1B11. The sequence goes on along the minus strand of CP070656.1, from coordinate 2,753,727 downwards.
TTCCTACTCCTTGTCGCCTGTCCATCCTGGTCCCTTCACGAAGCGCCCCGGTGTGGCCCCGGTGTGCTTGGCGCTACGCAGGACCCGGGTCCCATTCACGAACACGTGCTGTACACCGGTGGCCAGTTGGTGGGGCTCTTCGAAGGTGGCGTGATCCGTAACGGTTTCAGGATCGAAGACCACCACATCGGCGAAGTAGCCCGGGGCCAGGAGTCCCCGGTGGTCCAGGTTCAGATTCGAGGCGGGGAAGTGGGTCAGACGGCGGATGGCATCTTCCAGGGTGACGATCTTTTCTTCCCGCACATATTTGCCGAGTAAGCGTGCGAAGGAGCCATAGGCCCGGGGATGAGGCTGGGAATTGGTGAAGGGTTTTTCCGGTGCCATGGAAGCGGCGTCCGAACAGAAGCTCACCCAGGGCAAGGCCGCCTTTTTCTGCACGTTGTCTTCACTCATGGTGAAACGCACCGTTCCGATCCGGCTGTCGTCTCTGATGATCAGGTTTATGGCGGTTACTTCGGGGGAGGTGCCCCACATGGCCATGACATCAGCCAGGGTTTTACCGGTAAGATAGCGTAGGCTGTCCTGGCGGAAGCTGACCAGCAGGATGTCTTCCGGGGGGATCATTTGCATATCGCCGATCAGCTGCTCGCGGATAGTGGAATCCTTGAGGCGCTGAATAAATGCGTCATGACCCCCTTCCTGCACCCAGGCCGGCATGACGTAATCCAGCCCGGTGGAGCTGGCATGGTAGGTGTACATATCGGCAGTGACGGCCAGGCCTTCCGCCCGGGCAGCCTCGATCCGCCGGATGACCTCGTCCAGCTTGTGATAGTTCTGTTTCTGGGAGGCTTTCAGGTGATAGATCTCGCCACGGATATCCGCAGCACGTACAACGGTGAAGAATTCCTCCAGGGACTCGAAGATGCGATTACTCTCATCCCGGATGTGGGAGATATACATGCCGTTGTATTCAGCGGCCACCTTGGCCAGGGCAATGAGTTCCTCGGTGGGCGCGAAGTTCGCGGGTACGTAAGGTAAGGACGAGCCCACCCCCACTGCGCCCTCCTCCATGGCCTGGCGGACGAGGGCCTTCATCCGCTCCAGCTCTTCAGGTGTGGCGTGCCGATCCTCGTAGCCGATCTCATGGATACGTACCGTCGCAGCCCCAACGAAGGAGGTCACGTTGGTGGATACACCCTTGTCTTCCAGGAACTGGAGGTATTCGCCCAGCGTGGTCCAGGTGATATCGTACTTGATATCGCCCTGGCTGTCTTTCTCCTCTTCTTTCATGGCGTCGTTCCAGGGCCCCATGGACCAGCCTTCCCCCATGACCTCCAGGGTCACACCCTGGTAGATATCGCTGAGGGAGCGTCCATCGTGGATGAGCGAGTTGTCGGCCCAGCTGAGCATATTGATGAAACCGGGTGCAACCGCCAGGCCTGAGGCATTGATCTCGATACGGCCGCGGAGTGTGTCCAGGTCACCGATGGCGGCGATGGCATCACCCTGGATGGCCAGATCGGCCACGTACGGGCTACCGCCGGAGCCATCGTAGATGGCCCCCCCCACGGATGATGACGTCGTAGTCCGGGGCGGAGCCACAGGTGAGGATGAGAAACAGAGTGGCGGTTAAAGGTATTGGGGCAAGGGCTCTCCATTTCATGATGCACACTCCTTGAGGATTATATGCAGGATTAGGGGCATTTTTTTACATGCCTAATTATAGAAGGCTGCTGTGGTAAGACCAAGCTGGAATCGATTTGATCGAGGTGGGATCACTTCAGTTCAACCAGAGTGACGCCAGTGCCACCGGCGTCGAAATCAGCGAAGCGGAAAGACTTGACCCGAGGGTGGCTTTCGAGGAACTCGCGGACGCGTTTCTGGAGAGCACCGGTTCCTTTGCCGTGGATGATTTCCACCGCCGCTAATCCGGCCAGGAGGGCCCGGTCGAGGAAGCGGTCCACGGCAGCGACCGCCTCATCTCCCCGCTGGCCGCGCAGGTCGAGCCGGTAACCTGCTCCGCCCGCCGCAGTAACTCCCACCACGGTGGTCATCCCACCTGGTGGAGTGGATGTTATATCCGGCGGTTCCTTTCCCGGGGCCAGCTGATCAATGGGTAAGGTGACGCGCATACCCTCCACGTCCAGGGTCACTCGCTGCCGGCCGGGGTAGCGTTTAACCACCCGGGCCGGTCGGGCCTGATCCTTGAGTGTGACCCACATTCCCGTTTGGATGTCCTCCATACTGAGGGCGGCGGGCTCATCCTCGGCGAGTTGTTCCTGCTGTGCCGCCAGCTGGCGCCGTTCCCGCGCAATGGCCTGTTTGGCAGCGCGGATGTCCTCTTTCGAGATGGTTTCGCCCTTGCGACGTACCTCGGCAATGGTGTTTTCCAGGCGGCGATTCATATCGGCCACCAGCTGTTCCGCTTCGCGGAGAGCGTCCTTATGAGCGCGGCGGTGGGCGGCTTTGATGTCGGCTTCCCTGGAGGACAGTTGCCGCTCACGTTCCTGTACATCCTGCAGTTGGTCCTGCAGCTCGGCTTTGAGACGCTGAATGTCAGCCCGGTCCTCTTCCAGGGAGACCAGGAGTTCTTCCAGATTCACGGCTGCGTCGGGCATCAGGGTTTGGGCACGGTGCAGAAGCTGGTCATCCAGGCCCATGCGCCGGGCTATCTCGAGGGCAAAGCTGGCGCCCGGTCGTCCGATCTCCAGCCGGTAGGTGGGACACAATTCCTGGGCGTCGAAGGCCATGCCGGCGTTCAGAATCCCGGGCTCATCCTGAGCCCACAGCTTGAGGCGGTTGAGATGAGTGGTTGCCAAGCAGACGGCGCCCTGTTCACGTATGGCCTCCAGAAAGGTTTGTCCCAGGGCGGCACCGGCTTCGGGTTCGGTGCCGGTGCCGAGCTCGTCCAGCAGCACCAGGGAAGCATGCCCGCAACGGGAGAGTATGGACTGCAAGTTGGCCAGGTGGGCAGAAAAGGTGGAGAGGTCATCTTCGAGGGACTGCCGGTCCCCCAAGTCAGTGTTTAGGCTGTTAAAGAGCGGCAGAATGGCCTGCTTGGCTGGCACAAAGAGACCGCTTTGCGCCAACATAACAAACAGGCCTACAGTAAGCAGTACCACGGTTTTTCCACCGGCATTAGGACCTGAGATCAGGAGAAGGCGTTCCGGATCACCCAGGCGTACATCGAGGGGAACCACGTCACGGTGGGCCGCCAATATGGGATTGCGGGCGCCCAGGAGCTCGAATGCTCCACTCGCGGAAAGTTGAGGCTGAACGGCTTCCTGCTGGTCAGCCCAGCGGGCCTGGGCCAGATGGGCATCCAGGCGGTAGAGCACTTCTACTCCCTGTCGGACATCGTCGGCATGAGGGAGCAAGGCCTCGGTGAGGACCGCAAGGAGGCGCAGTTCCTCGGCTTTCTCCTCGTCCCTGAGAGCAGCGAGTTCGTTGTTCAAATCGAACACTTCCAAGGGTTCTACAAAGACGGTGGCGCCCGAACCGGAGTGACCGTGCATCAGGCCGCGCAGTTTGCGCTTGTGAGTGGCCTTGAGTGCAATGACCAACCGGCCCTCCCTCCAGGCGATAGGTTCATCCTGAGCCCAACCAGACTGTTGAGCCTGGCCGTGCAGTTCTTCCAGTCGCCGGCGGGCTTGCTCCTCGGTTCGATGGATGGCAGCCCGCAAGCGCTGCAGTTCCTTGCTGGCGCTGGATTTGATGGTCTGGTCGTCATCCACCACCCGGTTGATGGCGGTGACACCCTCCGGCCAGGGGTTCAGCTCGTAGGTGGTGGAGGACCAGAACGGCGTGTTGGGCTGGTCCTGGAAGAACGTGCTCAGGGGCTTGAAGAGAGTCAGGACGATACGCAGCTCGTGAAACTCTGTCGGAGTCAGGGCACTGGCACCCCTCATAAGCCGCTGGAGTGCGGGACGAACGTCCGAGAAGTGCGCGAGGGGTGGGGGAGTTTTTTTCTCCAGCATAGTTAGAAGTTCGGCCGTGGCGGTATAACGCTCGCTCAGCCGTTCCGGATCGGTGATAGGCCAGAGGGAGGAAATATAGTCCCGGGCCACCGAGGTGACACAGAGTTCACCGACCGATTGGAGAACCTGGTTAAAATGTAGCAGAGAACCAAGGCTCTCATCCCAGGTTTCCGATGATGACGATGTGGACACGGAAAGGGGGCTAGCGATCCTCGAAGATGGAGGGCAGGATTTCCTCCGGTTCAATCTCCTTAACTCGATCATGGACGTCTTCGATCATGCGGTCAAGGGAGAGAACCTTGAACAGGCCGTCTTTCACGGCGACGATATTACGGTAGATCGGTGACTGGCTCTCCAGCCGTTGGACAAAGGATTGGGATACTTCGAAACTCTCGGCCACGTAGATCAGCACACCCAAGACGATAAGACTTTTGAGCAGTCCGAAGAGGGTACCCCCGAGTTTGTCCAGCCATTCCAGAAGAACGAGTTCGACCAGTGTCCGGACGAACCTGGTAAGGAGGGCCATAGCCAGCAGCGTGACGATAAAGATCCCTACAAAGGCTGTTGCCGACCGGGCCAATTCGTTTTCCAGTCCGATGTGTTCAGACAGGAGTGGTGAGAAGCGATAGGCCAGGATGACGGCCAATATAAGGCCTATCAGACGGCCCACTTCATCGATCAGACCACGTTGAAAACCGCGGAAGCCGAAATAGGCGATAAAGATCAGAACACCGATGGCAATCGGATTCACAGCAGCCTGTCGAAAAGTGTCCATGGGATTAGATTTATGCGTGGGAGTCGCATTAGGGAAATCTGCTTAGCCTCATGAATTGAGACGGCAAATTAGGGTAGCCGTTTAAATGAGGCAAGCCTTTCCCTTTTCCTTGACGTGCGTTAAATTAACCGGCCCAATCAAGGGCGGTTAGCTCAGCTGGTTAGAGCGCTGCGTTCACATCGCAGAGGTCATCCGTTCGAATCGGATACCGCCCACATGACGTTGAGGTTTATGGGTTGATGCGAATGTTGGGGGTGTCTACAGCTCGCCCAGCCTCCCCCAACTATGCCCTCCATCGTGCACCCATCGGTGCTTTTTTTATATCCGGAAACAGAGCAGGCAATGAAAGAGAGTCTCACAAAGTTAATCAAGTTACAGGCGATTGATTCCCATTTGATGGAGATCGAGGAGCAAAAGGGTGATCTGCCCGCGGAGGTGGAGTACCTAACCCGGGAGCTGGTGAATTTAGAGGAAGGAACGGCCCAGAAGAGCGCCCGAATAGAGGAGATTGAGACGGAGAGTCGTCGACTAGCGGGCAGTTTGGAGGAGACCCGGGACCACTTAAAGCGATATCAGGAGCAATTATTATTGGTGTCTACCAACCGGGCCTATGATGCCCTTATGGCCGAGATCGACACCGCCAAAAAGATATTGGATGACGGCGAATTCCATCTCCTGGAGTTGAGTGACGAGCGGCAGCGGTTGACCGATGAGATCAAGGCCGACGAGCTGCAGTTAGGCGAGAAACGCACGTATTTGGATGCTCAGAAGGAAACCTTGCGGAAGACCGTATCGGCCACTGAGGCGGAGACCAAGTCCCTGGAAACCGAGCGGGCGGAGATATTAGCCCAGATCGAGCCCCGGTTTCTGAATGCCTACGAGCGTATTCGTGCTGCGCGGGACGGTTTGGCGGTGGTCCCCATGAGTCGGGGAGCCTGTGGGGTATGCTACAATCGTATTCCTCCACAACAACAGGTTGAGATCAAGGCCATGGACCAGATCGTCACCTGCGAGAGTTGCGGCGTTATATTATTCTGGCGGTCGGATTAGCCAGCCCAGGCCACGCCGCGATTATCACCTTTGGTAGTTCGTTCTGATCCGCGCTGGGCGACTTCCGGAATCGTGCCAAATTTGATGAATTTCATGTAAATTACCCCGTGGAGACCGGCCGGATGGCTGCTCCCTGTACCGGGTGCTTGCGGGCAAACTGGTAAAGGGGGAGGAAAGTCCGAACTCCACAGGATAAGGCGCCTCCTAACCGGAGGGCCTCCCGCCCGTTGGTCGGGAGGACGGAAAGTGCCACAGAAAATAGACTACCCCGCTTGTGCGGGGCAAAGCTGAAACGGTGGTGTAAGAGACCACCAGTCCCCGGTGCGAATCGGGGAGCTGGCAAACCCCGCCTGGAGCAAGACCAAGCAGCTTCGTTCCCCTGTAACGGGGGATGCGGTGATCCGTCGTAATTCTCACCACCGTCAGGTGGCTCGGGATGCGAAGCGGGTAGGTCGCTAGAGCCCGGTCGTGAGGCCGGGCCCAGATGAATAGCCATCGTCCGCCCTGCGGGTGGATACAGAATTCGGCTTACAGGCCGGTCTCCATTCTTTAGGACCGATGGTATAACGATACAAAAGGGTCCGGATTGCCGCCACTCGATTTTCGCTGGGAATTCACCCACCCTGCTCCCCAATTGATACGTCAGGCCCGGCAAGCCTTTGACGTACCGGAAATATATGCTCGAGTCCTAGCTGGCCGTGGGATTGTCGACCGTATGTTAGGAGCAGCTTTTTTCAATCCAGGTCTCGAGCAGTTGCATGATCCCTTTCTCATGAGGGATATGGACCGGGCGGCGGACAGGGTACTGACTCAAGTTCGAACGCAGCAACCCATTCTGATTTTCGGTGATTACGATGTAGACGGGACAACCGGGGCGGCCATGCTCTATCTGTTTCTCACGTCTATCGGGGCTCGGGTATCGACGTACATTCCCAATCGTGAGACGGAGGGGTACGGGCTATCTTCAGGCGGCATTGACTATGCAGCACTCATTGGCGCAGACCTCCTCATTACCTGCGACTGTGGGATCAATGCCGTGGAGTTGGTGGCGCGTGCGGGAGAGCAAGGAATTGATACCATCATCACCGACCATCATACTCCGGGCCGGGTTTTGCCCACCGCTGCTGCCATTCTCAATCCCAAGCGAGTTGATGATACGTATCCGTTCGAGGGCTTATGTGGGGGCGGCGTGGCGTTCAAGTTAGCGCTAGCGGTGGCGGAAAAAGGGGGGTATGATCCGGATCTGGTCTGGTCCCATGCCGATCTGATCGCCCTGGGTACAGCCGCTGATATGGTCCCCATTCTGGATGAGAATCGGGTCCTGGTCAAGGAGGGATTGCGCCTGATCGAGGAGCAATCGCGTCCCGGACTGTCTGCCCTGTGGCAGGTTGCCGGTCTGTCAGGGAAGGAAGTAACAGTGGGTCGTCTGGTTTTCGGGATTGCTCCCCGGATCAATGCAGCCGGTCGCCTGGGAGATGCCAGCCGGGCTGTTGACCTATTGACCACCCAAAACCGGTACAGAGCCATGAGTATTGCCAGAGAGCTGCACACCGAGAACATCCGCCGCCAGATCATACAGGAGGATACCGTTGAGGAAGCCATCTTCCAGGTGAATGCCTATCATGATCTGAGCAGGGAGAAGGCCCTGGTGCTCAGCCATGAGAACTGGCACCAGGGGGTGATCGGGATCGTGGCCGCCCGCATCAGGGATCATTTTCACCGTCCGACCGTAATTGTGGCTATAGAGGAGGGGATCGGTAAAGGTTCGGCCCGGAGCATGGCCGGATTTGATCTCTATGAGGCGCTAACCCATTGTCAGGAGCATCTCCTGGGGTACGGCGGACACGCTGTGGCGGCCGGATTATCTGTCCAAGCCGAGTCTCTACCGGCCTTTACCGAGCGTTTTCTGGCCTGGGCCGATGACAAGCTCACGGAGGAACAGCTCCAGCCCACGCTCCTGGTGGAGGGCGAATGTACCTGGGACCTAATCGATGACCGGTTTCTGCGTTTTCTGGATTCCCTCTCACCCTTCGGGCCGGGTAATCGTCGGCCGATCTTTGTAACCCGGGGTGTCTATCCGGCCGGATCACCGCGGCTAGTAGGGGATTCCGCGGCTCATTTGAAATGCCAGTTCCACAACAATGGAACTGCCCTAGAGGCCATTGGCTTTGATATGGCCGACCACTATGAAAAACTCCTCTTGAATAAGCCCCTGGATATCGCTTACGTTGTGGAAGAAAACGAATGGCAGGGGAATCGAAAGGTGCAATTACAGTTGAAGGATATTAAAATGGGAGAATTACCATGACCCGTGCCTATGTTTCCGGAACCGGCTATTACGTCCCAGAGCGAGTCGTGACCAACGACGATCTGGCTGCCTTGATGGACACCAGCGACGAATGGATCACAGAGCGTACGGGTATCAAGGAGCGCCGGTATGTCGCCGATGGAGTCGGGACCACTGATGTAGCCATCCCCGCTGCCGAGCAGGCGTTGGAGGCTGCGTCACTGACGGTGCAGGATATCGACCTGATCATTTTTGCTACTTCCACTCCGGATTACATGGCGCCGGGCTCGGGCTGTCTTTTGCAGGACCGCATGGGCTTTCCGGAGATCGGCGCCCTGGATATTCGGGTGCAATGTTCGGGTTTCGTGTACGGCCTGTCCATTGCCGATCAGTATATCCGCGCCGGGACGTTTCGCCATATTCTTCTGGTCGGCGCGGAGGTGCAGTCCACAGGCCTGGATCTTTCGGATGCCGGTCGTGATGTAGGTGTCATCTTTGGTGATGGAGCGGGGGCTGCGGTGATCTCGGCTACGGAGGAGGAGCGGGGCGTACTGAGCACCCACCTTCATTCGGAGGGCAAGCATGCCAAGGAATTGTGGTCGGAGGTGCCGGCCAGCGGACGGAATCCACGTATTTCAGTAGAGGATGTCAACGAAGGGCGGCACTGGCTTAAGATGAACGGCCGGGAGGTGTTCCGCCATGCTGTCACCCGCTTTCCGGAGTCAATCATGGAGGCGATCACGGCGAATGGGATGACAGCTAAGGATGTCAAGCTCATCATACCGCACCAGGCGAACCTCCGTATCACCATGGAAGTAGCCCGGCGTTTGAAGGTGCCTCTGGAAAGGATACATTCCAACATCGACCGCTATGGGAATACGACGGCCGCGAGCATCCCCATCTGTCTGGCGGAGGCAGTGAGTGACGGTACCATTCAAGCGGGCGACCACGTGGTTCTGGTGGCATTCGGATCGGGCTTTACCTGGGCCTCAGCCATGATCAAGTGGTGAGACTGGATCGATAGGACATCATGGAAAACCGATATTTTTCCGAAGAGCATCAGCTGTTAAAAAGCATGGTGCGTGACTTTGCCCAGAACGAGGTGGCACCCGTGGCGGATGAGTTGGATCGAGAAGGCCGCTTTCCGGATGAGCTGGTGGCAAAGATGGCGGATCTGGGATTGATGGGAATTCCGATTCCCCAAGAGTATGGTGGTGCGGGGATGGATACGGTGGCCTATACGGTGGCGGTGCACGAACTGGCCAGGGTGGATGGCAGTCTCGCCATTACGGCTGCGGCACATACCAGTCTGGGTACCATGCCGATTCTCCTGTTCGGTGATGAAGATCAGAAGAAGAAGTTTCTCCCACCCCTAGCTGGGGGAGAGATGCTAGGGGCGTTTGGTCTGACGGAGCCGGGCGCCGGGAGTGATGCCGGTGCCACGCAGACGCGTGCCGAGCGGAAGAATGACATGTTTGTAGTCAACGGTGAGAAGTCCTTCTGCACCAATGCCGGACAGGCCGGTGTGATTGTTTTCACTGCCCGTCTTATTGAGGATGGTGAGGACCGGGGTATCAGTGCTTTTCTGGCGGAGAGAGATGCTCCCGGTCTGAGGCTCGGCAAGCCGGAGAAGAAGATGGGCTGGCGCTCCTCGGATACCCGTTCTCTGTTTTTTGAGAATATGGAAGTGCCGGCAGGCAATCTCCTGGGTCGGCCGGCGGAGGGATTTAGTCAGTTCTTACAAGCCCTTACGGGCGGACGGATATCGGTAGGCGCGCTGGCCTTGGGAACCGGAGAGGGTGCCTACCAGATGGCCCTGGCCTATGCCAAGGAGCGGGAGGCGTTTGGCAAGCCGATCAGCCAGTTTCAGACGATCCGGTTCAAGCTGGCGGACATGGCCACCCAGCTGGAAGCCGCCAAGCACCTGATTTACCACGCCGCATGGTTGAAGGACCAGGGTCATGAGGTAGTCAAGGAAGCCGCCATGGCGAAGCTCTTTGCCAGTCAGCTGGCCATGGAAATCACGATTGATGCCATCCAGATTCACGGGGGCTACGGGTACATCCGGGAATATCAGGTGGAGCGTTTTTTCCGGGATGCCAAAGTACTGGAAATCGGTGAGGGAACCAGTGAGGTGCAACGGATGATCATAGCCCGGCAGATTCTGGAAGAGGCCCAGAGGCTATAGCTATGTCGAAGCGACTCGATGCTTTGGCGGATTTCTTCCGCTCCATTCCGGGACGACGCTCGGAACGACTCTATCGGATTCTGATCCCCATAGGCAGTATCATCCTCATCAGCTGGATGTTTCCCATCGGCGATCAGTTCGAATACCGCTATGATCTGAATGAGATTACCAGGGATCCGATTATCGCCCCGTTCAATTTTCCAGTTTTAAAAAGTGCGGAGACCTTGGAGCAGGAGCGGGAGGCTGCCCGCGGGTCCGTGCCGTATCTTTTCCGGCGCGATCCGCAGATTTCCACGACGCAGCTCAATGGTGTGATTGACCTGTTCACACGGGCGCGGCGGATTCAGCGAGCAGAAAGCCGGTTAGCCCAGAGCCGCCAGCGGGCATATCGGTATCGGTACGATGATCGTTTTACAGAAGTTCAACAAACGGTGGAGCGAGACAGCACCGAGGTAGTGGACCTGCGGAGCAATTTCGCACTACGGTTTCCGTTGGATCTCAACGCACTGTACTGGGGTAGTTTCTTTTCAGGGGCGACACCAGAAGGCCGAAGCATTAACTACACGCGTCTCCAGCGGGAGTTGGAGAGGATCATCCGGGACATACTAGCCGAGGGTGTTTTGGATTTGCCCAAGAGTCAGTTGGGCAACGCGCCGGTGGCTCTGGCGAGTGAGGGAGTGGAGGAAACGATCGAGCTGCGATTCCTACTGGATCTAGATGAAGCATGGGCCAAGGCGAAGACACGGCTCCAGGCCCAATATCCCACCGAGGCGGCGGTTGAAAGCGCCGTAGCGGCGGATCTGCTCATCTACTTCATTCGTCCCAACCTGATTTATGATGATGAAACCACATCCCGCCGCCAGCAGGCGGCGGTGGACAAGGTGCCGATCTCAAAAGGATTCGTGCTGAAGAACGAGCGTATTGTAGACGCCAATACGCGGGTTACGCCGGAAATACTTGAGAAGCTCAATTCCCTGGCCGTGGCGAAGTCGCAGGCCATCGCATCCGCGGGGGGCATTCAGCTTTGGCTGCCCAGGATCGGGATGATGGCGATCACCATCATTATGGTGGCTTTCTTCTATGCCTGGTTGTACGTGTATCGAGGCGATTGGTATCGGCAGAACCGGATTCTCTTGCTTACCAATCTCCTGATCGTCTTGATCATGGGGATTGGCAGCCTGTTCCATCATCGTTTTGGGCTCTCGGAATACCTGATCCCGTTCACGGTAGTGGCGATGGCCTTTACCATCCTATTCGATGCGCGGACCAGCATTATCGCCACAGTCTCCCTGGCCTTGCTCATGGGTTTTCTGGTGGGTAATAAAGTGGACTTTGTCCTGGTGAATCTTCTGGTAGGCAGCGTGGCGATTTATGCGGTACGTCAACTGCGTCGCCGCAGACAGATCTTTACGGCCATTATATACATAGTATCCGCTTATGTAGTGGGTATAACGGCGGTGGAGTTCCTGAAATATACCAATCTAGCCACCTTGGCGACCCATCTGATGTATGCCTCCATAAACGGTCTGCTGTCACCCATTATGGTCTATGGACTGATCGGCGTCCTAGAGGTGATCTTTGGCATGACCACCAATCTCACTCTTCTGGAGCTATCGGATTTCAATCACCCGCTATTACGGCGACTCAGCCGGGAAGCCAATGGGACCTTTAGCCACAGTATCATTGTCGGGAATCTGGCTGAGGCCGCGGCCAACACCATTGGCGCCAACAGCCTGCTGTGCAGGGTGGGTGCCTATTACCATGATATCGGGAAGTTGGCCCGCCCGGAATATTTTATCGAGAACCAGTTCCGTCAGGAAAATCCTCACGACACCATAGCTCCGCATCTCAGCGCCAAGGTAGTCATCAGCCACGTGAAAGAAGGCTTACGTCTGGCCAAGGAGTACGGCATACCGGAGGCGGTGGCCAATTTTATTCCGATGCATCACGGCACTGCTCGCGTGGAATATTTCTATCAAAAGGCTCTCAGCGGGGATGGTGGTCCGGAGAAGGTAAAAGAAGACACCTTCCGTTATTCGGGTCCAAGGCCGAACACCAAGGAAACGGGTATACTCATGATATGTGAGGCGGTGGAAGCGGCCACTAAGTCTATTCGTAAGCCAACCCTGCCTCGTATCCTGCAGATGATGAATACCATCATCGAGATGCGCATGGCTGACGGGCAGTTGGATGAATGTCCCCTGACCCTGGAGGAAATCAACCGCATCAAAGGGAACGCGGTTGCCGGTACGGGTATCATCGGAGTTCTGAAAGGGATCTATCATGTGCGCATTCCTTATCCCAGCACGGATAAGGAAGTGGTGGAGGAGAAGGAGGAGCCCGAAGGGGAGCCCATCCCGGAAGCAACGGTCTTCGAGGGAACTCCTACCGAGTGATCACAGTCAACGTAGACACGCAGAGTGATGAGCCGCCGCCGCTTTCCCCCGAAGTGATAGCCGGTCTGGTTACGGCCACACTTACCGACCACGGGATCGACACCGGACAAGTACAAGTAGTATTCACGGACGACGAGTACCTTCGTCGGCTGAAGCGAGAATATTTCGGGCGCGATGAATACACCGATGTGATCGCGTTCAAGCTGAATGAATCCGACGAGCCGCTGGATGGAGAGATCTATATCAGCCAGGAGCGGGCCCGGGAAAATAGCCGGCTGTATGGTGAATCCTACCAGCGCGAGATCAAGCGTCTGATCGTTCACGGCTGTCTACATCTATCGGGTCACGAGGATGACACTCCTGTAAAGGAGGCGCAGATGCGTTCCCTGGAGGAGGTCTACCTGGCCTCACCGCCTCAATCTTCCGGACGATGAGCACTGCGTTCTTATATGTGATCTTATTTGTTGGACTTCTTCTCCTCAGCGGTTTGCTATCCGGGGCGGAGACATCCTTTTTCCGGCTTCAGAGCCGAATCAAGGATTATGGTGAAGACGCGTCCATACACGCGCACATTCTGGCCTTACTGCGCCGTCCACGGCATCTGCTGATCTCACTACTGACGGGAAATACCCTAGTGAATATCGCCATGGCCTTTATCGCCGCCTTATTGACCGGCGAGTTGGCCTTGCGTCTGGGATTGAATCTTTCCCTGCTGTTGATAGTGGAATCGATCGTGGTTGCGACGATGGTGTTACTATTCGGTGAGATAATGCCCAAGTTGTTGGCCATCCGGCATACGACCTCCTTCGCCCGCCTGGCCAAGGGGCCGGTGAGAGCACTGGTTGTAGTCCTTTACCCCCTGGGCAGTTTGATCTATGGTCTGACGCATGTCGTGACACGGCTG
>CP070656.1:2734499-2740050 GCA_020355065.1 Fidelibacterota bacterium | reverse complement strand
TTCACCTATTTTTTCCTCAAGGGCATACGCGGTGAGGCGGATGGGGATCAGGATGGCCGGATAACGTCGGAGGAAGTGTTCGGCTATCTCATGGAGAACGTCCCTGACCTCGCCCGCCGTATGTTCAACCGCGAGCAGACGCCCCAGCTCATGGGCGAGGCTCTGGATCAGATTCTGGTGGAGTATTGATGCGATATCTGGTGATTGTCGCTTTCGCCGGTTTCCTGCTAGCGGGCTGCAGTTCGCAGCCCAGGGGTGCAGGACCGGAGGGTGAAGAGCCCACATCGGCCCAGGTGGCCGCCGAGGAAGCCTTCGTCGAGCTGGAAGGCGGCAAGGAGGTGCCCCTGCCCGGAATGGCCGCCACTCCCGCCGAGACCGAGCTGCTGGAGGAGGAGCCGGGGACAGGTATGGACAAAATGGCCGCCGAAGCCCGTGCAGCTGTCGATCGGTTGGATTACGTGGTCACACCCGGGTGGTTCCTGGTGGACACGTCCCTGGTCTTCCCCGGATCGGTATCCCCGGCCCGGGCCCGTCAGGAGGTTTTACAGACCGCCCGGGCCGCCGGAATGGAACAGGCCCTGCCGGCTAAAATATCCTTTACGTCCCTGCTGAGCGATATCATGGATGAAACCGCCGGAGTGGCCTACGAAAAGTCCACCTGGAGCACCTTTGCCCTTTCCTCCGTGACGGGTCATCTGGTGGATGAGAAGATCCTGTCCGCAGACTTGTCGCCCATGGAAGGGAATGCCTACCGCTATCGTATCGTCATGGAAGCCCGGGTTGTGCCTGTGAAGGGTGAGCGTGATCCGGCCCTCCGTCTTGAGCTGGAGGTGAATGAACGCCTGCTGACGGAATGGGACGAGCTGATCATCAGGGCGCGCCCCAGTGCCGATGGTTACCTGTATGTCTTTGATTTTCTGAGCGATAACTCGGTAATGCTCATGTTTCCCAATGCCGCCATGGAGGATAATGAGGTATCCTCCGGTGAGTGGCTGGAGATGCCCACCCGGCAGGAACGGGCCCGGGGACTGCATTACCGGGTGGCGGGCGATCCCGACGCCCTGACCACCAATGAGACCATCTATGCCGTTTTCACCCGACGGCCCATTGCCGATCTGTCCGGTCTCATCCATGTACCGGAAGGGTATGCTTCGTTCTCGGCGGGTGACGCCAGCTTTACCGATTTTCAGCGCTGGCTGGCGGAGATTCCCCTGGGCCAGCGGGTTGAGAGGGCGGTTCAACTTCATATTGTGAAAGACAAGGAGTAGTATCATGAAACGAATCATTATTTTAATAGCCCTTGGCAGCGGGCTGCTGCTTTGGACGGGCTGTGCTGGAAAAATGGAATCAGGCACAACCGAAGACCGGGAAAGCCGCGATATGCCCGAGTGGACCCTGCAGCGGCCGTCCATGGAAGGCTTCCTGTACGGTGTTGGACAAGCCAAGAAGCAGAATCCCAGCCTGGCGAAGACAGTGGCCGCCCAGCGTGCCCGCGACGAAGTGGCGGCCGCGGTAAGGATCCAGGTGGAGTCACTGGTCAAGGATTTCATGCAGGAAAGCGGTGTCGGTGAACGGGCCGAGGCCTTGGAGTTCACCCAGGCCGTAAGCAAAGGCGTGACCGATGCCACCCTCACCGGGGCGGCCATCAAGGAGACCTACATCGCCAAGGACGGCACCTACTTCGTGCTGGTCGAGTACTCGCTGGATCAGGCCCGCCGAGCCGCTATCGAGACCGCCCGGCAGGAAGAAGCCCTCTGGAACGAGTTCAAGGCTGAGCAGGGCTTCGAGGCCTTGGAACGGGAGTTGGGGAAGCTGCGCTA
Source organism: Fidelibacterota bacterium (assembly GCA_020355065.1). Lineage (GTDB taxonomy): Bacteria > Fidelibacterota > Marinisomatia > SCGC-AAA003-L08 > TS1B11. The sequence continues at coordinate 2,738,230 of CP070656.1, read as the reverse complement.
GCCGCACGCTCCCAGGCAAACCGCAGCCGGATCGATCGATCCGGGTAGAAATAGCCTCCCGCTGATTCACCTCTGGTGACGGCGGGAGGTTTGTTTAGGTCTTGTTTCGGCGGAAGACGAGGGCTTTTTCGAAGCGGTTTTCCGTCCCGGCCAGCAGACGGGTGACGTTGCTGCGGTGGGTAAACCAAACGAAGACCACCATAACCAGACTGAAGTAGCCCAGGCTGGAGTTCAGGGTCCCCTCACGTAGAAAGGTGATCAGGGGGAAAAGGGTTACGGCCGTGATCGATCCCAAGCTGACGTACCCGGTGGTGATCAGGAGCAGTCCCCATACGGCCAGCCCGAACAGGACCGCCCAGGGGAACAGATGGAGGAGCATCCCGGCCAGGGTGCCGATGCCTTTGCCGCCGCGGAAGCCGGCGAAGATGGTGAAGCTGTGTCCCAGCACCGCTGCCGCACCGCACAGGATAGCCACCAGATGGGTATCACTGGTGGGCAATTGGCCCAATACCGCACCGAAGGTGGCCCGGGAGATGACCGCCGCCGCGAGCCAACCCTTGAAGATATCCACCACGACAACGACCAGTGCGGCCTTCCAGCCCAGCACCCGGAAGGCATTGGTGCCCCCGGCATTGCCGCTGCCGTAATCGCGGATGTCGATGCCGCGAGTGATCTGTCCTACGATGATGCTGGTGGGGACGCTGCCGGCCAGATAGCCGAGCAGGATCAGGATCAGCAGCAGGATCATGCCATGTGTGCCGGTTGCAAGGCCAGGATGATCGAGCCGGGGCCGGCATGGGCCCCGATGGCGGTACCGGTATCGGTGATCTGAACCTGATGGGTCCGATAACCCAGGGTGGGCAGTAATCCCGCCATTTCCTGGGCCGTATCGAAGCAGCGGGAGTGACTGATAAAGACGTTGTAGATTTGTTCCCGGTCGATGCGGCGGGCCACCCACTTGGCCAGGCCGCGGGCCAGCTGGCGCCGCCCGAAAAAGATACCGGCCATGTCCACCGTACCCTTGGGAGTCATGCCCAGGACGGGAGTTGCCCGCAGCCAGTCGGCAATCCGCTTGCGGGACCGGCTGACCCGACCCCCCCGCACCGCGTAGGAGAGATCCTTGACGGCGGCGAAAATGACCGTCTGGTCAATGGCCTTCTGGGCTACCGCCACCACCTCCTCGTGGCTCTTGCCTTCCGAGGCCGCCTTGGCCGCTTCCACCGCGATGAGCCCCAGTCCCACGGTGACATTCAGGGCGTTCATGACGGTTATGTTGATCTCCGGCAGCCGCCGGGCGGCATTCTCCGCCGACTGTAGGGTCCCGCTCACCGCCGGGGGCAGGTGCAGGGAGACAATACTCTCGTGATGGCTGGCCAGGAACTGGTAGGTACGCCAGAATTCGCCCGGTGTCGGCTGGGAAGTCTGGGGATGGTGGGGATTGGTGGTCAGCTCCTCGTAGAATTCATCCGGTGAGAGGGTCACCTTATCCAGGTAGCCCTTGTTGCCGAAGTTGACCTTCACGGGCACGATGTGGATGTTGTAGGTCTCCAGGAGTTCAGGAGGGACGTCCGCTGTGGAGTCAGTGACGATAGCCACCCCTTTCCGGGCTGTGTGGGCTGCTTGAACCTGGCGCTGCATATCGTCCACCTTCTCACCTACCACCTGGCCGAATGAACCGGCCGCGGCGAATACCGCCTGTGGCTCATCCGTGTGGATATGAATCCTGATCCGCTGCTTCGTGCCGCCCAGGACCAGGCTGTTACCCATACCCATCACCGCTTCCCGGAGCTTGTTGCGGGGTATATCTTCACCCAGCACGAGGCACTCCGTGCAGTAGCGGTAGTCGATCTCCGTGTGCACCAGGGCCTGCTCCGGTTCCGCCAGCTCCGGTGACGGCGCGATTTTCGCCCGCTTCCAGTGGCTCCTCAGGGACCCGCCCGTGATAAACTCCAGCATACCCTTGAGCATGTAAACGAATCCCTGCCCGCCGGCATCCACCACACCCTTCTTCTTGAGAATCTCCAGCTGCTCCGGTGTCCGGCGTAATGCTTCCTCAGTCCGGTTGTAGGTCTCCTTCAGGAGGTCGAAGAAATCATATACGCCGGCTTTCGTGCGCTCCTTGAGGCTGTCCACCATGGCCCGGATGACCGACAGGATCGTCCCCTCCACCGGCTCCGACAGGGCTTGATGAGCATATTCATAACCCGCTTCGGCGGCCTTGGTGAACTGCTGGACGGTAATGCGTCTCAGTTCCGCGCAGCTGTCGGAGAATCCCTGCAGAAACTGGGCGAGAATAATACCGGAGTTGCCCCGCGCACCATCCAGCGCGGCGTCGGCAATGGCCACCGCCGTCCGTCCGGCATGCGGTTCCACATGCTGGTCCGTGTTGTCCAGGATAGACAGCAGGGTGAAACTGAGATTGGTGCCCGTATCCCCATCGGGCACCGGGAACACGTTGATGCGGTTCAGGTGATTCTGGCGATTGACCACCCGCTGGATGCCCGCCGTCAAGGCACGGTGCAACCGAAAGCCGTCCAAATATGTAATCCTACCGCGGTACGTGTTCATAATGGATTGATGCGCTCAAGGATACGCACAACGAAATAATGAAGTCAATATCAATCTGATCTGGTGATCCCCAATGAATATTGGTGCGATTGCGACTGTTGATTCTTGTCTGCAAGCTAGGAATGGACCGTTGTCCGAGCTGCTGGTCACCTTTTCCGGCGCCGGGCGACCGGCCTGCGCCGCTTCTTGGGGGGCGGATTCTTGGACTTCGCAGTTGCCTTGTGCAGCTTGGCCTTCCCGTCTTGGCTCTGCGCAGGCATGGCTTTCGCGGGCACCGCCTCGCCGGGTGTCAGACGTGCGGGCGTCTCGTCCATGGGCAGTTCCAATTGGGGCTCCGGCTTGAAATCAAACCGGAAGTGATGACTGCCGCGGGATAGCGCGCCCCCTGAAATAAGCAGCTTGAAGCCTTCCTCAATAGTGAGAGTAGCATCAATGGTCTCATGCTGGGCAACGAACACCACGTAGCCTGAAGTGGGATTCGGAGTGGTGGCAACGAAGATATTGTAGAATGGTATGCCGTCGGCGGAATAGGAGGTCCCGGTCACGAAACCCAGGGTCCATAATCCCTTACGTGGATACTCCAGCCAGACTACCTTCTTGAACGCACTGCGATGCTCCGGTGAAAAGGTCTGCACGATCTGCTTGGCGAAGTTGTAGATGTTGGACACGATGGGGACCCGCAGCACGAAGCGCTCGACAAAATTGTACATACGCCGGCCCAGGAAGTTGGTCACGAATATACCCAGGAAGAACAGCGTGATGATCAGCATCACCAGTCCCAGTCCGGGTACCTCGTAGCCCAGGAAACGCTGGATCAGCGGGGCCAGGATCTGGTCCATGAACCGGAACAGGATCTGCATCACCTTGATGGTGGCATACACGGGTATGGCCGTTAGGATACCCGCTACGAAGATGCGTCTGATTTTAGCTCCCATGTCCTCCCTGTGTACTAAGCCGCGTGTAAAGTTATTCCGCAGCGTCTTTTATCGCACCCGAATGTAACTATTCTTCGACAGGGTAGCCAGTAGCGACTATTTAGACTGTCGTGAAGGAATGTCACCGTATCGATGTCACTTGACATCTGCCATGATCGTTCCTAACATATTTTTGTGGGGACTCATTTTACTCGGGCACGTATAACTGGCGGCGGCCTGATTCTCCTC
>CP070656.1:2698598-2734399 GCA_020355065.1 Fidelibacterota bacterium | reverse complement strand
AGAGGTTGGCCTGGGTATCTGCATCGCCCAGCCAGGCACATCCAAATTTGCCTCGGCCATTAAACTGATTCTAATGCACCAATAAATAAGGTTAAGTAATTGAAATTAGAAACCAGACCCGTTTCGGAGGAGCCTAGCTTTCTGACGATCGGCCATACGAATCACACTACTATTCGATACCCATTTCCTTTTGAATATCTTCTAGAGAAGTGCCTTTGGTTTCGGGCATAATTCTAAGTACCCAGATTAATTGGCCAATCATGCAGAGCATGTAAAAGGCAAAGATATGTCCCCCGGATATATCGGCAATGATGGGGAATGTCCATGAAATCAGCGCAGCCATTATCCAGTGGGTGAAACTGCCCAGCGCCTGACCACGAGCCCGAATCCGGTTGGGAAATACCTCGCTGATAAATACCCAGATTACGGCACCCTGCCCAAAAGCATGCGATGCTATAAAGACCAGCAAGCCTAGCAGCACAACCAGGCTACCTGTGTCATTGAATTCGGCGCCATAAGTGTAAAATGCCCAGGCTGTGGCGGCAAGACTGATGATGTACCCGATCGAACCCACCAGCATTAGCTTCCGCCGCCCAAAGTGATCGATGATTGCGAGGGCAGCCATAGTAAAGATCAGATTAGTGCCCCCAACGGCAATAGTTTGCAGTAGCGCAGACTCTGCCGCAGCCCCCGCCATCTTGAATATATGAGGTGCATAATACATCAGGGCATTGATACCACTGAGCTGATTAAATATGGCAATCATCACTGCCAGCATAATCGGCTTGGCATACTTCTTAACAAAGAACGGCTCTTGCAGGCTATGGTGCTCTATATCGAGGGAGGCTTTGATGGCTTCTATCTCTTCATCCAGGCTGCCTGTATCTGTACCGTAGTTGTCCAGAACAACCCGTGCATCATCAAGACGGCCTTGGGCAACAAGCCAGCGGGGACTTCTCGGAATCATAAACAGCAGACCGAAGAAGAGAGCCGCCGGAAAAGCCTCTACACCAAACATCCAGCGCCATTCGATCTGGCCAAGCTCAGATCCGGCTATTGCGAAGTTGGAGAAATAGGCGGCCAAGATACCCACCACGATATTGAACTGGGTCACAGCCACCAACCGCCCCCTGAATCTGGCAGGTGAAAGCTCAGCGATATACATGGGCGAAACGACCGATGCGCCACCAACACCGAGACCACCAATCAGACGGAAAAACAATAAACTAGTCCAGTTCCAGGCTAAAGCACTACCCAGAGCTGAAACCAGGTATAGTATCGCCAGAATTAACAGCAGTGTTCGGCGCCCATACTTGTCTGCTGGTTTGCCTACAGCCAAGGCTCCAATCATGGTACCTATTAGTGCAGTGGCCACAGTGAAGCCGAGCAGAAAGGATGATAGCGAGTAGACTTCTTTCAGCCATTGGGTTGTCCCTGATATCACTGCGGTATCGAATCCAAACAGAAATCCACCTAATGCAGCAACTAGTGTGGCTGCCATGAGTTTTGGCTTCACTGTGCAGTATCCTTCTTAATACCAGGCATTTTGTTAGCTATTCACTAGGCATAAATATATACTGAATCATCTCGCGCACGGGAACGCAATATTCACCCTACACTGTCGGAACAATCGGCCCCACCTAAAGGCTCTCCAGCACCCTCCCGTCTTCCGCGATCAGCACCACAATGTTATCACTGCCGAAGATCTGGGTCAGTCGATACGTCGACCGGCCTGCTGCCCGCAGGGATTCAATGATCGTGATAGTGGGATGCTCGGCGAAAGCTCGCTTCACTTCTTCCCGGGCGACGGCCGGTACTCCAGTGCTGCCATCCACCACCCGGTTAAAGGCCTCCAGGAACGCCTGGCGCACCGGTTCTGGCAGATCCTTCCACCGCAACCGTCCTGGCTGCTCCTCACCCGCTTCAACCTCAAGTTCCTCTGCAGACGCTCCCAGTCTACCCAGCTGTACTTCATCCAGCATCAGGTTGTGCACGTATACGATCTCCGCCTCCTGCTCAACATTGTTGATCGTAAGACCATTGATGAAGATGGAATCCACTGTCTTATCCGGCAACCCGGTAATCCGGAAGCCCGTGGATGCGCTATTGCAGGCAATGTTTTCGAAATGGAAATTCCGGAAAGTGGCGGGGTAAGGGCCGCCGGTCCCTCCCTTGTAATCCAGCTGGACCAGCATCACTGCGTCCGTGGCGTGGTTGATCGCGATGTTGCGGTAATGCAGGTCCTCCACGATCCCGCCCCGGTCCGTGTTGGACTTGATGTAGAACGGCCGCCGCGTGGTGTCCATGGTGCAGTTCTCGGCAAAGATCTTGCGCACACCTCCTGACATCTCGCTCCCGATGGTCAGCGCTCCCGTCTCGCCCCGGAAGTCGCAGTTGCGGATGATGACGTTCTCCGTAGGCCGCCCGCCGTTCTCCACCCAGGCGTCATTGTCCCGGCCGGCCTTGATGGCGATGTTGTCGTCCTGGGTGTAGAAGGTGCAGTCCTCGATGAGCACATATTGGCTTGACTCGGGATTGCACCCGTCGTCATTGCTCTTGCCCCGCTGCACCGTAACCTTGCGAACCGTGACATTGGTGCACAGTACCGGATGGATGGTCCAGAAAGGGCTGCTCTTCACCGTCACCCCCTCGATGAGGATGTTCTCGCATTCGAAGAACTCGATCAGTGTGGGTCGGAGGAAATGCCCCTCCCCGAATACCCGTTCTTCCACAGGCACCAGCTCCCGCCCCATTTTCCGTAAGCGGGCCTTATCCGGTTCCTGGATCAGCTTCCATAGATACCAGAATTGTTCGCACTGTCCATCGATGGTACCCCACCCGGTAATGGCGACATTCTCCTGCTGGTAGGCATAGATCAGGGGCGAATAATTGTAGCATCGCGTCCCCTCCCAGCGCACCAGCACCGGCGGTAGGTAGTCCACCGGATTCACCCCAAAACGCACCGTGGCACCCTTCGCCAGGTGCAGATTCACGTTGGATTTCAGGTGCAGGGGACCATTCACGAGGTACTCCCCCGCAGGCAGGACCACCCGGCCGCCACCCGCCGCCGCGCAGGCTTCGATGGCGGCGGTGATAGCCAGGCGGCAATCGGTCATCCCATCAGCCACGGCTCCGTAGTCCCCCACAGCGAAATCGTTGGCCGGGAAGCTAGGCGGCCTTATCCGCTCCAGGATAGCCGGCACCTGGTCCCAGGCAGCATCACCGCCGGAAACACGGTCACCACCACAGCTTGTGAACATGCTGCCCGTAAACACACTCAGCAGAAGGGCAACAAACAGAAATCTGGATTTCCTGGCAGGCATGTTGATCTCCCGTTTGATTAGACCTGTGATTTTATTCGTGCCGCGTCCCTGGGAACAACCTTTTCCAACGCTCACCCGGCCAGCGCAGTATTCAAGGCTATCGCCGCTGCACTCGCGAATCCTATTGTTACCTCAAACGGCTACGATTCGTTACTTTCTACTGCTCAATACAGCGGTCTGTAATAATGAGAGTCAGCGATTACTTCAATCTAGTCACTCTAAGCCATAAGTTAAACAGCCGGTGCCACCCCCTGAGTGCAGCAAAGGGAGTCGAAGTTGAATAAACGTTTCAATCGAGTGGATTTCTTGAAGGTATTGGGCCTGGGCGCTACCGCACTGTCGATGCCGGGTTTGATTCTCAGGTGTGGAGGGCGGGCAAAGCGTCTCAATATCCTGCTGGCCATCTCCGACGACCAGTCATGGCCTCACGCCGGGGCATACGGATGCGACTTCGTCAAGACCCCGGCCTTCGATCGGATCGCAGAAGAGGGCATCCTATTCACTCACGGGTACTGCCCGGCACCGCAATGCAGCCCGTGCCGCGCGGCATTACTCACGGGCCGAAATATCTGGCAGTTGGAAGAGGCCGGTACGCATGCCAGTCTGTTCCCCGGCAAGTACCAGGTCTACCCGGAGTTGTTGGAAGCGAGCGGATATTTTGTCGGCTACACCGGCAAGCCCTGGGGCCCGGGCAACTGGCAGGACTGTGGAAGGAAACGGAATCCGGCAGGACAGGAATTCAATCGACATAGCATTACCGCCGATACCTCGGAAATCGGATCAACCGATTACGCTGGGAACTTCAAGGATTTCCTTGAGGCACGTCCTGACGGGCAGCCCTTCTGCTTCTGGTACGGCGCCAGAGAACCTCATCGTACATACGAACAGGGATCAGGTCTGCGGGCCGGCAAAAAGCTGGAGGATGTGGAGGTGCCACCCTTCTTGCCGGACACCAAGGCGGTGCGCAGCGATCTACTGGACTATGCCCTGGAGATCGAATGGTTCGATCGCCATCTGGCGCGCATGCTCCAGATCCTTGAAGACCTGGGTGAGCTCGATCAAACCCTCCTTATCGTAACGTCGGACAACGGGATGCCTTTCCCTCGGGCCAAGGCCAACCTGTACGAGTATGGGACACACATGCCGTTGGCTATCCGCTGGGGCGACCGGATTCGAGGTGGTCGTACGGTGGACGATCTCGTCAGTTTCATTGATCTGGCGCCTACATTTCTGGAAGCAGCCGGACTGGAGACACCGCCAACGATGACCGGCAGGAGCCTGATGAAGATACTGGACTCATCCAGATCGGGGCGGATAGACCCCGAACGCGAATACGTTCTCACCGGCCGGGAGCGGCATACGCACACCCGACCTGACAATCTGGGCTACCCCAGCCGCGCACTTCGTACTGCCGAATATCTGTACATCTGCAATTTCAAACCCGACCGCTGGCCAGCCGGTGATCCGCCCGGGTACCATGACATCGATGACTACGATTCTCCCTCCAAGGCAGCGCTCATCGAGAATGTGGAGGAGGAAGAAGCACAGCGTTTATTCGATCTGGCCATCGGCAAACGGCCAGCCGAGGAGCTTTACGCGGTGGAAAACGATCCCGGCTGCCTCCATAATCTGGCTGATGACCTTGCGTACGAGAGGATCAGAGACAACCTGCATGCGGAGCTGGAGCGGGTTCTGACGGCTCAGGGAGATCCGCGCGTTCTAGGCTACGGAGATATCTTTGAGAGTTACCCGCGCTTCAATCGGATGCGCGACCTCGAGGGCTTCAAAGAGTACGGCAAGTACAATCCGAAATTCATCCAGGAGGGACAATACGTCCCCGAACACCTCTTGCCTGAAAGTCACTAGGATCATCAATGGTATCATATAGAATATGGACAGACCAAGATACAGCCGTCGTGATTTCCTGACGACAATGGGTTTGGGTACTGCCGCCCTGGCAACCCCGGGATGGGTGCGAGCCCTGGGGCAGTTCACGACAACCGAAGCAGCCAATCGACCCAATATCATCCTGATCATGGCCGACGATATGGGCTTTTCCGACGTGGGGTGCTACGGAGGAGAGATCCACACGCCCAACATCGATGGGTTGGCGGCCGATGGGATTCGATTTACCAATTTCTATAATGCCGCCCGCTGCTGCCCGACCCGCGCCGCACTGCTGACGGGCTTGTATCCCCACCAGGCCGGTATAGGCGGAATGGTAAGCCGTCCCGACAATCCCAAGCCGCCAGGACCGTACCAAGGGTATCTTAACGACCAGTGTGTGACGATCGCGGAAGTCCTCCGCGGAGCCGGGTATCATACCCTCATGTCCGGCAAATGGCACGTAGGTGAAAGCAAACCCCATTGGCCCCTGGACCGTGGTTTCGAGCGCTACTTCGGACTGATCAATGGTGCCGCCAATTACTTCGACTTCACGAAAGGTAAGGCGCCCGGGAGAAAAAGGGTAATCGCCATCGATGACCAGCCGTACGTGCCGCCCAAAGAGGGCTTTTACCTGACCGATGCTATCTCAGAGTACGCCGTGAATTATCTCGCAGAATATGGTCACCAGGATCAGCCTTTCTTCCTGTACGTATCGTACACGGCTCCTCACTGGCCTCTACACGCGCTGCCGGAAGATATCGAGAAGTACCGGGGAACATACCGGAAGGGCTGGGATACCCTGCGGAAGGAACGATATGAGCGGTTGCTCGAATTGGGTCTTATTGACCGCAAATGGTCATTGTCTGACCGAGACGCGGAGGTACCCCCCTGGCAATCGATCGAGAATAAGGCCGAGATGGACCTGAAGATGGCCGTCTATGCAGCGCAGATCGACAGGATGGATCAGGGGATCGGCCGGATACTCCGCACATTACGCTCGCTCGGCAAAGAGCAGGACACTCTGGTGCTGTTCTTATCGGACAACGGCGGCTGCCACGAGGATAGTCCCCTGGGCTTCGATCTGCGGAACAACGGCCTGCCCCCCGGCGGCGTGGATTCGTTCATGAGCTACGGGTCCGCCTGGGCAAATGCCAGCAACACGCCGTTCAGACTGTTTAAGCACTGGGTCCATGAAGGCGGTATTGCCACCCCGTTTGTAGCCCGCTGGCCGGCCGTGATCAAGCAGCGCGGGCAGATTGACCACCAGGGAGGTCACGTCATCGATCTCATGGCCACCTGCTGTGACCTGGCCGGTGTACCATATCCTGAGACCTACCAAGGCAGAGATATACATCCCTTGGAGGGCAAGAGCCTCCTCCCCATCTTGCAGGGTGAACAGCGCCAAGGACACGATGCCCTCTACTGGGAACACGAGGGTAACCGAGCCGTCCGGCGGGGCAGGTGGAAACTGGTCTCTGTGGAAAATGGCGCCTGGGAATTATATGACCTGGAAGCCGACCGCACCGAACTCCACGACCTGGCCGGAGAGCAACCGGAGCTGGTCAAGGAGCTCCTCGCCATGTACAATGCGTGGGCTAGACGATGTGGAGTGTAGCGCACACGATGCCAGATCTGGCATACATTGGGACTTGGATGAACACAAACGTGTCTACCCAGACAAATAGGATTGTCCAGAGCTTGTCTTAACTGCCTCCCAACCTCCCAAGCAACCAAGTAATGATTGATCTACTTCTTCCAGAGAGCGTTATTACCTCCTTTTTGAAAGCATAAAGTCTTGACAAACCCAGCGGGCGTATGTACACTTGGCATGCCAGGTATGCCAAGTTTCTATTCTAATATCAAACTCAGGATAGACTACGCGCCCAGCAGTGATGCTCAATTCGATCGAGCATCTCCCCCGCCAGCTATCTCAGTTTCATACATCAAGAAAACCAAACAAGGTTGAGTATGATACCTACATCCAATCTAGCAAAGTTGGGACTGATCTCTTTCTTCGCGGTCCACCTGCTTGCAGGTGCGACGGGAACCATATCGGGGACCGTGCGAGATGCTGATACGGGTGCTCCTCTACCGGGGGCGAATGTGGTCTTGGAAGGCACAGCTCTGGGCGCAGCGACGAATCGAGACGGTCTCTTCTCCATCTCGAAAATCCCTACCGGTGAGTTCACCCTTCATATCTCCTACATTGGGTACGATAGCCAGACCCTTCCGGTCACGATCGAGGAGAATCAAGCGGTAGCACTGAACATCGAGCTCTCCTTCGCCGTCATCCAGGGCCGGGAGGTGGTGGTTACCGCACTGCTGGAAGGCCAAGCCCAGGCGATCAACCAGCAGTTGGCTTCCAACACCATTGTCAATATCGTATCGGCGGATAAAATCATGGAGTTGCCCGACCAGAACGCCGCCGAGTCGGTTGGCCGGCTGCCGGGGATATCGATTATGCGAGACGCCGGTGAAGGCCAGAAGGTGGTCGTGCGCGGGTTGTCGCCCCGGTTCAATACCATAACAGTTAATGGTCAGCGTATCCCGTCCACCGACCCAGAGGACCGTTCGGTGGACCTTAGCATGATCGCGCCGGATGTGTTGGCTGGTATCGAGGTATTCAAGTCGTTGACGCCGGACATGGACGGCGATGCCGTCGGTGGGGCCGTCAACTTTGTGACCAGAAAGGCCCCCGAGGGATTCCGAACAAATACCCGTCTTCAAACCGGTTACAATGGTCATGAGGAGGAATACGGGCAATATAAGGGCAGTGTAAGTCTCAGTGACCGCTACTGGAAAAATAAGATCGGCGTGATGCTGACTGGAAGCTTGCAGCGTGCCAATCGTAGTTCCGATTACATGGACGCCGGGTATTTTATCAGCGGGGAGAAAGAGGATGGAACCGCTAATGTTCTTATTGATGGTTTGAACTTGGGTGACCGGTTCGAAATACGTAAGCGCTATAGTGCTAGTCTCATGCTTGACCTTGGCCTCGAAAATGGCGAAATACTCTTCAACAGTTTCTGGGGTCAGACCGACCGGGATGAATTGCGCCGTAGACGCAGGTATAATCTTGGTGCTTTTCGACAGGAACGTACTTTAAGGGATCGTCAACTGGAAACGCGGTTATCGGCCAACTCGATAAGCGGGCAACATAACCTGCTTCCCAAAAGCCTGAATATAGACCTGCGTTGGCAGGCCTCATATTCAAAGACTGCCCAGGAAACACCCTTTTCACACACCGTCCGCTTTTATGAACTCAGCGGCTTTAATGCTGATAGCCTCATAGAAGATCAAGGTCCGGAGTTCATTCCTCAGGCTGCATACAGTCGGGAGGATGAAACGTTCTTCAAGTATAGTGTCGTGGAGCAAGAATGGATCAATGACGACAACCTTACTGCGCAGCTGGATCTTAAAATGCCTTTTGCTTTAGGGAAGGGTATCGCCGGCTATTTTAAAATGGGCGGCAAATTTCGAGACAAGAACAGGGATCGTGAAACATCGGAGTTTACGACATCCCATTTTGGAGTCGTCGAGGCCCTCCCTGCGAAATATCCCGACCGTTGGAATTTGGATTCAGAGGGGAGGATTACATTAGGGAATTATATTGACCCCGATTACACGGCTGGTGATTTTTTAGGAGGCAGATATGAGTTTGGCCCGGGATTAGATGTTGATAATCTCAATGATTTTCTCCATACCTACCGCTACGAGTATTTTAATGACGATCCTTCAGATACTTTGTACGAATATGAAATGGATGTTCTAATAGATAGTTATGAGGCTGGCGAGAAGATAACCGCTGGTTACGTGATGATGGAGCTCAATCTCGGGCCAAGACTGATGTTTCTGCCGGGTGTACGCTACGAGCAAACCATCAATAGATATAAGACCATCCATGCGCTTCCGGTGACTACCGACGACGAAGAAAGGATGCTCCTGAGAGGCGTTATCGATACTACGGGGCAGCAGACTAATGAAGAGTTGCTGCCGATGCTACATATTCGATACAGGCCCACTACCTGGTCTGATATCCGTCTGGCCGCTACCAGAACCCTCACCCGGCCGGACTATCATAATCTCGTGCCTTACCGGTCTTTCAAAGAAGAAGGGACCTTGCTTGTTCAAGGGAATCCTGGTCTCCGTCCTGTAAAGAGCTGGAATTACGATGCCTTTTTCTCAATTTACAATCGGTTGGGGCTCTTCACGGTCGGTGTGTTTGCAAAGGAAGTTGAGGATGTTGACTACATAAGAACGCGCCGCGTCTCAGCAGAAGAAAAAGTAGAGTACGGATTGGAAAAGCTACATACAATAATACAGCCAGAAAATGTAGATGATATAACCCAAGTACGTGGCTATGAAATCGAACTTCAAACCAATCTGAAATCGCTGCCCAGCCCTCTGGATGGTATCGTTATCTATGCCAATTATTCACGCGTTTTCTCTGAAACTTATTACCCATTTCTGCTCGTTGAAAGAGGCCCGCCTCCCTTCTTCAGATCTATTTTCATTGATACGGTCAGGGTCGCTCCCATGATCGGCCAGGCCGACTACATAGCCAACTTGGCCATCGGCTACGAGAAGGGCGGTTTCAGCGGTCGGATCTCGATGATCTACCAGGGAGAAATCCTGAGGAATGTAGACGTGCGAGAAGAATTGGATGAATACGATAATGACTTTGTTCGCTGGGATATTGCCATGCAGCAGGAGCTTTTCGAAGGGTTTAGCCTCTATCTGGATCTGAACAATATCACCGATCGGTCCGAAGGCGCTTATTTGTGGAAAAAAGACCGGCCCTTTACAACCAGCAAGGAGTTGTTTGGCTGGACTGCCGATCTGGGTATACGGTATAAATTTTAAGTAATCACCGTGATGAGCATCATCCCAAGTCCTGACACAATGCTATCGGTGCCAATAGGCCTAAATGGTTGTATTCAGGCAGTTACAATTTCATTCGCGAATCATAGAGATACGATCAACTCATAAATGGAGGAACACTAATGAGAACTTGCCTAAAAGTTATGACAGCAATACTGGTGTGTATTGTTATTGGTGGATTTAGCAGTGCAGTAAAAGCCCAACAGGTAATACCAGTCGCTCCGGGATTTGGCACATTGAATGATGCTGTCACGGCGAGCGGAGCGGATAATGTAATCTTTGAATTAGAGCGGGGGCCAGATGCTTATTATCTCCTGGATGGTACCATCTCACACACGGGATACCACCTGACGATTGTCGCTGAGGATGGCGAGGGCGACCGGCCCAAACTGGTACCGGGCATTATTTCCGGTGGCGTAGCAACACGTTGTTTCCAACCGATGGGCGATCTGACCCTGAAAGGGCTGTATCTAACAGATATAGATCAGGAAGGCTCAATATTTTCAGATAAGAATATTGTCAGGGTTTCGGGGGAAGGCAATCGGGTCATCATCGATGATTGCCATCTAAATGGGGATCACCAGTCCTTTGTCAGATTCGATTCTCATTATCAGAAAGTATATATCACCAATTCCATTCTCAGCTGGAGTGTCGATAACGGCCGTGGGCTGGACCGCCGGGGCAATAAGGTTGATTCAATAGTGGTTGAGAACTGCACCTTCTACAACCTGATAAGTAAAATCATGCGATCAGGCGATACCGGCTACGTCAAGTACCTTAAGTTTAACCACAATACCTTCGTCAATGTCGGCACTGTATTAAATGAATATTACCAGATCGGTACACTCATCTTTACCAATAACCTCGTCATTGATGCCGGATTTCTAGGCGAATCCTCTCTTGCGACAACGGTCAGTCCCATTATGGAGGGGATCGAGCCCGTGGTACATGAAGAACTTGCGGGTTTGCTTACGGCTGCGGGCGAGACCCAAACCGTCGAATTCCGCAATAACAACGTCTTCCTGGATCCGGCGATTGTCGCGGCTCATGCGAGCCTTAATGTGACGGGCTTTACAGTTGTCCAGAGAGCCGTGTTCGATTCTGTGGGTCTGGCTCTGGCGGATACGACGACATTGATCAGTGAGGCTATTACGTTCACCAATGGGCCTCTTATGGATACTACACTGAGTATCATCACCACCGTGTGGGAGGAATTCAATGGTGATTCAGACTACCAATCACCTTTTGATAGCGGTGGTGTGATGCGATTTGGTCAGCCTGGCTTTGGGACCATGCCCTGGGATTTCTCCTATCCGACCACAACGGCGTCCTACACTGCAGGCGATGGAGGTATGCCCTTGGGAGACCTGAACTGGTTCCCGGAATTACTGGCAGTTGAAGATCGCGGAGTCCAGGTTCCCGAAGCGTATCGCTTGTCACAGAACTATCCCAATCCGTTCAATCCAGCGACAACGATCCAGTATGAGTTACCCCATGCTGCTAGCATCCAATTGACGGTATACAACCTGTTGGGTGAGGAGGTCGTAAGATTGGAGTATGGTCACCAAGAAGCTGGTACTCATACAGCAGAATGGACCGGCCGTGATGCTACCGGTAGTTTGGTAAGCAGCGGTGTGTACTTCTACCGCCTGAAAGCAGAAGGACTTACTCAGACACGGAAGATGCTGTTCCTGCGCTAGAACAGCATTCATAGAAGGCGACAGGTCACTGCTCCACCCCTATTCTCCGTGAGAGGTGGAGCAGTGGCTTCGCGCTTCATTATATTACAAATGCTCTCGATGGAGAAACCAACACCGGGCACTCGAGTAGTTTCTGAGGAGAGATGACAAAATTACTATTACTCGAAGATAGACCGATCCATAATGGCCATTGATATCCACAATCCCACGCCACTATACCGCCAGATCATTGCTGATATCAAACGGCAAATCTCCTCAGGAGAGCTACAACCGGGTGATAAGATCCCCTCCCAGAACGAACTATCACGGGAGTATGGCGTAAGTTTGCTTACGGTCAAGCAAGCCAGAGCTGAATTGATCAATTCAGGCCTTTTGTACAGCCGGGTAGGCAAAGGCGTATTCGTAGCCCAAAAACGCAAGACGACCGATCCAGCAGCACAACAGACCATCGGCCTGGTACTCCGGGATTTGAAGGATCCCTTTTTCTCGCTGATTGTACACAGCGTGGAAGAGAAGCTTTCGGAGCTTGGCTATAACCTCCTGATCTCGAGCAGCCGTGATCGCGAAGAGCGGGAAGAGACCCAAATTTCCCGGCTTCGTGATTTTGGGGTCAGCGGCATGATCATTGCCTCGATGAGCTACTTACATCGAGCCACGCCAAAGATACTGGAGCTCCAGAAAGAGAAATTTCCTTTCGTAATGGTATCCTTTGTGCAGAATGAAGATGTTAACTACGTGGGAACGGATCACGAACATGGTGCCTATCTGGCTACGGAGCATCTTATCAACCTGGGAAATGAACGGGTCGGGTATCTGAATAGTGAAGAGGGGAATGTCCTCGGCGAATTGCGCCAGCAGGGATATGTACGAGCATTGGATACGCACGGCCGGTCTCTTAACGAAGACTTTGTGTACCCGATACCCATGCCATACCAATCGGATCATTACAAAGGTGGGTACCAAGTCGGTCTGCATATCGCCGGACTGAATCGAAGACCTGATGCATTATTTGCCTACAACGATCTTTCGGCACTGGGTTTTGAGGCGGCTGTGCTCTCGCAAGGATTGAGGGTACCCGATGATATATCCATTGTCGGTTTCGATGATATCGAGCGGGACTTACACGCACCCGTGCCGCTTACGACGATCCATCAACCGACGAGAAGAATCGGTATAGCTGCGCTGGAAACTCTCATCAGAAAGATCGAGGGGGATGAAGAAGTGACACGCACGTTCCTGGAACCAAGGCTGGTCGTTCGTGAATCGTGTGGTGCCCGGCGAAATCCGGTGGATGAATCATCGAGAGCCACTAGCGCTGATGTCAATGTGTTGCGTTGAACTCAACCTACTACAATGTACCGAAGACAGCACAGGATTGACCTTGAATCCCCGGCTGCCCCCTCACTGGACCTGGATCGCCCCGAGCGAATTCATACTAACTAAAATTCCAAGATATCACTATTATGCTCTATCCACAGAATAATCGTTGCCGAACCGTGATGGATCTATCCGGTTTCTGGGATTTAAAGGTCGATGCAGCTGAACGCGGGCTGGAGGATGGTTGGTCCCGCGGTATCGCCACCGACCTCTGTGCTGGAGTACCGGGCAGCTGGAATGAGCAGCTCTCTGAGCTGGGGCTTATGAACTACATCGGCTCGGTCTGGTACCAGACGCATTTCACGCTACCCACTTTTTGGACTGGTCGAAAGCTAATACTCAGATTCGGCTCGGTGGATCACCATGCAACCGTATGGGTGAACGGCGAATCTGCCGGCGAACATCGCGGTGGCTTCCTGCCTTTCGAGCTCGATATCACTGATCTGGTACAATGGGAAGGTGAGAACGTCCTGGTTGTCAGGGCGAACAATGTCTTGAGCCATGATACGATCCCCCAAGGTGTCAGCGAGGAGGATTACGCGGATTTCGGGAAGGAGCGCGATCAAACCTTCCCTCCGGCCAATTTCGATTTCTTCCCCTACGGTGGTATTCCCCGTCCAGTGAAACTCTTGGCCCTGCCACCCCAGTATATCAGTGCTATTCGCGTGCAGACCCGGATCGTTGAAAAAGCCGGTCAGCTCAAGTTCGCAGCGACTTTGTCAGAAGAGATGCCGGGAGCCGCGATCAAGGCAGTCTTAGGGGACGGCGACCGATCCATCGCTTCGCAAGAAGTCGCACAGGGCGACCTCTCCTGCACCGGAGAGATGCAGATACCTGAATGCAGGTTCTGGTCACCCGAGTCCCCCCACCTCTATCGGCTACACCTCAGCTTGAGGGATGGGGATACCTTATTGGATGAATACCAACTCGAGGTGGGCATCCGGGAAATTACTGTCGAGGGCAAGGAATTGCTCCTGAACGGGAAACCGGTATTCCTCCAGGGATTCGGGAAGCATGAGGATTTTCCCGTTCTGGGAAAGGGATTCTCCTATCCCCTGGTGGTGAAGGATTTCCAGCTGATGAACTGGATCGGTGCTAACTCGTTCCGCACCTCCCACTACCCGTACGCTGACGAGCTCATGCAGCTGGCTGACCAGATGGGATTCCTGGTCGTTGATGAAGTACCTGCTGTGAGTCTCAATCTGAAGTACGCTACCGATCAGACCCTGCAACAGCACAAGCAGGCGTTGACCGAACTGATCACTCGCGACCGGAACCATCCCTCCGTCATCGCGTGGAGTGTAGGTAATGAAGCCGGGATCTGGGGAGAAGCGGAAGCCGTCACCGAGAAAGGGATCGGATACTGGAAGGATATATTCCAACATACCAGAGAACTGGATGATTCCCGTCCGATTACTCTTCCGACCTGTGTACAGACCAGGGATGTGGATCCGGCCTACCTCTATTCCGATTTTATTTCCGTCAACCGCTATTGGGGATGGTACGAGATCCCGGTCAAGGTCGATGAAGCTGTTGTGCAGCTGAAGAGTGAACTGGAGGGCTTGTACAAACGCTACGGGAAACCTATTCTATTGTCCGAATTCGGCGCAGACACCATCGAAGGCCAACATGCCACGTATCCTCAGATGTTCACTGAGGAGTACCAGAGTCTGCTCCTGGCAGAATATTTTAAGGTCATCGATTCCCTGCCTTTTATGATCGGAGAGCACATCTGGAACTTCGCCGATTTCAGGACCGCCCAGCACCACCGGCGGATTATTCTGAACAAGAAGGGAGTTTTCAATCGTCAACGTGAGCCGAAGCAGGTAGCATTCGCCATTCGTGACCGTTGGTGCTCGAAATCAATTCCCGGTGAGAAGTCCGGATCGTAGTTCCGTACACCCAGAATCGTCTTATTGAAATGGAAGGCTAAGCAGACACCATGCTTGGGATAGCACCACTGGACCTGATCGTTCTGCTGACGTACTTCGTCGGTATCGTGATCCTTGGATTCTGGACGCACAAGCAGATCGCCTCATCGAGTGACTTTTTCATGGCGAACCGCCGTTTCGGGAAGATCCTGATGGTAGCCCAAGCTTTTGGCGCCGGGACACACACCGACCAGCCGGTTTCGGTCGCGGGAGCTTCCTACACCACCGGCTTGGCCGGGATCTGGTATCAGTGGATGTGGCTGTTTTCCACCCCGTTCTATTGGATCATCGCGCCCATCTACCGCCGGCTCCGCTACGTCACCATGGCCGATTTCTTCCAGGAGCGCTACGGTTCCACTCTAGCGATCCTGTATACGGTGATGGGAATCGTGTATTTCTGCATGGATATCGGTATCATGCTCAAGGGGACGGGTGTGACCATCGAGGGGCTCACCGGAGGCACCATACCTGAAGAGCCGACCATCCTGGTGGCCACGGTAATGTTTGTGATCTACGGCCTGGCCGGCGGGTTGGTAGCGGCAGTAATCACCGACCTGATCCAGGGCGTGCTGATCCTGGTAATGTCATTTATGCTGATCCCCTTTGCGATCTCGGCGGCCGGCGGCATGAGTGCTTTCCATGAGGGCCTGCCGGAACACATGTTCAGCCTGGTGGCACCCCATGAGGTCACGCTGTTCTTCATTATCATGATCGTCATTAACGGACTGGTAGGAGTGGTGGTGCAGCCCCATCATATGGCTATTGGCGGCTCGGGCAAAACGGAGATCGCCTGCCGGACCGGTTGGACCTACGGTAATTTCCTCAAGCGGTTCGCCACCATGGGATGGGCTTTCATCGGCGTGTTCGCGGCCTTTCTTTATCCGGGCCTGGGATTTGAAGAGCGGGAGTTGGCCTTCGGGCTGGCCGCCAAAAACCTGCTGCCGGTGGGACTGGTGGGCTTGATGATCGCGGCCATGACCGCCGCCGTCATGTCCACCTGCGATGCTTTCATGGTCCACGCCGCAGCGCTGTTCACACGCAACATCTACCTGCCCTACTTTAACAAGACTGCCTCCGATAAAACCCTGCTGCGTGTGGGACGGGTTACCTCCCTATTCATCGTGGCCGGTGGTTTGTTCTTCGCTTTCAATTTCCCCAGCGTGGTGCAGGGCTTGATGGAAGTGTGGAAGGTCACTGCCTATCTCGGGATCGCATTCTGGCTGGGTGTCATGTGGAAACGGGCGAACCGCTACGGCGCGTTGGTGAGCACCCTAAGCATGGTGGCGGTGTCGTTATACGTCCAGTTCCAGCTCGACCTTCCCGTTCAGTATCAAATCGCGGCCTACCTGCCAGTCGGACTGGTGGTCATGGTAGTGGTGAGCCGATTCACGCGCTCAGAACCGGAGGGACAGCTGCGTAAATTCTACACCTTGCTGAATACTCCGGTTGGCGAGGAACAGAGGCTGAGGGACGTGAATATCGAGATTAAACTCGAGGGATTATCCCAGAGCAAGAAGGCAGTGGATTCGAAGAAGTCATGGATTGTGAAGTGGCTCTTCAGCCATGAGGGTGAGGATGGGCTGCTGATCGTCGATCTCCTCTCCCTGCCGAAGAAATTTTCCTGGTCGCGCTACAGAACCGATATCCTGGGTTTCCTCTCAGGAGCGGGCATCGTCTTGTTCTTCATCGTGATGATGTGGCTCTTTTCAATCGTGGGTGCCTAGATTGACGATGTGCCATTGGCACATCGGTATTTCGTACACGCGTAATATCCAATAATCACACACTCTGGATACCCGAACCATGCGAATTGCTCATCTGCTTTCTTCACGCCTGAAGCTGGGATGGTCCCTTAGGCCTATGGTTGGGCTATTACCTCTGAGCAGCATGCTACTCTGGCTGTGGATCTTACCCGCCTGTACGGGATCAGAACCTACCCGGACACCGCTCGAGATCGCCACCGCGATAGCCGACAAGGTTATCGAAGGGACAACCTTCGAGTTTGAGTCTGTGCCCCAGGAAGGGATTCTGGGGGTGGAGCTGGTCGATTTCCGCCGGATGTTCGGAACCGACGGCCCGGGTGTCGGGTACGCTCTCAGCAATGTGGTGAGCGATCATGACACTACCATCACATTCGGGGTCAGTGCCGGCGACGGTATCAAGGTTTTCCTCAACAGCAGCCTGGCTTATCGCTGGAATGAGCGCAGAAAACCTGAATTAACCGAAATCGCCTACGATCGCTTTGCCTTTCAGGACACGTTTTCGGTTAAGCTACGTACGGGCACCAATCCTATTCTGGTGAAGGTCGCCGCCCAAGATCACCCCTGGATCTTCTTCCTGCGCCCCATTAATCCCGACGGTGATCTGGAAAGGGCCGTTTCCTTCACGCAGGAATCCGTCGCTATCGAACCGGCCGAAACTCAATGGCTTTGCCTGGGACCTTTTCTGGCAGCTGAAGGCAGCTCCCTTACTGCAATGCTGGACCGTCCCTTTAAGATCGAGGTGGACTTTCTCTCTGGGGAAGTTCACGAAGAGAACCTGAACGGGTATACCTGGGTCACACCGGTGCAGTCCCGGCTGTGGAAGTTGACCAGCGACTACCCGCGCTGGGCTTATAACGACTGGCACTACTCACATGGTGCGACCATGCGGAGCATCCTGGCCTTGGCGGATGCCACCGGGGATAACCGCTACCGGGACTTCGTCCAGCGCTACTGTGATTTCATCATGGAGCATTACGCGTACTTTCAGTGGCAGTACACCGAGCTGCATGCGTTCCGGGGTAGTTTCCATCGACTCTTCAGGCGCACGATGCTCGATGATACCGGCGCACCAGCGCTGCCGTTTCTGGAGCTATCCATCCGTGATCAAACGGCAGCCTATGAAGAGATTGTCTACCCGGTGGCGGATTATATCACGCATCAGCAGGTCCGGCTGGAAAACGGTACGTTCTGCCGGCCGGAGCCCGTCCCCTACACCGTCTGGGCTGATGACCTGTTCATGAGCGTGCCCTACCTCCTGCGCATGGGGCAACTGACGGGTGATCCATCGTACTACGATGATGCCGCACGGCAAGTGGTCAACTTCGCTGACCTGCTTTTCGTAGAAGAGACCGGTTTGTACAAGCACGGCTGGTTTGAGCCCACCGGTGAACGATCCATCGCTTTCTGGGGGCGCGCCAACGGCTGGGTCAGTTGGGCGACAGCGGAAACGCTGAAGCATCTACCTGAGGATCACCCCAAGTACGCCTTGATCTTGGAACTCTTTCGCAAACACATGGCGGGCCTGACGCGGTACCAGGATCAAGAGAGCGGTATGTGGCACCAGATCCTTGACCACCCCCAATCCTATGAGGAAACATCCTGCACCAGCATGTTCGTACTGGCCATGGCGCGGGGAGTGCAGCTTGGGTGGTTGGACGATGCTTATCGGTCCATTGCGCTGAAAGGGTGGGAAGCCCTCTCCGGGAAGGTAGAGGCCGACGGAACCGTCCATGGGATCTGCCGCGGTACCGGGATAGGGGAAGATTTTCAATTTTACTACGACCGGCCTACCTTTGACCACGATCCGCGTGGATTAGGATCGATGATCATCGCCGGTGTGGAGATATCCAAGTGGCATGATTGATAGTGCCGCAAGTCCAGTGAAAATCAGATTGCTGAACGATCGCATCACCGCCTGCTACCTCTACTTCATATCGAAGTATGGCTATCCTCCTCCCGCGGACGATACTGAACGGAGACAGGGTTGACGAACCTGGATGAGGCCTATCTTCAGAGCGCGACCTGGTTAACGGATTACCTGAAGGAATACGACTTGCTATGAGATCGCGATACAACGGTTTACTCCCAAAGCCACAGCTGCTGACTATGCTCTGCTTACCGGTCTTGATCATGGGATCGGAGATGACGGTGCAACCATGGCGTTTCGACATGGGCCCGGCGGACTCGGAAATTGCTGTACGTATGGCGGAGCTGACACCGGAAGACATGTACATGCCCGAGCGAGGTTTCGGATGGCTGACAGTCCCAGTGCGCACTCTGCGAGACGACACCTGGAGCCGTTCCCGTGATGCCCTTACTATCGACGGCGTTGCGGGAAAAGAACTGGTATTCAAAATCGATCTTCCTGAAGGGACCTGGGGGATCACCGCCTGGTTCAATGCCGGAATGGAAGACTCCAGCACGCTCATCATCACGGCAAACAAACACCAGATCAGCCCTGTCTGGCAAGCGTTCAATCCCCCGGCAGAGGGACGTACAAATCCACTGGTCAATTACCGGGTGTACCACCAGTTGCTGACGTTGGACAAGGCGGGGCTTGAACTGGCTTTCCGATCACAATCCGACGAGGTGCAGCTGCTGGGACTGAGCCTGATCCCTTACGCAGAACCGATAAGTACCTCCCAGGTGTCCTTCCTGAATCATCTGAAGCAGTTGGGCACCTATGGCCAGCACTTGGCCTTGGACCAGATGGTCGCAGACGGTGAAGGACCGGACCGGCTGCGTCCGTTGCTGGTGGAACTCGAGGATGATCCAGGCGCTGACGAATCGAATTCGTTCGCCGCCTATTGGAACGAGCAGCTCAGCATTTTGATCCAGGCGGAAGATCTATTGCGGATGATGGGCTGGGAGTGGGCCAATACCGAGGTCGGGCTGGGCCTGTTCGACCGCTACTTCCAGATCGTGATGCTGCTGGATGGTCTGTTGGGTTATGCGGAAGCCCAGGATAATCCGCTGTATGAACGTGCCCTGTTCCACCGTGCGCGGATGCTATACTGGCTGGACTTGGAGCGGGGAGGCCCCTGGGAGGCCAGTTCCGCCAGCCGGGATATTCAGGCGTTGGCACATCTCTACCCGGACGACCAGCTACTCACCATGTATAGTGGTGCCATGGTTGAAGTACCCAGTGTCTGCGATGTGTTACAGCCGACTTCCGGTGCCCCGGACTGGTCCCATTCCCAACGGCAGGTCCTGTGCCGGATGCGGGATGAGATCGAGTGGTGGGTGGATGAGCGTCAAGCTGAGAACGGTGAATTCGGCGGCAAGATCGGTGATGATGTAGAGCTGCTACGCTGGTGGTCTCCCCTATTGGCAGCAGGAGATCTGGAAGCCAGAGAGGGTTGGCGTAAACTGGCGGATGCCGCCTGGAGCAGTCCCAAAGTGCATGCAGGGTATTCGAGGCGGCCTCTCGATGTGGAACACGCTTCCGAATACATTTCCGACACCGCACCCGAACTGGCGTTGTACCTGGATGATCCTCTCTATGTGGACCGGCTGCGATACTCTACGGATTATTTCCTGGGTCCCTGGACAACAGTGACCGAGGAGGGGTACCGGTATTTCAAATCCGCGTGGTTCAGTTCCACGGAAGTCGATGCGCGGCCGCCACGCGACCGGGACCTGGAGATGAACACCCGGGCGGTCAAGACCGTGCGCTACCTGGCCTTTATCACCGGAGACGAAGCGGTTACCAGAGCCCTGGAAGCATGGTCGCTGGGTTGGGTGGCCGCCGCCATGAAGACCGACAAGGGTAAGCCGCTGGGGATCATACCCGCCTCCTACCGCGCCAGCGACGGCGCCATCAATGGTGATGAGGCCAACTGGTTTGAAGCGAATATGTACTGGAACTACTTCGACTGGGACCACAATCACGGCACCATGCTCATGGACCAGTTGCTGTTCACATATATACTCACCGGCAATGAGGAGCTGCTGTCCCCAATTACCCTCTCGTTGGAACTGGTGCACGACCTGGTTCAGGCAGAGCGCGAGCATGGCCGGCCTGCTTACCCTCCCGGAACAGTAGAGTGGGCTGCGCTGGAGCTGCTGGAAAGCGACGATTTCTGGAACGTGGTCGAGTGCTGGCGTTTGGAAACAGAGGACGACCGTTTCGATGACCTCATCACCCGCTTCGGCAGCTCGTATGCCCGGTACCGGATCACGGGGGATGAACGACAACTGGTAGCTGGTCTCGAACCGCTACTGGATCAGCTCCGCCACAATCGCCCGCTACGTACGACAGAAGTACTACACACAGATCGAGTCTACATGCCAGGACATGACCACCTGAAAGCCATGCTCACCGGATCGGGCGCCTCGGAAGGAGCATCGCCGTTCGGGCACGTCACCTGGGAAGATACCGATAGGAACTTCACGGCACTGGTAACCGACGCCCATCAACAGGCTCTTGCCGTCGACCTGTTCTCACACAGCAGGCGGAAGGTGAAGATCACCGCGCGACTATGGCGTCTTGATCCGGGCGTATACCGTCTGAGTCTTCATCGAGAGAATAAGAAGACCAAGTCCCAGCTGATTGAGATCAGCAATCGCGGTCAACGGATCGGAATCACACTACCGGGGCGGGAACTGGTCCACTTGCGAATCGAACCGCTTTGATGGACTGGTGATGAGGAGCAAGATACTGATTTACGACTGAACGGGGCACCTGAATGCTTGGGAATCTCAGCTGGAAAAAGATCAGCCTGTTCCTCGCATCCATTGCGCCGGGGATCTTTCTGATCGGGTATAATATCGGCACCGGAAGTGTTACCACGGCCGCTTCCACAGGTGCCACGTACGGGATGATGTTCGTGTGGCCGCTGCTGCTATCGTGTATCTTCACGTTCGTTCTCATCATTGCCTTCGGCAAATACACCGCGGTCACGGGCGAAACCGCGTTGTTCAGCTTCCGAAACCATTTTGGCACCGGAGTGGCAGCCTTTATCCTGATCTCCGTCGTTTTCAGTGAATGGGTGGCGTTCATGGGAGTCATGGGGGTTATCACCGAAGTCGTGAAGGAATGGTCACGGCCCTTCACCCCCTCCGGTGAAGGCATCAGCATGATCCTCTTGAGTGTCCTCTTCGGCGCATTGATCTACTACCTGTTCTGGAAAGGCTCGCATCGCTTCTTCGAGCAGATACTGATGATCTTCGTGGCGCTCATGGGCTTGAGTTTCATCCTGACCATGTTCATGGTCATTACCGATCCCATGGAAGTCATCCGCGGACTCGTGCCGCGCCTGCCGCAGGAGTCCAACGCCGCCCTCCTCATCGCAGGCATGGTAGGTACCACCATGGGCGGAGTCCTGTACCTGGTCAGGTCCATCCTGGTGAAGGAGAAGGGCTGGGGAGTCAGCGATTTACGGCAGGAGCGGCGGGACGCCCTGATCTCCGCCGCAGTTATGTTCCTGCTGAGCGCCGCTATCATGGCTGCCGCCGCCGGGACACTCCATCCGCTCGGCCTGGAGGTCGATAATGCCATCACCATGGTGAAACTGCTGGAGCCGCTGGCCGGCCGGTTTGCCATCTCCATCTTCGTGGCCGGGATCGTCAGCGCCGGACTATCTTCGCTCTTCCCCCATCTCCTGCTGGCACCCTGGTTCCTGGCGGACATCCGGAATCAACCCCGCGATATGCGCAAGACCTCCAACCGGATGATCGCCCTGTTCACCACCAGCCTGGGACTGGTGGTCCCCATCCTCGGAATGAGGCCGGTATTAATCATGATCGTCTCCCAGGTGCTGGCGGCCGTGGCGACCCCGGTCATCGTGCTGTGCATGCTCATTCTGCAGAACAAGCAGGGGGTGATGGGCTCGCATCGGCCCGGTCCGGGTTTCAATCTCCTGGTAGGAGCCATCCTCCTCTTCACCGTCTTCATGGCGGTCACCGGCATAGTCGGGATCAGAGGGTTGCTCTAGTTACGGATTTCCTCACATGATATCTTAAGGGAAAGAGCATGCCCAATACCTGGAACCGGCAGAAGCCGACAGTTCACTTCGTTCTCCTTTTCACCATTCTCATCCTGTCAGTAGCGTGTGGAGCAGGCCAGCCTGATCTCAGAGGCCAGATTGAGGGTGCGATTCGCGCAGGCGCGGATTATGCTGTCCATGTACTCCTAGATGAGAATGGCAAGAGCCGCTGCGAGTATTCGATCCTGGAAGGCAAGTGGCAGGATTACGAACCGGCCTGGCACACCGGACAGATAATCTATGCCCTAACGAGAGCATACGAGGCAACCGGCAGCAAGGGTTATCTCAGGACAGCGAAGAAGGCGGGCGACTGGTGGTTGAGCCTGGAGATCAAAGACCATCCGCAGCTGGAGGGCATGGTCAAGGCAATTCATGGTGCCGGTGTGGATTATATTATCTTCGCTACGGTTACTGACGGTACCGCCGGGCTCTTCAGGCTTTACGACCTGACCGGTGACGAACGCTACGCCAGCGTCCCCACCAGGGCCGGTGATTGGATGTATGCCCATATGTGGGAACCCAACAGCCGGATGTTCTACGATGCCGTCGATCCTGAAACCGGCGCGGTGATGAAGGAGTGGAGCCCGTTCTGGGAGGAGAAAGACGCCCAGACCCTGAACGATGTCGCCCGGCCTAACAATGAAGGCTCGCTTTATAAGGATATCTACGAGTATACCGGCAATGAGAAGTACCGGGACCTGTTTCTGGAGATCTGCGAGAGCCTCATAGAGAAGCAGGGACCCGAAGGGATCTGGATGGATTTCACACCGAATAACAAGGAGAAGGGCTATTTTCACCCCCGCTTCAATCTGTGGTACGCCGAGTCACTTCTAGAAGGCTACGACCTCACGCAGGACAAAAGGTATCTGGATGCTGCCTTGAAGACCGCGCGATTCTATACCAGGTTTCAAAAGGAAGATGGGACCTTCTACTATCGAAACTTCCTGGATGGATCCGTCGATCCTTACTCCATCAGCGGCTCGACCGTCGCCTTTGCCGGGATTCTCTGGCTCCGTCTGCTGCAATACGGTGTCGGAACAGAGTTCGAGGCCAACGTCGATCGTTCACTAAGGTGGATTCTGGAAAACAGATACCCACAGGATCATCCCGACAAGAACCTGGCGGGAGGTTTCCCCGAGCTGCGGACCAAGAAAAAGGAGAACGGCGTGCTGCTGATCCATCGTGACGTGGGTACCGCCTTCGGTGTGCGCTTCCTATGCGATTACTACGAGTACGCATTTGGCCGGGAGTAGGACATCCGGGGTGTAACGTGGCCGAAGGGTGATAACCTTTGCCTATGACTACTCGATCTTATACCCTACCTCAGGAATAAGGGGACGACCAATGAAAAAATCTATACTGGCTACTAGTGCGTTACTCATACTGGCGATTGGCAGTTGCCGGGAATCCGCAGAGCCGGTTGACCTGCGGGCAGAGTGTTCCGAGACCCTTCGCCAGCTGGTGGATCGTCTGGTTGAGGTGCAGGTCACGGATCCTGCAAATCCCGATTATGGAGCGCTTACCTGCCCCAGATGCAATGTGTACCACACCCGGGCTGCTGAGGCGGTCTACCCCTTTGCCGTCACCTATCAACAGACCGGTGATCCGGGCTATCTTCAGGCAGCCGTCCTGCTGGGGAATTGGCTGATCCGGCAGCAGCAGCCCGGCGGCGAATGGAAGGAAACCCCGGAAGAATGGACCGGTACGACCACTGATCAATTGCTGATGATGGCTTTGACGTTTCCCATCATCAAAGATAGCCTGAGCATAGCGGAGCGGCAGACCTGGGAGCGGTCGATTCGCGCAGCGGCCGATTATCTCGTGAGAATGATGAGCCCCGGTTTCGCCAGTATCAACTACTGCGCCACCACGACGGCTTCACTGGTCATGACCCACCGCTACTTTCCGGACCAACGGTACGTCGAAAAAGCGAGGGATCTGGCGGCCCAGGTCCTGTCAAAAATGGATGCCGCGGGCTTCATCCACGCGGAAGGCGGACGCATCTACGGCAACAAGTACGGGGCTGACGTGGGCTATGAGATCGACATGTCATTATGGGGCTTGGCGTTGTATGCACTGGAGGTGGGCGATCAGGAGGTACTGGAAACCGTCCGTCATTCCCTCGCGGAACACTTGTACTTTGTCTATCCCAACGGCGCCATCGATGGCTCCTGGGGGATCCGCTCCAACAAGTGGACCACCTACGGTAGCGCCACTGCTGACGGCTGCCAAATCCTGTTTAGCCTGTTCGCTCATGAAGATCCCCGCTGCCGGACGGCGGCAATGAAGAACCTGGAATACCTCCGCACGATGATCAAGAACGGCTTGATCGGATATGGTCCCCATTACGGGCAACTTTTCGATGGACCTCCCTGTATCTATCCCACCTTCGCCAGATCGAAGAACCTGGCGATGGCAGTGGCGATGGGCGATCAGGGACCAGGTC
Organism: Fidelibacterota bacterium; assembly: GCA_020355065.1. GTDB lineage: Bacteria > Fidelibacterota > Marinisomatia > SCGC-AAA003-L08 > TS1B11. The sequence goes on along the minus strand of CP070656.1, from coordinate 2,709,104 downwards.
CACTGGCACTTCTGCCCACTGAGGAAAGCGGTTGGTTCAGGCATTTCCCCACCGTGGATGTGGTGCTGGTGCGGTCCGAGAATCTGCTGACCACCATCACCGCCTACCGCTACAAGGATCTAAAACGGACGTACAACAGCAAGTACATGCATCGTCCTGCAGGGGGCTCCATCTCAAACCTCTGGGTAGAGGACCATGGATTCCTCCAGATCTCGAGCCAGACCGAATACCACCGCTGGGAACCGATGCACTTCCCGGAGCTCGACAGCACTCACTGCCTGACACCCCGGATCGAATTCACTGACGAGAACGGCTACTTCACGAACCTGTATGAGTACGATGGCAGGTTGACGGTGACTCCAGAGCAGGTAGGGATTATCGCTCTCGTCTCCACTTCCGGTGAACTGACGGACAGGAATCTCCTGCCCGGAGGTGTGGCCTACACCTGGGAGCATACCATATCGGATCATGCGGTGGATAAACGGGTCGAGCTGCGATATCACGGAGCCAGGCCAACCGTGCGCATTGTTGAGCCCATCGTCGAACAGCCCGGCATGGAATTTCACGAAGTGAACGACCGTACCGTAGATATCCGGGGTACCGAAAGGACATTTCGTTTCGAGGTGTTCGAGGGGAATGTGACACTCACGTTGGGAGAGGATGAAGAACGGTTCTATTCTATCTACCCTTCCATAAAAGCCTTTCCCATCGTCCTCGAAGTCCCACTACAGGAGAAGGAATCCAAGATCAAGATTCACTATCGCTTATCCATGCAATAGATTATCACGGATCTGGCCAGCGTTGATGAGCGGATGGAGTGTGGACTAACCATGGCTCGAACCGTCCGCCGATCAGAATCCACGGTATAGAGCTGACCATTCTTGTAAACCAAGTCAGCCTTCACCTGTGCAGGCTTTGGCATACAAGAGTAACCGCTGAAAAGGAACGTCAGGGTGAGAGCTTTAGGGATGATTTGTCTCAACATTATTATCCTAGCTTGAATTGAACCCCAAAATACACATTGATCGAAGTCAAGTCTCGCAGGAACATCCGGATCCTGTCTACCTATCGCACATAGGTACTGTTTGACCCTGAGTAGTTATGAGTATAGAATTGGAGGGTTTTTCGCTAGCTTATAATTTCTATTTGATGCGAGAATGCCTTTAATCTACTCAACAAAACCAGCAACTTTCAGTGCATCAGATTATGACCGTCGAGGAGGATCTCCTCTTGCTTATTGACCGCATCGAATTACGACATGTCCAACTCGAACTGGTTCGTCCATTTGAGACATCCCTTGGTGTTGAAACCCATGAAGAGCACATCATCGTCAGAGTAGACAGCGAAGGAGCTACCGGATGGGGCGAGTGTGTCGTTGAACCTTTGCCGGCCTATTCACCAGAAACGGTAGCTACAGCCTGGCATGTCCTCACTGATGCCATCATTCCCAGTGTGCTCGGTAAACGATTCCCCTCCGTTTCTGAAGCGTTGGACACCTGGTCTTGGGTACGGGGTCACCACATGGCCAAGGCTGGCCTGGAAGCAGCACTCTGGGATGTTCATGCAACGCAAAAACAGGTATCCCTATCAAACCTACTAGGTGGGACACGAACAGCTGTAGACGTAGGTGTGAGTATAGGTATGCAGGAATCAACTGAAAGCATGCTTGCAGAGGTTTCTACTTATCTACAGCAGGGGTATGGTAGGATCAAGATCAAAATTGCACCTGGCAAAGACCTGAGATATATCGAAGCTATTCGCCAGGAATATCCCGATATTGCCCTCCAGGTAGATGCGAACTCGGCATATACCTTGGCAGATGCAGATATTTTTAAGGCCATGGACAATTATGGTCTCATGCTGATTGAGCAACCATTGGGTTATGATGATATATATGAACATGCCCTTCTTCAGCGAGACCTTACTACTCCAATATGCCTTGATGAGAGTATTCACTCAGTAGGCGATGCGCACACAGCACTGACGTTAGAGAGCTGCCGGGTCATCAATATCAAGCCTGGCCGGGTGGGTGGATTTAGCGAATCTATCAAAATTCATGATCTGTGCGCCGCTCAAGGTGTACCTGTATGGCACGGCGGCATGTTGGAATCAGGGATAGGCCGAGCGGGAAATCTGGCGCTGGCATCCCTGCCAAATTTTACACTTCCCGGAGATATCTCAGCCAGCAGACGCTACTTTACCCAAGATATAGTTGATCCTGAATTTATCGTTTCACCCGATGGAAAAATGACTGTGCCTACCGGGCCGGGAATCGGTGTTCATGTCCTGGAAGAACGACTGGCTGCTGTTACAGTTCATACCGAGGAATTTTAGGCGAACTAGATGGTAGTCGTCCGTAGCAGAGTGCAGTACGGTCGGGGATCCAGGGTGCACAGCTGTGGCTGTCAGCGCCCGGCTAGAATCGGCAGAAGAACGGGGAGCAGCAGCCGGCAGATTTGGATGGTCTACCCGATATGCTCAGAAACGAAAGCCCACGGACAGTTGCTGGACATCAGGCAATAGGTCATTTACAGAGTAGGCATAATCCAGGCTGAGGATGAGGCCTGAAACGGAGGTATGAATACCAATGCCAGCATTGCCGCGTTCCGAATCGTGGTTGAACTTGTAACCGCCCCGGATGAAGAACCGGTCGGCGAAAGAGATCTCCGTACCCACTTGAATTCGTTCATCATTGTCAAGGGGGTGGACAGCATCCAAGCCGCCTCGCATCTTTAGAAGGGGCGTGTTGATGATGTCCAGAGCCAATCCGAATTTAAAGGTCAGGGGTAACGGGTAGGTTTCGGTCTGTTTCTGAGCTGGAACCAGGCGGTTCGGGTACTCGGGGCTACTGTCATAGGTCACGTTGAGCTCCGGGCCGGCCAGGCGCATCTCTGGTCCGAAGTTGAACATGCTCATGGCCAGGGTCAGGTTCATGAAGTCAATCCTGTATTGGGTGCCCAGATCGAAGGCCACTCCTTGAGCGGTTTCGTTCCAGATTCGCTGGTAGATATATTTGCCCGAAATGCCCGCATGGAAGCGATCAGTGAGACTGCGTGCATAGGTAACACCCAGCGCGATATCCTGAGCATCGAAGTAGTGGCCGGTTCCAAGGGGCTCGAATTCGGTAGTGGTCTCCATCTCCTGCATACTGAAGACCAGTACTCCCACGGCAATGTGCCCCAATTTGGGAGCATGGAACGCCAAGGACGCGGCGCTGAAATCAAAGTACTTGAACATGTTCATGTGTGAGAAGTGGGCTGCAGGTCGGTTGACAGCTGCTATTCCGGCGGGATTCCAGAACATGGAGGATGCATCACCGGTGATACCGACCGCTGCACCCCCCATACCGATAGCTCGCGCTCCAACGGGGAGTTTGAGAAATTGAGCCCCGGCCGTCCCCAAGTTAGGATTCTGAGCCAGAGCCATACTTGTGAGTATGCCTGCTACAAGCGACGGATATAGATACCTTTTCATGGCAAACTTCCTATTTTATCACGGCGAATCGGTTTAGGTATTCCCGAGATTCAGTCTTGACCAGATAGAGATAGATGCCGGGGGCAATCTCGCGACCCCCTTCAGCCCGCAGATCCCAGACTTCCGTTCCACCGGGACTATCGTGTTCCAGTTTTTGCACGAGATCGCCTGCAACCGTGAAGATATAAATGGTACACCTGGATGGCAGGTTGATAAACTGGAGCTGCCGGATCGGTTCACGCCGCAGCTCGCCAAATTCCCGTTCCCATAATGATGAGACCACGTAGGGATTCGGGACAACACGGATCTGCTCTAATTCGTCCTTCGCCACCTGTTCTGCGACGGTGGAACCCTGAAGTTGAACGCGGTAGACATCCAACAGACTGGGCATAACTGACGGCACCGAGCGAAGGGCAAATACAGTTCCCACAGCCGGTAGATCCGTACCGTCAAGCTCTTCGATCGCTACTTCGATCCCATCGAACACGAAGGTATCATCCAACTGGAGCGAATCCACTGTGTCCACCAGCACGTACGAACCAAGGTCATCGTAATAGGCCGCCAGCGACACGAAGGGATTCGCAGAGTTATCGAGGCCCGTCTCAGAGACCACGAGTACGTAGGAAGTATCGATCAACACGTCCGCATTGGATACGGAGAAAGCCAGGCTGAAATTCTCCAGCAGCGGCGGAGTCACATCCAGTGTGTCCTCCGATTCACGAAGGGTAAAGATGAACCCATCACTGGCGGCGTAGGGCTTATTCACGGCAAACAAACGCCCTTGGATGAGGGCATGCGTTTCATCTTTGTCCACATTCACCACAAAATTGATGGCCAGCAGATCGCCGTTTTCCGGGAGTATAGGTTCTGCAGGTTCGGTCAGCATGAAATTCAAACCGTAGCCGATCTTATCCTTAAATACGACACCAGTCCTGTAGGGGATCTCACGACCGATGGTCGCACCCGATATCAGGTTCTTGACGATAAAGTAAGTTTCCGAAATGAATTCGATACCGAAATGGTAAGGTACGGTACGTGACGAATCCGTCACGATCAGTTCGAGTTCGGTCGTAAGATCACCGTTCACCCGATTCACTTCGTAGCCGAAGCTGATGTCATACTGGTGCCCAGCGAGCGAGTCAATATCAACCGGTTCGACAGCCAGGACATAGTTGGAACTTCCGGACCTCAGGTGCTGAACGCTCTGGGACCTGACTGGCAGCCGTCCCACCGCTGCCGATCGTGGTACGGCGGAGACAGTGTTCACTGATTCCAGTTTTTTCCCGATCGGACTCTCGAGACTCTCGAGGATATCACTGCCCCGATCGAATGCCGTGAGGCTGTACCAGTACTCGAAGCCGTTGACGACGTTGGAATCGATATAGCTGTACTGCAGGCCGGTATTGTCGCCTACATCGTTAATGATATCGAACTCAACTAGCGGCACCGCCTGTTCGCCGGTGGCCGGATTGATATTGCGGTCAATCTGATCCCAGGTGGCGCCGTAGTCGATACTCTTGTAGATGCGATAGCCCTCGAAGTCCATTTCGCCCGAAAATTCATCAATGACTTTCTCGGAAAGATCACCCCAGAAAAGCCGTACACGACCGTCACCCGGTTCCACACCCAGCACAGGACTGGGTGGTGGTTTCGGCGGATTGAATCCTGAGGCGACAACATCATTAGCGGCTTTCAGGTTCAGATACAGGTCTGTCAGGTCCACGCCCGCCAGCACTGCCGTGACAAATGTCAGCGTATCATTCCGGGCAAGGAAGTAGGGACCGGAGCTGGCTGTGCCCAGGACATCCTGTCCATCTACTGGTTGCGTTGCGGGATCATCGTAGTGCGTGTTCCCCGCAGAACCGGGGTGGAAGTAATTGCCGGTGTTACCGACCGCCTGGATGTTGCCTGGTACATAGCTCAGATCACTGGATAGGATGGCGTACTGGAGACTGTCGTTATCCAGATCATAGTCATAGAGGTTGTAGTGCATCTCCGTAATACCCAGTTCCTCGCCATCGACGAGAGGCGTTTGAATGAACGTGGTGGCGAAGTACCCGGTGGCACCGCCCCACTCGGCGGAATAGCCGTCCGAATCGTACATATAGAGGAGATTTTCTGCCTGATCGAAGCCCACCAGATCGTCCCCATACTCAGGCTCACCTCCACTGATATTGCCGACATCGCAGTCGAAATAGAGAGCGAAGAAGACGCTGTCCAGATCAATGGGACCATTATTGACGATCTCGAACTTGTAGAAGATGATATCCTCGGCGAAGCGCGAGGCGAAGACATAGCCGGTCTGAATGACGGAAACCCCCAGCACCTGGACGGTATTATTGCTGTCGTTGTAGACGCAGTAGCTGTCCTGGTCGGAGAGTATGAAGGGATTCCCGGCGGAATCCTGGACCGGCCAGCCGTAGGGCGGCCAGGTGATGGGATCGTCACTGAAGGCCACCTTGGCCAGATCGGGATTCTTGTAGCCGGCGGCGGCCTCCCATTCTTCGTTGGTGGTATAGCGTCCCTGGATCACATTGACCAGTCTGCCACTGGCAGGATCGGCCGCCACCCCAACCATGGGATTGATCCGATAGATATAATGGCGGCCGCTGTTGATGGGGAATTCCCCGTAGGGTCCATCGGCTGCCCGTCGGGGATAGAGCTTGCCCCGGTTTTCGAAGAACATGCCGATGTTACCGGCGTCGTGGACACCAGCCGCCCGGTCCTGGATACTCAGGACCTTGGTGAGACCGGAGCGGTCGGTTCCGGCATCCTTGGCATCCGCTCCGTATACAACGGCAACCAGCGAAGCGAGGCAAAGCACCAGTCCGACCTGTCGAATCTTGAGATTGGAAGTCCTCATAGTACCCTGTTGTAATGATGGTTTCATGCGTGTCACAGTTCCCACCCCAGGCCGATCCTGATCACGCGAGGAGGCCCGAAATTGGAGGGGTCTTTCATATATTCTTCGGAGCGAATCCCCACCGTAGTGTACTCGGGATCGCCCGTGTCGGGATAGACATAGCGGATATTGCGATGGTCGGTGAGGTTGAGGATCTCGGCAAACACGCGGCCCCGGACCCATCGGCCAAAAGCGAACTCCTTGCCGACTTCCAGGTCGATGGTATAGGTAGAGGGCATGCGCAGGGAGTTCCGGTCCACGAAACCGATATCGCGGCCACTGGGCGTATAAGGATAACCGGAGCTGGCGCGGATAACAAAGCTCAGGTCCGAGTTCTGCAGAACAGGGTAGCCAAGAACGAGTGGACCCTGCCCTTCCCGGAGTTCGAAAACCCCGTAGGTATTGAAGATATGGGGCTTGTCAAAATCCAGGTAGTAGAGTTTGCTCGATTCACTGGTTCCGGGGTATTGCTCCATCTCGGAGGAAGCACTACCCTTGGCCACCTGGTAGGTGTAGCTCAAGCCACCCGAAAATAGCCCACCTGGACGGACCTTCAGCCTGACCTCGAATCCCTTTATATTGGCATAGTCCTCATTGATGATGAGGGTGTAGCCTACGTAACGATCGGGCGCCTCATCGGTATAGGCGGCATAGTAGCGGGTGCCGATCAGTCCGGTGACATCCTTGTTGTACACGGTGAGGTGCATGGCGACACGCTCGGAGAACTGGTGCGCCAGTCCCACCTCATAGGCCACGGTTCTCTCGGCATCCAGGCTGGGTTGTCCGAAAAGGGGTTCACGCACATCCAGATCATAGGCGCTGTTCTCGTACAGATCCTCGAATTCCGGATTCTGGAAAAAGTGACCGTAGGCGAAATGGATCTTGGTGCGGTCCGAGATGGGATGGGAAATACCCAGGCGGGGGCTGAGCTGGCTTCGGGGGTTGGCCTTCACGGTATCCGGCCCCAATGGATCGATCCGGAACTCGGCGTTGGCGTTCAGGTAGTCATAGCGCAGACCCAGATTGATCACCAGGAAGGGGAACTCGATCTTGTCCTGGATATAGGCCCCTCCTTCGGATGGCCTGGTGGTATAGTCGTCGATGTACGGGTGATCCCGGGCCGGATCATAGACGTCCAACATCTTGAGGAAGTGCTGTTTGTATTGCAGGCCGAACTTGACCTCGTTTCGTCGGCCTACCTGCCACACGAACCCGGCGTGGAACTCAGTGTAATGAGTACTGTTCTGCCAGTATTGCTGGGGATCAGCCGCCGAATAGAACTCAATACCGTTGCCGGCATCGCGCACCCACGTGCGTGCCCCGGTGGTCATATAATCGGCGGTGTCCTGAAAGGCCTCGATACTGTCGATGTAGATGCCGGACTTGTAGGTTTGCTGGAAATAGGATAGCCGCATGTCGTAGAAGAAGCGATTGCCGAGTGTATGGGACATGGTGAGCGCGAGCTGGTCGCTGGTGGTGTGCCTCTGAGTATACCGGTGGGGGATGTACTTCCAGCGATGGCTGTACCCTTGCCGCCGGGCTCTGCTGGCCCGGTAGAGCAGGTTCATCTTGATGGCCGGGATACCGGCGAAAGTGAGCTTGCTCATGAAGGATTCCGCTTTCCGGAAGCCGAAGGGTAGATAGCTGCCGCGGTTGTCGATCTCACCGGCTACGATGAAGCGTAACCAGTCGGTCAGTAGTGGTCCGCCCACAAATGCGTTGACCCGCATCTCTTCCAGGTCGGCATAGCGCTTCACGCCAAACTGGCTGGTGCGGTATTCCACCCGCCCCTGGAGCTGCTCCCCGCCTTCGCGGGTAATGATGTTGACCACGCCACTTAGGCTGTTGCCGTACTCGGCATTAAAGGTCCCGCTCAGCAAGCTCATCTCCTTGATGGCGTCATTGCTGACCTCGGTAGCCAGTCCGCCGAGCAGCGGATCCTGTACGTGCATTCCGTCGATAAGGTAAGCGACCTCATTGGACCGCCCACCCCGGATATTGATCTGTGAGCCTTCACCCACAACTCCCGCCTGGAGCGTCAAGGCTTCCGTGAAATCGGATATGGGGAGGTTATCGATCTCCTCCTGTCTGACCACCGCCAGGGTACTGGTGACATCCTGCCGGATCATTTTCTCCTGGGCGGTGATGATGACTTCTTGTCCCTCGATGATGGTTCGTTCCATGGTAACGAGCAGGCTGGTGGTGAGGTCTACATTGACCTCTACCTCCTGATGCACCGCATCAGCGTAGCCGATATACGATATCCGAACGGAATAGGTGCCCGGTGGCACATTCAGGATCACGAAGTTGCCCCTGTTATCCGTAGCGGCACCAAGCGGTGTATTGACCAGCTGAATGTTGGCCCCCATCAGGGGTGTCTGCGTTTCGGCATCCAGTACCTGGCCTGCTACCTTCCCGGTAATTCCCGCACTCAGAACCAGTGGAAACGCAAGGCAGGCTATGAAAATCGGAATGGAAACTGTTCTCATTCCTCCCTCCATTGGAAAACGGTTATGGAATTGTATCCCCATATGATTTGTATATCCTCTCGACTTCGTGCAGCATCTGCTCCGCCCGCGGTTTATCCCCGCTGGCACATTCCGTAGCGATGGCGTTCATCAGGACGGCCATGGCGGCGAACGAGTTGGTATAGAGTACATTCTCGCTTCGAGCCACCAGGCTGATGGTGGAATAGAAGGTAACCGGCGAGGCCGGTTTATTGGTAATGGCCACCACCTTTACTTTTTTCTCGATGGCATATTTCGCCGCTTCGATGGTCTCTTTTGAATAGGGGGGATAGGACAAAACGATCAACAGATCCTCTTCTCCGGCGAAGAGGAGTTGTTCAAGGAACGAGGTAGAACCCCTCTGCAGGGACCGGGACTCTATCCCGGCCTGGTTAAGTTGATAAGCCAGCAGTTGGGCCAGCAGATAAGAAACTCCCAGTCCAGCCGTATACACAATGTCGGCTTGCAGGATCAGCTCAATCGTGCGGTTGAAATCGTCCCGGTCCAGGCCAACCAGGGTGTCATTGATGTCCTGCAGGTCCTGGCGAGCAACCGACGAGAGCACATCGTCGCCGAGTCCCGCCATGGACGGAAATACGTTCTTCTTGAAACTTTCCTGAAGCACGAGGGAGATCGCCTCTTTCAGATCGCCATACCCGGAGAAGCCGATCCGCTGGGCAAAACGAACGATGGTGGCCGTACTGGCGCCACTATTGTCCGAAACTTCCTGGACACTGAGAAAGGGAATCCGGTCTAAATGGTCGATGATGTATTCCGCCAACAATTTCTGGTTTCGGGAAAGCTCCTGATAGTGATTACGGATCTTTTCTTTGATCTCGACTTCGGTCATGGAAAAGCGGTGAGGTTCCCGGATCGGACGGTGATTCACGATCCGGGAACCGTCACTTTTTATCTACTTCAACAGTACCATCTTATGTGTTGTGAACGTCCGACCTGCAGCCAGGGTGTAAAAGTATATACCACTGGGCAAGTCAGCACCATCGAACATCACCGTGTAGTTGCCTGCTGAAAGCCAATTGTCCACCAGGGTGCTCACCAATTGCCCGCGCAGGTTGAACACCTGGAGTGACACACGGCCACTGGCGTTCAAATCGAACTCGATGGCCGTACCCGGGTTGAAGGGATTGGGGTAGTTCTGCTTCAGGACAAAAGCCTGAGGGATCGGGGAGGTATCCGCATCGATACCCAGGAGCCCACCGTAGGCCGTCTCGGCAGCCTCCATGTTATCCACCATGCTGGTGGAATCCCGCCCGAAGGCGATCCCAACGAAAACCTCCACCGAGTCTCCAGTGGCCAGGGTGACCGCAGCGATGGAAGGGAAAACCACTGGCCCGTCGGCACCCGGCGAAACGAAATCAGTATCGATTCCATCATAGGTCACATAGGTGTACAGCGTGGTATCGGTCTCATAGCTGTAGTCTGCATAATCTATAATGCGGCAAGCCGCCAGCTCATGGGATAGAAACTTGAAACCGATCTGGGTACTATCCCCGCGATGGCCGTAGGCGATATCGTTATCGGCGTAGTAGCTCGCGGCCATGGATTCTCCCCAGGTGTCGTCGATGACCGGCATGAAGTTGAAACCTATCTTGGCATCGATGG
>CP070656.1:2689677-2698498 GCA_020355065.1 Fidelibacterota bacterium | reverse complement strand
GGGACGACGCATCATATCATCACGCATCCGTTCATCAGCACCAATGAATGCTATAGGGAAATATGGAGGTTCTTTAATGCCCATCCCAAAGAATACTAAAATCCATGGAACCTCAACCGTTCTATCACTCATGTTCTTCTGTTCATGTTGCTTTTGCACTGCGTGTAATAAAAAGAGCACAGAACCTTCCGATGGATACCGAATTGAGGTGGCACATGTGGTCTTTGGCGAGCCCGGGATCCATGCACCTGAATGTCGGAGGAGTACGCTGGATTATCTTGAATAGGTATGGTGTTCAGGTATCATTACCCGGGAATGTGGACTTCCTTCTTGATGGATCAGCCGGTAGCTGGAAATCAGAAGCACAACACGAAATAGAGAGCAATCAAGGCGATACTAACTATTTTATTTTCATCCTGAAAAATCACTTATAAAGGGGGCATACGATGGGTCGATACACGAGATATTACACGACAGCCTCTGTACTGATACTTTGTTCTGCACTACTGTTTGTCAATGGTTGTGAGAAGTCGCCGAATGAACCTACACTCACTCAAGAATTTCAGGAAGCTTTGGATAATTGTCTCGAATTGCATGATGCCCTTGGAATTTCTGCGGCTGTTCTCATGCCCGATCAGGATGTTTGGATGGGCACCAGCGGTATTTCTCATGATGATGTTCCTCTCGACGAGGACATGCTGTTTTACATAGCCAGCGTCACGAAGACGTTCGTGGCTGCCTGTATTCTGCAATTGGCCGAGGAAGGTGAATTGACGTTGGAGGATTCGCTCTATCACTGGCTTCCGGCCATCCCGAATGTCGACAGCACCATCACCATCCGGCAGCTCCTGAATCACACCTCTGGGGTGTTTGACTATTACTACAATCCTGCGTACGATGACTCTCTTACTGCAGACTTGACCAGAAGATGGATGCCGGAAGAAATCCTCACCCTAGTGGCCGAACCTTATTTCCCACCCGGCACCGATTATCACTATTCGAATACCAATTACATCCTATTGGGTATGATTATCCAAGATGCCACGGGGAATGAGGTCTCTGCGGAAATCAGGAATCGGTTCCTTGGTCCGCTGGGACTAACACAGACATTCTTCGAGGTCGAGGAAACGATACAGGGCGAGCTGGTGCATGGTTGGGCCGATGTTGATGATGATCCCGACGCCGATGATTTAATGGATTATCCGCTTACAGCGTTTTTCAGCCTCGAATGGACGGCCGGTGCCATGGTCTCTACACCTGACGATATCGTTCGATGGGCATCGGCGCTCTTCAACGGAGATGTGCTGAGCGCGGCCACCTTGAGCCAAATGCTCACCTTCTATCCTTATTCCATGGAGGGACAGGCAGGTAATGGATACGGCTTGGGAGTCAGCAGATTTAAACCTGAAATCGTACGGGGAGAACTGGCATTCGGTCACGGTGGGACTGTTTATGGATATCGGAATGTGATGATATACTTACCGGATTATGGCGTCAGCATCTCGGTCATGATCAACGAAATGAATCCGAATTCCTTATGGGGCACGCTGGAAGCCCTCGTCGAGGTTGTGTTGGATTATGTCGCGTGAAGGCGGTGTGAGCTGTGACCGTCGAACAGGAAAACCTGCTCCTGCACGTGGGCTCCACCCAGCCCCACACCCCGCCTCTGCCCCCGCCATTAATCCCGTCTTCCGGCCCTGAAGTGAACCGTCGTGCATGCCGTGGACGGGTGGTTGAAATAGGTAATGAAGGATGGTTGTTACGTACGGGTCGGTTGAACGACACCACCGAACCCCACCAACTTCTGATGTTCCTCATCCCAAAGGCGCAGTCTCAACGACTTGAGGCTCCCCGTTAGCGTCAGCGGCTTCACGCTCTGGAACAGGGCGTTCTCCCGGTGGCACTGCTCCAGTCGGTAGTTGGGTATCTTGGGACTCAGGTGATGGATATGGTGAAAACCGATGTTCCCCGTAAACCACTGCAGCACCTTGGGCAGCTTGTAGAAGGAACTCCCCTTCAAGCCCACTGAGGCATAGTCCCAGTTCTCAGCCCGCTCCCAGTATACCCCCTCGAATTGGTGCTGTACATAGAACAGCCACACCCCCGCCGCACCCCCGAACAATATGATCGGCAGCTGGATCAGCACATACTCTTTCAGCCCGATGGTAACGCTCATCACCACAATGATGCCCCCGATCGCCAGATTGGTCCACATCACGCTGCGGCGCTCACGTCGGCCCACCTGCCGGGCGCTCCGCCCCACGTACCGGTTGCTGATCAGGAAAGTATACAAGGCTCCCAGTGTAAACATCACCAGCGGATTTCGGTATACCCGGTATTTGATCCGCTCCCATCGGCTGGCCCCTTGGTATTCCTTGGCCGTCATGGTCCACACATCCCCCCGCCCACGACGGTCCAGGTTACCCGCCGTGGCGTGATGCACCGCGTGCTCGTGCCGCCAGAAATGGTACGGTGTGAACGTCAGCACACCTGTGACAAAACCCAGCACCGCGTTCGCCCGTCGCGATGCGAAAAACGAACCGTGACAACAGTCATGGAAGATGATAAAAATCCGCACCAGGAAACCTGCCGCCGGCAAGGCCAGGACCAGCGTGAGCATATAGGAAATCTCCAGGCTGTGGTACATCAGGTACCACAACAGGATATACGGTAGGATCGAGTTCATAACCTGTTCCCAGCTGCGCCATGGTTCAGGCTGCTGGTACCGCGCGACAATCTCCCTCCATGCGGTCGCATCCGGCACAGGTTGGCGCTGACCCTTGGCGGAATCGCTCATCCGGCTCCGCTCCTGCCCCGGTCGACCGTAACGGCCTTAGCCAACACCATGGTCCGCCCCCAATATTCTTACTACTTAATTTACAGGCGATTATGACCTTTTTCCAATCGGACCTGTCCCCATCCGCTACCGCCATCAATCCCGTCTTCCGGCCTTAAATCCGATTCACCAGCTCCCGAGGCCATGAATCCGTTCATCCAAAACCACTTCGGAATGGAAGTATTACATGTTAACTGAAGCCCAAAATCCTAATTTAAAGAGTGGTCCAAAGAATGGGGGCAGGACATGAGACCTACAGCTACTTCCGGATCGATCGGTTTCGGTGGGACGAGAAATCCGGGGGTTTTTTACGTTCCGGCTCTGATTTTGTCACTTCGCCGGATGGATCCGTTGTATCCCGGAGCGACCCGAATGCATTGAAAGCCCTTTATGACTACTTCACCCTCCATGGACCGTACAGGTGGCCCGGTGGTGATTTTGTCGGCGAGCGAGAAGAATTTTTACGTTGATCTAATCAACATAATATGGTTGGCGCAGAACGGCTATTCGTGTAATGCTATAGTATCGAGAAGGAAATAATGCATGATCTCTAGCCCACTACCAGGAGAGAACGATGAGGAATAAATCCTCTTTGAACGCATATCTGGTGCTCATATCTGTTGTAGCATTGCAGATCCTACTCGCTCAATCACCCGCATCACTGGGTGTGGGCATCGCCTTCACTGGCCAATCCTCCGGTGACGCCACCAAGCCCAACATCGAGGTGACACTCACCAACATTTCCAAACATAGCGTCGAGGTTCTCCAGCCCCGTTCAGACGGCCTACTACAGAACCTGCAGTTCATGGTGCTGGCCGAGGGGGAGGATACGGTATTTGTGGATGTACATCCGGCGTGTATGCCCAGGAAAATGTGGAAAAAGGGTAGAATTATATTCATGTAATATGCCGAGTACCCGCTGACCCCTTCCTTCCAATAAAAAAGGAAATGAAAGCATTACACATTGACCTCATAAATAAACGTAAATAAATTAAATAGATTAGTAAGATAACGATGAATAATTCGGTGCATAATACGGTCGATAGGCGGAATGAGATTATTCGGCTTATTCAAGAGAACGGTAAAGTCCGGGTAGAGGATTTGAGTGCTCTTTTCAACGTGTCAACCGTTACCATCCGCAATGATCTCAATTACTTGGAACGTAAGGGTTTGGCAGATCGAATCTATGGCGGTGCCTTGGCTAGAGTAGCAGTTGCTTATGATTCCGCACTCATTGAGAAAGCCAAGTTACATGTGGAAGAAAAGCGGCGCATTGGTGGTAAATCTGCCGAAATGATTTTTAATGGCGATTCAATTATCCTCGATTCGGGTACGACTACCATAGAAATAGCTAAAAGGATTAAGGGCTTAAAGAACCTCACCGTTATGACAAACGCCGTTAATATCGCCACGGAGTTGGCAGGTAATCCTGATATATCTGTCATGCTCACCGGAGGAATATTACGAGAGAATTCCTTCTCGCTTGTTGGACCCCAGGCTGAGGCAACTCTCCAAGAATTCTATTTTGATAAGGTTTTCCTTGGAATTGATGGATTCGATCTGGCTACGGGGCTCACCACCCCTAATCATCTGGAAGCCCATCTGAATGCCATGATGATCAAGGTTTCGAAAGAGACCATTATCGTGACAGACTCCAGCAAGTTCGGACGCAAAAGGCTTTCCCGCATCAGCGGTCCTGAGAATATAAGTCGGATTATCACAGATAGTGGAATTAGTCGAGAGTACCTGGACTATTTCGAGAGTCTTGATATCGAGATCATCCTCGTGTAAGTGCATTTTATAAATAGACAAAAATAGGCCATGAGGTGTTACACTCAAGATGAGATCTTGTCATAGCCTGATGATAATATGCTCTTCACCTTTCTCCTATCAGAACATGCCCGTGATCGCCTATAACTACTCCTGAAAGAAATGAAGGCCATGTGTGCCGCCGCACACCGTTAAAGAACGGGATTCCTTTTGGCAGACCATAAAAATGAACGGATTCTCTTCGATTAATTTAAACTGCGGGTGACTTCCCACTTTTTACTCCATGAGCCACCCTTTCATCGAAGTAGTCAGATCTCAAGCAGAATGGCAGCACCGGGGCATATATTCCATCAGTTCTGCGAATCGCTTGGCCGTCGAAGTCGCTGTGTTCCAGGCTACTACTGGAGCCTTAACGGGCTAAACCTCGACAGGCAGATCTTGAAACAGGTCTATCGTCCCAATGCTTTGAAACTCTTAAAGCATTGATGACCGCATGGGTAAGAATCTTATCAACAGGGGAGTACGACCATGAACAACATCTCTAGGTACATCGTACAGCTAATGATCATTCTTATTGTCCTGGCACTGACTGATGGTTGCACACCTGAAAAGCAGGCAGCCTTTGTGGTAGATGGCAAAGAGATTCGAATTGAATTTACCGATCAGCTCCATAGCCGCGTTGTGTCTGCCCTGGGTAATGAAGAGGTGGCCCTGGGCGTATTCTCGCCTTCCGAATTCCTCCGGATTCATGGTGGAGTTGTAACCGATTTCGCTATGGATACCACATTGATCCGTGCGATCGAAGACAAAGTCGGAACGGGAAAGGAATTTCACATATCAGGCAAGAGCTCTGCGATCAAAAAAGATGTCATAATCACCCATTATGATGATTTTCCTGCCATGCTGACGCTGCAGGTAGTCTATACCAACATGGGAGATGAAGACCTATTGGTGGAAGGATGGACCAACCACGGCTACAGTATGTCGTCATCGAAACCTAGCGGGAACCGGGTGTCATTCTGGTCCTATCAAAGCGCTTCCTATGAGGATCGGCGTGATTGGGTACTGCCCCTGGAGGAGGGCTTCAGCCAGCAGAACTACCTGGGCATGAATGCCTCCGATTACGGTGGTGGGACTCCGGTGGTGGACATCTGGCGGCCGGATGTAGGCTTGGGTGTGGGACACCTGGAACTGATACCGAAACTTGTATCCCTACCCGTGGCCATGCCAGGCAGCCGGGAAGCGACCGTGGCCGTCTCTTATGATAAAGCAGTCACCCTGCCTCCCGGAGAGAGCCTCCCAACCTTCCGTACCTTCGTGATGGTGCACCAGGGTGATTACTTTCACACCCTGTCTGAGTACCGGCGGTTTATGATCAAACAGGGAATCACGTTCCGCAAGCCGCCGTCAACCGCCTTTGAACCCATCTGGTGTGCCTGGGGCTATCGCCGGGATTTCACCATGGAGCAGATCTACGGAACATTCCCGATGGTTAAGCAACTCGGTTTTGATTGGGCTGTACTGGACGATGGTTGGCAGACCGCCGAGGGCGACTGGTATCTGCACCCCGATAAATTCCCCAATGGTGACGTTGACATGCAGAATTTCGTCAAGGAGATTAATGACGCAGGTTTTAAGGCCAAGCTTTGGTGGGCTCCGCTTGCTGTGGATCCGGGAACAGACCTGATCTCCAAGCATCCCGAATATCTACTGCTCAATGAAGACGGTTCATATCAGGATATCTCCTGGTGGAATTCCTACTACCTGTGTCCCGCATACCAGCCAGTACAGGCATACACCAGGGATCTGGTTGAGACAATCATGAAGACCTGGGGTTATGCCGGACTGAAGATCGATGGCCAGCACCTCAATGGGGCGCCTCCATGCTATAATCCCGCTCACAATCACGCCTACCCGGAAGAGTCGGTGGAAAAGGTGCCCGAATTCTTCAAAGTCATTTATGACTCCGCTCTCGAATTGAATGCTGAAGCGGTAGTGGAGATCTGCCCCTGCGGTACAGCCTTCTCCTTTTTCACCCTGCCTTACATGAACCAGTCAGTGTCTTCCGATCCACTGAACTCCTGGCAGATTCGGCTCAAGGGGAAAACCCTGAAAGCCTTAACAGGAAATGATGTGGCCTATTATGGTGATCATGTTGAGCTGAGTGATCAAGGCTCTGATTTCGCCTCGTCTGTCGGCGTCGGAGCAGTAATTGGCACCAAGTTCACCTGGCCGGTAGGTGCGGGACCTGCCCCGGATGTCGATGACAAGTCCGGCCCCGCGCTCACCCCAGAACGGGTAGAGAAATGGGCGAAATGGATCAGGATATACCGTGAAAAAATGCTCTCAACCGGAACATATCAGGGTGAGCTGTACGATATAGGTTTTGACCGACCTGAAACGCATGCGATTCGCAAGGGTGTTGGCATGTATTATGCCTTCTATGCCGATCACTATAGCGGAAATGTGCAGCTGCGCGGTCTTGATGAGGGGATGTATACAGTATATGATTACGAGAATGAGCGTGACCTGGGCAGCGTGACCGGACCGGTGGGCGAGTTGGAGGTCGATTTCAAGGCTCACCTCCTGCTGGAGGTGCTCCCGCAGTAGGGTTCAACGGGCGGAGATTACCCCCCAGGCAGAACGACTGGAGCGGGACGCCCTGAGCCTCTCCTTCGGTACGGGGTATACAGGGTGAGACGAGTATCCTCCTGTCAGACCATCAGGGGATGGATTGTCAACCGGCTCGTGACAGCGGCCATTCAGAAATCGAGTTTCTTGTAGAACTCGATCTTCACCTGCTTGAAGTAGGGCGCCTGTTTCTTAAATAGGGCTTCGTGGGCATCATCGCCGCTGAAAAAGTCCAGCACTTCGTAGGCTGAGGCGATATCGGGAAACTCATTCTGCCAGATTAATGTATTGCAGGGCTCGGTGGATGAAATCGGCTGCATTCGTGTACCCTTGGGATAATCAGGGCGGGCTTTCTCCAGTTCATCAAATTTCTTCTCCAGCTCCATGAATTCCTTCTCATGAGTGGGATCATACTGCTGCACGATCCGTAAAACGATGCTCATCTTACTCCTCCAGTAGGTTGTATACCTTTTGATTTATTTCCATATCTGATTGTTTTACGAGATTAAGAAGCGATTGTCGATCCAGATTCTTGTTTATGGTATGTGGCGACGTGACCGAAACGCTGCCCACCAGGGTAGCCAGCTGTTGAGCTTCAGGGAATGATAACGCCGCGATGATTCCGACAATCAGTCCCGCGAGAAAGGCATCGCCAGCACCTGCGGTACTCTCGATCGGGACAGTCAGGGCTGCTTCGTGATGGAGGGACATTCCATCCCAGGTCCAGCTGCCTTCCTTCCCGTGGGTGATGGAGACCAGCATTTCTGGATTCATCTCACGAAGGGCTTCGACGGCTGCTTCCACGATGGAGAGTGGCGCATCGTGTTCGGCGGATTTACCGGCAGCCGCAGCCGCTTCATCCAGGTTGATAGACAGCAGATCGACTTTCCGCAGCATGCCTGCCTCCATAGCCTCTCTCAATTCTTCCGAGGTGAATGAAGCTGCGCGGAAAAAATTATGCTCGGTAGCCATGGTGAGAAGATGGTGGCGGGCTTCCAGGGGCACTTCGGGCGCGGCTAACACCACTCCCTGTCCGGCGTAGCGGATGAACTCCTGCTCTGCCGGGAAGATAAATGCCGGGTCCACTTGCGCGGAGACAGAATCATCCGTGGTCATATTCCCACCGCTGCCATCGGGATAGATGAAGCAGAATGAAAAGAGGGTTTGCCCTCCCGGGGTACGCTCAACGTACTTCATATCCATCCCAATCTGGCGCATTTCCTCGAAGAGGCTCCTGCCTATCTGGTCATCACCGACTTTCCCGATCGGGAAGACTGGAAATCGGGGCCCCAACAGTGCCTGGATATAGTGCGTGATAATGTGGAGTTTGCAGTAGTCCTTACGGTCGATGAAATGGCCGCTGCGGCTCTCTTCTCTCCCAAGGGTATGATCACCACTAAGAAGGAAAAACTGGCCGGTGCCGATACCCCCGGTACCTATCACGACTTTATAGCGGCAGCTGCGAAGATCCATTGTCAGAGCTTTCATTACGCTGTCCCTGTCAAGTTTAGAGGCCCAGATCCCATTCCGGATGCTCACTAAGCGGGTGGGTGGCTGTGGCGACCGTGGCCGTCAGTAAGGCAT
>CP070656.1:2682366-2689577 GCA_020355065.1 Fidelibacterota bacterium | reverse complement strand
GTTTAAGGGTCACCGATTCACTGATGGACCTGGCAATTTGACTTATACTCATCCGTCTCACTCCACAGTGATTATGCGATAAAGGACAGGGAGGTTTATGGAATCTACCCCCAACGTGAGCTATTCATCAGAATGGGTCAGCTCTTTAAACGCCACGAATCTGGTGGATTAGTTTATCGGCAACCACAGGGTCCGGGCAAGTGTTCTTCAACACCTGAAGATATGTGCATGGAGTGATTCGCAGTGACGAATCGTAAGAAACGGCTTACGCACGGGCCTGCAGATTGAGAATATGAATGCTAATCCCGGCTGCTTATATTCTCAACGTACTCCGCCAGGCAATGCAGGCGTAGCCAGCCATTTCATACAGATACATTCCCGGAGGTTCCGGCCTTATGAGACAGACCAGGGTATTCACAGTCGGCGCAGCCATCGTGCTTTTTCTCATGGCCTGCGCTCCTTCCCGAGACGTCCTGACCCTTTCCGATCTTGATCCGAAGCTGGAGTTCCTGGAGCTGGTAGGGATGGATGTCGTGCTGGTGGATTACCCGGTGGTGGGAATCGATAGATACAACGAATTTTTCAAATCGAGTGCGCTGATCTACTTTGCCATGGCTTTTTCCATTTCCATGGTGAACGATGCCACGGCGAACCTGAAGAACTACGCCCGGGATCACGTGGCCGGAGCGGTCATGGACGAGAACATTCAGGAGTTGATCGGGGACACCCCCCCCGACCAGCTCAGTACGGAGCAGTCCCTGGCGGTGATGCGGATGGAGCGGGAGCGGGGCCGCATTTCCGATCACGAGCGGGAGTACTTCGCCGCCACGGCCGGGCACCTAGGGCTGGCCACACTGGCCCTGGCGCGCGGCATCAAGGAGGCACCCACCCTGATCAAGAGAGGAAAGCGGCTCCTGCTGAACGTGGTGTCGGACTTCAATCTCTTCGGGTTTCCCAAATTCTGGGAAATCCGACCGGTCTACGATGGGCTTAACGAGAGCATTGACCGGTTGACCTACGTGGCTGAGCGGGCGCCGATCCTGGTGGAGGATATCGCGGTACTGATCAGCGGATTCAAGGAACTAAGCGAAGGAGGGGAGGTGGAGGAATTATGAATAATTCAGGAAAGAGCGTGGTCAAGGTGGTGGCGGCCGTGTGGCTGGCGACGATGCTCTTGAGCTGTGCAGGGCCAAGCTCTGCGCCGACTGCGACCATCAAGGTTGTGGAGGAGGTCCCCCCCGCGCCGAGTCTGGCCATGCCGCCGGGCTGGGACGATGCCATCATCGACCGGATCAAGGCGGGTGAGAGCCTGAAGAAGCGTGTGGCGGTCATGGACTTTGCGGGCATCGACAAGCTGGCAGGGAAGGCCGACCTGCGGCTGGCCGATCTGCTGGTCACCTCACTGGTAAAATCAGGCCGGTTCGACGTCGTGGAGCGCTCGCAAATCCAGCAGGTCATGATGGAGCAGGACCTGGGCCTCACCGGTGCCATGGATGAGTCCACGGCGGCCGAGGTGGGCCAAATCCTGGGGGCCGAGTGGGTGGTGCTGGGAACCATCACCTCCGCCACGCAGGAGAACATCGACAAGTTCGGGTACATCCTGGCCGTCATCGAAGTGGCCGTGGACGTGCGGGCGGTGGACGCCACCACCGGCGAGATCATGCTGTCTCAGCACGCGTCCGGTAAGAACGAGAACAAGATCGTCGCGACGTCGGAGGGGACGGTGGTGAGCGGGGCCATCGATTACACGGCAGCCTACGCCAAAGCGGCCGGTCAAGCCATCGATGAGATCGGCGTAAAGATCAGGAACCTGTTCCCCCTGTTGGGCTACGTGGTAAGCATAGAGGGGGACCGGGTGGTCACGGATATCGGCGAAGAGCGGGGCGTGATGGCCGGGGACCGTTTCGTGGTGTTCCGGGCCACGAGTGAGATCACCCATCCGGTATCGGGCGAGCACCTGGGCTGGAACAAGGAAGTGCTGGCCGCCTTCACAGTCCAGACCACCGAGAAGAACCTGTCCACGGGTGACATCACGTCGAGAGCCAACGAGACCACCACTGTCCAGCCGGGTGACCTGGTGATCTCGAGCGCCCGATAGCTTTAAGGAAGCACCCAAACACGGAAGGAGAAGGAGTCATGAATCTAAAACTCTTATTCATTATCAATGCCGTTCTGGCCCTGCTTTTCGGTCTGGCATTCGTGCTGATACCCGAGGATACCCTGGCTCAATACGGTGCGAAGCTAATGCCCAAGGCGGGGATCTACGTGGCGCGGCTGTTCGGTGCCACCCTACTGGGAATCGCGGTGATCTCGTGGTTTGCCCAGTCGCTGGGAGCCTCGGACATCCGGTCGTCCATCATACTGGGTTTCTTCGTTGTCGACGTGGTGGGTTTCGTTGTCAGCCTGCTGGCCCAGCTGGATGGGGTGGTCAACAACCTGGGTTGGACCACGGTGGCCATTTACCTGCTGCTGGGGCTGGGATTCGGTTATTTCCGGTTCATGAAGGCGGGGGCGTAGCCGCAGGCGGAGGAGAGTACATTCCCCAAGCCTTTCCAAGTTAAGCGAGATAAGAAAGAACAAGAGAAGGCCCTGGAGTGATCTCCAGGGCCTTCTTGTTCAGGGCTGGTCTTTAAACGAAACCTTGCTCACCAGGCTGTAGACGGAGGGTACCACGAAGAGGGTCAAGGCGGTGGAGAACACCAGCCCGCCGATGACGGTCAAGGCCATGGGCATGCGCATCTCGCCGCCTTCCTGCCCGCTGATGGCCATGGGCAGCATGCCGAAGATGGTGGTGAGGGCGGTGATGAGGACCGGTCGTAGGCGGGTGGCGGCAGCCTGGACGATGGCCTCCCGGGCTTCGACGCCCCGGCGCCGCAGCTGGTTCATATAGTCCACCATCACGATACCATTATTGACCACGATACCAGTAAGGAGGATAAAGCCAATAAAGGTGGGAAGACTGATGGTCTGGCCGGTGACGAGAAAGGCCAACACCACCCCAATCAAGGCCAGGGGTATGGTAAACATAATGATGAAGGGGTGGACCAGTGACTCGAACTGGGAGGCCATGACCATGTAGACCAGCAGGACCGCCAAGGCCAGGGCCTGTCCGAGGGTTTTGAAGGTTTCGATCATATCTTCATACTGGCCACCGAACTCGATGAAATAGCCTTCCGGCAAGTGCTGTTCCAGGTCTCGCAACCTGGCCTTTATATCCCGGATAATGCTCCCCAGGTCCCGGCCGACGATATTGGCCGTCACCACCACAGCCCGAACCTGTCCTTCCCGCTGGATGGCCACGGGTCCTTTCTGTTTTTCCACGGAAGATATTTGTATGATCGGGATCTGGGTTTTCATGGGGGTGGTCACCGGAATCATCTGGATATCGCGGAGGGTGCGGCGGTCCTCTTCCTTGAATTTCACGCGCACATCGGTCTCTTCGCCCGCCAGGCGGAAGCGCGTAGCGACCTGGCCCAGGGTGGAGGCCTGCACGGTGGAAGCGATCTGTCCGGAGCTGAGACCGAGGCGATTGATCTCCTGCCGGTTGAGGGCGATATGGTATTCCGGCCGCGCTTCCTCCAGGGAGGAGTTGATATCCCGGAGTCCTTCCACATCGGCAATACGCCGCTGGATGTCGGTGCTGATGGCTTCCAGGACGGCGAAATCCCGACCCAGAATCTTGATCTCCACCGGCGAACTGGTGCCGCCCGACATACTGGACATATCCATTTCTTCGATCTCAACCCCTTGCATAGCGGGCAGTTTCCCGCGCAGCTCCTCGATGATCTCTTCGGTGGACTGATCCCGCTCGGCCTGGGGAAGCAGTTGGGCCATGACCATCCCCTGGTGTGATCCCTGGGACCCGAAGCCACCGCCCCCTTCCCCGGAGGAGCCTATGGACGTGAGCACGGTTGCCGCAGCGGGATTATCAACCAGGATCTCCTCAACGCGCTGCACCACACGGTCAGTCTCCTGCAGTGAGGACCCGGTGGGCAGCGTAACCGTCAGCATAAGCATCCCCCGGTCCTGTTTCGGCATGAATTCCGTTCCGACCAGGGGAATGAGTGCCAGGGCGATAATAAAGGCCAGTCCGGCCCCGCCCAGGACGCGGCGCCGATGGCGGAGGCCGGTAGACAGCAACCGCGTATAACCGGACTTGATGCGGGCAAACCAGAGCTCCCCGAACTCCTTCTCGTATCTGGTGGTCTGGACATGTTTCTTAAAGAACACTGAGCCGATCATGGGCACGATGGTGAGGGACACAAAAAGGGAGGCCAGTACCGCGAAGGAGATGGTCAGGGCGAGTCCCCGGGAGAGCTGCCCGGCGATGCCGCTGCCGAGAGCGAGGGGGATAAACACGGCCAGGGTGGTGAAGGTGGAGGCGGTGATGGCCATGCCCACCTCGGAGGCGCCGACCTTAGCGGCATCGCGGCGGCGCTTGCCCTCTTCCAAGTGGCGGAACATATTCTCGATGACCACGATGGCATTATCCACCAGCATACCCACACCCAGGGCCAGCCCGCCGATGGTGAGCAGGTTGAGGGTGTAGCCGGCCAGCCGGATGGGAATGAAGGTGGCGATAATGGAAATAGGGATGGCCACGCCGATGGTCAGGGTGGGGCGGATATTTCGCATGAAGAGAAAGATCAAGGTCATGGCGAGGAATCCACCCATGAGAGCTACCAAGGCGGTGCTGTTCACCATGCGTTTGGTGGAATCGGACTGGTCCCAGGCCACGTGAAACTTGATATCCGGGGGCAGAAACGCCCTGATCTCCTCGATCTCCCGCTTGGCCTCATCCGCCACCCGTACCACGTTGGCACCGGACTGCTTGCTGACCAACATCACCACGCCGGTGGATTTCTGAATGCGGGCGATGGAGGAGGCTTCCCTGATCGTGTCCTTGACGGTGGCCACCTGGCGAAGCTGAATGGGGTGGCCCTGCTGCGACATGCCGACCACCAGATTCTCGATTTCCCGCAAACTGGCAAATTCAGCCTTGGTACGAACCAGGTATTCCAAGTGATCTTCGGTGATACGACCGGCGGGAAGGTTCAGATTTTCGAAGCGCAGCACCTGGATTATCTGGTTCAAGGTCACGCCGTGTGCCTCGAGCGCCTCGCGATCGACCTCGATGAGGATCTCGCTTCTATCGGTCGATTCCACCGTTACGGAGGCGACCCCATCGAGACGCTCCAAGCGGTGGGCGACGTTATCCTCCATGATCTTGGTGAGTTCCTTGGTGGACCGGATATCACTGGTGATGCCGTAGAACAGGATAGGGATCTGGGAGATGTCGAACTTGAGCACCAGGGGCGTTCGGACGTTTTCCGGGAGGTAGTCCGTAAGCATGGCCAGCTGATCCCGCAGGTCCTGGGCGGCGAAATCCAGATTGGTGCCGGATTCGAATTCAACCATGACGACGGAGACACCTTCAATGGAGCTGGAATTCACGCCTTTCACCCCTGATACGGAGGCGACGGTCTGCTCGATCGGCCTGGTCAGCGAGGACTCTACATCTTCCGGGCTGGCACCCTGATAGGAGGTCATCACAGTGACCACCGGGAATTCGATGTCGGGGAACATATCCAGTCCCAGGCCAGCGAAGCTGATAAAACCCACCACCACGACGATGAGGGTCAGCATCGTGGCTGAGACGGGTCTGTCGACGGAAAATTCAGGCAATTTCATGATCTAGAACGCCTCCATTTCCACCTGGACGGTACTGCTATCGGCGAGTGTATAACCCCCGCCCACGACCACCGTATCGTGCTCCCCGAGCCCGGCAGTAATTTCAACCAAGTCGGGTGTCATGAGACCGGGCGTGATCGGAGTGCGATAAGCCCGATCATTGCGGATCACGAACACCGCGTCACCTTCGAGGAGGGCTGTTCGAGGGACCACCAATACTTCGTCGCGTTTCCCGACCTCGATGCGGACATTTCCGAAGGTACCGGGGCGCAGGGATCCGTCGGGATTCCGGAACAGGGTTTCCACATAGAAGGTCTTGCTGCCGGTTTCGGCGGCCACATTCACGATATTGACCACCCCGGGGTAGCTGCGGTGCTGGGCGGACCCTATTTCCAGGAAGGCGGACTGTCCTTTGCGTATGAGATCGATCTCGCTGAGCGGAACCAGCAGACCGACCTTGAGGGCAGTTACATCCATCACAGTGTAGACCGGTGCCCGGGCCATGGCGGGATTGACCAGGTCTCCCTCCTGATAGTCCCTTGAGGTGACCACGCCGTCGAAGGGCGACCGCAGGACGGTCTGCCGAAACTGGTGGTTCAGCAGGTTGTGCGTGGCCTCGGCCTGATCCCGTTGGGCCTGGGCGGCCTGATAACCCAGGCGTGCCTTCTCGTACTGCTGCTCGGAGATGGCCTGTTCCTGATAAAGGTTCTGGGTACGCTGCCAATTTTTTTCAGCATCGGCCAGGTTGGCCTCGGCGACGGATAGGCCTGCCTGGGCCTGATCCAGCTGGTATTTGAGGGTGCGGTTCTCCATAACGGCCAACCGCTGGCCCTCGCGGACAGGGTCACCGATGTTGACCAGGAGCGACTGGATCTTGCCGGGCATATCCGGGAGAATGGCGGCTACCTTAACCGGTTCCAGCGTTCCGGAATAGACCAGTGTTCGGGACAGGTCCCGGCGGCTGACCGTGGCGGCCTTAACCGGTGCGGCCTGGCGAGCATATGCCGCTCGATCCCGGCCGGGACCACGGTTACATGCTATGAGCAGAACACTTACACCAAGGATCACGATCTGAAGGAATTGTTTCAGCATTATGGCACCACTCCTAATTCTTCCACGAGATTTCGGCCGACGGCCTTTTTAATTCTGATGTTGGCCAGGGTATAATTGAACAGGGCCTGGGCGTAGTTGGCCCGGGCATTGGTGAGGTTGGCCTGAATCTGGTTGGCCTGAAGATTGGTGATGGTTCCGGCCTGGTACTGCAGTTGTGCAAGTCGGGCCGCCTCTTCGGCCTGAGTCACCGTTTTTTCCGAGGAGAGCAGCGTGCTTTCCGACTCGATGAGTGTGTGGAAGGCGGCTTCCACCTCCAGTTCGATCCCGTCCTCCAGCGCGATGCGGCCCAGTTCGGCCTGCCGGATGGCGACGTCGGCTTTCTGCACTCCCGCGCGCCGCCGACCCCCGTTGAACAGGTTGAAGCTCAGTCCGAGGGAAATGGTATAGCTGTCCTCCCACTGGCCGAC
>CP070656.1:2674098-2682266 GCA_020355065.1 Fidelibacterota bacterium | reverse complement strand
TTAGCTTGTGAGAAGGATGCAAACCCCGTCTGCTGGACGATCTGGTAGCGGATGAGTTCCATCTGCTCCTTGGCGAAGTCAGCATCCTCAACCCGGCTGCGGGTTGCCTCAATGTTGGTTACGGCAATCGCCAAGGTGGCTTCCTTGTTATCCAATCGCAGCATGTATTCACCCACAGTCTGGGCCGTATTGTTAAGCGTATTGATAGCCTCGTCTACAGCGGCGATGGCGGATGAAGCTGCCACGGCATCAGAGACCTCCAAAGTTTGAATGCTGAGGGCAGCTGAATCCGCGTTAATCAGGTTCACCCCAAAAATATCACCGGCTGACGCCCCGGTCTGGAAGACCCCGGCGGTGAACGAACCATCGATCAGTTGGGTGCCCTGAAACTCGGTCTCTTCGACGATGTCATCGATCTCGGCAACCAGAGCATCAATCTGACCCTGGATAGCGGCTTTCTGATCCGAGTTATAGCTGTCATCCGCAGCCTGTACGGCCTTCTCCTTGAGAATCTGGAGGATCCCGGCGATAGCCAGATAGCCCCCTTCGGCGATACTCAGTACGTTCTGAGCCGTTTCCACATTGCTCAGGGCTTGAGAGAGTGAACGCCGCCGTGATTCGATGGATCGTGCCAGAGAGAATCCGGCGGGATCATCGCCCACGGAATTGATCCGTTTCCCGGAGGAAAGCCTCAGGAGTCGGTCACTAACTTGACGGTTGACATTCAGGAGTTCGTTGTAGGAAGCCAACGCAGAGATGTTGGCGTTGATGCGAGTAAAGCTCATGATAACCTCCCTGTTCATGAGCAGGGCATTTCTGCCCCTGCGGCCTATCGAATTGTGCCGATTATCGCTCCATCGACTCGGCACTTCCACTCAGGTCACCAGCGCGATTTCATCGCCGCTGATTTCCTTCTTGTGCTCACCATACACAATCGGCAGTCCCCGGATTTTCTTTAATTTTTTTATTGAACCAAGGCTACAAAACCGGGTCATTTCCCGTCGAGAAAAGGCAAGCGATAATAGCTCATCTCAGGGGTGGCGAAACCCATTGCAGCTCGTGAATCTAGGCGGTGTGACAGGGTGATCCGGGCGGCAACCAGCCGGGTTCCCAAGCTGGGAATCGTGCGGGATTATTGCGCTAGGAGTGCTACTTCAATGAGCTGCTGGTGGGATTCAGCGGGATTAGGAAAATTACCTAGACCTTCGGCTTCGCTCAGGCGGGCGCGGTCCGTTTCTCATAGCCGAACGATTCGACGATCTCGGAGAGGTAGGTGTTCACCTTGGTGATGACATCCCCGTTCACATCATGTACATTGGGGCGATAGGACTTCTGGGCATCGATGTGTTTCTGAAAGGCGGGTCTGGTTTCTTCGAAACCATTCAGATTCAGACCACGGTAAACCCGGTCAAGTGTGCTGAGAGGGTCTTTGAGAAAATCCTCGTAGCGGACCTCGACATAATTCTCACCGGGAATCAGGTGTCGATCCGTAAAGAATCGCTCGTACATCTCCCGATAGTCTTCCAGGATATGCGTTTGCAGGTCCTCGTCTTCCCAGGTTTGCAGAGCATAGATCTGAAAGACTTCACGGAAGAATTTGACCGTTGAGGGGAAGACCTCATACGGATCGCGATACAGATGCAGCCACTTGGCATTGGGATACATGTCCATGAGGTAGGGGATGCGATAGGTATTGGCGGGATTCTTGAACATGATCCGGCGGCCACCGTACTTCAAGGTCATCTTCTGGACAAAATGGTGATAGCGCCGTCTCCAACGCTCAAGGTCTTGTTTCGAACACTCCCTGAACGAATTGTACCTAGAATATTGTTTGAAATTACGCGGAAAGATAAAGCCGTTATAGTACCCGTACTTATCCTTGGCGCCGATGGAATACTCGTCCTCGGTGGGTTCGATACCGCCCATGACCACATCATCCATAGGCCGCGTTTCAGGGAGTGACATTTCGATGATCCATTTCGTCAATCGCGGAAATGCCAGGAAGGTGTGTGGCAAATAAGCCTCGATGTTGGAAACGTAGCCCCTGTTTGGGTCTTTGGATAGAAGGGTGATCAGGTAGGTCGTACCGGTGCGGTAATGGCCGATAATAAACAGCGGATCCTTTTCGATGCTGGTATTCCTGATCCGGCGGTTGAACCGCGCCGCTTCGGTAACACGCAGCGGGAAAAGTAGAGTGCTCATGGCAAACGAGTATACCAGCCGAGGTAGATAGCGGATATTTACCCGAAAGCGGTTCTGCCACAGCAGCCTGACGATATTGGAATACGTGGCCCCTGCCAGGGGCTCTTCCCAAAAAATCCATGCAGGTTTCATATTAACCCAGGCACGTTTATTAGCGTGGAAACTAAAATATGAAGACCGCAATTCCAAGTATCGGTTACTATTTCCATTATGAATACACCCAGTACCGCGGAAGCATTTTAAGCAGGCTCGTTCAGACCTTGTGCCCGCCGAGTAGGGAGGCGTTTTTTCATGATCCTGGTGTCCGGACTAATCATCATCAGGACCGGACACACCAGTTGGTCCTATCCCAATCCCCTCCACCAGATCGATATAGGCCGCATCGTCCCGGATGGATTTGTCCAACGTGATCCTTTCGTGGATCAGGGTATTGCGGGCTTGTTCCAAAAGCTCAGCGATCCTTGATCTAGCTGCATCCAGTTCACGCTTCCGCTCCAGTCGCTCCGGTTGATCCCGGACATACTCGTCCAGGGTCATGTCCTTGGGTTTGTTGCGTGCCAGACGCGAGATCTGCTTCTCAACCAGATCCAATATATGTTGAGCCTGTTCCAGGTCAAGCAGCCTTTCGCCCGGAGCCGTAATATTCAGCCGGACCAGGTTAAGGACCTTGCCCAGTGATCCCAGAGGGATGGTCGGTATACCTTCCAGCCCGTACCCTTGATGAATCGTGTCATGGGAAGGCAGGATAAGATCGAGAGGGAATCCGGCGGCCTGAATACGGTCCAGGTCATTCCGTGTGCCGTGGAAGAGCAGGATGATCAGGTCCGCCGTTTCCCGGACCTGAGGGACGATCTGCTCCAGAGTGGGCAGCAACGGGAGGAACTGGTACCCACCACCGGTGATGATGGGTGAAGATATGCCGATCACGGCGATGTGCAATCCGCCTCGTTCCAGCATCAGGTACGGAGGGAAGACGGGCGTCTGGTCGTGGTCGACGATCAGATTAGCCGACAGGATGGCGAACCGGGCGGAGTTGGCCAGTGACCGCAGAAAGGGTAACCCAGCAGCCAGTTCGCGTTCCCCCACATTGAGTGCATCCACGCCGAGCCGGTTGCAGCCTTCGATCATGAGGCGGGCGCGATGCTTCTGCATTTCCGCTGTCTGGGGATGCAGCCGGGTATCGAAGAACAGGAGATCGCCGGCGTCCAGAACAAGCAGTGCTTCACGGGGCTGGTTCAGGCGCTGCAGCGCGGTGGCGCGCCGGGGTAAGCCGCCCAGAGGCTCCGGCCGGCAATCACAGGGCTCGACATAGCCGTAGACATTGGCCGTGGCGGCGATGGTCAGCACGGTCCCGGACGGTTCCTTGCTACAGCCAGCTGCCAGCAGAATGACGGCTATCACGAGAGTGTGAAGATAGGTCCTGGAGATTAATCTCCGCACGGATGGTAAGCTAGCCGCGAACACGCTGATCAGGCAAGGACATCCCGAGATAGGGATAGAATCCCTGGAGCGTGCCGAACTCTCTGGTATGACAACAACCCAAGTATGCCAGGTAGCTGGGACTAATGCGGTGTCGCTGCTTCGAGGGAATCCCCGCGGAAGATCAGCCACCAGCCCAGTCCGATGAGCTGGTCATGCCTGGCTTTCAGGTCGTGGAGGAGGTCCATATTGCTGATGAAGTCAGCGTCGGGCAGGGGGGCCGGATGGCGGTCGATCTTGAGATTGGCGATGAAATGATCGGCAATAATGGTCCGGTGCCCGATCCCGACGCGGTTCGGGCCGGATATTACGGCCTTCTCACCTTTCTCAAACATGGACCGGCCGAAGCTGTAGTATTGAAAGCCGGCAGGGGCAATCAGATCAACGATAGTGGGGACGATATCGATATGGCTGCCGGGGGTAGGATCGGGAGTTCCCCGGGGGTTGACGAATTGGTGGCCGTACAGAATGAAAGGCACCGAAGACCGTTCGTAGATAGAGGGACGGGCATTGAGGAACCGGCGCCCGTAATGATCACCGGTAATGGCAAACAGACTGGAAGGCGAGGCCTGTTCCATGGCACGCACAAACCGGGCGATCTCCTGATCGCAATACCAGATATGCCCGAGCTGGTTCAGGGTCATGGAGCCATCGAAGTAGGGCACGACATCCGCCGGCACTTCCTCCAGCTGAAAACCTTTGCTTTTTACGTCAATACTGAAGGGCGGGTGATAGCTGGTGGTCATGATGATGTTGAAGGTACGCTCGCCGGTCCTGGTATTGGCCAGGATGAAATCGAAGAGCTGCTCATCCTCCACGCCCCAGATGGGATCCGATGTCTCCTGTTCGATGTTGGGTGATGCGAGGGTCTCGTCAAATCCCTGAGCCCGGAAAAGATTGCCGATGTTCTGCCAGGAGAGGAACCCGCCGTAATAGAGCCGGGTCTTGTAGCCCAGGCGTTCAAAGATGCTGGCGGAGGACGTGATGAAGGGTGGTTCCCGGGCTCCAATCCTGCTGATATTCACTCCGGTGTGCGGGATGCCTGCCAGAATGGCCGCCAGGGAGGCCATGGTGCTGCTACCTGCGGGCAGGAAGTGGTTAAAGTGCACACCATGCGCAGCGATGGTCTTCAAGCCCTCCGCGATCTGCAATGATGAGTATTCGGGAAGGAGCGGCCAGGAGTCATAGCCCTCCATTACGAGAACAAAGATATGCTCAGGCAGCCGGGCACGGCTGCCGGGAGCGGTTCGGAGTAGGTAGTTCTTAAGATCAAGGGCCTTTTCTCCGGACAGGGTCAGGGAGAAGTATTCCTGTGCGGCGGCGGCTACAGACATATCCCCCAGCAGTTTCTGAACACCCCTGGTCTGCGAGTTCACGGACCTGAAATCCTCGTAGGCATACTGGAGATGCTTGATGGGATTCATCACGGTCTTGTTCAGGAAGCTGTCGGCGGTGACATCGGCCCACTTCCGCATGGCCGGCCGCGATTTGAACGAGCCGCGCAGCGCCGCAAAGGTGAGCAAGACCATCAGGAATACGATCAGACCGCGGGGAAGCATTTTTCCCGGCCGGGTGAGCAGCTTCCGCAGGGGTGAGAGCGGGAGCCGCTGCCATCTTCCAAGCAGAAAGATGCAGAATGCAGACACGACTGCCAGGATCAACAGAGTGGTAAAAAGGTGGTAGTCCTCAAGAATGGTACGCATGATCGCCCGGCGGTCATCATAGAAGGCCTCGAACACCCAGAAATCGAACTGGCTGTCGTATTCCTTGAAGTAAGGGATGGTAACTACGGAGGTGAGGGTGATGGCAAACAGCAGGAGGCCTGAGAAGCCATGACGGAGGAAAGCACTCCAGCGCGTCAAGGCGAAGGGGCTGAGAGCCAGGTTCGCCAGAAAGGGTACCAATAGGAACCAGGCCGCGACGATGGAATCAAACCGGAATCCGTGGGCGATGGTCAGGAGTAAATCCCCGGCGCCGGTGCCGGTCGCGATTTTGTTATGGAAAGCTGCGATCAGGACGATCCGGAACAGGCCCAGGTACACGACGGCGAACAGGTAGGCCTGGAGCTGCTTGATGAACTCGGTAACGAAGGCGTGCCATTTACTGTCCATGGGCAGGCGTCCGATTCCAATTGGGTCAGAGGGCGTCAAGAATCTCGCTCCCGAGATAACCAGGGTGGATGGGGAGGCTCACTGCTCGGAGGACCGCACCTGATACCGGCCAAACACTTTCAGCATATGCGTGGGGGCGTCCGTTTGGATGAAATCAGGATTTTTCTGAATGGCCTTGACATTGGCCCGTGGCGTTCTGGGGGTCCAGGTCATGACCCTGAATCCTTTCGCATGCGCTTCTTCAATTTGCTTCCGGGTGATCCTGGAACCGATGCCGATCCCGTACAGGTCCAGATCCCCGGCGATACGCAGCGCATCCTCGAATTCCTTCCCCGTTATGAACCGCAATACCGGGACATCATTGTTCTGCAGCATCTGGTGGAACTGAGCATTACCAGCCTCGATCAATACTCTGTCGTGCATACCGTGCTTCTCGATGACCCGTTTGAGGGCCTGCACGAATTGCCGGAAATAAACCGGACGCACGTCATCGGAGGTAGAAAGCTTGCAATCGAAGGAGAAGACATATTTCCGGATATCCGGTATACGGCTGAAGAGATCATCCACAGAGATCACATAACTAGGGGATGGGGAGTTGTTATAGGCACAGTCCTTGATCTCCTCCCAGGTGAGCTCTCTAAGCATTCCCTGGCAGTTCGTTTTCGGGCTCAATTCATCATCGTGAAAAATGACCAGAACGCTGTCCTTGGTCATCCGTATATCGAGCTCGGACCCATCGGCCCCGATCTCCAAGACCGCGGCGATGGACTCAAAGGAGTTGCCCGGGTATTTTGAGTCCCTCCCCATGCCCCGGTGGCCCAGCACGCTGATCCGGTTCCCGTTGAGATTGCGTATCTCGAAGCCGGTGCGCTCTTCACAACCGGCCAGGAGCAGAAATGATAGGAGGATCGCGGCCCTCATCTCAGGATCTCAGCATGCGGTTGCACTCGTACTGGTCTTCACATCCTTGGGGATTATTGCGACGGGAAACTAAAACGAGAGGCTCGGGCATTCCAAGGCTTTGGTGAGGTGCGGAGAACAATCCGGCCGTGGGTCTGAGAACGGGATAGAGTGATATGTGCGGACACCGGATCCTAAATCCGGCGACTCGTGACCACGTCCGTGGTCACAGCTAGTATGCTTCTATTACGTAGCTATTATATTACAATAGCCTGATATTTAAATCGGCGGGAACAAGCGTATTATACTCTCGAATAAAGTTCCGACCACCTTGTGAAACCATTTCAGATAAATATTCCGTGCCGTACTTCTCGGCAATCGTTTTGCAGACATAGGCGCCGGCAACATAGTAAGCCCGTTCGGTCACACCGGTATCCCATGCTTGCTTGAGCAAATTGTCCATCGTCTCGGTTCGGGCCTTTTCCAAGAGCTGGTTCACTCCAGAAATAGCACTTCTGACACGATCTCCATCCTCCAAGAGCTCGTAATCCTCATGCTTATAGTCGGTTGGAAAAAGATCGAGGGCCTTATAGGCAACATAGGTTGCCATCCCTTCACTCAGCATATAAGCATAATTGAAGCGAATAAACTCCTCACCATTCGTTGGATCGGCGTTAATGTATTCTCGATCGGGCGAGTTCAGTTTGTAGCCTACATGATATAGTTCATGAATCATCATGTTCAGTAGACATACGGGATCATGATGCCATTCCTCTCCGGTAATATCTATGCCTATCTTATTCTTCTCGACGCAAAAAGCATACGGGGTCGTGAACGCAACGATATACACATAGGCATCGAAAGTAGCGGTCACAGGTAAATACGATGAAAGATGCTGTACTATTTTTACATGCTCTCTTTTTTCCAATCCGTTCAGACCATTCGATAATTCCAATGACTTTCCGATTAGCGAGGTGTCCTTGTTGATGAATCTGTCCAATCCCCTATCCCATATTTCCCAATTAAAAGGGAACGATGATTTTTCATGCCAAACGCGAGTAATTCGGTAACCCTCGAAAGTATTCCAGATAGAATCTCTCGCCGTCAGCGCGTTTACCGGAGCTTCCAAAACGAGTCGTGCCGCAGAGTCATCAAAGATTATTTTAATATCCTGTTCCTTTTGCCCGATAGCCTGGGCATAGATATCAGCCGAGAAGCACATTAAACAAACCATAGATAATATTGGACGGATCATATTGATATCCTTTATTTGTTACTCCTTACACAAGAGTTGCCCGCTTAAGACACGCACCGCGTCGGCTTCCGGCCTTGTTCGGCGGGCATGGAGCAGAGACCACCCGGTGGGTAGTTGCCTCTTAGACCGGAGCTTGGGAGGGGTGGTTGTCAAGGCAGTCCGGTAGAAACCAGCCCGACGCGAGCCTGCAGGTTGGAAGGATACCGGATCCTACATACAGT
>CP070656.1:2649483-2673998 GCA_020355065.1 Fidelibacterota bacterium | reverse complement strand
GGTATCGAAGTAGCGGTGGTGAAAATTATAGGCCGCCCAGACACCGTCAAATCCCAACCGATACGGCCCGGCGGGCACGAACGAGTTCCTGGGATCATGATGGTTCCCCAGCTCATTGGCCCACAGGTGCCACTTCCCGATATAGGCGGTGTCGTAATCATTCCGGTGCAGTATGTGCCCGAAGCACTCGTGGTTCGGATTCATGCGCAATTCATTGATCACCATGCCGGTGCTGCTGGAGTATTTACCCGTAAACAGGGAAGCCCGGTACGGTGCGCATACCGGATGACCGGAGACGGCATTGCAGAAATTCACACCCTCATGGGCCAGCTTATCAATATGAGGTGTTCGGGCTCGCTTATCCCCGGCATATCCGCAGGATTGGTAACGGAGTTGGTCCGCCAGGATGAAAACCAGGTTGGGATGGGAGGATGTCATCTGGTGCATTCTGCGCGTGTTAGCTAACGGGTAAACTCCATGATTGTTACGGAGTGAGGCGGGAAAGGATACCTGATGGTGGTACCCTCCATCCCGATTTCCTTCTCCTTGAGGATTACCTTGTTAGGATCGTCGAACGTATTTTCGGTCATGTAATGCTCACCATCCAGCCAGATCACATCGGCTCTGGGACCGGGCTCGAATCCTGCCAGAGCGATGTCCGCTTGAATCGCCTCACGGTCATGCATATTGACCACGGCCAGAAAGAGCGTTTTGCCATCCTCACTCAGGGTGGCGGATGTATCCAGGTAGGGGATGTTTCCGATAGCCTGAGGACGTCCCTGCTCATACTCAGGAGCTGGGTACGTATCGCACTCCACGGTTGATTCGACCAGGTTCGGCCCCTGGTGGTTCAAATACATCTTGAACACCAGATACTGCGGATTGAAGAACAGACCGGATTTATTCACACGGATCATGGGCAGGGCATTCACGGTCATGGCAAAATTGGCCAGGGTGCACACGTCCCACTGTCGCCTGAAGGCATGGAACACCCCCGCTGTATATAGACCATCTCGCAGCGCGAACTCCACCTCGTGTCGGGGAGCCCGGTAAGCCCAGCAGTTCCACTCATCAAAGGCAACCTTCATTTCGGGCTTATCCGGAAGGGTGTCTCGAATCTCCTCGCCGGTTAATCTGATCTGCTCCTCGATACCGTACGGCGAGGAAACAATGTAGTAGTAGAACTCTTCGGCAAAGGCCGGGTCCTCCAGATCCTCCTTCTGCATATGATTGCGATATTTCTTGGCGTAGGAATGGAGGGAGAGGTAATCCACGTAATCGCCGGCGATGCGGAACAGCGCCTGGTTCCAGCCGGGATAGAACCAGTACCGCCCCCCGGTGGCCACCAGTTTGATCGTCGGATCGACCGCACGCATAGCCTGCCCGAACGCCAGATGCCGTCTGGCGTAGGTCTCTTCATCCACATGGCCGTGCTGCCAGCTGCCGAACATTTCGTTCCCGATACCCCACAACTCGACACCGTACGGCTCCGGATGCCCATTTCCCGCCCGTAGGGCACCATGGGTTGAATCAGCCGGTCCATTGCAGTATTCCACCAGCTGGGCGGCCTCCTCGGGAGTGCCGTTGCCCGCATTGACGGCCACGTACGGCCTGGCACCGGTCAAGCGGCACAGCTCCATGAATTCATCGATGCCCACGTCACCCGGCTCCCAGGGCTTGCCACCCTCCCACTCTTCACCCAGGGCTCCCATGGTGGCGTAGTTAGGCCTTGGAGAGCGCTGGTCACGGTCACCGATGGCATCCATCCAATGATAGGTTGAGACGAAATTCCCCCCGGGCCAGCGTATGTTGGGCGGCCTTATATCCCTGATCGCTTCGATCACGTCCCGGCGATAACCCGAGAGATGGTCGGCGCGCATGAGCGATGCAGTACCCAGCCAGAGCGTACCGCTTCCCTGGAACGTGATGGTGAAGCTGCCGCTGGGATCCGAGTCTGTTGGCTTTAGTATGAACGACTGCCGGGTCCATTCCGTATCATTCATTTGGAACTCATGCCGGGCTACCTCCTGCCCTTCTCCTTCCAGGCACACTCGAATCGGCGATCGGATACCCTCCTGCCTGACATTGAGCCGGACCTCGTAATCCTGGCCTTGCTCGAGGAACAGGTTCCCCTGCCCGATACCCACCTGGTGATCGGACCGCTCCTTACTGACGATCTTCTGCGATTGAGACCCGCAGTAGAAAAGGGTGTTGTCATGCATGAAGTGGATCTGGGCGGTTCGGCCAATGGGATACCAGGGTCTCACGACACCATATTGATCCCCCTCGCCGTCGTCCCCCTCGAACTTTCTCACCGAAAGCATCTCCGCCCACAGTCCACCATGAAATGAACGGTAGATGAGCTCCGTAAAGTGGCCGTAAATATCGGGATGGATGGTCCCGATATGCTTGGCAGCTGAGACTTGGATCTTCGCGTCCATGCTCATATCATGCTAGTCCTCTGATGTAGTCTAAAGTGATGCCCCACCCTGGTTTTTGAGGTACGGTGAAATGACCCCCCTCGAGGAGATGCTGATAGGGCAACACCGCGGCATCCACCCGGAAGGGGATCTCGATCGACGTCACGGTTGAGGAGATCACCGCCGCATGCAGCGACGCCAGGGTTGAGACAGGGCCGGAGGGATTGTGAAGCGATACTTCGATAGCGGGATAGTCGGCCGCACCTTCGCATATCTTGTGCAGCGAGGTCCACCCACCGACATGGATGATGTCCGGCATGACTACGTTCACCCAACCGGAATCCATCAGGTCCATAAGGTCCTCGTCTAGATGATGCCGTTCACCACCCGCTATCGGGACGGTGGTGTGATTCATGATCTCCCGGTAGGCCGGGCCCATCTCACACGGCTCCTCGTACCAGCAGGGCAAACAGCTATCAAGTTCAGGCAGTAACTGGATGAAACGATCAGCGGCGAAACGCTGGTGAAAATCAATTCGCACGCTAATATCAGGATAGGCTGCACGGATAGCATGCAGTACTGAGCGCCCGGACTGGCTCTGGGCTACCTGGTCCCCGTCCACCGTGACCGATTCGAACGGAGCACATTTAATCGCTTCGAAACCTTGGTGTCGGGCTGCCTCGATGACCCCAAGATAATCAGCGACCGTACGATCGCTCAGAGCCCGGTTGATCGTGACATACACCGGTACCCTGTCTTGAACCGGATTAGGCATCGTCAGCTGCCACACCGGGACACCCTCTCTTTTACCCAGCAGATCATACAGAGCCTGATCAAGGCCTGAAACGGCGGTGGCGGTCAGAAAATCCAACTGGTCATCTGCCCACACCAACCCAATCTCTTTAAGACTATCCGGAGAAAGGACCATCCCTTCAATATACTTCTTGAATAGCTCCCGGATGCGTGCGATGCAGCGGGTATCATCCCCACTGAAAGAAGCCTCGCCCAGCCCCGCGTGTTGCCCATCAGAGATGGCTACAAACAGCCAGTCTCCCTTCTGAAGCAGGGCGTGGTGGTGACCAAACGGATCCGGCACTGAATAGCATTCAAGTTTAAGTTTCATGGTATCTGGGCACCGCTGAGGCTATTGCATCCGGATATCAGCCGAGAAGGCGAAGGAAGCACGAACATGGACACATTTCGATAACAGTCATCCTACTACTGCGGTGTCTTCCTGACATAGCCCCGCACCTGCTGTCTCAAACCCTCGACCTCCAGGATACTCTGCAGCGCCAGGGCCGCTGCCTTACGGTGATAGTAATCATCATCATTGATCATGATATCGCCCAGTAAGGGGATGATATGCGGATCGACCTCCAGAACCACCGGGCCGATTCCCCCCAGAGCATGGATGGCGTATTTCATGGGCGGTCCGCCGTTCTCATCCCGAAAATCGCTCGGATCTTTGATGGCCTTCTTGAGGGCCGGGATGGCATCCCTGGCCAGTTCTCCCACGGCAGTACCGATCGTCCAGATCGTGTAGGACGCCCACCACCGTTCCCGCTCATCAGGGGAGGTCGTGGCCTCGATCAGCGTCGGGAGGGCACCCAGAGCAGTTTCCCCCATATTCCCCAGATTAAAGGCCGTCATCCGCCGGATGCCGAAGGTAGGATCGGTCAAGGCCACGCCGGTAAGGGGCGCCAGCGCTTCCGGAGCGTCCGCGATTACCTTGTCCAGGGCATGGGCAGCATGATACCGTACGCCAGCATCCTCATCCTCGAGTGCCTTGACCAGGCTCTCCACCGGGGGCGGGACATCGAGATTGGCATGGATGCAGCCGAGGGCCAGAGCGGCCGCCGTGCGGACCGCGTGAGCAGGATCGTTCTCCAGCAGGTCGGCAAGGCTTGATGTGGCCATAGATGCGGCCGCTCCGATATCGGCAGAAGCCAGGGCACCGTTCAGGCGAACACCGGGATCTTCTGATTCCAGGGCATCCATTAATCCGGGAATGGCAGAGTCCGCTCCGGCACCCAGCTGAGCCAGCGTCCCGGCCGCCTGGATGCGCTCTTCACCGATTGCGCTATGAAGGGTCACGTTCACCAGCGCTTGGATGTCCCCACTCCCCGACGCTAAACCTGCAGCATTCGAAGACGCGGTGGGTGACGCCGTACCAAGGTAACTGCCTGGTGTCTCTGATCCAGCAGCCGCTTTGAGGAGCCGGGCATCATTCCCCGCAGGTGTTACCAGAAGGTCACCGCCAGGGCTGAAGGATCCATTCCGGACGGGACCGAAGTTTTCCAGCCAGCCTATCCGCTTCCCGGTGGCCACATCCCATAGCGAGGCCCGCTGTGATTGGCCCCTGGGCACTCGCTCCACTGCGGCCAGTGTCGCCCCGTCGGGACTGAAGGCCACCGCCGAAACCTCCCAACCGGGACGCAGTTTCGTCTTCACCACTCCCAACCGGGCATCCCAAAGGATCACCGTCTGGTCGCGTGAACCTGATGCGATCAGCGTCATATCCGGACTGTAAGCGACAGATGTGGCTCCTTGGCCGTGTTCATGCAGATTCAGCAGCCGGTTACCATTCCGGGCATCCCACACGGCAATTTCCTGCGAATAGGCCGCCGTGGCAATCCGGCCCCCATCGGGCCGAAAAGTGATATCCGTCGTGTTGACGCGCAATCCCGGATGACCGAACGGAAAGAGGGAATAGAGCAGCCGGCCAGTCTCGACATCGTACACTTCAGATCGGGCGTTCGAACCGAGAGCAAGACGAGTTCCCGCGGGATTGAACTCGGCGCTGATGACCTGTCCTGCGTCAGCTGCAAGCGAGACGGAACCGAGTTCGGCTCCCGTAGTCATGTCCCAGGTCTTGATGACCCGGTCGTCAGCATAGGTCTTGACCACGCTTTTCCTGGACTGGAAGATAGCAGCTCTGACGGCTCCTGCATGCCCCCGTAGTTGCACGCTGAGGCTGCCCGTTTCCCGATCCCAAAGGCACGCCGTGGAATCGCGGGACAAGGTCAGAACACGTAAACCATCAGGGCTAAAGACGGCTCGTGTGATCTCGTCCGTATGGCCTTTTAGTGTTAATACATCCTCGGTGTGGGACCATATGTTTCTTGCCCCATCCTCGCGGCCACCACACGATAACATACTGATCAAAATGACCAAGTAGATGACAGGTCGTATTGCTTTCCGGATCATTCCCTTCCCCCTTTTAACTCCTGAACGTGACGTTCCGCTGTTCCAGCAGGTCTT
The DNA here is from genome assembly GCA_020355065.1 of Fidelibacterota bacterium. GTDB lineage: Bacteria > Fidelibacterota > Marinisomatia > SCGC-AAA003-L08 > TS1B11. The sequence continues at coordinate 2,668,317 of CP070656.1, read as the reverse complement.
CAAGATAGACCCGATCCTTACGAGCATGCTCCATTGCCACAGCCAGGCTGAAACGATCGGGCTGATCAACGACCGAGCCTTTCACGAACTCGATGGACATATCACCTCGAAATCCCTGTTGAATCAAGGCGTCTGTGACGGCAGCGTAGTCGATGTCGGAGGCGCTCAACAAATCGATTTCCTTGTCCCTCCGGCCCTGGTAGTGCACGTGCTTAATGCGCTCTCCGAACAAGGCCATATCGTCCAAAGCCCTGGTTGTAGAGTGAAAATCGTAGGGTTGGAAGCAGATGTGAAAATTGCTCGCTCCAATATCGCGGATCAGTTTCTGAGCTGCGGCCGTACTATCGAGTAGGGTCTTCTTGTGCAGCTCCCCCGTGATCATGAGACCGTTCTTCTCGCCCTGCTCAAGGATCTGTCCCAGAAATTCAACCGATCGACTAAAGTCCCGTTCATCCAGGTCGGCGGTCCCCTTGGTGCCCACGAACAGCTTGATCTTGTCGGCACCGAGAATAGTCGCATAGTCCACGATCCTGGCAAACTGCTCCCACTCACGGTCCCGCTCGTCGCCCTGCAAGTGCAGCTTGGGGTAGGCTCCTATCACGGGAAAACTCAAGCCAAGACCGTCACCAAGCTGTTGAATCTCGCGAACGGAGTCTTCATCCTCCGTCGAGATATGATATTGCCACACTTCCAGGAAGTGAAAACCGGCCTCAAGTATCGGCTGGAGGAGGTCAGCGAGTTTATAGTGGGGTATCTTTTCCGCGGTCCAGCGGTTGGGATCGAAGGCAATGGTATTGATGAGGATACGAATCATCTGTCATGTCTCAACGGGAGGTAAGCGCCTCCAGCACCCCTCTCATCAGTTCCGGCAGTTCTTCGCTGTCCCGGGCTGTAATAAGATTCCGGTCTTGCATGACCGGTCTGTCTGCCCACTGGGCACCACAGTTTTCTATGTCCTTGAGCATCTCCGGAAGTCCACACACCTGCCTGCCTTGGAGAATCCCGGCCGAGATCAGGACGCTGTGCCCTTCCGCAATGCTGACGACGATCCGGTCATTTTGCAACTGGTGCGCCACCAGGTCCAGATAGGCCTGGTTGGTACGCATTCGATCGGCCGCCCAGTCGCCAGGGACGATCACGGCATCGAACGGTACCTCAGCAGCCTGTCTTACGGACAAATCGCACTTCAGGTCCAGACGACTGACCCTACTTTTACATACCCGTTTCTCTTTTGTGCCGACAATCCGAACCTCGGCACCTGCGGCTTGCAGTCTGTAGTACGGGTACCACACCTGGTGCAATTGATAGCGCGGCTCCACCAGGATCGCTACGGTTTTGCCTTGCAGGGGTGGTGAGGTTGCATCGGACAGAGCCATCTGTGGACCACTTCCCAGGTATCTTACGACCGCCTCCATGAATACAGGAAGGTCATCAGGAGTACGGGCTGTGATCAAATGGCCATCCACAACCGGGGCGTCATCCACATAATCCGCACCGGCATTGATCAGGTCATCCTTGAGAGTGAAGAAGCTGGTAGCCCGGCGACCCTTTAGAATGTCCATGGTAACGAGAAAACTCCCCGCATGGCAGATGGCGCCCAACAGTCGTCCGGCAGTGTAATGCGTATTGGCCAGTTCCACCATCTTGGGATGAGCACGCATTTTCATGGGCGCAAAGCCACCCGGGATATGCAGGTAGTCAAAACTTCTGTCCAACGCGGCACCTACATCCAGGGTGCTCATGAGGGGTTCACCGTAATAATCCCGATAAATTTTCCCCTGCTCGGCCCCAACGAAGAATACTTCCACGCCCGCCTCGCGCAACCGGAAATAGGGATAGTACGCTTCATGCACCTGAAAATTGTCCGCTACCAGGATCGCGGCTTGTTGGTCCTGAAGTGTCCCGGTGGGAGGTTGCCCCGTATCAGTATCGGAGGAGTGCATCGCGCTAGCTTAACAGGGCCGCGGAATCCTTATCAAGATACACAGAGGTATCCGGGTGCCGCTTGAGAATCGAAGCCGGATAAGCCGGTAACACCTACTCGGTCCCAAAGCAGTTCTTGATGGCCTGAGCTTTTCGGGCCCCGGGAACGACGGTAATGATCGTTTTGGCTTTCATGATCTGTTGCACCGTCATGGTGATCGCTTGCGGGGGAACTTCCTCGATGGACGAAAACCACCCCTCGTTCACCTGCTGCCGCCGACAGGCTTCGTCCAGTTTAACCACGATGAACGGAGTATCATTGTCGAAATCCGCGGGTGGGTCGTTGAAGGCCAAATGGCCGTTCTCGCCCACACCGACGAAGGCCACATCAATTTGGTTACGTACAACAAGTTCACCTACCCGCCTGGCTTCCTGGACCGGATCAGCAGTATCTCCTTCAATAAGATGCACCTGACCCGGCGATACTTTCGCCAGCACACGGGTCTTTAAATATTTCCGAAAACTTGCCGGGTGAGATTCTGGGATGCCCACATACTCATCAAGGTGAAACATAATGGTCTTGCTCCAGTCAACCGAGCTATCCGCGGTCAGATGCTCCAAAAACTCGAATTGAGATTCACCCGTTGCTGCGATGAATGAAGCTCTTCCATTCCCGTCTATGGCGGACTTGAGTGTTCTAATTGCGTGTGCCGCGGCCGCTTGCGCCATGGCCTGTGAACTATCATATACTTCCAGTCGCATTCTGATTCTCCCAGTTAATGCTAATGTTTCAAGATAGTAGTTCTATTCTGTGTGGTCAGGTTGAAACCTCCACAATGTTTACCTGCGTCAAATCTCTCGTACCCAATCCTAAAGACTGGGCGTACTCGAGGGTCTTCAAGATCGTCTCTTGGTGAAATGTATCATCGTGATCAGCCAGTAGTTGTGCACAGTAGGCATCCGTCGCCACCAGGTCGCCTGAGATAATCAATCGGTGGGCATCCACGATAACGGACCCCTCCTTCAGGCTCGGGCCTCGCCGGGTCATGATCTTGCGTGCATCCACGATCGTGAGCTCTGGACGGAGAGCATCGGCAAACTCGGCAATCGTCCTCATGAAGAAATCCTCACCTTTAACGGCGTTGCCGTGAAGCCGGTCATGCGCATGCTTGCGCTGAGGTTGAAACACGGCACCGAAGAAATTCTTCAATGCACAGGTCATATGTGCTTCCCCATGCCGCTTTAGCATCGGTTGATTGATGATGACCGGTGCCGACAGGAACCGGCGATTTACCTTGATTTCCGAATTAGCGACCCACTTCCCTGAGCGTACGGGTATATATTCAGTCTCCTCTTTCGGATGCGTACAGATAACCTCAATATCGGCTGCCTTGCCGATGTCGAACATCTGATTTACCTTGAAAACGTATTCGTGGTCATTGTACCGGTTAAGCACATACGCATCGGAGGAATCGCAGATCGTGACGCCGGTGCCCCCGGACTGCCGCCACTGCCGGGCAATGGACACCAGGAAATGTGGATCAGATCCCGTTGGATAGTCCCGGTGTGAGCCATAATTGGGTTTGAGATACATCCCTTCACCCAGCGCCACTAAGGATTCCAGCCCGCCCAGGGCTTCCATCCCCTTCGCGAGCATCCGATCACCATCGCTCCCTTCCACGATAACCAGCAGTGGTTTGCCATCCGCAGAAAACAGATTCCCTTTACCGACCCGGGGTCCATGGGGAGCTCTTTCCTTTGATAGACCGTAAGCCGGGATCATGGTAGACATCCCAAGAACGGACAAGCATCGTATGAAGTCTTTTCGTGACAGCATCGCTCCATATCTCTTCACTACCGAATCCGTTCCGACATGGTTATTCAATCACATCCAAAGCTGCGTCGGTTCCGACAGGGGTTCGCAGTTTGTGATAGAATCTGTCCGTATCTTTGGCCGGGCGCTTGCCTGAAACGACGGAAGCCACAATCATCAGCACAAAACCGGCACCTATATAGGACAGCATCTGTATCGGGAGGCTCACATCCAGCAGCTCCAAGGTAGCCCACACCACAATACTGCCAATGATACTGGCCCACGCTCCGGCTGGATTGGCCCTCTTCCAGACCAATCCCGCCCAGAAGGCAAGTCCCGTGAAGGCGTTCAATTTCCAGAACAACTCCAGTCCCGCCACCACGCCGGGCAGCAGGAACGCAATGACGATCCCCATGACCACCACCCCTACCGAGGCCATCCGGCTGATCAGCAGGAAAGTCTCTTCGGTGGTCGGTCGGCTTACGAGGTTGCGATAGATGTTTCGGGTAAATAACGCCGTACCGGTCACCATCAGCACGTCACAGGAAGACATGACGGCCGCCAGAATCGCGGCCACCATCAGCCCCATGAGACCTACCGGCAGCAGCGCCCGGATCATCTCACCGAACGCCAGATCCGGATGAGAGATATTGGGAAAGAGATAGATCGCACCCACACCGATGAACGCCCAGGCCACGGTGCACACTCGCTTGAGAACCGTCCCCACCAGGCTGCCCGTCCGGCCGTCCATCTCAGTTTTGCACGATCCCCCCGTCTGCATGACCTGGGGCTGGGTGAACATGCCTACCAAACCGTTCAAGGTGATCACGATTATGTAAAAAACGGAAATCGAGCCGGGAGATACCAGACTGAAAGCGTCCGTCAAACCCCGTACCTGCTCCAGCTGGTAGTGGAGATTGGACATGCCTCCCACCTCGATGAGCATGAATGGGATAAGAATGAATGACAAAACGAGCGTCAGGAGGCCCTGAATGGCATCCGTCCAGACCGCCGCTACCAGCCCCCCTAATACGCCATAGAATACAAATAACAGAGCGATAGCCAGGATCGCCCAATTGGCCGGCAATTGATGCAGGGTGATGGCATCGACGACGAATCCGGTACCCTTCAGCATCAAACCGATATTCACCGCCACCGTAAAGGTGCCGATGATGGCATAGGTGATCCCGAGAGGTTTGGAATAGCGCTCCTCGAAAAAATCGGCCGTGGTCATCATACGCAGCCGTCGGACCACCGGCAGCTTTAGCCAGTAGAAGGGCGAGATAAACAGGTACAGCCACTGGTACCAGATCCCGGACAGACCTACCGAGTGGATCTTGCTGACCACGGCGACAACCTGATCCGTATTGGTACCGGCGCCGAAGAACATCATGGACATCATGAACTTCTTGAAGCGCTGTCCCCCCAGGAAGAAATCATTCTGGGTCCTCACCTTCAAGCGGGCAGCGTACCCCACCCCGGCGATGAAAAGGAAGTACAGAAAGATGACGGTTATATCAACAACGTGCATGGTCTTCCTGGGCGGTCCCTAGTTCCCAATCTCCTTCAGCAGATAGGTCCCCACCATCACGAGACCCATGAGGATGTAAAAGACCAAGAAGCCGAAGAAATCAACCTTGTAGCGTTTGAAGAAATGCTTCCAGTCCAGGTGCAGTAGATCCACCAAAAGGAGATCCGTGTATTTTTCCTGGTCCGCTCGCTCTTTCGAATGCTGGTTGTCCATTACCTTTTCCCTCAACTCATCCAGTTGACACCGGCCTCCGCACTCCACTTGGTGGTGGTCTTCTTCAGCTTGGTCCAGAACTCCACGGAACTGCGCCCGGTGATATCCCCCACCCCGAATCGCGATCGGTTCCAGCCGCCAAAGGAGAACGGCTCCCGCGGGACGGGCACTCCAATGTTGATCCCGATCATACCTGCACTGGCTCGCTGACCGAAATACCGCGCCAGGCCGCCGGAACTGGTATAGATCGCAGCTGCATTCCCGAAGGGCGAAGCGTGCTCAATCTCAATGGCCTCTTCGAGGTCCTTGACCCGCAGGATCACCAGCACCGGCCCGAAGACTTCCTCCCGGGCTATCTCCATATCCGGGCGCACCTGATCGAGGATGGTGGGCCCGAGGTAAAATCCGTTCGCATTTCCCTTTACTTCCGCCCGTCGGCCATCCAGAAGTGCCTGGGCACCATCCTGGATTGCAGCGGCTATCATACGTTCGATACGCTCCTTGGCCGCCCGGGAAATGATCGCGCCCAGATTCTCACCGGGGACCACCTTTTGCGCCTCCGAACAAATCCGCTCAACGACGTGGTCCACCGCTCCCACCGCTACCACCGTTGCGGCTGCCATGCAGCGTTGTCCGGCACACCCGGTGAAGGAGGCCACCACATTCTCAGCGGTCATCGCGGGATCGGCATCCGGCATAACGATCAGGTGGTTCTTGGCCCCGCCCATGCAGAGTGCCCGCTTGAGGTGGGATGTAGCCCGCCTATAAACTGCTTCCGCCACGCGTGTCGAGCCAACGAACGAGACGGCCTCGATAGCGGCATGGTCACAGATAGCCTCTACCACCTCCTTGTCTCCATGTACGACGTTGAACACACCAGGTGGGAGACCGCTTTCTTCCAGCAGCATGGCGATCCGGTTGGCTCCCAGGGGCACCTGCTCGGATGGCTTCAGGACCATGGTGTTCCCCAATGCCAGAGTGATCGGGATCGTCCAATTGGGGACCATGACCGGGAAGTTGAATGGGGTGATGGAGCTGACTGGCCCCAGGGGATATCGTTCCACCTGGCACTGGACACCGCGGCTCACTTCCAGCGTCTCCCCGCCGAGGATTTGCGGCAGCGAGCAGGCAAACTCCGCTACCTCCATACTCTTCTCGATCTCGGCAATCGCTTCCTCATTCGTTTTCCCGTTCTCCTCGCTGATCAGCGTGGCGATATCATCCTTCTGATCTTCCAGCAGGCTCCGGTAGCGATAGAATACCTGGACCCGTTCCTTGATGGTCCACTCCGACCATTCCCGAAAGGCCTTCCGGGCGGCGCTGGCCGCCGCGTCGACATCGCGTGAGGTGGATAAGGGTACCTGGGAAATGACCTCGTCGTTCAAGGGAGAGAAGACATCGAGCATTTCACCGCCACCCGGCACAAACTTTCCATCTACATAGTTTTTCAAGGGAGGATATTTCATCTTACACCACGATCACTACCCACAGATTCTCCATCACTTGGTCAAAGCGAGCATGGCCAAGGCGAAACGCCGGCCCAATTCCCGCGAACCCGCGGCATCGAAATGCAGGTCATGTGCATTGTGCCCCAATCCGGTCGCAGCTGCACAGGCACAGTTGGAGATCGCCGTGGGCAATTCGCTCAACGCCTTATTTACCAGCCCATGCCATTTTCGGTCGGCCTGTTGAGCCAGGAAATCACCGAGCTGGCCAACAACCACGGGGAGATCGGGGCACTCCAGGTCCTGGCGCAAGTCTCTGATGAGCTGCGACAATTCACGGCCGTAATTCCGCGCTGCATCGGCTCGCATGGCATCACTTTCGCCTTGATGCCACAGCATGCCGCAGAGCCGACCAGCCTCCATCGCCACTCTGGCCCGGCTGACGGTGGCATCGTACAACTCACGGCCTTTCTGCCACTGTGCCAGTGTCGACCCTCCCATCGCACAGGGAATCAGGCCGATAGTTTCATCGGCGTACTCATCGACCATGACGCGCGCAAAGGTCATCGCCGGACCCGTCCCGCAGAGATGCGGTTTGTCAAAGTGGACCGGCTCACGGGCTGGTACCCATTCGTTGGCGGCGTTCAACGCATAGACGCGCGGGTGAGTTTGCCAGTCGCTCGCTTCGATCTTGCCGCGGCCGGCCATATTCGATTGCCCCATAAGCAGATAGAGCATCATGGCATCCGGCCTATCCGTATGATTGGTCTTCTCAGAAGTCCAGACCATCGGATCAGAGCACTTCCTTGCCGGGGGAGGTCACCTCACCCAGGCGCTTCAGCTTCGGTTGGGGTAGCTCGGTATAGAGGCCCTCAAAGGTCTGGTTGATCTCCTCGTTCGCCAATGCGAACAGGCTCTGGCCGGATGGGTCGCACTCGACCAGGAACGGCCCGAATTTCTCCACCTCCAGCACCCATACAGCCTGTGCCAACCCGAGCTCGTCTTTCCAGTAAACCTCTTTCACCTTTTGAATGCCGCGTCCGTACATGGCTCCCAGGCCGTAGCCCACCGTAGTCAGGTATACGGCCTTGTATTTCCGGAAGACTTCTTGGTAGACCTCTGGCTGCATACCGCCTTTGCCGATCACCGCCCGCACACCATGCTGCTCGAAGAGCAGCGGAAGGTACTTGTCGAAGCGGAAGCTGGCGGTGGCAGACACCGCCGGAATATGATAGACACCCGGGCTGGTCTCATTCACCGCCGGTGAGCAATGGAACGTCACATTGCTGATCGTTGGTAAATCAACGGGCGGCGCTTCACCCAGGTCAAACAAGCGGTGGTAGAATCCTTCCCGTCCGGTGAACAGGCAGCCGTCGAGAAAAACGATGTCACCGATCTGAAGCCGGCCGATATCCTCCTCCGAAAGCGGCGTACGCAGCTGCCATTGGCGCATCCTCAGGTCATTCACACCCGTCATGCCTCCTGCTCCTCAAGCTCTTCGAATCCCACGGAATCGCGCCGGTAAAACGGCGTGAACCAGCCGGGATCTTCCCGATAATGCACGGAACCATCCCCTTCTATCCGGGCGGACATCCTGCGATGGGCAAAACAGAAATGTTGAATGGCCACCGGCATGCCTCCGGTATGGGCATAGGCAATCTCGATATGCACATCCATGATGGCACCATCCCCGGGCAGCCCCATGACACCGAAACCGGTGGAATTCCCCAGTTGCAGCAACTCTTCTTCCAACGCAGCTATCTCCGGTTCAGGATTCCGGTCCCCCACGATACGCAGGCACCCCGCTTCCTTGGCCAGACGCACACAGGTATCCTTCGTCCCCCCGATCCCGATACCCACCACCAGGGGCTGGCAGGACATACCCCGCCGGAAGAACTCACTGATGCAGTCGAGGAAGAAGCGCTTCAGTCCGGGGATACCGTCAGCGGGAAAGAGCATCCGATAGTCGCCGCCGAACAGTCCGCCCTTGTGGACGGCTGTCAACTCCAGCCAGCCGACATTGGGCTCGAAGGAGTAATCCACGGTCGGTGCATGCACACCGACGTTGTTGTTATAGTCGTGACGCGAAATCGGGTGCACCCTGTTCGGTCTGATGGGGATGGCCGCCGTGGCTTCGGCCGTGGCCTGGCGAATCGCCCCTTCAAGAGCCACCATGCCGCCTTCTACAGCAGCCTCATTGCCCACTTTCACGTAGAAACGTGGTAAACCGGTATCCGCACACATGGGCCGCTGTTCATCTACCGCTATCCGGTAGTTTTCCAGGATCTGTCCCAGCACATATTTGGAGATCTTGTTCGTCTCACGTTTGTACATCCGCCCCACGGCCTGGCGGGCATCGCCGGGGATCTGGATCGCCGCCAACCGGTTCAATTCGAAAGCGGTGGCATGGATCGTCTCGCGAGATATCACCAAACACTCTCCCAAGATCTATAAGACATCCTGACCTGTCCTTTCGTCACCGGTCTACTTCAAGAGAATCGACCGCTTCGATATCAACGGTTTCTCATCGACCTGCAGCGCATAGATGTAGACGCCGCTTGCGAGCGTGCAACCACACTGGTCCCGTCCATCCCAACTGACCGCGTGCTCCCCGGACGTCCGCACTTCATGACACAGAATTCGTTTCAACCGGCCGGCCATATCGTACACCTGAAGCTGAATCGGAGCCGGGCGCCTCAGAAAATAGCCGATCACCGTCGAGGAATTAAATGGGTTGGGATAATTCTGGCCGAGCTGAAAATCGCCTGGAAGAACCTCGTCCCGCTGATTGGAATCGTGGATTCCGACCGGCTCACTCTGTGGAATCAGGGTAAAGGTTACTGCCTGCGATACACCGTCCCTGGTGACCTGCACCGCAACCAGCGAATCGTTATGCGTGGTCAGTTCAAATGTCGCCGGGGCATCTCCGCTCTTCCTCGCATGCATGGCTACCAGGATCACCGTTTCGGCTGCGTTCATGGACGGTGAGATCCTAAGCTGTTGGAGCTCATTATTGTCTATAACGGCACTAGGCAGGAGAACCTGCACATCCATGACAACATCGCCATGCGTGATCCGATACTGATTCTCCCCGGGCTCACTGGTGGTTCCCTCCGTATGCAGCAGCCATTGGAATGCCGAGGGCTGGCTGGCTGCCAGATCATCCAAAACCAGGATCACGTCCGGTTTCAGAAATGCAAAGTGGCGGCGGAACCTGGTCAACCCGGCTCCAGGCCGGTAGATGTTTTCCGCGTCCCCGACGATATAGTCCCGGCTCGAATCGGATTCTGCCCGCAGTATTCGGCTGGTGGCGCCGGCATTGAACACGGCATTTCGATCGAACCAGTTCGAATTGACGGCTGCTGTCCATTCTCCCAGCTGCCCGATACCATTTACCAGAACCGTATTGTGATAATGCGTGTGCTTCGGTGTCGAGCGGCCATCATCCACGGCTAGCCACTTCCCGTAAGCATAGATGCTGAAATGATTCACATCCGGGTGCCCGTGCCCGTTCACAATCTGGTGAAAGGTGGTCATATCATCGTACAGGGCTTGTACTGCGTGGCCGTGAAACGGCCCGCATTTAAAGCCGATCATCACGGCATCCTGATCCCAGGAGCTGCGGGAGGTGATCCAGCCGGTATCCTCGAAGTGCCGGAAGGTCGGCAGGGTATCGGGAGGGGTCGTGGGCAGGGTCTCATCGTACCAGATCAGATTCGCCCATCCCATGCGATCGGTGGTGCCTATCCCCCGTTGGGCCATTTCCAACGCCAGCCACTGCAAATGAGGATCCCTGTATTCGTTGGCCAGGTTGAACAGCTGATAGGTAGGGCCATGGCTCACCCAGTGATGATATCTCGTATCCCCGTAGCGCATGACGCACTTGTCTGCGGTGAAATCCGGAAGGGTGGAATAGAGAATAAAGTTGCCGACGTTCCTCAGCCAGGCATTCTGGCTGTAAAAATCAATCCCCAGGATTTCCTTCGCCATCTTGTTGAAGTGCATCTGGAATTCGGTCATCAGGCCGTAGTACTGATGTCCTTCGGTCGATGATCCATCCGCGCCTGAGACCTCATAAGCCTCGTTGAAAATGTTATAGGCTTTCCTGATCCAGTCTTCCGCCCCCGTTACTTCACCATAGAGGGCAAAGCCGGCTGCTGCGAGACCGGCGTATCCGACCTGGCAGTGGTTCGCAAGATACCGTTCCCGATGGGTGGGGCCCGCGCCGGCCATCTCCCCGGCGAAGTAGGCGAGTCGGGTACGGATGGTCTGCCGCTGGGTGATCGTCATCGCATGGTAAAGCCAGTCATAGCCCAAGGCGACACCTAGAAGGCAATGGCTTGCTCCCAGGCTGCGGTTCCCGTCCCAGGTGCTGTAGTTGCACACCGTCGTCATCCAGCTGACCGCCTTGGACAGATACTGGGTGTCACCGGTCATGAGATAGGCCATGGCCAGCCAGGGAATGGCGTCCCCATCACTCCTTACGGGCTCTTCTTCGGTCGGATCATTTTGCGGACTGGACGTCAAGTAGCCGTTCGCTTTACCCTGGATAATATTCCAGAAGTAACTATGTGTGGATGAGATCTTCCCTTGCAAGATGGTGATACGCAGGGAATCCAGCAGCAGGCGTGGATGGACCGCGGCTAGACTGTCCAAGCGCGCCGGACGGGTCCAGGATTGACCCACGACGTAATCCCAGGCCAGCGTATCCACCTGGCACTCCAAGCGTACCGGCAGCAAACCGGAGACAGCAATGAGAGCCATTACGAACCGGTGCCGACTCCTTGGTTTTTTATGGATCAGGCGATCCCATATCATCTGTATAATCCATCTTTGAACGCTGAAGGCTGGAATAATGTTATTGACGACAAGCCGCATTCCCTAAACGTTACCGTAAACGTTTACGGTGATAAGTTATGTCCAAAACTGCGCAATTGAAACCCAGATGTTTGTCACCATCACATCAGTGGTAGAAATTCTGTTGGATCAAGATCCCGCGCGGTCGCTCGGATGGTTCCGATCAGCCCTTTATACCAGCTCACCTTATTCTGGCGCATGCCTATCGACGTCTCACCACCCTCTATCGGCGTGAACTTGAGCACCTCCGACAACTCGGACTGGCCGTTCACGGAATTGGTCAGCCTCGAACCGTCGAAAGTGAGGGCGGCATGATACCACTCTCCCAGAGGATGATGGAATCCCTTATTCATCAGGGTGCAGCTGCCGCCGGCCGACGACAGAAACGTATCCAGATACCAGGTTCCCTCCGGGACGACCCGCGTCTCAAAAAGCAATCGCTCGCCGTGACATTGCCCGATGTGAAGGAATCTTTGCTCCGGCAAACCTCCCTGGTCAGGTCGGAAGATTACCTCGACGGTGAATTTCGTCCAGCCCGCGATGGGATTGATCGGCAGGACCAGCCCATCACTCTGCCCGTCAAACTCCAGGACGGCGCCCTGAGACGATGGTACCACTCCCACCTCCCCCTCTATAACGGCACCGGGGAAATTCACTAGTTCCTGTGCTTGCCACACGACCGTACTGTTCTGTGCTTCTGACATACCCTATGATCTCTCGCCGATACTCATCATCTGCGGCTACCTAGCCCTTCAGACTCTCATACAAGCGGATCACCGTCTCCAGCGAGCGATAGGCCATCTCACCGGTGATGGGCGGCTCTCTATTCTCAAGTATGGCGGCGGCAAATTCCCGCATGTACCGGGTCCGGGGTGTTTCGGGAGCTTGCTGGCCGTATGTCGTCTCGAGTTGCATTGGCGAACATACCTCCTTCCACACACCCTTCTCTCCGTCCGCATCCTCCCGTTCCGAGTACATGAACAGGGGGCCTTTATCGCCGATGACGATCTGGCCCCGTCCGCCATAGAGCCGCGAACCCCGCTGTTCACCGGGATAGCGGCCGCCGATCATCTTGGATCCGGCCAGTACACTGCCCAGGGCACCGTTATCGTATCGCAGGATACCAACGAAGAAGTCCTCCACCTCGACATCCGTCAACAAAGTATCGTACCGGGCGGCATAATCAACGGGAGTCAGACCGGTGATAAAGTCTAGGTAGTCGAAAAAGTGCGTGCAGTTCATCATCAGGATACCGCCCCCACTCCGCTGCCACGACTTGCGCCAGCCGGATCCTCCGCCTCTCCCGGAAAAACCGGTCAGCCAGTAGCTGTCTGGTTTATCCCCGATCCAGTGGATTTCCACCGCCACGATCTCACCGATAGCCCCACTCCGAACCAGCTCGCGGGCCTTGATGATGTTCTCATGGTATCGGTAGACATAGGGCACCGACAGCCGCACGCCGTTGTCTTTACATGCCTTAAGGAGACGCTGGGCATCCTCCAGGGTTGTGGCCAGCGGCTTCTCCAGGATGATATGTTTCCCCCGTTCCGCGGCCTGGATACCCTGCTCGGCATGCAGATCGTGCGGCGTGCAGAAACAGATCGCCTCGACCTGCTCGTTGTCCAGCACCTCATCATAATGGGTGGTGGCCGGGCAATCTGCCTCTGCCGCCAGGGAAGTGGCCAGCTCCTCATGTGGATCCATGGCCAGCACCACCCGGGCGTTCCCGGAATGCTGGATCGCTCCCATGTTCTCCATGGCGATCTCGCCGCATCCTACCATACCAACAGCTAGTTGCTTATTCATTTATATATTATCCCTTCCCTGAGAAACGGCATGAAAATCTTCGGGTAGATTCGTCCAATCGAGAGCGATGGTAGCCAGATTCTCCCGACGGGCCCACAAGCGCTGATAGGCCTCGGGCGTCTCTGTCGCAGGGACCTGGTCACTTATCAGAGGCAAAACCTTAATCCGACCTTGTACCAGCAACGACAGCGATATCGATCGATCTGTTTGCATCGTTTTGACGGTGAACATGTTATCCACCGCAGGTCTGCGTGCATTGTGGGCTCCGATGATGGTCAGGCCTTTTTTGTGGATTAACGTATAGACGTCAATCTCTTCCACGCTCCCCCGGGTTGAACCCAGCAGCACCACGCGTCCGAATTGACTCGCGGCTTGCACGGCATTTTTCACAGCAGCGGGTATTCCGGATGCCTCGATAACCACCTCGTAGCCCTCCTCATCCCGATTCGGCTGGCCCGCCGGGAGCAGTTCTGTGCGGGCCTCATCAAAGCCACATTCCAAAGCCAGATCACACCGCCACGGATCGGGATCGATCCCTACCACGCGAATGGCTCCGCAGATCCGGGCTAACTGGCCAGCCAGATTGCCGATCGGACCCAGACCGAAGACGGCTACCGATTCCCCGATTGTCACTTGGGATTTGCGAATCCCCTGTAGGGCAATCGCTATGAGCGGAGAAGCCGCTGCTTCCTCGGGACGCACTCCCTCGGGGACGGGTAGACACCGGTCCGCCTCAAGTACCAGAGCGGAAGCGTGCAGGCTCTGATGGGCTACGATTTGCCCCTCTTTTAGAGCAGTAACGTCATCCCCTACTCGGATGACCCGACTACAGCTGCAGTAGGCTATACGCATCGGAAACTTCTTTGGGGTATTCGGCTGAGCGTGCAGCCAGGCCAACTCGGTTCCGGGAGAGATCACGGAGGAGATCATCTCCACCAGAACCTGGTGCGCACCCAATTCCGGCAAATCGATAGTCTCGAAGGCTACCTCACCCGCCTTCGGAAAAAAGATTTGCTGCGCTTGCATGATGTTACCTCGTTCCGATTATGGAGATATCATCGTCTTCTTGTGGTATCGACCCATATCGGGCTTGTCCAGGCCATATCCGGCCATTCCAGGGGCTCCTGCGTGACTCGCGCGTAGTAGACCGCACCACCGTCCACCACATTCTCCAGCTCGAAGGATGCATCGATAGCCTCGGGAGTCGGGATCTCGGACAGGATCGTCGCGAACGCCTTGTCCACGCCGAACCGGTAGCGCAGGATCTCAACCCTCAGCAGCATCGCCGTGCCCCAGACCTGCAGCTTGAGGGACAGCGTCTCTCCCTTTTGCTTGCGGCCGGAACAGCCCATGTCTATACCTGCGATGGAGAAATCCACCAGGATGCGTTCGCCGGTGGTAGCGTAGCAGCGCCGGCTGCGAAGAGCGTCGAAGATACCCTCGCGGCTCAGCTCCTCCGCCCAGACGGCTGCCAGCCCGCCGTGCCGTAATCCGGGACGGCCGCTGTGCTCATCCGAAGATCCGATCACCCCCAGTCGGCGGCCGGCCATCCAGTAGTCCTGGGCATAATAGGGACCGGCTACCGACACGTTGGACCGCCGTTCGGCCTTGCGCATACGGCTGAACTCGTACGACAGGACATGCTGGGGATCCCACTGTTCACTCTGGCCGTGGTGGGAGTAGATTTCCATGACCGGCCGCAGACCGCCATCCTCACACGCAGCGAGATCGATCGCCATGCTCAATCGGCCATCCTCCGATATCCTCCTCCAGGAGAGACCAGTATGATGGGGTATCAGCATGGCTTCAGACGGATTCAGCGCGGCTTGCAGATGGCCTGGCCGGTCTGGATCGGCAAACTCCGGATTTTCCGGGACCGCCGCCGCTTCCATGAATCGGTCCGCTCCGCGGAAATATAGGTTATGATGGCCGGTGAACTCCCCGGGATCCCGTTCGTCGGCCAAGAGAGTGACAAAATGGCCCGCTTCTTGGGCATCCTCCGCCCAGTCCCTCACCTGGTCATAGCCCGCCTGCCCTAATGACTGCCAGTGATCAGCTACCGCCGCAAAGTCGAGCCCGGCCACCTCTCTGGCGTAGCGGTACGGCTCCATCCCGTACCCGTCATGGGACAGCTTGGTATGGATGTGGATATCCCCCCAGTAAGGGCCTCCTCCATGACCGACCCGTACGGCATTGGAGAGTGCATCCCTGAATTGAAACCTGTACACACCCTCCATCGGTATGGAGACCGGGACCCGTAAGCTGCCCGTAAAACTGAGTCCCCCGGCTACTGTAGTCCCATCGCTGGTCGTCAAACACTCATCTTCATACGTCGTGGATGAGCAGTTCTCGAAGGCATCCAGCGAGACGACCAGGACCCCGAACTCCCCACCCGGCTTGACACCCGAAGGTGCGATCACCCGCAGATCCTCAGCCGGTCCGGGGAGGGTAATGAGGTCCACCGAATTCTCCGGGGCCGATCCCTTCACCCGCAACCAGACCTCCTCCGTTTCGGCAATATGGGAAGCATAGGTGTTGGCGTACCGCACTCGAACGAATCCCCCTGCAGGCACCGTTCCTTCCGACAGGGTAGCAACAATGTGCCGGCCGTGTCGTACAATCCCTTCCGGGTATGGAAGGTGGCGTTTCCTGATCTCGATCGTAAAGCCGGCGCCACCCTCCTCTGCGGCGACCGCGATGTAATGTTCGCCATCTGGATTATCGTGCTGCAGCTCGCGCGTATGGCTGGGTCCGGATACCACCAGCCACGAGTTCGGAAACTGCACCTCGATGGTATCGCCCGGGACCAGGTCCTCGGAGGCTCGCAGCAGTATCTCCACGCTGCAGGTCTCACCCACTGGGAAACCATTTCGGGGTAATTCCGCGGTAATGGTCATGAAGTCCCTCTTATATCCCTATTAATTGTAGTTGCCTTGTTCACCGTGCCGCACAAACTCGTCACAGGCGTATTCCTGCCATTCGGGATCGAGGCCAATGGACGGATTGTCATCGTAATACCCGGCGATGAATCCGCCCCGCCCCCGCCAGAGCTTATCCAGCATTTCCCGAGCCTTGGCACGGATGATCGCTTCATCCTGGGACTGCAGCGCCGCCTGGATATCTACCGGGCACCAGTACGTTACCGGATATTCCTGTTGGAGTATGGCCAGCCGGTCGATCCCGTGCAGGTCGGGTTGATCGAATTGCAGCACATCGATTCCGGCCTGGATGAGACCCGGGATGATATCCCCCACCTGACCGCAGGAGTGCATGACCACCCGGATGTCATGCTCGTGAGCATGCCGGCACAAGGTTCGGAAGCGCGGGAAGAATTCCTTCTGCCACAGTGCAGGATCGATCATCAGGCGATCCTGGGTTCCCCAATCCTCCCAGATCATGACAGCGTCCACCCCGGATTCAGCATAACGTGCAATCATTTTCATCAGCAAGGCATCTATGCGATCATGCAGTCTGCGCAGCTCTGCCAATCTGGGCAGCAGGTTTAGCATGTATTGCTCCAGCCCCAGCAACCTCCATGCTACGCCGAAGGTGAACCCGGGCAGCTCCCCGATGAGCCATTTATCCGGCTGGGCCTCCCGCGCATTACGCACCTGCTGATAGGACTCAGGCTGGGAATAATCCGGGAACTGGTACGCATCGAGTGTATCGAGATCTTCAAGTACGCCCTTGACCACCTGGCCTCTGGACGTGGCATCGAGCCGTGCCCACTTATTACCCCATTCGTCGGTCCGTTCCCAATAGCCCTCCCTGATCCGGCGCCAATCCCGGTGACGGGAACTGAGGCGGTAACGGATGCTGACCATGTCCGAATCGTGGAAGGAGCGCGCCACCCGCGGAGGAGAACCGAACTCCAGTGTCTGATTGATAATATCGCGGGGCGTCATTCGGTCACCTCCCGGACCGGCGCCACCTGTTTGGGAACGGCCACCGGCAACTCCGCCCGCTTACCCGCCGAAAAGTGAATCCACGTCAACCAGACAGCACCCAGAAAAATTACACCGCCACCCAGGAGCTCCCGGCGGGCGGGAAACAGATCAAGAAAAACATACGCCAGGGGCAGCACGAAGAGCGGCTGGGTAATCAATACCATACTGGACCGCGACAGGTCCCAGTAACGGTAGGACCGGTACATCAGGTGGAAACTCAAGGTCGGTCCCAGCAGCGCGCCCAGCGCCAGCACCAGCCAGTGGGATAAGGGAACATCGAAATCGGCTTGGCCCGTCACGAGATTCCAGGTCCCGATGATGAGGGCGGCGATGAATACCCGGTAAAATACCATGATCGTCGGGTGGGCTCGGCTCACGGCGATCTTGGCTATGACCTGCTGGACGGAGGCCATGAAAATAGCCGTGCTGGCCAGAAGAATGCCCGTTCCGACTACCTCCCACCGCCCCACAGCACTCCAGACACAGCCAAGGAGCATGACTCCGATCGGAAACAGCTCCTTGAAGGACAATCGCTCTCGCAAAACCAGCGAACTCAGAATAATAATGAGTACCGGGCGAAAGCGGCTCAGGAAGGCAGTGAACGATGGATCCAGCCGGGATAGCGCCTCCCAACCGAAAAGCATACCGATACCGGTTCCCACGCCGATCAGGGCTACGGGAAGCACGGAAGGCCTGGGGAGGATAAAATGCCTCCAGCCACCGGTTGCCAGAACGATCAGGAAGGAATAGAACGAGGCCGATATGGTCCAGAGCAGGGCAAAGGTCGGGGGATTAAATCCCTGCAGGGCATACTTGGCCGTCACGAAATTCGTGGAGAGGAGCGCCGTCCCCGCCAGGGCGAAGAGGAAGCCCTTCGCCGGATCACGGGGAGGATGATCACCCTTCGGCATCACAATCCAGGTCCGTCCTTCAGTGCATCGTCGAATAGCTGCTTCACAACCGGCCACCGCCGGTTGCGGCTGGGACCGTGGTTCACCTTGCGGCGGGAAGCCTTTAGCTCCACAGTGACGACC
This sequence comes from Fidelibacterota bacterium, assembly GCA_020355065.1. GTDB lineage: Bacteria > Fidelibacterota > Marinisomatia > SCGC-AAA003-L08 > TS1B11. The sequence goes on along the minus strand of CP070656.1, from coordinate 2,649,748 downwards.
TCGTCCACAATCTCGGAAACCCCCGTGCGGAGGAACACTTCCCCGTCAGGATCTACTCCCATCACCGTACCGGCATGATTGGACACCACTCCCTCCAGCCCCTCGGTGGCGGAGCCCACCGCGTTGCACGCCAGGATGTACAGGTTGTGGAAATAGGCCGTGCCCCGGAACATCTTCTCCGAGGAGTTCTGGCGCTCGGCGATGACCTTACGGCTGAATTCGGGGCTCAGCGGATCGGGCCACTCACCGGTGCGGGCGGCGTGGG
>CP070656.1:2645256-2649383 GCA_020355065.1 Fidelibacterota bacterium | reverse complement strand
CCCAGGTTTTCCCCGTCGAAGGCTTTTGCGCGTCCGTTCCACAAAACGGAGGTTCTGTTGGGCTCGGGCCAGATCGACAAAGGGCTCATCCGGGTCGCTGACAGAAAGTGTGACCAGGTTGATATACTTCCCTTGAGTACCCACGGTAGCGTAAGGGATAGTGGTGCTGAAATTGCTGGTGTAGCCCATGTCATGGCTTTGCACGATCAGACGGATTGGCAAGCCTGAATCCAACACCTGCTGCCGTTCCCCAGCGGAACCATGGAAGAGGAGGACGATAAGATCAGATTGGGATTCAACATCTTTCACGGTTTTTTCAAGAGCGGGCAATAGATCAATGGTACGATACCCGCTACCGGGTTGGATCGAACCGGAAGCACCGATCAATGCGAATTTCAGGTCCCCTTTATCTACGAGGGTATAGGGCTTGAAGATGAGATCACCATCGTCATTTACCAGGGTCGCCGACAGGAAGGGAAACTCGGCCTGGTCCGCGAGAGATTTCAGGAAAGGCAGTCCGGCTGCGAGATCGAGATGTCCGACATTGAAAGCATCGGCTCCAATAAGGTTAAATCCCTGCAGCATGGCACGGGCACGAATCATGGCCGTTTCTAGCTCGGTCCCCTGCAGACCAGTGCTTGAGAAAGCTCCCCGAGGAAAGAGCAGATCTCCTGCGTCAATTATGAGAAGTGACTGTCCCTCACCTATGAGGTCACGGATGATGGTGGCTCTCCGGGCCAGACCGCCCAGACGGGCTCTGGGTCACCCGCAGGGTTCGATCTCGCCCCAGATATTTCCCGTAGCTACGACTTTGAGGGTGGTGATCCCAGTGGCCGCTTCTTTCCCACAGGAAGAGATGACAAGCCCGGCCAGGACAAAGAAGAGTAATAAAAAGAAATGGGTAATTTTCATGGTTTCGTTTTATGAACTTAGTCGCCGCTTTCGAATAAAGTCAAGCTGCGACATAGCTGATTATCCCGGCGTAGCCCAATAGACAGGGAAGGTCTCAATCCTTGTTTAAGGGCTGGAGATTTCGTAAGATTGCCCTCGGTTGGCGGATGGGTTAAGAAATCGATCCGGGTACCGATGTTCTTTGTAAGGGGATATAGCTCAGTTGGGAGAGCGCTTGAATGGCATTCAAGAGGTCGCCGGTTCGATCCCGGCTATCTCCACGCGGGGGAGACGGATGGTCTCCCCCCTTTTATTTTCCTAGATCACGGCGCACCCGGATATCCGCCCGTTCGACCTTAAATTGATTTATCTTCGAGGGGGGAGTAAATTCCCGCGCCTTATCATAAGCTGTAATATGATGAGCGAAGATTTTTTTCTTAACGCAGCAATAATTCCGGAGTTTTGATTCTGTGGCAACCATGACATCCATTCGTGAGCGGCAGAAGGTCATCCTGTGGGCATTTCTGCTGATCTTCCTTCTGAGTATATCCATTGGGGGACTGGTAGGCGGAGCCGATCTTATCGACCAGATTTTCGGCAGTAATCTGGCGGGGAACGCAGTGGGCGCGGTAAACAAGGATCGCATCACCATTGAAGAGCTAAGCCAGGCCATCTCCATGCAGACGCAGCAGGCGCGGGAGCAGTATGGAGAACTGAGTGACCGGCTCCTGGATCAAGTAGAGAACCAGGCCTGGGAAGGTTTGGTTAATCTGGTCCTGTGGAACAGCGAGATAGAATCGCGGCGGATCGCACCGACGGGTGAACAGATCTTCCACATCCTGGAAAATTATCCACCGCAATTTTTGCTGGAGAATGAAGCCTTTCAGACGGATGGCGAATTCGATCCCGCACTTTACTACCAGGCGCTACATAATCCCACCGGCAGTGAATGGGCGCCAGTGGAGGCTTACCTGGCGAGTGTGATCCCGGGTGAGAATATACGCCAATTGGTACTGGCAAACGCCTATGTATCCAAAGAGGAAGTCAAGGCTGCCTGGTATGACAAGAACACCGATGTGACATTTGATTACCTTTACCTCTCCACGGGGAAAATTCCGACCGATAGTCTCCTAATAGACGAAGGCCAGCTAAGAGCTATTCATCGTCGGGAGCGTGAGCAATTTTGGCAACCGGAAACCCGTATACTGGAGTATGTGGTCTGGCCGAAAGTACCAAACCGGGAAGATACCCTGGAGGTACTGGAGACGGCAAACGATCTGATCGAGAGAGCAAAAGCCGGTGAGGATTTCGCTCAAATCGCGCTGACATATTCGGAGGATCCGGGCTCGGGGCCTGATAGTGGAAATTTGGGATGGTTCGGCAAAGGACAAATGGTTAAGCCCTTCGAGGATGCCGCCTTCGGTGCCCAGGTTGGGGACATCGTAGGGCCTGTGCAGAGCCAATTCGGTTTTCATGTAATCAAGGTGGAAGACCGCCGGGAAGACGAGGAAGGCGAGAAGGTCAACGCCCGACATGTACTTCTCAAGGTTAATATAAGCCCCCAGTCCCATAATAGCCTTCGCAGCCAGGCGAATATTTTCTCTTTTGACGCGGTAGATTCCGGATTTACTGCGGCACTGCAAATCCACGGACAGAAAGGACTCACTTCTCCACCCCTGGTCATCGAGGATAAGTACCTCCCCCCTCCAGCGGGTAGAATGCGGGCAGCGGTCCGGTTTGCATTTGCGGCGGAGGAAACCGGGCAAGTATCAGATGTATTCGAGAACGAAAACGCGTATATGGTGGTACAACTGTCTGACATCCGGCCTGCCGGGGTACAGCCTATGAGCGCCGTACGCGATCGCCTGGTGCGGATAGCCTGGGATGAGGAGACGAAACGCCGTGTCAGCATGAAGATGGCGAAGGCGCAGAAGCTGGTGTCAGCCGGAGCAGACTTGCAGGCCGTAGCTGATTCAATCCCTCTGATCGAGTTGCGCACGGATGTTACCCAGAAGCTGAATCAAATGTTCTCAGGTATTGGACACAGTCCCATTCTCAAGGGAGTGCTGAAGGCGATGGAACCGGGAGAAGTCAGCGGCATCGTGGAGCTGGAGCGAGGTGAAGCAATCATCCGGCTCATTGGGCGGCAGGAACCCGAGTGGGAACGATACGCTATGGAATGGAAAGCAGAATACGACCGTTTTCTTACCCGTCGACTGAATTCAATCTTTGAGGACTGGCTGGCGGATATCCGTGAAGAGGCGAATATAATCGACAACCGGCACGCGTTCTATTAGAACCGGTGTCCCCTACTTTCCTTCCCAATCGGGAATACGCTTCTCCAGAAAGGCTTTAATTCCTTCCACCCGGTCACGGGTGGGGATAGTTTTCGCGTAAGCCCGGGCTTCGACGTCCAGAGCTTCCGCCAGGGGCAGATCCATGCCCTTGCGAATCGCTTCCTTGGCGGCCCGCAGGGCGAGGGGTGCGTTGCGAGCCAACTCACGAGCGAAGGAGTCAGCCGCATCGTGCAACCGGGCGGCAGGCACGATACGATCCGCCAGGCCGAGTTTCAGGCATTCTTCAGCTTCAATGGTCCGGGCAGAGAAGATAAGTTCCTTGGCCTGGCTCAGACCAATCAGCCTTGGTAAACGCTGGCTACCACCAGCACCGGGGATGATCCCGAGGGAAGTTTCCGAGAGGCCGAAGCGAACGTCATCGTCCATGACGCGCAGGTCGCAGGCCAGGGCCAGTTCCGCCCCGCCACCCAAAGCGCTGCCGTTCACCGCGGCGATGGTGGGCTGCGGGAGCTCGGCAAGGTTTTGAAAGCAATCCCTGATCGCTGAGACAACCGAGGCGACCTGATTAGGGGCCACCGCCTGCCGTTCCTTCAGGTCGGCACCGACACAGAAGTGGGGCTGATCGGAGCGGACGACCACAACACTGACGGTCTCATCTACGGCCAGGGCTTCTACTGCCTGGTTCAACTCACCGATCATTTCCTGTGATAGGGCATTCACCGGCGGGCGTGAGAGGGTGAGGGTGGCGATCCAACCCACTTTATCAAGTTGAACAAATTGCCGGGTTGAAGGGATCAGATTAATTGTGCTATCCCCTTCGAATGACAGCCTTATATCCATACTGGATGATATCCGCCTGGCTGTCTTCCTGGACACGGCGGAAGACCAGCTCCACTGGGGCATCTATGGTTAGCTCCTCGGAATCACAATCGACCACCT
>CP070656.1:2639223-2645156 GCA_020355065.1 Fidelibacterota bacterium | reverse complement strand
GGCCAAGGCGGCGCTGGACGACCTGGGGCTGTCCTACGTGCCGGTGATCGGTCTGGCCAAACGGCTGGAGGAAGTGTACCGGCCGGGGCACTCGGAGCCGTTCAACATCCCCAAGCATTCGCCGGGGCTGTCACTGCTACGGCGGGTGCGGGACGAGGCCCACCGCTTCGCCATCACCTTTCACCGCCAGAAGCGGGGCAAGGCCATGACGGCCTCCGTGCTGGACGACATTCCCGGTATCGGCCCCAAGCGGCTGAAGGCCATCTGGCAGGCTTATAGCAGCCTGGAGGAGATTGCCGCAGCCGAAGCGGGGGAGATTGCCGAGAAGGCGAAGGTGCCGCTAGAGGTGGCGGAAAAGGTGCGGGAGCGGGCGAGAATTGTACAGGGGCGGGTCAGCGGGTAAAAGAAAGGATCGTATCGTATCTCTTTAAACTGTGGGGATCAACTCTCCTTCGCAGGCGGTAACGCGAGTTTTTCCGGCAGCGGGATGGTCCGCCAGTTCTTGAGGTTGACGAAGACGCAGACGTGTTCGGCGGTGGTGACGACCTCACCATCCACTGTGAACTCGGCGGTGAGGACGAACTTGCGCCTGCCGGTGTAACTCATCCACATGCGACCGATGGGCTTGTCAAACAGTCTCACCGCCCGCTTATAATCGATCTCCGTCCGCACCAGGACGGGTGAGATGCCTTGCTCCAGGAGGCCGTCCAGGGGCAGGTACTCATCCAGGACTTTCAGGCGCAGATCCTCCAACCAGCGGAAATAGACGATATTGCTAACGATCCCGGCAAAATCGACGTCGTAGGTCTTGGCCTCGAAGGTGAGTTCTATTTCGAACGGGCGGCGTTGTTCAGTAGGCATGTTCCGGGTCCTATTTTATTCAGGTGAAGTTAAGAAGTGAGATCAGGGGGTGGATACCCGATGGGGCGGGCTTATCAGAGGCCGTCGAACTCGGGTTGGACCAGGATATCCAGCAGTTCATCATGGACGAGGCCGTTGCTGGCGACTACGCGGTGGCCGGAGTCGGGCATGGGGGAGCCATGCCAATCGGTGGTGCGGCCGCCCGCTTCCCGGCAGATGAGGTCCCCGGCGCACACGTCCCAGGGATTGAGGTTGGCCTCGTAGAAGGCGTCGATGCGGCCGGCAGCCACGAAACAGAAATCGAGTGCAGCAGCGCCCAACCGGCGTACTCCCTGACAGCGGTGATGTATGACGCGGTACAGATCGAAGAGTTGGTCGAACTGTTCGTCCCCCCGATGGTAGGGAAAGCCGGTGACCAGCAGGCTGTTCTCGAGATCATTGACAGAGCTAACCTGAATTGGCTCGCCGTTGAGGGTTGTGCCTTCACCTTTCACCGCGACGTATTCCTCGCCCTGCAACGGATTCAGTACGACAGCGGCGACGGTTTCCTGATCCACCTGGTAGCCGATGGAGACAGCAAAGAGAGGCAGCCCATGGACGTAGTTGGTGGTGCCATCCAGGGGATCGATGACCCAGCGACAAGGTGAGTCCGATTCCCGGGCGTAATCCTTTTCTTCGGCGATGATGGCGTGGTCGGGGAAGGCGTGCTTAAGGGTGCTGACGATAACCTGTTCGCTGGCGAGGTCGGCCTCCGTGACCAGATCGAAGGAGCCCTTTTTCTGTATGGATTCGAGGCGGCGGAACTTGTGCACGAGCAGCTCACCCGCCTCCCGGGCGGCCGCCAGGCCTACTTCCAATGCTTTCTGAGGATCGGGTGAAACGAAGACCATATCAGCGACCGATTACTTGAAGCCAGCGGTCAGGATGAATTCTCTATGCGGCGCGTTCCCTGCTGGGCCAGCTGCTGGGCATAGGTCAGGTGTTCACGGGAGTAGTATTCTTTGGTCATGACCTTGAGCGTCCCGGTGAGGAAGATCACACCGATGAGGTTGGGGATGGTCATGAGGCTGAGGGCGATATCGCCGAAGTACCAGACGAAGGCCAGGGGTAAGATGGCGCCCAGGAAGTTGAAGAAGACGTAGACCCAGCGATAGGGCTTGATGGCCTGGGGACCGATAAGGTATTCGACGGAGCGGTCGCCGTAGTAGCTCCAGGCGACCATCGTTGAATAGGCGAAGAGGAAGACGGAGCCGTTGACGATGGCGCCCCCGACCTGGGGAGCAAATCCGAAGCCGGTGCGGAAGGCCTCGCGGGTGAGGGCGGCACCGGTCAGGTCAGTGGCATCCAGCACGCCGGTGGTCAGGATGGCGAAGCCGGTCATGGAGCAGACGATGAGGGTATCGATGAAGGGTCCCATGAGTGCGACGGCGCCTTCGCGTACGGATTCCTTGGTCTTGGCAGCGGCATGGGCGATGGGGGCGGAGCCTTGTCCGGCCTCGTTGGAATAGAGACCGCGACGTACGCCCCACATAATGACCATGAATAATCCGCCCCAACCGGCTTTCAGGGAGAAGGCTTCCTGGAAAATGGAGGTAAGGGCGGGAAGGATGTTGGCAGGCCGGGTCAGGATGATGAGCAGGGCACCGCCTACGTACAGGACAGCCATGGTGGGGACCAGGCGACTGGCGACGGCCGCGATCCGGCGAATCCCGCCGATGATAACCAGTCCCACCAGAAAGGCGATCAGCAGGCCGGTAGCCCAGGTGGGCACGCCGTAGGTTCCGACGGTCTGTGCGATGGTGTTGGCCTGATTCATGTTCCCGGTGCAGAAGGAACAGACGGTGGCCAGGGTGGCAAAGGTGACGGCCAAAGGTTTCCAGGCCGGGCCCAAGCCCCGTTCGATATAGTACATGGGGCCGCCGGAGGCGGAGCCGTCCTCATGAATGGTGCGGAAATGATGGGAGAGGGTGCATTCGGCATACTTGAGGGCCATGCCCAGCAGGGCGGTCAACCACATCCAGAAGAGGGCCCCCGGGCCGCCCAAGCGGAGTGCCAGGGCCACGCCGGCAATGTTGCCGATACCGATCGTGGCCGAGAGGGCGGCCGAAAGGGCTTGAAAATGGGTGACGTCGCCCTCATCGGCGGGATTGTCGTACTTGCCGCCGACGACGTCGAAGCTGTGCTTCAACTTGCGCAGCTGGATCCAGCGCAGGCTGAAGGAGACAAAGAAACCGGTTCCGAGGAGTATGAAGAGCAGGGGGACGGAAATCCACGCACTGAGGGTTTCCGTCCATTGGGTTAATGTCTGCGTGATATTGCCAAGTGGCTCCAAAACTTCTCCTTGCTGATCTAACAGGTCGAATGAGTGAAATCGGGGGAATCCATAGTACGTAAGGGCGAAACATAGCCAAGGAAGAGGGAATTGTCCAAATAAAACTTGGGGGCAGGCGGCATTTCCGGCTCAGGGAGTGTTTCAGACTCGGTCGTATTTCATCGTATATTCAGCCGGATGGGTCGCATGCTGATCAAGGAAATCAATGTCTGGTCCGTGGCGCGGACGGTGTTCCCCTTGGCCTGGATTGTATCGGCGGTGGTCATTTTCCTGGGCACACTATTCGTGGGACGCGTCGCCGAGAACCTGATCAGCCGATTTGCCGATATGCCTCTCGACATCTATGGCGGGGGAGTGAGTGTCCTCGCAGGGATTGCCCTGGGCCTGGTGTTGGGGTTCCTCAACTCGATCATCACGACCCTGGTCGCCGTGCTAGCAGCATTCGTGTATAATTTCCTGGCGAGCCTGGGAGGCGGCATTTCGGTAAGGCTAGCCGGAGAGCTCTCCGAGTCAGGCTCACCGGATGAGACGTCCGGAAGGGGGGATGAGGAGGAGGCAGACCAGCCGGCATAAGGTTCATGGCAGGTACGCCATGACCGGATTAAATTCCATCCAAGGCACTGTATAGCAGTAGCGAGAACGGACCATTACCAATTATCTGAAGCGAGAACCAAAGCACCGAGATTCCAGCTTATGAAATATTCTCCCTCTCAATATATAGCAGGCCGTTATAGAATATGGATCGCAATCCTGGCCGCGCTGGCGTTGGGACACGTGCAGGGCCAGATCGCCGTACCGGACCAGGACGTGGTGACCCTGTTCGTCCTGGATTTTGACAACCTGCAGGGTGATGAGCGACTGGACTGGCTGTCCAAGGCGTTGAAGGACATGATCCTGCTGGGGGTGGAGGAGGAGCCGCGGATCAAAGGCCGGGACGCGGGGGATATCACGCCCTTCCTGGAGGCGCGGATTCCGGAGCGGGGGAGGGAACCGCGACACCAGGCCAGCAATTCCGTTGTGCTCATGGGAGCTTACCGTCGAGAGGACGCCCGGCTGGTGATCGATGTGCAGCTGCTGGACATGAGGGATTGGACCAGCCTGGCGCGCCAGTCGATCGAAGCGCTGTACGGCGATATTCCGCAGCTGAACGAGATGCTGGTGGAGAAGGTGGTGTCCATGGTGAAGGGGCTGGAGTATTTCAGCGGCATCGACCTGGAGGCACCCCCGCGGCCGGCCCCACCCGTATTCAAAACGAAGCCGACCGACCGGGCCTACGCGCCGCCGGAGGACTACGGGGAGCAGATCCCGCAGCTACAGGAAGACCTGGCAAAGGCCATCGAGGACCTGGAAGAGGCCATGGACGTCTATTCCGGGTACAAGCAGGAGCCAGAAGCGGAGGCCACCTTCCAGACCGGAGAGAGCTATTACCGGGACTTCACCCTGGAGGGCACGGGGGCCTTGCCGGAGGAGAAAGCCCGCTATACGGAGACCTTCGAGAATATCCTGCAGCAGGTGGCCCAGAATCCCTATTCGGCGGAGATCGGTGACCTGAGCCTGGAGGTCGATCCTTACGACGATAACCGGGTCTACATCAGTATTCCCGTGGCGTACCGGGTCAAGGAGACGCTGCTGGAGGATATGCTGTACAGCCTGCCATACGTATCCACGCGGGAGGAGCGGCGTTTGCGGACCATCCGCTACGACAAGTCCCAGTTCGCGTTCTCCAGTAGCCTAGTGGATCGCATTGCCCGGGGCGATTACCGGATCACACCGGTGGTGCAGCTCCTGGACCCGGCCGGGGTGGTGCGGGCGGTCCTGGTGGACAGCCCCGACATGTCGTGGGAGCGCTACTTTCCGCGTGACGGGGTGCGGGTGGTGCGGCAGAAGCGGTTCGTGCCGCTCATGGCGATCACAACCAGCGGCTTCAGCGTGGACGTGCGGCTGGAGACGGCGGACATGGACGTGTTCTACGAGTTCGACATCGAGGCGGCGCAGCTGTCCAGCTACGCCCGGGTGGTGGTGCGTTTCATGAAGGATGAGGATCTGCACCGTTTCCTGAGGTCGCTCTGATACGGCCGGAATCCAGGCGAGGATCGCGGCTTGCCCGTCGTGGGCTGGCGGTTTTATATTCGGCACGGTATTTGGAATGGGGAATCGTCTAATGGCAGGACGTGTGACTCTGGATCACAAAGTCGGGGTTCGAATCCCTGTTCCCCAACTGCTTGACAGCGAGGCGCATTCGTCTAGGGGTTAGGACGCCGGCCTCTCACGCCGGTAACAGGGGTTCGAATCCCCTATGCGCTACAAGGCTTGTAGCAGCCTTCAGACAGCCCGTAAATTTCGCGGGCTGCTGACATTATAGAGCAGATTGCTAGAGCGCCCGTAGCTCAATTGGATAGAGCGTCTGGCTACGGACCAGAAGGTTGGGGGTTCGAGTCCTCCCGGGCGTACATGATGAGAAACCCTTGCTTCCGTCGGGAAGTGAGGGTTTTTAACGTTTGTAGGGGAGTGTAATCCAGTGCAGTCTATGGTGTTCTGGGGTAGACACAAAAGCGGCACACTGGGGTATTTATATGGAAGTGTTTAAATTAAAACATGAATCGACTAAAACGCTTTGCACTCGCCTTCTGGCCATATGCAGTGGCAATTGGAACTGGAGGTCTTCTATACTACTTGAGTAGTTACTTAACAAATGATGATGCCAGAGGTTTCGTACTCGGCATTGCTGGTGCTTTTATTG
>CP070656.1:2625152-2639123 GCA_020355065.1 Fidelibacterota bacterium | reverse complement strand
CTTCATTATCGGATAATCGACGGGAATCTTTAGCCTATTTAAGCATATACTTATATATAAAAATCGTCCTTTTAAAACCTACACTCAAATTGAATTAAGCGTAGAGATGGACTTCCTTTTGGGTAAATAAAAGGAGGGCCTGGCATCAGACCAGGCCCTCCTTCGCGAAAGCCCAACTGGCTGCGCTGGTTTACCGGAAGAGCGATAGGACCAGCTGGGGTGCCGCATTAGCCTGCGCAAACGAGGCAAATCCCGTCTGTTGGACAATCTGTGCCCGAATGAGATTCATCTGTTCCTCGGCAAAGTCGGCATCTTCGATTCGACTCCGCGTGGATTCGATGTTCGTCACGGCCACAGACAATGTGTTTTCCTTGTTGTCCAGCCGGATCATGTACTCACCAACACCCTGTGCGGCCTGGTTGAGTGTATTGATCGCGGCGTCAACATTAGACATGGCTAGCGACGCAGCGGTAGCATCAGAGACTTCCAGGGCGTCCACATTGAGCTGTGCCGAATCAGCGTTGGATAGGTTGACACCAAAAATGTCACCCGCTGAGGCACCCGTCTGGAACACCGCCGCAGTGAAGCTTCCGTCGATCAGCTTCGTCCCCTGGAACTCAGTCTCATCAACGATCTCGTCGATCTCCTGCACGAGGGCGTCTATCTGGCCCTGGATCGCCTCTTTCTGATCTGAGTTGTAGGAGTCGTCAGCTGCCTGAACGGTCTTCTCTTTGATCACCTGGAGAATACCGGCGATCGCCAAATAACTGCCCTCTGCAATCGAGAGTACGTTCTTGGCGGTACCGACATTATCCAGCGCTTGGGAAAGTGAACGGCGGCGCGACTCAATCGAACGGGCTAATGAAAAACCCGCCGGGTCATCGCCCACCGTGTTGATGCGCTTGCCCGATGACAGACGCAGCAAACCCCTGCCGACCAGGCGGTTGACGCCCATCAGCTCGTTGTACGACTGCATCGCCGCAATATTCGCGTTAATTCGCGTGAAGCTCATTATTACCTCCTTGTGCTCATTATGTGTGAGCGTCCATGCTCACTGGCGACTTCTTTCCGGTAACCAACAGCATCGCCTGACCGCAGGTACCTTTGTATGCTCTCTAATTTTTCCTATCGGCAGATCAGACCAAAACTTTAGCCGCTTTTCTGCAGTAATAAGTCGCTACGTTCGGCTATATAATAAGGACTATCCACGTGATCAGTCATCCCCACGAGGGTTGACAAGCGTGCAGTGATATGCGTACCCTTCACATATGAAAACTGAGATGCCGAAGCTCAAAAGGTACTTCGGCTACCCCAAATTCAAATCCACTCCCTACCGTTTCCTGTTCCTGAAATATGATTATTTCCTCCAACATCAATTATTGTCCGAATTAGAGCGTCAGGGACACAAGACTATTGAATTACCCATGCCTCGTCAAATCGCCTCTGAAGACGCACTCCGCAAGATCCTGGGCAAGTGTGTCGCCTTCAAACCGGACGCCGTTTTAGCTCTTAATAATATGGGTATGGATCGAAATGGCGTGATGATGGGGGTTCTGTCCGAACTCTCCATACCCGTGGTGATATGGTACCTCGACAACTACCTTTTCACCGGCCCGTATTTCACGGATACGGCCCCGGAACTCGCCATCGCTGCATCGACGGATAAAGCTCTGATCCCGAACCTTATGGAAGCCGGCTTCCCCCATGCCTTCTATCTGCCACTGGCAACTGATATCTCCTACAGCACGATACGATACGACGAACGCTTCAAATTCCTGCGCGAAAAGGTCTCTTACGTAGGTGGTACGTTCTTCAAAATGATCAACCACTTTTATACTGCTGAATATGAAGCATTGTATGACGAGTGGGCACCCGACTTCACTGTTGAACAGGAGAAACATGGCCGTGTGGATCTGGAAGCCACCTTTGAACCGTTCCGCCAGCGTTTTGAATTCCTGGAAGCCTACTACCATTTTATCGCCTATGTGGTATTCCGCGAAACCCGTCGCTACCGGGCGCACTGTCTTGCAAGCCTGGCGGATGGACCCTTGGCGGTTTTCGGCGGGGATGACTGGAAGCAATACCTACCCGACGAAACCGTCCATCCATCTGTCCTATATGCCGTCGAGACTCCCAACGTGTATCGCAATAGCGCCATCAACCTCAGTCTGACCACTTTTCAGCAGCAAACTGCTCTGAATCAACGTCTCTTTGATGTCCCCTTCTGCAACGGCTTCGTTCTGACTGACTGGCGAGAGTCACTAGCTGATCACTTTGAGTTAGAAAAGGAAGTGGCCTATTTCCACGACGTCGAGGAATTGAAGGACAAAGTCCGATATTTTCTGGATAATCCTGCGGCCCGTTCAGAAATTATACAGAGAGCGCGAGAACGGATCCTGCGCGAACACCTCATGGAACACCGTGTTTCGTCCATGCTTGAGATGATCAAGGATGTTCTAGCGTAACAAGGTGCTAGTACCCATGATTCACTATCCTTATCACCGATTCTTGGCATCCACTGATGGTAAATAGAGCTCCCCAACTCAAATCTCATTTCGGATACCGGAAATTCAAGAATCTCCCTTACCGGTTTCTCTTTCTCAAATATGACTATTTCCTGCAGGATTCCCTCATCGGTGAGTTGAAACGGAGAGATCATCAGGTGGCTACCCTACCCTTGCCGAAAAACACCCCAGCAGGCGAAGCTCTCCGCACTGTCCTCACAAAAGCTGTTGAAGTCCGCCCCGACGCCGTCATTTCCATTAATGCGATGGGTCTCGATAGTCAAGGCCGGATTATCTCTATCCTCTCGGATTTAAACGTGCCGGTAGTTATTTGGTACTTGGATAATCACCTGTTTAATGGCCCCTATTTCAAGGAACAATCCCCTGATTGGGCTATTGCTTTTACCTACGAACGTGCGCTGGAGCCGGGCCTCCGGAATGCAGGCTTCCAACACGTCTTCTACCTTCCCCTAGCAACCGATCCAGCTCTCATTCCGGCCCACGAGGATGCGCGCTTCTCTTTCTTAAGGAACCGGATTTCATTCGTAGGTGGCACCTTCACCCCTGCTGTTGATACTTATTTCCAAGCCGAGTTTGAAGTGGTTTATGACCAGTGGAATCCTGATTTTGGCACAGTGAAACAGGCTTCTGGCCGACTTGATCTTGAGGCTCTCTTCGCCCCCTTCCAGGACCACTTCTCGGCCTCAGAGGACTTCTATCGCTTCATGGCTTACGTGATCGCCAGAGAGACCCGCCGCTACCGGATCGATCGACTCTCGAAAATCAACAATCAGGCGTTGGTTGTCTTTGGCCCGGAGGAATGGCATCAATTCCTGCCCGGATTGGATGTCCGGTCCCCGGTGGATTATCGGCATGAAACCCCCTCAGTATATCACCAAAGTGCCGTGAATCTAAGTTTCACAACCCTCCAACAGGAAACGGCACTTAATCAGCGCTATTATGATGTCCCCCTCTGCGGGGGATTCCTTCTCGGCGAATGGCAGGAAGCTCTGGCCGACCAATTCGATCTCGACACCGAGGTCGTCACTTTCCGGACCGACGACGAACTCCGGGATAAGGCCAGCTACTACCTGTCACACCCAACCGACAGGGAATCCTTTATCCAGCGGGCGAGGGATCGGGTTCTCAAAGAGCATCTTATGGAACATCGCGTTGAGAACATGCTGGATGCGGTTCGGAGTGTATGCCATGAGTCCGGTTAGTCGGTCCAATCGGGGCGTCTGCATCACCGGCATGCACCGGTCCGGGACTTCGATGGTTGCCCGTCTCCTTAATCTTTGCGGCCTGTACCTGGGCCCCGATATCCGTATGATGCCCCCCGATGAAGGTAATCCTGCAGGGTACTGGCAAAACCTGGATATGGACCAGATCAGCGAGGATCTACTGACACATTTCTCCGGCGGTTGGGACTTTCTCCTCCCCATCATGCCCCCCGATTGGGAAAAACAACCTGATCTAAAGCCCCTTCGCGACCGTGCCTATGAGCTCATCGACGCTAACTCCTCTCACTTGCCGTGGGGTTGGAAAGATCCTCGTGCCTGCTTGACTCTTCCATTCTGGAACTCCCTCTTGCCAGAGCTGAAGGTGGTCGTCTGCTTACGCAACCCCGTTGAGGTGGCCTTGTCCTTGGCACGCCACACGGGCAGTACGGATGCCTTCAGCTTCAACCTGTGGCTCCGGTATATGCAACGTCTCCTGGATGACACCACTCCCGAACAGTGGATCATGACCCATTACGACGTGTATTTTGTGGATCCTCGCAGTGAATTGGAGCGCGCCGTTAAGTGGCTGGATTGGTCAGTCGAAAAGGATCAGATCGATGCTGCTTGTCAGGCGGTCTCCACCACCGTTCGTCAGCAGCGGCTCTCTGAAGAGGATTTGGCAGAAGCGCGGATTCCTGTCGACGTGGTCGATGTATATGAGACTTTGTGCGTCGAGGCAGGGGATGTCTTGCAGGGGGCCTTGGAACAGGGCACGATCCCACGTCTGGCACCGCGTGAGGCTATTGGCTTCCGGTTGCCACCGGCCGATACTACCCCACCAGAAGTCAAGGCCGAGGCTCAGGCCGTCTTCGAACAGGCACATAGCCTCATCGCCCGAAACCGGCTGCCTGAGGCGCTGACGGTTATGCAACGGGCTGTATCCATGCACCCCTTCCATGCCCGCGCCCAGAACGACTTGGGCGTACTCTACCTCTCAGCAGGTGATCATGAACAGGCCTTGGCCCACCTTAACCTCGCTCACCAACTCGATCCGGACCATGCCGATACAGCCAAGAACCTGGCCGATGCCTATATGCAATTAGGGAGAGTCGAGGATACAATCCAGACTTTCCTCGACGTGGTACATCGCCACCCCCATGACGTCGAAGCCTTGCACTGGCTGGGAACCGCCTGCGCCAGCCAAGGTCAGACAGAGCAGGCAGCTAAGTTGTTCTCACGGATATTGGAATTGAAGCCGGACCACACCGCCGCGCGGGAAGCCCTCTCAGCCTTGGAACAGTTACCCCCTCCCGCCGCTTAGGCCTTCAGCACCTCCAGTACGGGATACCACTCTGAGCCCACGGTCTTGTTCTGAGTTGTGGCATCCGCTAGCGGAACCGGTAGCAAGGTATCACCCCGTATGGCCGCCATCTGTCCGAACCTTTCCTCATGGATCATATCTGCCGCAAAGATGCCGTAACGCGTTGAAAGCACACGATCCCGGGCGGTGGGCGCACCGCCCCGCTGCGTGTGACCCAGCATCACTGAACGGGTTTCGATACCGGTCTCCTTTTCAATCAGACTCGCTACCGCTTCGCCAATCCCCCCCAATTTGACGTGACCGAATGCATCACGCGAGTCATCCTGGAGCACCAGTTCATCCTGATGGGCCAGCCGCGCCCCCTCCGATACTACGACAATGGCATAGTTCTTCCGCCCCTCACCATATTCGTGCTGCACCGCAGCACACAGGTCCGCCACATTGGTTTCCACCTCAGGCAGCATGGTGTAGTCCGCACCGCCGGCAATACCTGTGTGAAGCGCGATCCACCCCGAGTGGCGTCCCATCACCTCAACGACCACGGCTCGATGGTGACTCTTCGCAGTGGTATGCAAGCGGTCCACGGCTTCCGTCGCGATGCTGACTGCCGTGTCAAATCCAGGGGTGAAGTCTGTCGCTGACAAATCATTGTCGATAGTCTTGGGTACTCCGATAGTTTTGAAATCCATATGGGCTAGCTTTGTTGCTACACCGAGAGTATCATCCCCACCGATAGCCACTAGGACATCGATATTATTGACCTCAAGATTCTCTTTAATCTGGTCAACCAACTTTGGGTCCTTCAGTGGATTGGTCCGGCTGGATCCCAGCATCGTACCGCCATCATTATAGATACTCTTCACCGTGTCCACGTCCAGAGGGATGAAACGGTTTTCAATGGGACCCGCCCAGCCATCCAAAAAGCCGATATATTCATAACCGTATTTCTTGACGCCGGCCAGGACCAATCCCCGCAGCGTGGCATTCAATCCCGGACAATCCCCTCCACCAGTCAATACACCTACACGCATGATATCCTCACTTCTCCTATCTCTCAGATAATGATAAGTAACTGAACATTTAATTTAATGAGTAATGAATAGGGGTGTGGGAGTCTGAAATCAACCACGACCGGCCTATTTCAAGGCCGGCTGCCCCGTGGACAGAAGAACCGACTGCCACAAAGCCTCATTCGGATCGATTTGCTTGCGTCCTGCCTGGATGATGTCCATCGGTAGGTGCACGAAACGGGCATTCCACCTGCCAATGATCAACCGTGTCCGACCACTCATGGCAGCATGGATTGCATGCTCGGCCAACATACCGCAGAATACCACATCCTCCGGGATCGCCCGCACCGAGCGGATGATATAGCTGGGATCGATGTACTTTATATTTACCTCAATCTGCTTCTCATCGAAATAAGCCTTGATCCGATTCTTCAGGTATATCCCAATGTCATGGAGTAGCTTATTCCCCGACAGATCACATTGCGCTTCCTTTCCCTCAAAATACTTCTCCCCCGCTCCCTCAGCCACCAGGATCAGCGCATGCTTAGCCCTCGCCAATCGCTGCTCCAATTCAACCAATAGACCATGCGGTCCGTCCAGGTCGAAGTCTATCTCAGGGACCAACACATAGTTCACGTCCTTCTGGGCCAGGGTGGCTAACGCTGCAATAAATCCGGAACGCCGGCCCATCACCTTGACAATCCCGATCCCATTGGGTGCACCCCGCGCCTCGTTATGGGCACAGCGAATAGATTCCACCGCTTCCGAAAATGCCGTTTGGAACCCGAAGGATTTCGAGATGTATGGAATATCGTTATCGATGGTCTTCGGGATATTTACCACCGCAATATCCAACTCCCGCTTACTGATCTCCTCCTCCACCGCAATGGACCCCCTTATGGTCCCGTCTCCGCCAATAGTGAACAGCATATTGACACCGTGGTGTTCCAGCCCGTCCACAATTTGGGTTGCCTCTGAACTCCCCCGTGAAGATCCCAAAATGGAACCACCATGGTTGTGAATGTCCTCAACCATCTCCTCGGTGAGCTCCTGGGGCGCTGGTTTCGCTCCCCGATAAATCCCTCGATAGCCAAAACGGAAACCCAGCACCCTCTTCACCCGGTATTGGAAGTGCAGTTGCATGTACAGCGAACGGATCACATTGTTGATACCGGGACATAGTCCACCACATGATACGATCCCGGCGGTTACCTCAGAAGGATTGAAATACAACTTCTCGCGGGGACCTGCCGCCTCCAGCGCACACACCCGGTTCCCACCCTCAGCCACCTGCTTCATCAACGCGTCGCAGTGGACATCGTACACGATCTTCTCCTCATCCCGTATGAAACGGATATTGCTGATCGGTGAGGGATGCTCAGCTTGGCCTAAACGTTTGATGGACAAATTAGGATGTACGGTCATACGCTCCCCGGACTGCTTGATATTTAATTGACAAGTAATTTACAATGAATCCATGAATAAAGGACAAAGAGTGAATCCCACTTAAGTACCTTCGTTGATATCAAAGAATCTTTCCAGAGCTGCAACGGTTCATCCATTAATTTCCCAGTGGATTAAAATTGTAATCCTGGAGCATGGAGGCGTCATGTCGGAATGCCCGAATTATCACATGTCTTGGGCCGATTTTCAACGTCACGGCAGAACCCTACTTGACTGGTTGAGCAGCTACCATGAGGGTATCGAGCAGTTTCCGGTACAATCCCAGGTGTCGCCCGGTCAAGTCCGTGCAGCGCTATCCCCTGATCCCCCCTCTCGGGGAGAGGATTTCAGACATATCCTCCACGACATGGAGAACATTATCCTCCCCGGCCTGACTCATTGGCAATCACCAAACTTCTTCGCCTTCTTTCCGGCGAATTCGTCCGCCCCAGCCATCTTGGGTGAGTTGCTCTCGGCGGGGCTGGGCGTCCAGGGCATGCTCTGGGCTACAAGTCCCGCCTGTACCGAGCTCGAAACTCACGTCCTGGACTGGCTCGTTGACATGCTCGAGCTACCCGATAAATTCAAATCCTCAGGCAGCGGTGGAGGTGTCATCCAGGACACGGCTTCGAGTGCGACACTCTGTGCACTCCTGGCAGCCCGCGAACGGGCCACCGACTTCATGAGCAATCAGCAGGGCTACAAAGGTGGACTGGTTGCCTATGCTTCAGATCAGGCTCACTCATCGGTGGAAAAAGCGGTCAAAATCGCTGGCTTGGGACAGGAAAACCTGAGATTGATTCCCGTCGATAACTCCCTCGCCATGCGTCCAGACCGTTTGGAAAAACAGATCAAGAAGGATCGGGAAGCTGGCCTTATCCCCTGCTTCGTCTGTGCCACGGTGGGAACAACATCTTCGAATGCCCTCGATCCACTGGTCGATATCGGCCGGATCTGTCAGGATGAGGACGTCTGGCTTCATGTCGATGCGGCCATGTCGGGCACGGCTGCCTTGTGTCCGGAATTCCGCTTCATACATAAGGGCTTGGAGTTCGCCGACAGTTACTGTTTCAATCCCCACAAATGGATGTTCACCAACTTCGACTGCGACTGTTTCTACATCGCGGATAGGGAAACTTTGATACATACACTGAGTATCTTGCCTGACTACTTACGAAACCAGGCTACCGAGTCTGGGGCGGTGATCGACTACCGAGATTGGCACATACCCCTGGGACGCCGATTCCGGGCTCTGAAACTCTGGTTCGTGATCCGCCACTACGGAATAGAAGGATTGCAGTTCCACGTCCGGCACCACATCGAGATCGCCCAGGAGTTCGCCTCATGGATTGAGCATGATGACCGCTTCGAGCTGGTTGTCCCCCCTCCCCTGAACCTGGTCTGCTTCCGACATATCGCTGGCGATGATTTCAACCGCACACTGCTGGAACGACTGAACCAGAGTGGGCAACTGTACCTCACGCACACCCGCTTGCACGACAGGTTCACCCTCCGATTTTGCGTTGGACAAACCTACACCCAGCGTAGACATGTTGAACTGGCCTGGGAACGTATTAAGAACGAGACCGCGGCACTGGAAGCGGATTAGTTGGTAGTATGGCTGAAGAGATTATCTTTGGGTTTGATACTTGAGATTTAGCCGGCTGATCAGTGTTTCCAGATAACGGGACTTAACCTGGTTATTGGCCAATGTCTGCTTCAAAGGGGGAAGTCGTAGTATCACACCCAGTACTGCCGCCAGCGCCCGATGATTCCATAACACGTGATTGTCGAATATCAGGTTCTGCAGCTTGCCGCGCTCGATGGCCATGATCACCGTCTTATGGGCCCCGTTCAACGGCGTAATCACCCGCTCCGGTCGGGATACTAGCCGAATGTTACCCTTGGTACAGGACTGAACACACAGACCACACCCCAGGCAGATATCCTCATCCAAACGCGCTAGCTTCATCTTGGGCCGGACAGGATTATTCGCGGAAACCAGGGTCATGGCTTCCACCGGACAGGCATTTACACATTTCCCGCAGCCGTTACACTCTTCACTGCTGAGCTCGGGGAGAAAATTTGTCGTATGAATCGGATGAAGAATAGCAAACCGTCTGGCGGCGATCATCGCCTCACAGCAGCACCCGCAGCAATTGCAGATAAAATTGACCCGCTCTCGAACATTTTCTCCGAACTGGACCAGCTTGTTCTCCCAGGCCAGCTTGAGTAGATCGATGCCTTCAGCTGCATCCACCGCCCGGGCATGTCCGTACTTGATGAGCCATGCTCCAGTCGTGTTGAAGGTCATGCAGATATCCATGGGGGCTTCACAGGCCTTTTCCAGATGCATCATCTTATGGCGGCAGTAACACATCCCGATGGCCCGGTGAGAGGCAGTTCTGATGATCTCCGTGGCACGTTCGTAATCCAGCACGTACAGGGCGTTCTCTTCCGATAGGGCCGGTTCATGGACTAATGTTCGCCCCAACTGAGTTACTCCACGTGTAAACAACTCTCTGACAAAGTCCTCTTCAACGTTCAGATACTGGTAGAACAACTCACTCAATACTTTTTGATCTATGTCCTCCCTGACACGCATCATTGAGAACTCAAAGAATCCGGCCATCGGGGGCGGTAGCGCATACATTGATTCGCCGTTCCGCTCCATATCGACCAGAATCGCCCGTCCGGCCAGCTCATCCAATACCTTCTGCGTACTTGCCAGATCCTGCTTCCAGATCCTGCTGGCCTTCTTCGCGCTGAAGGGTCTGATGGGCAGTAAGGACACCAATTCCGCCTCGCGCTCACTGAAAAGCATCTCCAGGATGCTGAACAGTAGCTTCGATGGCGGAGCACCCTGCGGATGCCGGTTCAGGCGCTCAGTGAGCCGTAAGTATCCGTTCTTGTGAGTATTATGGGCCATACTGTGGGGCCGCTGGCTGATGCCTACAATGCATCCGAAAACTAAATGCCAATCAGTGAGGTTACAAGCGTTGGTTCCAGATATGAGCATCGATGCAGGCTCCTCCTTCCGACAATCCTGCACGCCAACGAACCTGCTCCTAATCTTCCTCTCTCCAAAATCCCTGACCTCACCTCAGCTCCTGAATTGTAACTTCCTACTCCTGTGAAATGGCTCGGCATGTTGCATAGAAAGTCCTCGTCACGATGAAACTCGCCCTCACTCACGCTATTCCTCCCAAGATCAATGACTGCCAGCTGACGCACTTGGAGCGTCAGCCCATCGATTTGAAGCTTGCCGAAGAGCAGCATGCCGCCTATTGCGATACCCTGCGGTCGCGTGGACTGAAGGTCATCGAGCTGGATGTGAATACGGATTACCCCGACGGCCTGTTCGTAGAGGACATCGCCGTCGTTTTGGACGAGTTGGCCATCATGGCCAATCCGGGGGCTGAAACCCGGCGGGGTGAGGTGCCCGGCATCGAAATGGAACTGGCCAAGTACCGCGACATCTCTCGCATTGAAGCTCCTGCCACCCTGGATGGCGGGGATGTGCTTGTCGTAGGGAAGCGTGTCTTCGTGGGACTTTCCATTCGCACGAATCGCATGGGAGCAGGCGCCCTGCAACGAATTCTCAAGCCCCTGGGTTACCAGGTACACACCGTACGGGTTAAGGGTGTACTGCACCTGAAATCGGCCATCACTGCCATCGATGAAGCCACCCTCTTGTGCAATCCACACTTCATCGATTCGGCTCCCTTCGCCAACTTCCGCCTTGTTACCGTCGCAGCCAACGAACCCTGGGCTGCCAACGCACTGCCGGTTGGTGGAATTGTCCTCCTGGCGGATGGCTTTCCCTTCACCGCTGAGAAAGTCACCCGCTTGGGATATAGGGTTCAGCTGGTGGATATTCGCGAGATCCAGAAGGCCGAGGGTGGTCTCACCTGCTCCAGTATTATCTTCCGCGCTGACAACTGATTCCCAGGTCTATAAGTATTGACCCTTGACCCCGCTGGGCTAACCTATCTATATTTCGCCAAGTATCGAAATGACTCTGCCGTCCAATGGACCTACGCTCACTCACTAAAACCTACAAAGCCCTCGCCGAACCGAACCGGCTCCGCATCCTGAAAATGCTTCAAATCCGGCCTCTGTGCGTCTGCGAAATAACGGATATACTGATGCTGGCGACTTCCACCGTGTCCAAACACCTCTATCTCCTCCGTGAGGCTGACCTTATTGTCGACCGGAAAGAAGGCAAGTGGGTCAATTATCAGCTCAACGATCATCCGGATCCGATGGTCGCAGACTGGTTACTCACCCACCTTGCTCGGCTTTTAGCTGATGATGAGACCGTCCGTCAGGATGCCGAGCGAGTCAGGACGGTCGATCGCCACCAACTCTGCGCAGTGGAATAGGCTGTTTTCGGTCTGCTTGAATCGTCGACTTTTCTTGGATGATAATGGGTAAGAACGAGATCAAGAGCCTCTCCTGGATCCTCGGATTCTTCCTGTTGGCATACTTCCTACCGCTCCAGCACGTCCGCTTCCACGAGGCTGTGATCGCCGCCGTGACCCTGGTTCAGTGGTATGCTCGGGAGCATGTCCTGCTCTGCCTTGTGCCTGCCTTCTTTATCGCCGGAGTTATTGCCGTATTCGTGAGTCAGGCTGCGGTCATCAAGTACTTCGGGGTGGCAGCGAAAAAATGGCTCTCGTATTCCTTGGCAGCTGTCTCGGGCACCCTCCTGGCAGTTTGCTCCTGCACCGTTTTACCGCTCTTCTCAGGCATTTACCGGCGTGGAGCAGGATTGGGTCCGGCCACCGCTTTCTTGTACTCCGGACCGGCCATCAATATCCTGGCCATCATCCTGACAGCCCGCATCCTGGGCTTTGAACTGGGTATCGCCCGCGTAGTGGGCGCCGTCGGTTTCAGCATTGTGATCGGCTTGCTCATGCACCTGATCCATCGTCGTGAGGACCAGGAACGCAGTACGATCGAATTCGCCGATTCTGAACAGGACATCGGCCGTCCCTTATGGCAGACATCGCTTCATTTCGTCGTCCTGGTGTTGTTACTGGTTGCAGCCACCTGGGGCAAACCGGCTGATTCATCGGGCTTCTGGTACGTTGTCTTCAGCAGGAAGTGGCTTCTTACTGCTGTATTCGGACTTCTCCTCGCCTACTCCCTGTACACTATGCTGAAAGTCAGGTTGGCTCCCCTTCTCCTGACCATTGTACTCGTCGCCGCTCTGGCTATTATGGTTCCTACGCAACCACTGATCCCCTTCGTGGGTGGTATGATCGGACTGGTGGTCCTCCTTAGCATAACTCCCGGCGAACCGCAGGAGTGGCTGCAAGCCTCCTGGGGATTCGCTCGGCAGATTTTACCCCTCCTTGCTGCCGGTGTCCTTGTGGCCGGCTTCCTGCTCGGCACTCCCGGCAACGGGAGTGCCGGCATCATCCCGTCCAGCTGGATCGCCCGTGCCGTGGGCGGAAATTCGCTACTCGCCAATCTGTTTGCCTCGGTCGTGGGGGCGTTCATGTATTTCGCCACCTTAACCGAGATCCCTATCCTCCAGGGGCTCGTGGCCAACGGCATGGGTCAAGGGCCCGCTCTGGCCTTGCTCCTGGCCGGACCGGCCCTCTCACTCCCCAATATGCTGGTTATCCGCAGCGTGATAGGCACCCGGAAAACCATAACCTTCGTAGTCCTGGTCATATGTATGTCGACCCTATCCGGACTGATCTATGGAGCGCTATTCGGTCCTTTCGTGTAGGACCACCCAACCTGGAATGAGATTATAAGGAGACAGCACCATGCTGAGTATACTGGTCCTAGGTCCTGGTTGTTACAATTGCGAGAAACTGGCCGCCATGTGCCAGGAGGTCGTCGAAGAGCAGGGCCTGGATGCTGCCGTTGAGAAGATAACCGACCTGAATCAGATCCAGGCCTTTGGTGTCATGATGACTCCCGGCCTTGTGATTAACGGCCGGGTAGTAAGCAGCGGACGCGTACCCTCTAAAACCACTCTCGAGGAGTGGATTCTCCAAGCTGATTGATATGCGGGCAGCAAGTGCAGTCTGTACAACACTATAAAATGAGGTAACCATGCAGGGGGTATCAAGGCGACTATCCTTCTTCGATCGCTACCTGACCATCTGGATTTTTACCACTATGTTCATCGGCGTACTGGCGGGCTACCTGGTTCCCGGTATGGCCTCTTTTTGGGACCGCTTCAAATCCGGCACCACCAACATTCCCATTGCTGTGGGCCTTATCCTGATGATGTATCCCCCCCTTGCCAAGGTCCGCTATGAGGAACTCCCCAAGGTCTTTCGCAACCTGCGCCTGCTCGCCCTCTCCCTGGTTCAAAACTGGCTCGTCGGACCTTTCATCATGTTCGTGCTGGCCATCCTGCTACTCCCCGACAAGCCCGATTTAATGGTCGGTGTAATCCTGGTAGGTCTGGCACGCTGTATCGCCATGGTCCTCGTCTGGAACGA
>CP070656.1:2622134-2625052 GCA_020355065.1 Fidelibacterota bacterium | reverse complement strand
GGGGCGGCACCCGGGATGCCAGGTCGCAGGAGCCCTGGGAGGAGAACACCATGGTGATGGTCTTCTCGGTGACGAAAGGCCTGGCAGCGATGACGCTGGCGGTGGCTCACTCGCAGGGCTACCTGGATTACGACGAGAAGGTGGCCACGTACTGGCCGGAGTTCGCCCAGCACGGCAAGGAGGACATCACCGTGCGGCAGCTGCTGGCCCACCAGGCGGGATTAATCCTGCTGGATGAAACCCTGACGATCGAGGACATCATGGACCCGGTCGGCCTGGCGGACCTGCTGGCCCGGCAGGAGCCGCAATGGCCACCCGGCACCCAGGTGGGATACCACGCCACGACGCTGGGCTTCTACATGGGTGAGCTGATCCGCCGGGTCGATCCCGAGCACCGGTCACTGGGTCGGTTCTTCCAGGAAGAGATCGCCCGGCCATTAGGATTGGAATTTTACATCGGGCTGCCGGATAGTGTACCGGACTCCCTGGTAGCGGACATTTATTTCCTAAGCGCATTGAAGACATTGGAGCAGTGGCCGCGTGGATTGATGGTCCAACTGCTCAATCCCCGGTCACGATTCTCCCGGGTACTCCAGAATCCGCGCGGTTTCCAGCCCAACCAGCGGCGGTACCGGTCCCTGGAGCTACCGTCGAGCAACGGTATCGGGCAGGTGCGATCGATCGCGAAGGCCTACGGTGTGCTGGCGGCCGGTGGGACCGAGCTCAACCTGACCGGGGAGACACTCGCGGAACTGGCCGCACCGGCGCGTCCACCCACGCAGGGTCCCTACGATGCGATCCGCGGGATGGATTCCTACTTCTCATTGGGATTCGAGAAGCCGGGGCCCGGCATCCGTTTCGGCAGCAGCCGTGCGGCCTACGGCACGTCGGGATTCGGGGGAGCGTTTGGCTTTGCCGATCCCGCGCTGGAGCTGGGGTATGCCTTCGCCAGCAACAAGCTGGGACCCAGCAAGCGGGAGAATCCCCGGGAGCAGGCTTGCCGCCTAGCGGTCTACCGGTGCATCCTGCGCCTGGAGAGCCCGCCGGCCCCGGAGGTGCCGCTGGTGGCGGATGGGGCGGTTGCCTTGGATGTGCAATAGGGTGAGAGGTTAATCTACGCAAGCAGATGGGGGGCGAGGGTAAATAATGCCAAGTAAAGGTTAGATTGTACAATGTAAATTCCAGAATAAGGTGGGAAAGAATCTCTAAATATCTGATGGGGCATTATCTATGAGGGTTAAACTACTTTATACACTGCTTGTGATACCGCTTATTAGTAACGGACAACTTGAAATTGATGTGTGGCAGGAATTCGTTAATGAGCCGAATACGAAGAATTATCTTAAATGTGAACTTCAGATCAACCTAGACATGAAGGGAGCTTCGTGGAATGAGGAATTATTTCCTTATATCACCCGTTTATGGGAAAAAGGGATTATGCGAGGCATTCTCCGCTTGGTCGAAGGTGGCGACGTCTATGCGACAGATCTTAGTTTCCAGCTTTATCCATTCATGAGAGGGCATTGGGGTGAGGAATTTGACATATCGATCGGTCGAGGGATGAAGCGCGATCCGGAACTTTTTCTTATGTTAACGGATCGTCATTTCAAACAGCAGCCTGAGGACGCCCGTTACAAAACCCAAATACTTGGCCATTTGCTGGGCAACTTCGGTCCAGAGTTTGTAGACGAGTTTGAGGCAAAAATGAATGCAGCCGGTGCGAGGATTGTAGTCCTTAAGACTGTCACAAATCCTAAATATGAGCGGTTGCAGAATAAATGCATCGATATATTAGAAGAGCGAAAGGAATCACTTCAAGAAATTATAAAAGAGATGGAACGTTAACATTCCGCACTTTTTGTAGCTAACAGGATCGGTGAATAAACACGGACCACAAATAGATATAGCCTTGCTGAATCCAAGACGATGATAACATGCCCTATGGATTTGAAGGCACCCTCACCTACACTGGCCAGTCATCAGACCCAGTGGAGCAAAGTTACTGCGTGTGGGAGACGATAACCCACCCCGCTCCTGACGCTCAAGTGGGGATTTGCCCCTCTTATTAACCCACCCCATCCCGCCTAGCGGCGGTTTTGCCCCTCCCTTTAAAAGGGAGGGGCCTCACGAAGTGAGCGGGGAGGGTTAAATTTGTATCAATAATGATAATGAGATGAAACGCTTACCGGATACACCTCAACTACCATTCCAGGAGCATTATCGCTACAAGTCTATCCGGGTGATAGCAGGTCTGCTTCGTAAACATATGACTCCTTCAGAGCAGCGGCTCTGGCACGCCATACGCAAGCGCCAGCTGTCCGGATTGAAATTTCTACGTCAGCATCCGATTGGAGTCAGCGTCGTGGATTTCTACTGCCATGAGAAACGGCTGGCAGTGGAAATAGATGGGGGGATTCACCTGCGCGGAGATGTCAAGGAGCGAGATCAATATCGGCAGGAACTGATTGAGAGTTATGGTATCCGCTTTTTTCGCTGCACTTCCGATGAGATTGAGACTGATCTGGAGGGGGTACTTGGTCGATTGAAGGAGCTGGTGGCAGCGAGATAACCCACCCCGCTCCCGACGTAAACGTCGGGATCTGCCCCTCCCTTTAAAAGGGAGGGGTCTCATGTAACAAGCTTATCCGGTGAGGTAGGCGGCCAGGTTGTGGCGGATGCGGTCCTGGACGGAGTGGACCTCCGCGGGAAGGCTAAAGGGCTCACCGGTGATCATCTCGTAGAGCAGGATATAACGGCGGGAGAGCTCGATGCGGAGCTCCTCCGGGGCCTCGGGAAGGGTGGGATCATGATAGGGGTCGCAGTTGTCGGCGAACCAGAGGCGCAGGAATTCCTTGTCGATATTGTCGGGTTCCTCGCCGCGGGCGAGGCGTTCCTCGTAGCGTCCGGCCAGCCAATAG
>CP070656.1:2616138-2622034 GCA_020355065.1 Fidelibacterota bacterium | reverse complement strand
GGCGGTGACCCTCCGCGTAGATGGTGTCGAAGGCCAGGGAGCTCTTCCCCGATCCGGACGGACCGGTGATCACCACCAGCTGGTTACGGGGGATCTCAACATCGATATCTTTGAGATTGTGCTCCCGTGCTCCCCGAACGAATATCTTCTTCGCGTGGTAGGCCGGCATCAGACCGGTAAGCTAGTATAACTCAGCGAACAGGGAAAGGAAAATTGGGTGAATTTATTGCTGGCGTATTAGACAGTAGAGCCGGATAGTGAATGACACTTGCCTGAAATCCCTGAGAGCGGTGGACCTTTCGCCCTTCCCTTGCTACATTTCACCTGCATTCTAACCCTATAAGGAATATCGTTATGAACGATGACGAACGCACCCAACGGGCCCGGCGGAAAGTGCGCATGATGCGCGGATTCTACATCCACGCCTACGTCTACGCTCTGGTGATCGCAGGATTGTTCCTCATCAATATCCTCACTTCGCCGGGCTACTTCTGGTTCCTGTGGCCTGCGTTCGCCTGGGGCGTTGGCCTGGCGGGTCACTACCTGGCCGCCTTCGGATTGGGCGGCAAGTTCGGCCCCGAGTGGGAAGAGCGGAAAATACGGGAAATTCTTGAGAAGGAGGAACGGGAGGAAGCATGATACGCATTCCCCGGGCGAGCCACATCGTATTACTACTTGCTACCTTACTACTATTCAGCGCCTGCCTGGCTCCCCGGTTGACCGACTTCACCGTGGACTTCCGGCAGATGCACAAATTGACCGATGACGAGCTGCGGCGGGTGCAGTTCTACAACAGCCATACGATTGTGCTCACCGCTGTGGACGAGATGCGCGAACCTCCCGAGGGCCGGCGACGGAACCGCAAACTGGATACCCGCCTCCTCGATCGGGTCGTCATCGAAGAAGAGACCCCCGGGATGCTGGTGGCAGCCGGGGGTACCTTCCTGGACGTCAGTTTCGAGGAGGGCAAAGCGCTGCACTTCGTTAGACGTCCCAGCGGCCGTTTCACCCTGACTGATCCCATCGTGACCTACGACGGGCGCCGCTATCAGGTGGAATGCGTCCGTGAAAGGAACAAACCCTGCCCGGTCGCCCTCATGGTGCGGCGCAAACTGAAACCTGTCACCAAGGTTCAACTCCAGAAGGTCCGGGGACGGCGGCTGCGCTGAGATCAAACCCAAGACGGCTATCCCTGCATTTCTGAGCACTAAGGTATGACCGACCGACTGGTGTTGACCTTAACTGGTAAGAAGGAATGTCTATGAAGTCCCCGCAGATCGGTTCCGTCCTGATCCCTTTGTATGCATCCGTTTTGTTTCTCACGTGCTGCTCATCCTCTATTGATGTTGACGCCGAGCAGGCCGCATTGCTCCAGACCGACCGGGATTTCAACCAGGCTTCGCTCGATTATGGCGCCGCGGAAGCGGTTCACATGTACCTGGCCGACGGTGCCATCATGTTATCCGGCGGTGGAGAACCTATCACCGGCAAGGAGACCATTTACCAGCTCATGGCGGCCGGCGCCGGAAACGTTCTGGTCTGGATACCCCGGCGGGCGGAAGTTTCCCGCAACGGTGAACTGGGCTGGACGTGGGGCACCTACGAGGTCCGGGCACCGGGGGCCAAGAACGGACCGGCCCTGTCCAGCGGCAATTACGTGAATATCTGGCGCAAACAGGAGGATGGCACCTGGAAGGTCATCGTGGATATCGGGAGCGTGAAGCCCCCACCCAAGGATTAGATTCACACGAGGAGTCCACTGTCATTAGGCGACGCTGGTATGACCACCGCACACGGGAGGCACGTATGAGTATGATCCGCAAGCTGACCACCCTGGCCGTAATCGTTTCGTTCCTGCCAGCTGGCATCACCACCATCCATGCCCAGGATAATCCCCTCGAAGGACTGGACACATACATCGAGCAGGCCATGGAGGACTGGCAGCTTCCCGGACTCGCGATCGCCATCGTGAAAGATGATGAGGTGGTTTATGCCCGCGGATTCGGCGTGCGCGAACTGGGCCGGCCCGAGCAGGTCGACGAACGCACCCTCTTCGCCGTAGCCTCCCACACCAAGGCCTTTACGGGAATCGCCCTCGGAATGCTGGTCCAGGAGGGGAAACTGTCCTGGGATGACCGCGTGGTCGACCATATGCCTGAATTCCAGCTCTATGATCCCATCACGACACGGGAGATGACGGTCCGCGATCTGCTGGTCCATCATCAAGGCTACCGGACCTGGTCCGGCGATTTCCTCTGGTGGGCTTCCAACTTCAGCCGGGAGGATGTGCTCGACCGACTGCGCCACCTCAAACCGGACTATAGCTTCCGCAGCCGTTACGGCTATAACAACATGATGTTTGTAGTGGCCGGCGAGCTGATTCCTATTCTCACCGGCACCAGCTGGGATGACTTCGTCACCACGCGGATCCTCAAGCCCCTGGGCATGACCCACACCACCACCTCAGTGCGTAGCCTGCCGACCCCGGGCAACGTGGCCATGCCCCACATCAAGGTTCAAGGCCGGATGACACCGATTCCCTATCGCAACGTCGATAACTCCGGCCCGGCCGGCGGCCTGAATTCCAGCGCCTCCGACATGGCCCAGTGGCTGCGCTTTCAACTGGCCTTTGGCAACTGGAACGGCGCCCAGCTGGTGGATTCGGCCATCGTCCGGGAAACACGCACACCCCAGACTCTCGTCCGCACCGGCCAGTCTTTCCAGCGCCTGTTTCCCACCACACACTTCCTGGCCTACGGGTTAGGATGGTTCATGCAGGATTACCACGGTTACCTGGTCCTGCGCCACAGCGGCGGTATGGACGGCATGCTGTCCTATAGCCTGTTCCTGCCCGAAGCGGGCCTGGGAGTGACCGTCCTGACCAACGCCCAGGATCAACGCCTCTATTCTTCCCTGCCCTGGGTTGTGGTGGACCGTTTCCTGGGGCTTGCGGAAAAAGACTGGAGCGCCATCTATATGGCCAATGCCCGGGCTGATGATCGCCGCGATGCCGAGGCCCGCAAGCAGCGCGAGAAGAACCGGGCCAAACGCAGCAAGCCCACCCTACCCTTGAAAGCCTACGCCGGCACTTACCAGAATGACTTCTATGGCACGGCCACGGTAACACAGGGGCTGGGCCGACTGGTGCTGCAAATGAATGCCCACCCCGAAGTAGTCGGACCGCTGGAACACTGGCATTACGACACCTTCGTCAGCAAATGGAGCGATCCCATGTGGGGCGAGAGCTTCATCACTTTTACCTTGGACAGCGACGGGGATGCGGCCAAGCTAAGCTTGAAGATCCGCGAAGATTTCATCGATCCGCTGGAGTACACCTTCCAGCGGGTGAAATGAAACTCGGGCTGGTTTCCCTTTCCTCCATGGCAGCGATGCTCTATATTAGCCGGTGAGGGATAGGGTCATCTCAGAAAGGAGAACGATCTATGGCAACTTACTTCATGTTCGGCATCTACTCGGCTGACGCCATGGACGACATAAGCGCTGCCCGGACCAAGGACGCGGAAAAGACCATCGCAGGTTTCGGCGGCAAGGTAACCGGCATGTATGCCCTGATGGGCGAAGAGGACCTCGTGCTGATCGTCGATTTCCCCGACAATAGCAAAGCCATGCAGGCCTCGGTGGCCCTCAGCAAATTGACCGGGATTTCTTTCTCCACTGCCCCGGCTGTTGAAGTAGCCGAGTTTGACAAGCTGATGGCAGGAGTATAGCCGCTCACTGCCCATGATCAGCTAGCAAGTACATTGCCCCCGTGACCTGTCAACGGGTAGCGGGGGGAAACCTATCCTACCCGGGAACGCCCCTATTTGGCTTTCATGTCAAAAGGGGCGGTTCTATATTCCAACATACGGTATTCAAACACTGTCCAAACGCCGTAGTAATTTCATTGGTCCGGAGCGAAACGGAATTCCATGATCCCGGACCAACCCGGAAAGGAGGGTGCGGTATGATTACCTGCTTCATGTTCGGGAATTACACGACCGAATCTCTGGGGAAGATCAGCGCCGATCGGACCAAGGAGGCCGTGATCCTAATCAACGAGCTCGGCGGAAAGGTCAAGTCCATGTACGCCTTGCTGGGGCAACAGGATCTGATCTTCATCGTCGATTTCCCGGATATCAATCATGCCATCAAGGCTTCGGTGGCGTTGACCAACCTCATCGGCGTCCCCTTCTCCACATCGCCAGCGGTCACCGTGGAGGAGTTCGACGCCATGATGGAAGAACTGTAGGCCCATCTTAAATTCAGCGCTCGTTCCACCGGGCGCGGCATGCCCCTGAGGGAATTGGCGCATGTACACAATGAAGAAAAATGCGTGACAATATGCACGGTAAGGTCTGTCTGATCACCGGTGCCAATCGGGGCATCGGCAAGGTTACCGCTCTGGAACTGGCCCGCCTCGGCGCTGAAGTGGTCATGGTCAGCCGCGATCGGGAATTGGGAGCAGCTGCCCGCAACAAGATCATTGATGCTACCGGCAATCCGGCCGTGGAACTGCTGGTGGCCGACCTGGCCTCTATGGCCCAGGTGCGCCACCTGGCCGACACCTTCCTCGCAAACCACGACCAGCTCCACGTTCTGGTAAACAATGCCGGGCTTGCCAAGCACGACCGGGTACTGACCGAGGATGGCTACGAGACCACCTTGGCGGTAAACCACCTGGCACCCTTCCTCCTAACTCACCTGCTGCTGAACGTCCTTAAGACCAGTGCCCCGGCCCGCATCGTCAACGTATCCTCCATGATGCATCAATGGGGGACCATCCATTTCGACGATCTCATGGGCGAACAGCACTACAACATGCACAGTGCCTACAGCCAGTCCAAACTGGCCAGTGTCTTGTTCACCTGCGAGCTGGCCCGGCAGCTGGATGGGACCGGCGTCACCGCCAACTGTGTCCATCCCGGTACCGTACGCACGGATATGTTCCGCGAGTATACCGGCTTCATGGGCCTCATGACCAACCACCTCTGGCGGCCGTTCATGAAAAGCCCGGATAAGGGTGCCGCCACCTCCCTCTACCTGGCCACATCATCCAAACTGGACGGCATCACCGGCAAGTATTTCGCCAACTGTCGCGAGAAACGCCCCTCACGTTCTTCCCGCAATAAAGACCTGGCCCGGCAGCTATGGGAGGTCAGTCAGGAGCTCGTAGATCGCAGCTAAAGCGCAGACACATCTTGAGTATGAATCAGGTCTCCCCATCTCCTCTTTTCCCCATTTAAATTCAGCCCCGGCACGTACCGACAGTAAGCAAACAGTAGAGGATCACATTCACCACTAAGCCACCCGCCTTCCTGGACCTGCTCCGCCGGCGGATTGTCATCTTCGACGGGGCCATGGGGACCAACATCCAGGCCCAAAATCTCTCCCCGGACGACTTCTGGGGCCAGGAGGGCTGCAACGAAATACTGGTCCGCTCACGGCCAGACATCATGCAGGCCCAGCACGCCTCCTTCCTGGAAGTGGGCTGCGATGTGCTGGAGACCGACACCTTCGGCGGGACCTCCATCGTCCTCGGCGAATACGGTCTGGCTGAAGAGGACTACGCCCTTAACAAGGAGGCGGCCCAGCTGGCCAAGGCGGTGGCCGCCGACTACTCCACGCCCGACCACCCCCGCTTCGTGGCCGGCTCCATGGGACCGGGCACCAAGCTGCCCTCCCTGGGGCATATCACCTTTAAGGAGGTCCACGCTGCTTACGGCCGCCAGGCCACCGGCCTCATCGATGGTGGCGCCGACCTGCTGATCCTCGAAACCTGCCAGGACCTGCTCCAGGCCAAGGCCGCCCTCATTGCCATCCTTGACGAGTTAGAAGCCCGAAAAATCCGTATTCCCGTCATAGCCCAGGTGACCATGGAGACGACCGGGACCATGCT
>CP070656.1:2604233-2616038 GCA_020355065.1 Fidelibacterota bacterium | reverse complement strand
TTCCAGTTCCACTCCCACCAGCCGCGGAAGGATGCGAGATATACATGTGCTTCTGCTAGATTCTCGTCAATCTCGATTGCCCTCATTGCGGCTTCTCCAGCCTTGGGCATGGCCTCGGACGGTGGAAGATACCTGTCTGCAAGCTGCAGATGTGTTGCAGCGATTCCAGCGTAGGCCGGCGCGAAGTTCGGATCGATATTCAGCGCTTGGCGGAAATGATCGAGAGCCAGGTCGAGGCCATCCTTCGTGAGACGCTGAAGGAAGTAGCGGCCCTTGAGATAGGCTTTGTAAGCCTCAGGGTCCACCGGGCGGGCGCTCACCAGCCGAGTCTCCTCCCTTGGTGTCAGAGTAATCCTGATCTCCTGCGCAATGGCCTGCGCAACATCCTTATGTAGCGCCAATACTTTTTCCATACTACGTTCATAGTCGTTGGCCCACAAGTGGCGCTCTGGTCTGGTTGCCACCAGCTGGGCCGTAATACGAACCAGATCTCCCTCCCGCAATACGGAGCCTTCAATCACGGCATCAACGTCCAGCTCTACGGCTATTTCTGGAATAGGCTTGGGATTGGCCTTATAACTCATGGTGGACGTTCGGCCAATGACCCGCAGCGCGCTGATCTTGGACAGCTCAGCGGTCAGCGCCTCGTGCATACCGTCCACGAAGTACTCTTGCTCTGGGTCGTTCATGAGGTTCACCAGGGGCAGGACGGCGATAGCATTGATGGATCCCGCGGATGATGGTCGACCCCACCACGACCACACCGCCACGATGATCGCCACTGCTGCCACGATCAATAGAACCCGGTTGCTGATTAGTAAGCGTCGCGGTGCCTTAGCCACCACAACCTCTTCCTTGGGCCTCGTCTTTACCACCCCCTTCTCGGTGATGTCAAAGGCCCAAGCGAGGATCATAATCACAGGGAAGCCGATACCCACCAGCACGATGACTAAGGTGATAGTCCATTCGGGTAGCTGCAGCGCCGGGGAGCATATATCCACCACCTGGATGATCACGAAGGCCACGGCGGCGTAGACCACCACTACCCGGAATACCCGACGGCGCTTGAGCTCGGAGAGGAAGGTTGCAAGTTGTGAAGCCATGCCCATTACTCCGGGAAGTTCATTCTGCGCAGCAGGTCGGTAAAGCGGGGGTCGTCGCGGAGGGGGTCCCAAACAGGTGCTACTTTGAGACTAATCGTGCCAGAGCGCACTTCATAGGCCTTTTCCAGCCATTTAAAAGCCTGGTCCCTATCATCCAGATCGACATAGATTATTGCTATAAAGGTTGGCGCGACGTAGGTTTGCTGAGATAATTTTTTCAGCTCATCAATAGCCGCAAGAGCCTCACCTCTTTCCACCCATACTGCAGAGACGTATTTGAGCGAGGCAACTCTTCCGATGAGTTCCTGTAAGATTTGAAATTCTGCGTTGGCTTCCTCATTCATTCCTTTTTGTGTATAACACCAAAGAAGATAGAGGTGGGCCGGAGCGAAGTTCGGGTCCATCTCAAGCGTCCTCCGGCATTGTTCTATCGCCAGGTCATATTGGCGCGCAAAGAAGTAAAACCATCCCTCAATCGCGCTGATAATGAGCGAGAGGGGATCAAGCTCCCGGGCTCGTCGGATCTCTTCAAGGGCTTCGTCAAACCGTCCCATGGCCGTTAAAAATTCCCCATACCACTGATGACCGGTGGCATAGTTAGAATTGAGCTCAAGGGCTCGCTTGAATTCTTCCTCAGCTTCTCCCCAATTCCAGTCATAGATATATTTGATATAGGCAAGGGAGATTCGAGCTTCAGCGAGCGTGCTTTCGATCTCCAGCGCTCTCATCGCCGCTGCCATTGCTTTTGGATAAGCCTCTCTAGGTGGTAAGAAACCCCAGTCCACAAGGACCAAATAAGATTCAGCCACGCCCGCATATGCGAGAGCATAGCCGGGATCTTTCTCAATGGCTTCCTCGAAGTACTTAAGTCCCCTTATCAGTCCCTCCTCGGTCCGCTTGTTCCAGAAGTAGCGACCTTTAAGATAAGCCTCATAGGCCTCAGGATTGATTGCATGAACACTGGCTAGTTGGGCCTCCTCCTCTGCCGTTAAAGCAACCTTAATCTCTTTGGCAATGGCCTGGGCAACGTTCTTCTGTAGGGCCAGAATATCAATCAGGTCCTCCTCATAATCGTTGACCCAGAGGTGCTTATCGGTTGTGCCATGGATGAGCTGGGCCGTGATCCTCACCTGGTTCCCAGCCTTGAGCACCGACCCCTCCACAACGGCATCCACGCCCAGCTCTCTGGCAATCGCCGGCACCAGCTGGTCGGTGTCCTTGTAGCGCATGGCCGAGGTGCGGGAGATAACCTTCAGGGCACTGATGCGGGACAGCTCAGTTATAAGGGCCTCGTGCATGCCGTCCACGAAGTAGTCCTGTTCCGGGTCGTTCATAAGGTTCTCTAGTGGCAATACCGCGATGGACCGAATTGTACTTGCATCGGAACCACTCCCGAACCAGCTCCACACCGCCACTGCAATTGCCAAAGCGGCAACTATAGCCAGCGTTAGGTTGCCGAAGATAGGACGGCGGGTGCTTGCCGGTGCGGCTTTGTCTTCCGCTGGCGTTCGCACTACACCCTTCTCGGTGATGTCGAAAGCCCAAGCGAGGCCGACTGTGATGGGGAATCCAATGAGTAACACCACCAGGATGAAGGTGATGGTCCAATCCGGCAGGTTAAGAGCGGGAAAGGTGATGTCAGCCACCTGGATGAGGATGAATGCAATCCCTGCATACACCGCCGCGACCCGAAACACCCGGCGGCGTTTGAGTTCCGCAAGGAAGGTGGCCAGCTTGTCCAGTGTGGCCTCCTGGCTAATACTAGTATGAGAGCATGACCGGCGGGAATATCAGACCATTTGTAAGATAATACAAGGAATAACGCGAAACACCCCTGGCTAATCAGGGGCGAAAGTTCGAGTTACACTATATTGCTCTCATCGTGGCTCCTACTGTGGGGCAACGGAGTTTCACTCCACTGCTTTCCCGTCGGGAATATGAAATAAATGACAAAAAACGTCGACAATACTGGAGTGCCCAGTAAAACCGCCTAAAATCCCGTATATTGAGTAGAATTTCCCCGCTCAGGGAATGCGATAGGAGATGGGGGCCTTCCGCTAGCGGAACTTCTCCGGGCGGGGATAGAGCTGATCCCCAACACGGTCGGGCTGGCTGCACATCTGCAGATAGGCGGTGGGTTCGGCGTCCTCGAGTTCGAGGCCGCGGTAGAAGGGGTGCGGATATAATTTACCACCGTCACCCTGCTGTTGGTGTTCGAACAAGCCCCCCTGCATGTGCAGGTCCGCAACGTACAGGTCACCGTTGTCCTCCACGAAGGCTTGGAAATAGAGATCGGCATCGGCGTAAACCGGGGCGGGGTGAATGTTCTGCATAGAAAGGATCGGTCCGTTGGCATCCTCGAATTCAACGGTATGCGGGTCTCGCCCCAGGGCTACATTGGTGAAGCGGTCACTTACGGGCAGCATGTAGTACTCGGCGGAATGCTCCAGGTGCTCCCTGCAAGTACTGCCGAGCGATAGGATATGATGGGCGAACTTGGGTACCCCGCGGGATAGATCGGGGGGGACGATTATCCCGTAGATCAGTTCCTGGAATTCGGGTAGTCCACCGAGGGCACCGGCGGGAAAGTTCAGGGCGGTCAGGCTGATCAGGGACATGCCGGGCGCAGTTTGCATAGGGGTAAGACCCTTGGGAACCAGGTGCTCAAGGGCCTCGGTCTCGATCTCGAACAGGGTTGAGAGGGCAAAATCAAATTTCCAGACCAACAGGCCTTCGCGATTGTTCAAGTCAGGCACGGCCATTATCTCCTATATGCATGGTTTCATCAATCAATTTTCCTGCAGGAAACCGAAACGGTCCGCTGCCTCCAGTATGACCGCCGCGCCCCGTTCCAGCTGCGGCTCGGTATGTTCGGAGGTCACAAACAAGCGGATCCGCGACTGGTTTTTCGGTACGGCGGGGAAGGACATCAGCGAGGCATCCACACCGTTGCGCTGGAGGTGGTCACTCAGTGGAATGGTGAGGTGTTCATCGCCATAGATCACCGGAATGATCCAGCTGTGGCTATCGCCGATATCGACCTTGCCCCGGAGCTTGTTACGCAGGAAGTCGGCATTATCCTGAATACGCTTCCGCTTGGCCTGGCCGTCGGGACCCATGGCAAGTTCCAGGGCTTTAATAAGCCCACCGGTAACGGCGGGATCCAGGGCGCATGAAAACATGCGGGCGCGAGCGTACCAGTTCACGTAGTTGGTAATTTCTTCACGGGCATAGAGGCAGCCCCCGACACCACCAAAGGATTTACTGAAGGTGGCGATGATCATGTCCACCTGGTCGAGGACGCCCTGTTCCTCGGATACACCACGGCCGTTCTCACCGGCTATGAGCAGTGAATGGGCTTCATCCGCCAGGACCTTGGCGCCGTATTTACGGGCCACCTGCACGATATCCTTTATGCGCCCCGCATCGCCGTCGGCGCTGTAAATCCCCTCGGTGCAGATCAGAATACGGGTACTATTGTAATCCAGGCGGCTCAAGACTCGATCAAGGTGATCGACATCGTTATGCTTGAACAGCTTAATGGTGGCCTGGGATAGCAAGGCCCCGTCTACCAGTGAGGCATGTGAAAGGCGGTCGAGAACGACAATATCACCCTTGTGGGCATAGGCGGACACCACACCCAGGTTGGCTCCGTATCCGGAGGAGAACAGGCTCACACCATAGCCGGGCATGCCGAACAGGTCGATGATCTTCTGTTCCAGTTCCTCGTGTATCAGGAAGGTGCCGTTGAGTACGGGTGAGCCGGTGGCACCGAGCCCGTAGGTATCCAGCGCAGCCTTGGCGGCGGCGAGTACCTCGGGATGATAGGAATAGCCCAGATAGTTATAGCTGGCAAGGCTGACCAAGTCGAATTTTTCACCGGTGACACGTTCCACACTGACTTCGGGGCGTTGAGCACCCAGGTGCGGAATCTGGAAGGTGTACATGTGGGCGTCCAGGACTTCGCGCCGCCACTGGTTGAACTGGGTGATCTCGGCATGCTCCTTACCCGCACTGGAAATAAACATGTCAAAGGTATAATCGGTATAGGGAGGTAGTTCTCTTTCTTTCGAGCTCATGATACTCCTACGTCCATCAAACAGGTACCGTTTAGAAATTGGCCCGTGGAGATTACGGCTGATTTCACACGTTTTCAAGGGGGATGGTGGAGGGTGTGACAGGTATCGTACCAACACGACACTGCCTGAACGTAAATTGGCGGGCAATTTTGGAGTGTATTTTTAAAGAGCAGGTATGAGGATAGTTTTCAAAATCGGAATGCTGCTTTTTCGGAGGGTACTGTGATCTCTCGGAAGATGGTGCTGACTAAGTGAGAATTGCCAACAGCAGATTTCATAATCCAATTGATTCCGCCCATCATGATGGCGTAACATACGCTATCATGCAAGAAGATCGGCGACGCTACCGTATTCGACGAAACAAGCTCCACCAGGAGTTTCGCTCACGGGAGGATTGTACTTAGCTGGTCTGAAAGATATGAATTGTTGAAAAGCCCTGAGCGAAACACTCAGGGCTTTTTATTTGTATGCAAACTCAAGGAGGAAATCGCCGATGACAGCACCAGTACGGAAGGTAGTTCTGGCATACTCCGGGGGCCTGGACACGTCCATTATCATTCCCTGGCTGAAGGAGAACTACGGCTGCGAAATTATCGCCTACGTGGCGAATGTGGGTCAGAAGGATGACTTCGCGGCCATCAAGAAAAAAGCCCTGAAGACGGGGGCAGTGAAAGTGGTGGTAGAAGACCTGCGGGAGACATTCCTGACTGACTTTATATTCCCGACACTGAGGGCGGGTGCCGTGTACGAGCGTAAATACCTGCTCGGTACGAGTATGGCCCGGCCGCTCATCGCCCAGCAGCAGGTGAAAGTGGCAGTGGAGAACGATGCCGGAGCCGTATCACACGGCTGTACGGGGAAGGGCAACGATCAAGTACGTTTTGAACTGGCGTATATGGCACTTGATCCAAAGCTGCAGGTAATCGCACCCTGGCGCGAGTGGGACCTCAGCTCCCGGGAAGATGCTCTCGAATATGCCCGGACTCACGGTGTTCCCGTTGCGGCGAGTGTGGAAAATATCACCAGTCACGACGAGAACATCTGGCATATCAGCCATGAAGGGGGTCCCCTGGAAGATCCCTGGAATGAGATGAGGGATGAGCTGCTGAAGTGGACCACCCCAATTGGCCTGACACCTGACCAACCGGAATACGTGGAGCTGGAATTCGAGCAAGGCATTCCGGTATCTATCAATGGTGAAGCCGTTGATCCGGTCACTCTGATGGAACAATTAAACGAGTCAGGTTCCAGGCACGGTATCGGGGTGGTCGATCTGGTGGAAAACAG
Source organism: Fidelibacterota bacterium (assembly GCA_020355065.1). Lineage (GTDB taxonomy): Bacteria > Fidelibacterota > Marinisomatia > SCGC-AAA003-L08 > TS1B11. The sequence goes on along the minus strand of CP070656.1, from coordinate 2,609,569 downwards.
GGTAGTGGGGATGAAATCGCGGGGAATTTACGAAACACCGGGTGGTACCATTCTTTACACGGCCCACCGTGAGCTGGAAGCGTTGACACTGGACAAGTCTTCGCTACATTACAAGGACGTGATCGCAGAGAAATACGCCACTATGGTATATAACGGCGAGTGGTTCACCCCCTTGCGCGAAAGTCTGGACGCTTTCGTGGATTCGTTTCAGAGCTGCGTGACGGGGACCGTGCGGGTGAAGCTTTTCAAGGGCCACTGCCTGATCGCAGGACGTAAATCACCGTATTCACTCTACCGTGAGGATTTCGCCACGTTTGGCAAGGACGACGTGTATGATCAGAGCGATGCCGAAGGATTCATCAACCTTGTGGGATTGCCGCTGAAGGTAGAGGCCCTGCTGGCGGAATTCGGTGTGAAAAAGGGGAAGTACCGGGCGCCGGATTACTTCCGCAGTTTCAAGAGGGACTAGCCATGAAACCAAAAGTATGGCAGGAACGTTTTTCGGTAGAATTGGATCCTTACATCGAGGCACTGAACCGATCGATCACATTTGATCATCGGTTGGGACCGTATGATGTGCAGGTTTCCCTGGTCTGGGTAAAGGCGTTACACCGTTGCGGCAGCCTGGATGATGATGATCTGGCAGCAATCACAAAAGGGTTGCAGAGCATCGGTCAAGAGTTGAGTGAGGCCAGCTTCGAATTCAGGGAACAGGATGAGGATATCCACATGGCCATCGAGAGGAGGCTGGAGGAGCTGATCGGAGCCGCGGCGGGGCGTTTGCATACGGGCCGCAGCCGCAACGACCAAGTGGCCACGGATCTAAGCCTCTATGCAAGGGACCAGAACGATAAGCTCGCGGGGGCACTAATTCCCGTAATCCAACAACTGGTGGCGATGGCCGAGGAGCATATTGAGACGGCCTTTCCCGGGCATACACATCTGCAGCAGGCCGAGGTTATCTCGCTGGGGCAGATTCTCCTGGCCCATGCCTGGCGGCTGAAAGGAGACGTTGATTTTCTAACCCATGTAAAATCAACGACATCGGCATGCCCGCTCGGTGCGGGCGCACTGGGTGGATCGCCGGTAGCGGTAGACAGGGAGTGGATTTCACTGGAATTGGGCTTCGCCGGACCTACCGAGACCAGCGTTGAGTCGGTGGAATCGCGGGATTTCGTACTGGATCTACTGTATGCCATGGCACGACTGGGTCTTCATCTGAGCAATCTGGCGGAGGACTTTATCATCTGGAACAGCCAGGAATTCGGATTCCTGACCCTCGACGACAGTGTGGCGACGGGAAGCAGTCTCCTGGCCCATAAGAAGAATCCGGATGTATTCGAGTTGATCCGGGGTAAGTGCGGCCGGCTGGTTGGACACCTGACCGGATTCATGACCACTATGAAGGGATTGCCCTCGGGGTATAACAAGGATCTCCAGGAAGACAAGGAGCCGTTTTTCGATGCCGTAGACACGCTACGGTTGGTCCTGCCGGCACTGGAGGCGACCTTGAAGGGAGTGAGCTTCACCCTGGAGAAGATAGCCGAGAAACTCTTTCCGGCCCTTAAGACGGAACGAATAGTCCGCTATCTACTCACGAAGGGAATACCCTTTCGCGAAGCCTATGCTGTCGCAGGAAAGCTCGTTCGGGAATCAGAATCTCGTGGAATGGCGCTGCATGAGCTGCCGCTGGAAGTGATGCAATCGGTGTCAGAGGTCATCGAGGCCGACCTCAAGGAGGAATTGATGGAAGGGTGGCAAATCCCCAAGGAGGGCGTTCCGGGGGGGAGCAATAAAAGATCGCTTTCCCGTCAGATCAGCATACTTCAGGAATGGCTCCGAAATAAGCCGGTAGCGGGATTACAATGAATCCAGGAAGGCTAGCAGCCGCTCATTGAAAAAGGGGATATTCTCCAGATTGCTCATATGGGCGGCTTGGGGCACGATATGCAATTCCGCGTTGGGCAGTTGGGCCCGGAGCTTTTTAGAATCGGCGGGAGGAGTCAGTTTATCGTGTTCACCGACCAGGATCAGGGCAGGAAGATTCATTTTTCTCAAGGCGGGAGTGGTATCGGTTCGGGCAGCCAGCGCCAGCAAGGTTCCGCAGATACCCCGTGGGCTATTGGTTACTATCATGCCCCGAACCTTATCCGCGACGGCGGGATGGTTTTCAAAGGTCTCAGGTGCCAGGACCAGCTTGACAAATTCTTCGGCGAAGGCATATACACCGTTGGACTTGATGGCCGTAATGGTATTGGCACGCTTAATTTTGCCCTCATTGGTATCCGCCTCGCTGCGGGTATCACCCAGAATCATGGCCTTAAAGCGTTTGGGATAACGCTCAATGGCGCGTAGTGTGATATAGCCACCCATGGACAGACCGCACAGGACTGCTTTTTTCACATCAAGATAATCCAGCAGGCCGATGAGGTCGTCCACGAAGAATTCGATGCTGAACTGTCCATCGCCGGGCTCACTGAGTCCGTGGCCGCGGATATCATAGGCGATACCTCGAAAACGGGACGGGAGGGCAGCCAGTTGCGGATCCCACATGCGATGACTGAAGGGAAATCCATGGATGAAGATGACCGGTAAACTAGCGTCAGAACCCTTCACTGTATAATTCAACTTATGACTATTAATCTCTACCTGCATCGCACTCTTCCTCTATTTATTTCAACAACACCATTTTCCGATTGGCAATAAAGCGTGAGGTTTCCAGGCGGACAATGTAAATCCCGGCTGGACTCTCACGACCATCGCTTGACAGGCCATCCCACTGAGCTAGGTGCTGACCAGCCAAGAGTCGGCCATCGATCAAGCGCCGGATCTCCCTTCCCTGAAGATCGAAGACAAGTATACGCACATAGGTAGCGCTGGGCAAATCAAACCTGATGGTAGTATTGGGATTGAAGGGATTGGGATAATTCTGATAGAGCTGAAAAGAGCCTGGGATACTCAAGTCGATATTCTCGGCGACGATGACCGTCCCGGGGGTGACTGCTTCCGAGTACTCACTAATATTGCCGTTGTAATCAAGGGCGGCTACCCGATAATAGGGTGTGGGTAGTACAGGATCATTATCGATGTAAAACGTGTCAGAAGTGGCCGACACGAAGCTATCGATATGGGCGGGAATGAACTCTGAAGATGAGCCGCGGTAGATGCGGTATACCCCCAGATCCGCTTCATTGTTCGAGTGCCAGGTAAGCCTTACGCCCGCGGTACCGGAAGAAGCCGCGGCGAGATTTACAGGGGATTCGGGCGCGCGATTATCCACCGAGTAACCCTCGGTAATCGCCGAGACAGCAACTACGAGTGAATCGTTCTGACTGGCAGCGATCCGGAAATAGCTTTTATTGAGGCCGGTGGCATTAGAATCCATGAAAGTTTGTACGGCTAGTTGGTAGAAAGCAGCGCTGTCTGCCTCCAGGAAGCCACAGTACTCCCAGTGACCGCCATCATAAGGCAGTACGCGCGAGCCCGCCGAATAGTGAAGGTCGCTAGCCTGGAGCCAGATCGTGTAGCCACTGATAGTTGAGGAAACGCCGCTATCGGCTGCGATGGGGCTCCATGAAATAATGACCGAGCCGCCTTCGTCATCGGGTACGTCAGCTATGCCAAGTACGGAAACGGAGTCCAACAGCGGATTGACGGTGAGGTTTGCGACAATACCATTGTCCAGATCGGCAATCTGAGTAACAGCGACACCCGTCCATTGGCCGCTGTAGGCGAGGCTGGAGGGGGAAGTGATATTGCTGAAGGCGGACTTGAGTACATTGCCTGGGAAGGGATCGCCGCTGTCGGCCCAGTCTTTATGTTCAAGGTCATACTCGCCATCAGCTTGCTCCAGGGCGACTAGGTAATGCCCTTCGGTTGTGTACCCAGGGTACCATTCATTCTCATTCTGGGTGTGCTGCCAATCAACATTTTCGTCGACATGGTAGATCAGCAAGCCCTGCCCAGGCAGGTATTGGTCGTAGCCAGTTAGCATGCGGTGTTCAACAAGAAAGTATTCGTTTCCAGGTAAATTGTCGGTCCAGAGTTGATACATCACCGGGAAGATCTCGACAGGAGAGACGGATTGAGAAATGAGGTCGGTTGTTACGTTCACGGGAGCTGCGAAACCCATCAGTGCCCGGCTCCAGGCATCGGGATGGCTTGGTGAAGCGCCGATATGGTTGGGACCGTTCCAGCTCCCGTAAGCCATGAGGCTCCATCCGCCGAGGCCGTTAGAGGAGCCGTCGATATCATATAAATCGGGCAGACCGAAGAGGGAGTGGCCCAGCTCATGGGCGAAGACACCGATGGTCATATCAGAGGTGTCTCCGTCAAAAAGCCAATATTCGGGCACGATGGCATAACGGTAAGCATATACCCTGTTAGATGGTGATTCCAACGGCACGGGTTCACTGGTGACCCAGGAGTGGGACCAGATATTTTCCTCAATCCCTTCAGCCTCGCCGCCGGTACCGGCGTGGACTACGAGGAGTCCATCAACATAATTATAGTGATCATTGTCATTGTCATAGTCATTGAAATCGACAAAAGGATCGATTGCGATTACAGCCTCTTCCACAAGTTTCTGGGCATTGCGTGGATATTCGCCCGTTCCGCCGTTGGGCGTGCCTGTTTCATCGGTGGTATAGTACGTTGAGATGCTGTCAGCGCGCTGCCAACCGGTCTGGCTGGGGAAATTGACGGTGACCAGATCCAGATTGCCGTAGCTTACTTCTCCGTAATAGTTACGTACAGAGATACTGGTGCTGTGAAATATTAAGGAATCGAAGAAGGCAGGCTCAACCTGGGCGGGTTTATCACTGAAATCAATAAGAATCACCAGCAGATTCCAGTTGCCAGCAGGCGTTATCTGGTACAGATCGTGGATAACGGAAGCATCCTTTAATAGCACTGGATCCATGCGCACGAAGGAATTATTAAGCCCGGTCTGACGGAGTTGAGAAAGGTTTTTCAGGTAGTAGGGCTCGGGAATCTCACGCTGGTTGATCATATCGCGCAGCCGGGGGTGGGGAGGTATGGCCGGCAGCCGGGCAGGCAAGGATAAAAGCAGGCAGAGAGTGGCCAAATATGTAAGGGTGTGCTTCATCTCATTCGTGGTCGTGCAGTCCTGTTAAGGCGGATGTTACTCAATTCAGTCGAGCAGAGGTATGATTTACCGCACGTTGCCAGTAAGGCTATTCTGAAGTGTCTTCGGTTGGACCGAGGACCTGGTCCAGTACCTGCTCGATAGTGATTGGAGCAGCACCTTCCAGGCGATTATTAACAAAGACGTACCCGGGGAAGTTGGATTTGAGGGCACGATTCAAGTGGGAGAT
>CP070656.1:2598879-2604133 GCA_020355065.1 Fidelibacterota bacterium | reverse complement strand
TTCACGTCTGAAGAAGCTGTTGAGCGATCATCGGAGGTCATCGACTGTACGCCCAAAGGAAGCGGCCACAAGAACAAGTTGGACTATTACGATCAATTCCGTGGGAATACCCTGGGATTCGTGGCCGAGGGCAGTGAGACCGGTTTCGGCAAGATGTATGCTCGCGGGATCAACGATACAGCTCTTGTTCATGGTGAAGACCAATTTATCCAAGTGGTTTCGTGTAATACTCACAGTATGGCCGTTCTGATCCAGACCCTGGCCTTACAGGATCATCCTGATGACAACCTGATAGAGGGTCGATTCGTCATTATCCGCCGAGCTAATGATGTCAGTCAAGATTCTGCCTTTATTCCGTCACCCCAAGTTGGCAAGCATGTGGACGAGGCCTGTGGTTCGCATCATGCCCGTGACTGCGCGGGGCTCTTCGCAACGGTAGGGCTTAAACTGAATCTGTTTTCTTCGGCCATGAAGGTCAATTCACAATATATGCATATAGTGCATTTTAACCTGACACTCAAGGAGCCTACCACCCTGCAGAAAGTTATTGACCGATTGGATGCCAACGACCATATCGCACTGACTGAGAAATCAACGGCCAACCAGGTATTTTCTTTCGGTAGGGATCATGGGCACTATGGCCGGATTCTCAACCAGGTGATAGTGGCGGTACCCACTTTGCAGCTTCGCGATGGTCATGAGATCATCGGCTTCGCTTTTACACCTCCAGATGGGAACTCGATTCTGAGTTCCATATCGATTACAGAATGGTTCCTCGATCCCCACTCTTTCGAAGAGAAGATTCAGTGCCTTAAGGAGCTGTTCTTTAGCGAGGTTTAATACGTGCAGATAAGGACGCTCGTCACCGGTCCTTTTCAGACGAACACATACTTGATATGTGGGGGAGATCAGCATAAGGCGATCATTGTCGATCCTGGGGAGGAAGCGGATCGCTTGAAGCAGGAGCTAGAAATCCATGACCTACAGCTAGGCGCAATTCTCGCCACCCATGCTCATCTCGACCATGTCAGTGCAGTTAGCGAGCTTCAGCGCTGGAGCAAGGCCCCATTCTGTCTTCCCTCAGGTGAGCGAGAGGTATTGAGGTGGCTGCCTGAGGCCAGTCGTTTTTTCGGAGTACCGGAGTGTGCCGAGCCACAAGTAGATTTATGGCTGCATCCTGATCTGGTCAATCTCAGTGAGGTACTCGCCCAAGATCAGCTGGGATTTCTGGAGATAGGGGTGCATGCTTCGCCTGGCCACAGCCCTGGCGGTGTGTGCTACCAGATTGGCGAGCATTGGTTTGTGGGCGACACTCTATTCAAGGGCTCGGTAGGGCGTGTCGATTTACCTGGTGGTGACTGGCAAACGCTTCAGGAGTCACTGCGGGCTCTGCTTACCTTACCGGATAATACCCCCATATACCCAGGACATGGTCCTCAGAGTACCATAGGACTCGAGAGAGTGTCGAATCCGTTCCTTCAGGAAATCAACGGGCAGTATACCACTCGTGCCTAATCCAAGACATCCTTTTCTGGAGGCGCTGAATGAAAGAGCGCTGCTATGTGATGGTGCAATGGGTACCATGTTATATGAGACGGGGATTTTTGTTAACCGGTGCTTTGACGAATTGAACATCAGTGAGTCCGACCTTGTGCTCGGGGTTCACACTCAGTACATCAATGCCGGTGCGGTGGTCATCGAGACTAATACGTTTGGTGCCAACCGGTTCAAGCTGGAAAAATTTGGTCTGGAGAGCCGCGTGGCGGAGATCAATCGTCTTGGTGTTGAGCATGCCAGAAAGGCGGCCGGGGACAAGTCGATATTCGTGATCGGATCAGTAGGGCCCTTGGGGCGTCCCATTGTCCTGAACCGGGGGATCACTCCGGAGCAAGCCCACAATGCATTTAGTGAGCAGGTGTCGGCCCTGGTGGAAGCGAAGGTGGATGCAATCATATTTGAAACCATCTCCCATTTAGGGGAGATGGCCATTGCTCTGGAAGCGGCCCGGGAAGTTGATCAGGAGATCCCAATCATAGGGCAGTTTACTTTTGCGGATGAAAACAGCATTCTGGCCGGTGCTTCCATGCAGGAGGCCGTGCATGTCCTTGAGGAGAAAGGAGCGGACGTATTTGGCGCCAATTGTGCTGTTGGCCCGCGGACCATCCTAGAGGTGATCGCGCGTTTGAGATCGCTTACCAAGCGACCGCTTTCGGTCATGCCGAACGCTGGCAGTCCTGAATATGTTGACGGGCGGCTGTTTTACTTTGCGACGCCGGATTATTTCGCCAAGTATACCAAGCGGTTTATCAATGCCGGCGCATCCCTGGTAGGGGGATGCTGCGGTACGACACCCGATCATATCAGGTCCATGGCGGGAGCGGTCAAGGCACTGGGTAAAGGGGCGAAAGTCACGGTTCAATCGCGCCCGGTTGAAACGGAGACCCGACTGCGGGAAATTCCTTTAGTTGAGCGGTCTCCCCTGGGGAGGAAACTGGCCGAGCATCGATTTGTCGTTAGTGTGGAAATAGATCCACCCAAGGGATTAGGCCTGGCGAAGGCGGTTGAGGGAGCGCGCGCACTGAAGGCGGCCGGAGTGGATGTGATCAATATTGCGGACGGACCGCGAGCCACGGCCCGGGTAAGTCCCCAGTCCATGGGGCTCATCTTCGAGCGGGAGGTGGGTATAGAGACCATCCTGCACACCTCTTGTCGAGACCGCAACCTTCTGGGTCTTCAGTCTGATATGCTGGGAGCGTATACCAATGGCTTTCGCAATATTCTGGCGGTCACCGGTGATCCTCCCATGATGGGAGATTATCCATCAGCTACCGGTGTCTTTGACGTGGATGCCATTGGACTGGTAACGCTACTGAAGAATCTGAATCAGGGACTGGACATGGGTGGGCGGTCCATGGAAGGCCAGACGGCTTTTACCATTGGTGTGGGGGCTAATCCTGCCGCCCAGAACCTGGACCGGGAGATGGACCGTCTCAAGCGTAAGATCGACCATGGCGCCGACTATATCATGACGCAGCCGATCTATGACCAAGCATTGTTACACCGTTTTCTCACGGATGTGGAACCGCTGGGAGTACCGATAGTCGTCGGCATTCTCCCTTTGGCGTCCTATCGCAACGCCGAGTTTCTGCATAACGAAGTCCCTGGTATGACCATCCCCGACGCGGTTCGAGATCGTATGCGCGAGGCAGGTGAGGGAGGGAGCTCCGAGGGCATACTGATCGCGCAGGAAATGCTATCGGAGGTACGTCGCTCCGCTCAGGGCGTCTACATCATGCCACCTTTTAACCGCTACAGTACGGTCCTGAAAGTACTGGAAGGCTAAAAGGGTACGGTATTGGGAACTGTTTTCAAAGCGGGGCGTGGACTTCATATGTCCGAAGTATTCGCCATACAGCAGGGCTCTAATCGAGGGATGAGCGAACAATCGAATTGTTGATCAAGCATATGTATGATCCAACCTCATTAGAGTCCGTGTTCTCCGATTGGGGGATCAGACTACCCGGTTCCCGTTTCCTGGTCGCCTTTTCCGGTGGATTGGATTCAACGGTTCTTGCTGAGAGCATGTATCATTTGAACATGAAACATGCATTTGAGCTGAGCCTGGGGCATGTGAATCATCGTCTACGGCCGGAGTCGGATTCTGATGAGCTGTTCTGCCAGCAATATGCGACTGAACGAGGCATTCCCTTTTTCTCAGCGACCCTAAATCCGAGCCAACTTCAGGGCGAATCGATTGAAGCCTGGGGTCGGCGCGAACGCTATGCCCGTTTGGAGGGCATGCGGTCGGAGGCAGGTGCGGAGTGGATACTTACGGCGCACCATTCCGATGATCAAGCGGAAACGGTCATCATGCGTCTTGCCCAGCAAGCCCCTCTGATCACGTTGGCTGGTATCCGGGCCCGGCGGGGGAGGATTCTTCGGCCTTTCCTCGCGGTTAGCCGAGATGAGCTTCGTGAATGGGCCACAAGGGTTGGGTTGACGTGGATTGAAGACGCATCGAATATTGACCAGCGGTTTCTGCGTAATCAGCTGCGCCACAACCAATTATGGAGTGCTGTGACCACGAACGCTGGTGCCAAAGATACACTCCTCGGCCTTGCCAAGCTAGCCCAGGGGTACGAATCCGCATGTGTCGAAGCTGCCACGGGAATCGCGGCAATGGCCTCGGGGGGGAGTATACCTGGTACTGTCATGGTGTCTGTGAAAGCATTGCTGGCTGTGGAATTGGATGTCTTCAAAATCGCGGTCAAAATGATCGTGAGGAAGTTTATGGGGACAAATATCCGACTGAGCACACCTCATTGGCAGAACTTCTGTCATTTTGTGCGGGCAGCGTCTGTCGGCAAGGTTTTTGAACTACCACATGGTGTGCAGGTGCTAATGGATCGCAGCCGCCTGGTCGTGTACCACGCGGAACTGGCATCGGCACCCGAGATGATGCGGCTTGAGACTGGCAGGACAAAGTGGGGATTCCATGAGTTCCTTGTCAAAGCTGCTGACTCCAGTCACCGTTCTACTGATCTCCAGCTGCGATCGTGGCGGACAGGAGACAAGGCCAGCCTGGGGCCAGGACGTCCTCTGAGGCTGCTGAGCGATATCTATACTGATGCGCATTTCAATCGCTTGGAGAAGACGCAGTGGCCACTAGTCGTTACGGGAAATAGTCAAGTTGTGTGGGTGCCAGGCTTGGGAGTTCCCGGTAGACATCTTGAAGAAGCTCATGGGAGAATTGCATGGCAGACAGAGATCCACAGGAGATAAAGGTTCCGGCCACGAGTCGCTACGCGGGGCAGACAGTGGAACTTTTTATGTCCAGCGAAGAGATCCAGGCGAAGGTAACCGAGATAGCGGCGTATGTTTCTGAACGGTTTAGAGACCGCTGCCCGATTTTAATTGGTGTACTCAACGGTTCATTCATGTTCATGGCAGACCTGGTACGGCAGCTCGATATCGATTTTGAGATCGACTTTATCAAGATTTCCAGCTACGGCAACGAGACTGCCTCTACGGGCACGGTGCGTTTGCTTAAGGATATCAGCGCCGATATCACCGGTCGAGATGTGGTTATAGTGGAAGATATAGTCGATACGGGTCTTACTGTGAACTTTCTGCGGAGCCGCATGGAGGAAGCCGGGCCGACCTCGGTTACATTCGTAACTTTACTATTAAAGGATCAGGTGGCAAATTTGGACTTTCCGCTTGATTATGTTGGATTTAACATTCCCAATCGGTT
>CP070656.1:2579965-2598779 GCA_020355065.1 Fidelibacterota bacterium | reverse complement strand
TTTATCCTGCCGATACTGGTCGCCCTGCTGGCCTACGGCTTGGCCTGGGCCACCGGCCTGACCGAGGTATATACCGAAGGGGTCCGGAATAACCGCTGGGCCCGTATGCTGGGCTTCGATCTGCCGGCTCCCTTCATCGTCGGCCTGCTCTCCAAAATGATCCTGGCCTTCGCGCTCACCTTCGTGTTCGCCCTGGGTGAAGAGATCGGCTGGACCGGTTTCCTGACTCCCAAACTGTCGCGCATATCATCCGTCGGAGTCACGTCCCTCATCGTGGGTGGATTCTGGGCGGTCTGGCATTGGCCCGCGATCATCGCCGGCGTATACGGCTACGGTACCCCCCTGTGGGTGGCCTTGCCCGGCTTCACCCTGGTCTTGATCGGTGCCTCCTTTTTTAGGACCGTGCTGCGGATAAAATCGGGCAGTCTCTGGGTAGGGGTGATCCTCCACACCAGCCACAACGTCTACCTGATGGGTATCTTCCGCGATCTCACGCTCAGGCAAGACTACTCCGATTATTGGGTCTCCGAAACGGGCATCCTTACCGGTGTAGTCTATCTGATCGTTGCCCTCATTTTTTGGAAGTGGCAGCTGCCGCGCTCGAGATCTGCAGGTTCTACTACTCCGGATGCTCCCGCTCAGGCTGAGTAGTCCGCACAAAGCGGGTGTGCTGCTCATGGTAGCTGGCTTGTAATCACCCGTCTGCTGCAATCCTTCGCCACCTGCGCCGGATGCGCCTTATGCGCGAAGAAACCGCAGAGTTACAATATAATGTGTAATAATTACTAATACCGGCCGTGGTTCCTGGCCCGGCCTCAGGCCTCCCCGCCAAAACCGGAGAACTGCGAGATCTCGATACCGAACTTGCGGGCAGCTTCCGTCCACTTGCCATGGTCAGCCTCACTGAAAATGAACTCCCCACTGGCCGGAATGACCAGCCAATCCCCATTGGCAATTTCACGCTCCAACTGCTCGGGACCCCATCCGGCGTATCCCATCGTCAGACGGTATTGCGCCGGTCCCGCACCGGTCTGGATATCCTTCATGATCTCGGAGCTCGTAGTGAGGAATATATCCTCCGCGATAGGCAGCGTGCCGTCGACCTCATATTCCGGGGTGTGGAGTACAAATCCCACATTGGGCTGAACCGGTCCGCCATAATAAATATCCTTGATGCCTCCCTCCTCCTCTAGAGAGTCAAGCCCTAATGCCTGCAATATCATGGCGGCGCGGGCCGAGGGCAGCGGCCGGTTGATCACCAAACCCATCGATCCCTGAGAATCGTGATCACAAATATAGATCACCGTCTTCTCAAAAAATGTGTCCGTCAGGTGTGGCATGGAAATCAGAAAATGATTACGTAGGGAATCCATCCTTATCCTCGCTCAAGCCGATTTCAATCCCCCGATCAACCGGCAAATGCTACTCCGTAGGCATCGAATCTTGAATAACCTGTCTCATGATAAGATAGTGTATTTTTATCCCAAGAACTGCACAAATTTGCATCATATTCTATCCTCTAGAAAGAATGCGGCCTCTCTGATCCCTGGTATCCGCAGCTGGCCATCAGTAAATGAATCGCTGGAAACTGTAGGGCGCAACTTTTACACCCGTTCCGCCGAATACCTCTCCCAGTACCTGCTTCCACCTCCGCGTCTCAGCATCGATCTCATCGGCGGTCATCGCTCGAACTCCGGCTTCAGACGCAATGGGCAGGTACGGGGCATTTGTACCTGGACTGAAATGAGACAAATAAACGATATCTCCTCTTGATAAGGACAGTTCTTGTGCCAGCGATACCGAATCACTCAGATGCTGAGCTCTGAAATCGTGTCCCCCCAAGCCTACCATGAAGATCGTGACTACCGACAGACCGGCCGCCTTCAAATTCCGCACAACGTCGATGACATCCGCTCTGCTTCCGGGCTTATGAACGAATTCCAGCAGGGCTGCGCTCCCGCTCTCTATCCCCAATGAGACGCGCCGGAGACCTTGTTCTTTGAGAAGTCGGAGCTCATCGACCGACTTCTTGTTACCGGTATAAATATCCAGGAACGCATGCATCCCGCCCTTTTTCACCAACGGTTGCAGAACCGGAAATCCGTTGAGGATCTCAACCAGCTCGAGCAGCCTTGCCGTACGAACTGCGATGGCATTGGCATCTCCAAGAAACAGCGAGGTGCGATAGGAGAGTCCTTCGCCGATAAACTCCAGCACTTCGCTTACGTGCCGGCGAAAATCCTCCAGAGTACGCACGCGGAAGATCTTGTCACGATACAATGTGCAAAATGTGCATTTGTTGTAGGTGCAGCCGTCCGTCATCTGTACTACCAGGGCACGATACTGGTCTGGCGGCAGAATCGGGATGTGACCATAAAGGCGGGTAAATGTTCCTGCACTTGCCATCAACTTGCGGAACGAATACTCCCATATGCGCTCCAAGACAGCAGCGGTGGCGGGATGTGAATCCACAGCGGCTTTATCCTTCAGCAAATCCCTAACCCGTATCCTCATGTCCTCGACATGCTCCTCGGCTTCCTGTTCGGAAAGAACACGCTGTCGTGGGTGATATTTCCTCCCATCCACTACTCGCCAGCGCTGCTGGTAGGTATTATCCAATCCTCTTCGGATGTTCGTCCCGTGGTCATAGGACCCCAGATAACGACCCGCCAGGTCATACGATACCAATTCCTGCTCCGTGAAGGAAATCGTGATTGCCTCGGGCTTGTGACTGACCACGACCTTTCGACCCCCTGTCTGCCACTGCGTCAAAGCCATATTCAAATTTACCTCTGGTCGTCCCTGCCCGGTCGAATGTATTTTGAGATCAGTAGCCCGGATTGCACACGACATGCCAGTTCCGCATGACCTGATCGATAGCCCCGGTACCATCCTTCTGGATGGCGCCATGGGCACCGAACTCCATCGCCGGGGTGTGGACACCGCTCTGCCCTTGTGGTCAGCAGGCGCCTTGGAATCCGCACCGGACATGGTCCGGACCATCCACCAGAATTATGTCATGGCCGGGTCCCGGATCATCACGGCCAATACTTTCCGCACTACTACTTTCACCTACCTGCGTGCCGGGTACGAAATAGACGACGCCCGGGCAACCGCTCATCATAAAGCTCAGCTGGCTGTAAGTCTGGCCAGAGACGCTGCTGGCAACCAGGCTCTTGTCGCTGGATCAATGGCACCGGTGGCTGACTGCTATTCTCCACACGATTACCCCGGAATATCAATCGCCAAAGACACGTACAGGGAACTGGCCCACTGGCTCAAAGAAGCGGGGACCGACCTGCTATTGCTCGAAACTCATATTACCCTGGAGGAAACACAGGTAGCCCTGCAATCAGCTATGGCAACCGGTTTACCTGTACTGGTATCCTTCTTGATCAACGAAGACCTGAACCTCTGGGGAGGAAAGTCCCTGCATGAGGCGATCAAAACCGCAGTTGGAGAGGGCGCCGCCGGCATCCTGATCAACTGCGTCACCCTGCCCCTGGCCAGAATGGGAGTGGACGCTCTGGCAGCCCAAACGGACGGTCTGTTTGGAGTCTACGCCAATGCAGGACGCAGTCACCCCTCCATGGATGGCGCCATCGCTGAAAAAGTACCTGACGAGGAATATGTCGCCGCAGCGCTCCAATGGAAGGCGGCCGGCGCACGTATGATCGGTGGCTGCTGTGGCACAACCCCGAGTACCATAGAACTGATGAACAAGGAACTGTCCAGACTTGCGTAACCGAGCTCCCGGCTGTAATCTGTAACTATGCACATAGCCGAAGTTCTCCGCGACCTGACCTGCCAGCTGCAGGCCTTACTTCGCTCCGTGGCACATACACACCAACTCAGCCTCACCCAGGCGGAGATTTTGCTCAGTTTGCCCCTGGATGGTCTGCCGGTATCCACCCTGGCCCAGCGGCTCGGACTGGATACCAGCACCGTTAGCCGGATCATCAAGAATATGGAAGTAGATGGATGGGTGCATCGAGCCCCGGCCACTAACGATCGGAGAGTAACTCAAGTAACGCTGACTGCAGGCGGAACTGTGATATACCAACAGCTTAATGCATCTTTCAACACGGAAGTCAATCGTCTCCTCGCGAATGTCCCCGCAGAGCAGCAGGAGATTCTTAGTCAGCACCTGGAAGATTTAACGTGGAAAATGATGCAACACCGCGGCTAGGCAACCTGTCTGCAGCTCGGTTCACTAGCCAACTACTGGCCTGGAATGACCGCCTGAGCCGTAACCTTCCCTGGCGCGGTGATCGGGATCCATACCGGATCTGGATCTCCGAGGTTATGCTCCAACAGACCCGGGTGGAGACGGTGAAGCCATATTATTCCCGCTGGCTGCAGCGTTTCCCTTCCATCAGTCATGTAGCCCGGGCAGCGGAGGATGAAATCCTCAAGGCTTGGGAAGGGCTCGGCTATTACCGTCGGGCAAGGCTATTTCACCAAGCGTGCAAACAGATCATTCGTGACCACCACGGTGCCGTACCCGACAATCCGGAGGCCTTCCGGCAGCTGCCGGGAGTAGGACCTTACACGTATGCAGCGGTAAGATCCATCTGCTTCCATGATCCCCTGCCCGCTGTGGACGGTAACCTGAAGCGTATTATGGCCCGTATCCTGGCACTATCTGCAAACGGATCTGCCCTCCACCGAACAGTCGAACGGACCCTGGCTACCGTGATACCGGTCCACCGGCCCGGGGATTTCAATCAGGCTATGATGGATCTGGGAGCTACCGTCTGCACGCCCCGTGATCCTCGCTGTGGCGAATGTCCTATCAGTGATTCTTGCCAGGCACACTTTAGCGGACAGGTGGACTTGTATCCCCGTCCCACCAAACGTAAACCACGACCGCATGTCCCGGTGGCCGTGGGTATTATCTGGCGTGACAGCCAACTATTGATCCGCCGACGCCCGCCAGAGGGACTTCTCGGAGGATTATGGGAATTCCCCGGCGGAAAGGTCGAGCCAGGCGAATCACCGGAACAGACTGTCGTCCGGGAGGTCCAGGAAGAGCTTGGTCTGAAAGTGCAGATCATGGACCGTATCGGTACGGTACGACACGCCTACTCCCATTTCTCAATCACCCTTCATGCCTTCCACTGCAAATACACGGATCGCGGAGCCATACCCCAAAACGGCAGTGACTATCGCTGGATTAGCTGGGATGAGATCTCTCACTTCCCATTCCCAAAAGCCAACCATAAATTATTCCCGTTGATCGAAGGCAACGCCCCCCCACGTGATCAACAGCTATGAAACAAGTCCTTATATCTCTATTTCGCTGGGCCTTCGGCTATACCATCTATGTTTTCTGCGGCACCGCGCTGATTATCACTACCTTTCTACCCATAGAAAACCTCCGCTACCGGATGGCCACCTTCATGAGCCGGGCCATCTTATGGGCACTCGGGGCCCGTCTTCGGGTGGAGGGCGTCTACCCTACTGACCAGCCCTACATTTTCATGGCCAACCACGCCAGCTTCATTGATATGTTCGTCCTGGCGGCAATCATGAAAGGCAAATACACCGGCGTCATGGCTGAGGAACAGATGAAATACCTCCTTTGGCGGACTATTATTCAGCGCTTCCAGGCCATTCCCATCCGACGCCGGGATCGGGAATCTGCCTTGGCTTCTATAAAAATAGCCGAAGATCGCCTGCAAAGAGGCTATCAGGTCGGGATACTCCCGGAAGGCACCCGCACCCTCGATGGAAAACTGGGACCCCTGAAAAAGGGCGGATTTCATATGGCGCTGAACACCGGTGCCCCCATTTTGCCCATAGGCATCGAAGGTGCGTTCCGTTTCAAGCCAAAAACGACCTGGATTCTGCACCCCGGCCCTATCACTGTTCGCATAGGGGAACCCATTTCAGCTGATCATTATCAGAAGCTGTCCTTGGAAGAAGCCATGGAAGAGGTGCGACAGCAGCTGCTGGTACTTACCGGAGAAGCCCCACCTGCCTGACGCCGGGGCACGAGTCTTTCTCCAACTACATTCTTCTTCTTGTTGGGCGGGAAATGCCTTTGCACATCCGGCACGCTGTCCTGATATGAGATACGCCCACCGATTGGGGGGCGTATCTACCCGCTACCGGCACCTCTAGCTTGCGGGACATCAAGTCAAGGTGCTGGAACCAGTTACCCTGACCTCTCTGGACAAAAATCAGGGCACTGGCTTGTGGCCTATGCGGTCACTCAGCCACAATGGTAAACATACACGCCGGGTGGGAATCCAGTCCCGGCGTTATCACAAACACGTCGAATTGATACTTGCACATCCCAAACCATGGAATTCTCTGCAGGAAACATATTGCCTTTACTACCATGCATGATAACTTTGTATTAGTGAATTCCATGAGTAGACATTACTTGTCACATCCCAATAAAGATTAGTACCCCGCTGCTGTAACTACTCGATACAACGGGCAATGCCGTAGGGAGGGTAATAGGCAGGACAGCGGGGTACTAACTTTAATGCTGTGCACGCTCCCTCCCGAGATATTGACAGAGATAAACGCATTGTCCCATCGATCCACGTTGACTGGAAGATAAATATCTGGCGAATATTCCCGCATAATCAATCACTCTAGCAGACAGTTCTCTGCAGCTCCCTACTATGTGTCCAGGTTTAATACGCTTGTTAGACTGTCACAGAGATACAAAGGTTGTCAGGTTTTTTTACTTTCGTGCCCAAGGGGTATCTCATGCAAATACAACACCTTGCACACTTGGTATAATGATTTTTCGAAAATTCTTGGTTTAATAGCTCACTTAATTCTACCCACTCACCAATTTCGAATAATTCTTTCTACTTACTGGATAGCTTGCTGAATCGTGTGAACGGAGTGGGAGCGCCGGAAAAGATACCCTGCATCCTGGAAATCCATCGGTGAGCCTTGATCCAGTCACGCCCGATGTATCCCGGGACACCGTGACATGAAAATCCTATCGGGGAAGAAAAAAGGGTGTTTTGCAACACCCTTTTGAAATCTGTTTGGCTTAAATGCTAAGTGGAGACTGTTTAATTCTTCAGCCGGAAATTCACCGGAATAGATATCCAGACCCCCACGGGGCGGTCCCGCTGCTTGGCTGGCTTGAACCGCGTACGCCTGATCGCATCGGATGCGGCCTCGTCAAGACCTGTATTGGGGATGCCCTTCAGAATAACGGTCTCCTGCACCCTTCCATTGTCATCCACAAACGCCTGGACGATCACGGTACCCTCAATACCAGCCTCCTGGGCGATATCCGGATAGCGTACGTTGCGCTGAATAGCGGAGTAGCCCCCAATGGGCTCAGGGGGCTCATCATAGGGAATGAACCTGATCGTGGGACCCTCCTCTGGTGGCGGTGGGGGAGCTTCCCAATCAAAGCTCTCCAGATCCGTTTCCTCTATGGTTATGTCCTCGGCGATGTCTTCATCCTCGGACTCAACTGGGATCGACGGCCGGGAGGGAGGGGGCGGGGCTTCAAACTGCTGCGTGGGTGGTATGTCGACCGTTTCAACAACCTCATCAATGGTCTGCTCCAGAACCGTTCTCTCCCCCATGAACCGGGGAAAGATATAGAAAACAAACACCACGAATAACACCACGCCGATCATAACAAACCGCACCCGGACGGGGTAGCGTTCTACAAAGTCATCTTTGTGAACAGCCATTGCTAATCACCCCTCGCAAGGGCTGCATAGTTGACTTTCAAGGCATTGGCGTGACGGAACTCCTGCTGCACCTCCATGATGGTTTTCATGTGAGTGTCCCGATCAGCCTTGATCGAGATGATCAGTCGGGGATTCTCAGCGATTTTGGAATATACGACGTGGCGGATCGTGGGAACCGGCACCCGCTTGTCATCAATGGACACCAGACCAGCTTTGGAAACCCACACATGGGCGGTATTCCGCCTGAATTCCAGTTTTTCAATCTTGGTGGCACTTGGCAGAATAAGCTGCAATCCCTCGAACTCCCGCAAAACCGTCGTCACCATGAAAAAGACCAGGAGCATAAAGATGATATCTGGCATGGACGCCGTGGGGATTTCTGATTTTACTTCGGTCTTGGCTCTGAACTTCATAACAGCAAGCTTGCCTTCAGAATATACTACAGATCCGGCTCCGCGATCGATATCCTTGGTGCCCCGGCCTGTTTCAATTGATCGAGCACATCGATGTAAATCTGATGCTTGGTCTGGGGATGCGTCTTCACGGACACAATGAGCTTGTCATTCTGCGCTAACATGGTCCGGATCCGTCCCCGCAGCTGATTCAACGGGATCAGCTCCTCATCCAATAGAACCTGGCCAGTGGCATTCACCAGCACCTTGGTGATATTCTTCGGATTGACCTCCAGCTCCTCACCGATAGCCGGCAACAATTGGCCGATTCCCTTGTCCATACTGATCGTGGTAGTCACCAGGAAAAAGACCAGTAGCAGGAAGGCGATGTCCGCCATGGAGGCCGAGGGGATTTCCTTGAGTTTGGATCGTCTACGTTTCATGTCAGCCTGTGGCTTCCGGTGATCTCGCTAAGCCACTAGCTCTTCAGTTGGCCTGCACGTTCCAGGTCCATGATCGTCTCAACCAGCGCCTCGGAACCCTTCTCCATATCGACAATATGGGCTTCAATCATGTTCAGGGCGATGTTCTGGAAGAACTGCAGCACTACCGCCACGATGAGGCCAAAAGCGGTGGTCAGTAGGGCAATGGAGATTCCGGCAGCCACCACCGCCGGACTGATATTGTTGGCTTCCTTGATGTCGTTAAAGGCCTTGATCATGCCTACCACCGTACCCAGGAATCCCAGCATGGGGGCCGTGCCGATGAAGAATGAGATCCAGGCCATATTCTTCTCCAGGTTGGCCATCTCAATGGTCCCCCGGGCTTCGATGGCCTTCTCTGCCTCTGAAGCCCCCAGACCAATCCGCTCCAGGGCTGCCAGGAATATGTTACGTACCGGTCCCTTGGCCTGATCACATTTTTTGATCGCCGCACCTACCCCGGACTCCTTCAACGTCGTGGCTACCTCAGTAGTGAAAGCCTCGACATTGATATTTCCCTTCAGAAGATGATACAGCCTCTCAATGGAAAATGCGATTCCCGCCACTCCAGCAATGAGAATGGGCCACATGAAACCGCCACCTTGAAGAAAATAATCAACCATACCGCTCTATTTTAACCTCCGTATGAATTCTTGCTCGGGTAAATAGTCTAGTCAAATACCCCTCGAAAACGGCTTCGCAGTTTAAATACAGCACCGAGGAATGTCAATTCGTAAACAAGCCTACCTCAAAGCCAGCAGATCCTTGGCCTGGCCAAACAGTTTCAATGCCTCATTCACCTGCTTATCCCGATCCAACCGCACTCTTATTTGCGCTTCCCGGTCCCAAATCAGACCCGCCACTTCACTGGCTACCCGGTTGGACAAAAAATCCCAATCGGCCTCCAATGACTCAACCTTAATCTCTTGCCCCTGCGCGCGCAGCCAATCGGCCAACACGTCTCGTTCCGGCTTATCCATAACCATGCCGTCGACGAATGCTTCCACATCCGTATAACGCCCATCGAGGTCCATGGCCAGTTGCTCGGCATACTGGAAAAGAAGTCTGTCAGGATTATTCAGCAGTCGGATCGTCTGATCATCCAGGTTAAGATCCCAGGGAATGGGCTCATCAGGTAAGATGCCACCCCCACCGTACACGAGCCGACCGGCCCGGGTCCTATAGCGGGGCAAAGTTGCCAGTAAGGAGTCTAGTACCCGCGGATCGTCGGACCTGGCAAACAGATCGTGATAGTATTGATCGGTACCCTCCCCATAAGGCCTTTGAATTAGCCGACCACTAGGAGTATAGTAGCGACCAACCGTCACACGTAAGGCCGACCCATCGCTCAACCGCCACTGCCGCTGAACAAGTCCTTTGCCAAAACTTGTTTCTCCCACGATCAAACCCCGGTCCAGATCCTGCAAGGCACCAGCCACGATCTCACTGGCACTGGCCGATCCTCGGTTGATCAATGCGATTATGGGGTACGGTGGGTGAGTTCCAGCTTTGCGGGCTAGATGCACCTGATCCATGCGCGCGCCCCGGCCCAGGGTAAACACCAACGTGTCTTCTACGGCAATGAACTTGTCTACTACTTCCACTGCCTGCTCGAGATAACCCCCACTGTTATTTCGCAGGTCGAGGAGCAGGCGGGTCATACCCTCAGATTCCAGCTGTTCCAAGGCGGCTTCCACCTCTTCACCGGTCGTGCTGGAAAACCGATTGATGAGAATATAGCCTGTCTTCTCATCAAGCATGATGGCGGCCAATACGCTGTAAATCGGGATATCATCCCTGACGATAGTAAAGGCGATCGGTTTCTCAAGACCGGGGCGCCTCACCTTGATATTCACCGACGTGCCCTTCGGGCCTCTAAGGGTCTGCATTACCTGCTCTTGGGTGTACTTATAGGCCGATTTGCCGTCGATCTCCACGATCTTGTCCCCAGGACGCAGCCCCACACGCTCCGAAGGGCTACCCGCCACGGGTGCAATGACCGTAATCCACCCGTCTATGACGTCGAATTCAATCCCGATCCCTTGAAACTTGCCGACAAAATGCTCGTTGATGGACTCGAAGCGTTCCTTCGGGATATAATTGGAGTGGGGATCCAACCGCTCTAACAATCCATCGAAAGCCCCTTCCATGATGGTGTCCCACTCCACAGGGTCTACGTAATTCTCATTCACCAGATTGATGATCTCATTCAAGGTCTGAATCTTGCGGTAGAGATCATCGGTCCGTCCCGCAGGCTGAGACCTGAGGTGTCCACCCGATAGCATAAACACCACTGCGACCAGGACCGCCGCAAGAATTAGTGTACGTTTTGTTTTCATCCGTTCTCGATCCACTCTACTCGTTGATGATAATTGTCCATTCCCCTGTGGGCCTCGCCGAAAACATCACAGAGCATCCTTCGAATGACGTCTTCTCACAAGGCTTGGTTTAAATACCGAGATAAAGCATCACCCGTACTGCGGGCGCGTTGAAACTGCTGGCACTGGGGGCCTGAATCTTTCCGAAATCATTGAGGGTCCAACCATTCTCCGGTAGAGTGCCCACGTTATAGCCAGCACTCATCCGCAGTCCAGCCCGGTCAAGAAACTGCAGCTTGATGGCTACATAGGGTTGAAAAGAAAAGAATGTCCCCGATAAGGCGACTGAGTAATTATCAACGTCAATATCGGTGAAAGTAAACTGACCCTCCCAGCTGGGTTCTACGTCTTTCTTCGCAAACTGAATGATGGCTCGGCTGATGCCGAACAAGGAACCGGCGGCAATCTCCAGATTGCTGAACAGGGGAATGACGTATTCCACAGATGCGCTGCCAGTCATGAGGGCCACTTTCAAATCAACCCGTAAATCCGTGGTGGTATCTACGCGGGCGACACCTTTTGATCCTAACCCCACATAGGCGCCCACACGCCAATTACCGGAGACATTACCAAATCCCTCAGCTCCATGGACAATGAGGAAATCCCCGAGCGAGGCAATGTCCTCATCAGTGAACCCCAGGCCACTGCTCCCAAGTAGATCCGTACCGGTCTCGTCGGAGCCCAATAGATTGAAAGGAAAACTCGCGGCCATATCAAGTAGTAAAAAGGAGGGTGTATACCCGATACCCCCGCCAAAGTATTCCTCCGTGGAGAACGGTACATCGCGCTGGGAATAGAGTGTGGAGACCGATGTCAATACCAGAATGATGGATAAAAGTTGCCTAGGCATGGGTATCTCCGTTTTAGACTGTTACATCACCAACAAGAGCGTATCGGCTTGCCCTCACAGCGAGGACTATGCAATCCCCTCGATTCACTAACGGTCGTAAATTTAAATATACGTGGATTCCCGGCACCCAACAATTCCTTTTTAGAGGGGACTACCTTTCTTGACCGAAAATGCCTGATTTCCATCCAATCAATGTGGCTTGCCTTAATCGTGAAAATAAATCCGGCGGATACGGATAATCGGTCCCGTGAATGTTCTCCACATAACAACTACAACTCCCTCAACACCTATTTAAACGGACTAATTAATCCATCTCCAGCCAAATTTGTCCCCTAGGCAAGATGAAACCTTTTACTTGCATAATCATATTGCTCCGTCTAATTTTTTAAAAATACCTGCCAACACAAAAGGTATGACAAATTCAGGAGCGACATACCTAAACCCTGATTCACTTAATACAACACGTTAAGTCATAATCCAAAGAGCTTGGGCACCCGTTCACACATCCTCATTGCCGTACTTTGCTTGACCAGTTTTGTATCGGCGGAAGTGACGATCAATCGAATCGTCACCCAAGGCCAATCCGTGACTGTTTTGGGTGGCGGCTGGGATTTCAATATGAACGGCCAACTTGAGATTCTGGCCTTGCTTGAACCGGCCGATTCTCTGGCAGCATCGGAAATTGGTTATTACGAACTTAGTCAAGCTGACACACTCCTGACACTCTGGCGCTATCGCCTGGAGATAGAGACTCTGGCCTTGTTTAGCGATGCCAGTGTGACAAACCTCAATGGGGATCAACGGCCAGAGATCACCGCGCTATTGTACTATCAGACCTTGGAAGATAGGTCCACGCCCCGTTGGCTCTGGGTGTTCGACTGGGATGACGCGGCCAATATGTTCTCAGCTGAACCCACCACTCAGTGGAACTACCGCGGTCAGGGTATTTCCTATTTGCGGCCACGCCAGCTAGTCGCCGCCGATCTGAACACCGATGGCGATGATGAACTCGTCATCACGACCGGAAGCCCAGACAGAATGGTTCTAATCGCGGATTGGAGCCCCAACGGCATGCGCGTGCACAAAGTGTTCCGATCCCGAGCAATGGCCCTGGGACCCTGGCCATTCAGTGTGGCCCTGGCCGACTTTGATGGGGACACTCGACAGGACATTCTTGTGATCGGCCATGGCCGGCCCCGAACCCTGCCCGTCTATCTGAATCGCCGCGATGATTTCCATGCCATATCCATCTCCATTCCCGAAGTGGAGATGGTGCTGCCCGAGGCCATCGCTACGAGCGACTTGAACAATGATGGACAAGAGGAAGTCATTCTCCCACATACCAATGGGTCATTCACGCTAATCAATCTGACGGGAAGGACGCTCAGCGCTGCCGTATTGGATACCAGGATTCCCAACCTGGTGGACCTGAAGACCGTGGATTTGGATGGCGATGGCACCACGGAAATGATCTACTTGCAGGCTGACGGAACAATCACAACTAACGACACCCGATTCGTAACTCCCATCACTAGGGAACAGATCCTTTCCAACTTGCCGGCTGACCTGACACCCCCCCTGGATTATCACTCCCTCGCGGTCATTCCGGCCACGGAACAGCGCCCATCAATTTTACTCCTGGCGGTTCACACGCTCACCGGAGCCTTTATCTCGTCCAGTGAAATGGGTGAACCGCGTCCCCTGGAACTGGCCCTACCGACTTGGGACTTGGCTCGACCAGAGGCTGTTAGTGACATTGAGATCATCACTGGAGAGCCAGAGCAGGTTACCGAACTCGAACCTTTCGTCGTACATGAAGAAGCCACGGAGGTCTACTTTCCTGAGCAAGCCCGAGCACCAGATCCCCGAGCATTACCTCCACATCGCACCCCCGATATCTTGCTATACCCCGGAGATGAATTCGCCCGCAACGTGCTGGGTGAACGGACCGAGCAGTTCGCTGGGTTCCGCTTCATAAGCAAAGCACCTCGAATGGTGTTCAACTTCCAGCGTCAAGCCGTGGTATGGCAGCCAGCACTCGAGCACCTGGGCTCTTGGCTTATTGAATATGAGATCACCTATGATGTCGGGGTAAAACCCGAAGCAATGGTGACTGATTCCATCATGGTGCCGGAAAAAGAGATCGTGCGAGACCAACTGCTGCTTTACGTCAACGATAAGCCCCGTATCACCAGCGAACCGGAATCCAAGCGTATTCTGGCCGGACACCTTTTTGCTTACCGTATCCAAGTAGAAGACCGCAATGCCGATGCGCGGATCGATTATCGTCTTGAATCAGGACCCGAAGGCATGGTCATCGAACACAACGGCATTCTCTCTTGGCGAACCAACGAAACACATCACGATGACTATCCGGTCGTGATATCCGTGAGTGACGGATTCGATAAAGATGTCCAGACCTTTGCACTCAACGTGAATGCCCAGCTTACCATCACTTCTGCGGTACCCCATATCGCCCGCGTTCAGAAGCCTTATCGGTATCCATTGGAAGTCTTTCAGCCCGGCACACAGAGAGCTCATATGTTTTCCCTACTGCAAGCTCCCAATGGCATGCAGATCGATTCCAGCGGACTCATTACCTGGACACCCACACCGGCACAGTTGGATACTCAGCACTTTCAGGTACAGGTGTCAGATGGGACGGCTCAGGATACCCAGGTCGGCTGGATTTACGTCAATGCTCAACCCAAACTGACCCAAGCCCCCCCGCGGGCCGTGGCGGTAGTGGCCGGCGATACGTTACGCCTCACATTTAGCGGAAGGGATTCCAATTCCGGTCAATCCCTGGAATGGAAACTGGCGGGCGGGCCGCTTAATATGGACATCGATTCCGCCGGTAACCTGACCTGGCCCACGACCTCCCAAAATCTGGATGCCGCGCATTATATCGTGGAGCTTTTCGATGGTATTGACGTAACTCCGTTCAAAGGTACCGCGTTCGTTAATGCTCCCATCCGCATTTCCTCCCTGCCGCCCGATTCGGCCACGGTTGGCATGACCTACCGGTATCCTATCGTAACCAGGGATGATAATCGCAGCACCCTCCTCAAGTTTCGCCGTCCTACTGTCGCTACGGACGTGAATCGAACCGTTGCTTATCAGGTAACTCTGCTGGACGACAAGTTCCGGCGCGATCTGCCGCGCTATCTGTCCCAGTTCAAGGACATGAGAAATGTCTTTATCAACAAACCACCCCGACCCGAAGCTGGTGAGGTGGCTCAAGCCGCACGGATCGACCTTAAACAGCATGTTGAGCATATTTTCATCGACGAGGACCAGCTCATAATCGTGGCTCACAGTCCCCAACATAGCATGATCGAACTGGAGGATATTCTATGGGAATTCTTCCAAGGAGGGCGGGGTATCATGCCCCAGTATTCCGCCGAACGGATACCCTTCGTTCACTATAACCTCCGCGAATTCCCCGACGGCATGACCGTAGACCATGACGGCCTGCTCACGTGGACCCCAACACCTGTCCAGGCTGGATTTCATCAGATACGCCTGACTGTCTCCGACGGCTACACCCGGGATGAACAGGTATTCCAGGTGTATGCCAACTATCCACCCGCGATCATCTCCCAGGCGGACACGCTAGCCCTCGTAGAACAACGTTACACCTACCGGGTTCGGGTCGATGACAAAAACGAAGATGCCCACCTGTCTTTCCGGTTGACCAAGCACCCCGAAGGCATGAAGGTTGACTCCAAAGGCGTCGTGACCTGGATACCGTCCGTTGAGCAAATCAACTGGCAGGAATTTGAGGTCGAAGTGTTTGATGGTCATGCCCGCGACCGGCAGGCAACGTCCTTATTCGTCAATATGCCCCCCCGGATCATTTCACAACCCAAACCGGTCGCCCTTAACAACTTCGAGTATAACTACCGCGTTGTGGCCGAAGACCTGAACCGCGATCCCATTCATTACCGTGCCACCAAGCTGCCTCGGTACGCAGACTTCGATCCTCGTACCGGCTTGTTCAAGTGGCGGCCACGTGATATCCAGAAGGGACCGAACGACATCACCTTTGAAATCACCGACTCACACGGCGGAGTGACTATCCACGAGTTCCAAATACATGTCTTCGAAGACCCCAGTCGCCGCCGTTTCCTCTTCACCGGCTGGCCTCTCATGCTGGCCTTCGTCGGTGTTATCTTTGTCCTCGGCATCGCCGTCGGTGGGTAAGCCCCGACCCGGTTTACAATCCTCGATCCCCATAGATGCCCAATTAGGACCCTTGTGTCCGGCAAGCATTAAGCACTAGCTTTAACTGCTATAAGCAACGTAAACGTCCAGGCGATTCCAACCTGGTTGTCGCGCGCAGAAAGGATCAACATGTCAGGTAATAGCCCTAAGTCCAATCCAATACGGGTCGGTCTGATGGGTTTCGGCCGCATCGGTCGCAACCTCTATCGACTCGCCACCCAGACCAAGGACATTGAAATCCCGGTGATAAGCGATGTAGGCCAGCCGGATATTCTCCATTATCTGCTTCAAAAAGATACCATCCACGGCGCTTTCAAACATGACGTGAATTTCGAGGACAATAACCTCATCTTGGAAGACGGCCGCAGTACCGCAATGATCATGGGAGTCGCCCCGGGAGATGTGCCTTGGAATGACTATAAGGTACACCTCATCATCGACGCTACGGGAAAATACCTTACCAAAGCACATATGGCCGCTCACTTGGCCGCAGGAGCTCCTCGAGTCATCGTGACCAATCTGCCCGATGAAAGCATTGATCGGATTGTCGTAATCGGGCTCAACGAAGGCAGTATTTCTGCCAAGGACCGTATGATCTCGGCGGGATCATCCACCACCAATCCGGTGGCGCTGATGTTAAAAATCCTGGATGATGCCTTCGGCGTCGAACAGGCCATGATGACCACCGTCCACGCGTATACCGCTGATCAACCTCTGGCTGATACGGCCGGGAAAAATTTCCGCCGAAGCCGGTCCGCCGCGGAAAACATTATACCCAATGAAACACCGACCGCCAAATGGCTGCATGCGATCCTCCCCCAGTTCAAAGGCAAATTTGACGGCATCGCGCTTAACGTGCCGGTACCAGATGGATCCTGTGTCGACCTGACCTGTCGAATCCAGGACGCTGAAACCACCGTGGAAGCGATCAATGACGCCTTACGTACAGCCGCCCTGAAGATGCCGAATATTATTGAGGCCACCGACGATCCGATTGTCTCAAGTGATGTGATTCATAACCGCCACAGCTTAGTCATCGATCTAAAGGCCACCATGAAAACGAAAGGCAAGCTCATTAAAACCCTGGGCTGGTATGATAATGGGTGGGGACATGCAGCACGGTTAATCGACCTCATACATGCTTACGCCCAATTCAATGATAAAGGGGGTGCGGCATGAAAGTAGCAATCAATGGCTTTGGACGCATTGGCCGCTCCGTATATCGTATCCTGCATGAGCGCGATGATATCAACGTCGTAGCAATCAATGACTTGTACGATCATCAGGCCTTGGCTTATCTCCTGCAATACGACACCATCATGCGGACCTTCCCCGAGAAAGTGACCGTTGAGAATGGTCACCTTCGCACATCCAAGGACCGCGTGAAAATGCTGCAAGAACGGGATCCCCAATCACTTCCTTGGGGCAAAATGGGGATCGACGTAGTAGTGGAATCCACCGGTGTCTTCCGAACACGCGAGTCGTTGATGCCCCACTTGGATGCCGGCGCCAAGCGCTTAATATTGACGGTCCCGGCCAAGGATGACATCGATTACACGGTCGTCATCGGCGTCAATGAGGACGGACTGCAACCTGATCATAAGATCATATCCAACGCCAGCTGTACAACGAACTGCCTCGCGCCCATGGCCAAGGTGCTCCACGATGCTTTCGGTATCGTGGAAGGCATCATCAACACGGTCCACGCCTATACCAATGACCAGCGGCTTGCCGACGTGCCCCACAAGGACTGGCGCCGCAGCCGGGCCGCAGCTGAGAACATCATCCCCACCACTACCGGTGCCGCACGGGCTGTGGGAAAAGTACTGCCCGAACTGGAAGGACGCTTGGACGGCATCGCCTGCCGGGTGCCCGTCCCTGATGGCTCCGTGGTAGACCTGGTCTGCGAGGTCGAAAAGGAAGTATCGGCTGACGATATTCACACCGCTGTCCGTGATGCCGCCACGACACCGCGCATGCAGAATATTCTGTCCTTCTCCGACCTGCCCCTGGTGTCTCGGGACATCATCGGCGACCCACACTCCTCCATCTATGACGCCCCCTTCACGAAGGTTATCAGTGGACACTTCGTGAAAACCCTCAACTGGTATGACAATGAATGGGGTTATGCTAACCGGGTGGTTGATCTAATTGAGATCTTGGGAGGGTGGAAAGACTAGAACCCGAAACACTCCGCCACTGGTGCCGCTAAACCCTAACGGAGCTTATGCTTCCCCCGCTGGAGGTGTGATCCTCGGTACCGGCAGGGATGTGGCCAGGGTGTCGTTGAACACCTCCAGGTCATGACCCGATAGTTCAAATTCAACTCGCACTGCATACACACGGTGACCAGTCAGAAAACCGCTGTCTAGCTTAACCGCATCCTTCTCCGTCGTGATCATGGGAAGCTGACCGCCCTCGCTTAAGTCCGACAGATATTCAAGATCATTGGAAGAATAGAAATGATGGTCCGGATAATACCGGGTGGTCTCCGGTTCCAATCCCAAAGATATAAGTGCATGATAAAAAGTGAGCGGCTTGGCGATGCCGCAAAAAGCAAGTAGACGCTTACCCTTCAACTGCGTTGGGCACACTGTCTCACCTTTTGATACGTCCACGAGCTCGGCATTGACGGTCATCTCACTTTTAATATGTTTGACACCAAGCTTGTTGACCTTTCGCCACAGGATCGGGGAAGGCGCTCGGATGTTCGTCCGGGTCCATACAACCAGGTCCGCGCGCCTGAGAGCACCAAGATGCTCCCGTAAAGTACCATACGGAAAAATGCGGTAGTCGGAAGGCG
>CP070656.1:2576378-2579865 GCA_020355065.1 Fidelibacterota bacterium | reverse complement strand
CGGAGGTCCCGATCAGCACTTCGCCAGCCGCCGAGACTACCGCAGTGTTCGCTCCGGTGGACAGGGCCGATCCCATGTTAAAGGAGGACCAGGGGATGGTACTGTTCTGAGCTACAATACTCGCTGGATAAACTAGCAACATGATCCCAACTACGCTGGACAATATTTTTCTATTCATAACACTCCTCTATAGCTACTGCAAACGCATTTATGAGGCTGGTGATTTGGCATAATTCGTCCACTATTCACTTGATGTAATCCTTTGAGCAAATACATACGACTAGTACATTAGCATTGTAAATGCCGAAATTGTCCACCAGTTATTTCCATCGCTCATCAGGGTTACACCATAAAGTCCGTTATCAAGAGTTATCACGCTCATTCCATCGATTGATTCTTCGCCATAAGCCGTAATATCGACGGAACAACCACCGGTACTTGTATTTCTAATGCTGATTATCTGACCTGGAGCGGTCATCGCGGAGTGAAGATCAATCGAAATCGAACCTTCCATTGGGAAAATGCATAAGACAACTCTATCAGTATCAGAAGTAGTATAGTTATCCTCTACGGAGACGAAGTTCACCGCCTCCCCTCCGTTAATCCAGAGCATATCCCCGATAGATGCGCCGCTATTGGTCACAATAGAGTCGGCGATTATCGTGCCGCTCACATCGAGGGCGGTAGCGGGATTATTCTTGCCGATGCCGACACGGCCCTCATTATCCACGTAGACCGCGTCCAGCGGGTCACCATCGGGGGCATCCAGGGAATGGCCGTCGCCGCCGATGTTATCAACGCCATCGGCGAAGCCGGCCGGGATATCGGTGATCCCATTCCAGGGAGCGACATCGGCGCTGTCTGCCTTATCCACCGGGCTGGTAATATCCGTTCCAGAGTGTGTATGTACGACGGGGGCGAAATCACTGGCGTCCAGCCCATCGAGAGAATCGGCGTGCAGGCCGCTGCCCGCGCCGTCGCCGGCCCGAACAATCGTTATGATTTCATTGTCGCGGGCAAGGGCGGCATCGATGCGCGCGTCGGCCACGGTGCCAGAGGTGATGTCCTCCCCGGCGTGTGCGTGGATTACACCTGCGAAGGCGCTGGCATGCTGGCCGTCAAGAAGATCAGCATCCAGGTTGCTGCGGCTACCATCTGCCTCCAAGACAGTGGTCATGATCTCACTGTCACGGGCGATGGCAGCATCGATGCGGGCGTCGGCCACAGTGCCGGAGGTGATGTCCTCCCCGGCATGTGCGTGGGTTACACCTGCGAAGTCGCTGGCGTCAAGCCCATCCAGAGAATCAGCATTCAGGTAGCTGCCCGAACCATCGCTGTCGAGCACTTCAGGCATGATGTCATCAACGGTGGTATAGGCGAGGGCTGCAAGTTCGCTTTCAGTGACGTACTCGGAGGCGATAACATGGCCTAGGGAGTCCGCATTTTTTGCCGACGGGGCCACCGCCTCCACAGACAGCATAGCCGAAGTGATTCCACCCATGGCAACCGACAGGGTCACATCACCCCATTCACTGCCCCCGGTGAGGCCGCTACCGGCGGTTACAGCGGTGATGTCCCCCGCGGAGACCGGCGGGGTCTGCCAGATCACGCCATCACCGTCGAACATCAAGGCCTGGCCCACCTCGCTCGCTCCTGCGGAACTTATGTGGGCCGTGGTTATGATGCTGTCAGCCAAGTGAGCCGTCTCCACAGCTCCCGCCGCAATCTTGGCACCCGTCACGGCACTACCAGCCAGCATGGTATCCACGATACCGCCTCCGGCCACGGCCAGGCTTACCTCACCAGATGCTCCGCCGCCAACTAGACCGTTCAAGGCCGTGACAGCGGTGATATCCCCTGCGGATACGGGGGGTGCCTGCCACACCACAGTACTGCCATCGAACATGAGGGCCTGTCCGGCGTCAGCACCGGTGGTGTCCAGTTTGGTGGGTGTCACGGATTGGTCGGCCAGGGCGGTGGTCACGACTGCTCCGGGGGCCAGCTTGGGGCTGGTCACGGCCGCATCCGCCAGATGGAGTGCAGCTACCGCGTTGGTATCCAAACCTGGATTGGGATAGGTGCCGGTGAGGGATCCCCCGGCGGGACCGGTGGGTGCTGGGGCGTTAATCACATACAGGGCGGTATCCGCCCCCGCCGCGTGCCGGGTGGAGTCGGCCTTTATAGCGCGGAAACTGTAGCCCACACTGGTCAGGGGGATACGGGGAGCCAGTTCGGGCTCGCTACCCACCTGGATACCCAGCCAATAGGGTTGGTCGAACTGAAGGGCGGGGCTGAGGGGGCTCTGATCTCCCAGGAGGGTGTGGAACAGGCCGACCTTGACCGGCAATTCCTTGATCTCAGTCCAGAGATCACTGCCGCCCTCGGCGATGTTATACAAGCGGAAGGTGAAGGTGTAGGACCCGTCCGGTTTGGGAACTCCCAGGCTATCGCTGATCATGCCCTGGTAGGACAGGACCTGCGGGATCTGAGCCTGAACCGGCAAGAGAAGAACGGTCGTAAAGAGTAAGATGATGAGAATATGCTGGATTTTCATGGGGACCTCCCTGACTAAGCCAGTATCAGGCGCTAGTGAGTGCTTCGGCCCGGAGGCACTCGTCAGAGAGGCGGGAAGAACACACGTAGGGACGTGCTACAGACAGGCCTGTGACCTGTGCCCCGAAGGCACTGCATTCTTGGAAACAAGCGCGACAGAGTCATCGTAAGTGCGATGAACAAAACAATCTACATAACATCTGGAAGGAAAGCAAATTCATTGTATGATTAGACTTAGCTAAGTTAGGAATCGGAACCGGGATTCCGCTTCTTGTTGGGTTGCCGGTGACGGGTCCATTGCTCCAGTTATCGAGCTCGAGGTGCAGGGTGGGCATGGCGGTTA
Organism: Fidelibacterota bacterium; assembly: GCA_020355065.1. Taxonomy (GTDB): domain Bacteria; phylum Fidelibacterota; class Marinisomatia; order SCGC-AAA003-L08; family TS1B11. The sequence continues at coordinate 2,576,969 of CP070656.1, read as the reverse complement.
GTGTTGGGATGCGTGGACCGCTTTCCCTTGGGCGGGGCCGATTTGGGTCGTAGTTTATGCTCGTTATGTGTTATTCAGGTGGGGAGCCTAAGATGCGAGCGATTTACCAGCCATTGTTGATCGTAATTGCCCTTAGTACGATCGTGATCCTGGCCGGCTGTGCAGCGATGCAGGAGGCGGCGAATGACCGGCCCCGATACGATTCGAACCGGATCACCGCGGAGGAGATCGAGATCTGCGGTGCCACCAACGTATACGATGTCATCCAGATGCTGCGGCCGAACTGGCTGCGGCCGCGCTACCAAATCGGTATCAACAGCCCCAACATAGAGCCACCAGCGGTGTATATCAATAATATGTACTACGGCGGGCCCAGGGAGTTGGTGTCCTTCCAGCCTCAGGCGGTTGCCGAGATGCGCTATATGGATGCCCGGGATACCAACATCTACCTGGGGCACAATCACCCCGGTGGCGCGATCGTCGTCACTATGAAATAGCGGCGTTTCCCCTGGTGCAGCCGAAGGCTGGCTGTCAGGGATCGCATCCCAAGTCAGAATACCAGTTGCCATTCGAGGCGGTTCGTTTCAAATT
>CP070656.1:2573066-2576278 GCA_020355065.1 Fidelibacterota bacterium | reverse complement strand
GGTGGAGCTGGGACGGATCGAGGCGCTGCGGGTGGGGCGGTTCATTCGGATACCGGGAGAGGAACTGGTGAAGTTCATCCAGAAGTACAAGGGATGGGAGGATGAGAGCCGTTAGCGATTAGCAGTTAGTGGCTAGCGAAGAAGGGGATTCGTTTCAAGTTGCGGGTTACAAGTTTCAAGTTAAGAGGGAAATATTACTACCTGTCTGGTTGATGGTTAGGGGCGAGCCGAAGTAGGCGGGGTATAAATCTGCGATCCGTTGTGCCATCCGGCTTGACAGTCCGGTTGGTGCCCGTCGTGAAGGAGATACGAAGCTGCAATCTAGCTACATTTTTTAAAATCGAATAGGTTGACCTCAACAGCATAATCTTGATGAACTTGCTGTACTACGGCCTCACTAGTCCGGTGATGTAGATACCGGCGGGAAATTCCCGGTGGAGGATGTCATATACAATTCATGAGACATCACTCCTTTATCCCTGCCAGGTCCAGCAGAAACGCATAATAGAACGTCGTATCACGGTAGCGCTTGTATCGTCCCGAGGCACCGCCATGGCCCGCCTCCATGTCGGTCTTCAAAAGGAGCCGATTGTTGTCCGTCTTGAGTGCGCGGAGCTTGGCCACCCACTTGGCCGGCTCCCAATACTGTACCTGGGAGTCGTGCAGGCTCGTGGTCACCAGCAGGTTCGGGTAGTCCCTGGCGGTCACCTGGTCGTAGGGTGAGTAGGAGAGCATGTAGTCGTAGTACTCCTTCTCATTGGGATTGCCCCACTCGTCATACTCGCTCGTGGTGAGGGGGATATCTTCATCCAGCATGGTGGTGACCACATCCACCCATGGCACCCGGGTCACGATCCCCTTGAACAGGTCGGGCCGCATGTTCATCACCGCGCCCACCAGGAGGCCGCCCGCGCTTCCGCCCTGGGCAAAAAGCCGCTCCGGCGAGGTATAGCCCTCCTCCACCAAGTACTCACCGCAGTCGATGAAGTCAGTGAAGGTGTTCTTTTTCTTGAGCAGTTTCCCGTCCTCGTACCACCAGCGGCCCATTTCCTGGCCACCGCGGATATGGGCGATAGCATACACAAAGCCCCGGTCCAGCAGGCTCACCCGGGAAGCACTGAAGGTGGCGTTCTCGCTGCTGCCGTAGGAGCCGTATCCGTAAAGCATCAGGGGATTACTGCCGTCTTTCTTGATCCCTTTCCGGTAAACGATGGAGATGGGCACCTGGATGCCATCGCGGGCGGCGGCATATAGGCGCTCCGTCTCGTAGTCGCCAGAATCGAAGCCCCCCAGCACCTCGTCCTGTTTCATCAGCGTCTTCTCGTGTGTCACCATATCATAGTCATACGTGGAGTTAGGGGTTGTCATGGAGGTGTAGCCGTAGCGCAGGATCTGTGTATCCTGGATGGGATTGTCACCGATGTAGGCCAGGTAGGCTGGCTCGCCGAAGTCCAGGTAGTGTTCGCCGCTGCCATCCCAATTGATGGTGCGGATGTGCACAAGCCCTTCCTTGCGTTCCTGAAGCACTAGGTGGTCCTGAAATAGTTCGAAGTTGCTGAGCAGGACGTCATCCCGGTGAGGAACCAGTTCCGTCCAGTTGGCCATCCCGGTGGCAGTTACAGGGGTTTCCATCAGCCGGAAGTTCTGCGCCTCGTGGTTCGTGCGGACGTAGAACTTGTCGCCCAGGTGGTCCACGTCGTATTCATGATCCCGCTGGCGCTCCTGCAGGACGACAAACTCGTCCAGGGGGCGGTCCGCATCGATATAGCGGTACTCGGAGCTGAGGGTTTGGTACGAGGCGATCATGATAAACCGCTTCGACTTGGTCTTAAACACGTAACAGGAGAAGGTTTCGTCGTCTTCCTGGAAGACCAGCTCGTCCCCGGCCGGATCGGTGCCCAGTTCGTGACGATAGATCTGGTACCAGCGTAGGGTTGAGGGATCCTGCTTCACGTAGAACAAGGTCTTGTTGTCGTTGGCCCAGGCGGACATGCCCGTAACCGACGGGATTACTTCCTCGATCATCGCGCCCGTGGTAAGGTTCTTGAAGTGGATGGTGTAGATCCGGCGGCCCACGGTATCGGCGCCGAAAGCCAGCAGGTCCTGCCCGGAGCTTACCACCACACCCCACACGGAGAAGAAGTCGTGCCCTTCGGCCAGGACGTTCACGTCCAGCATGATCTCCTCGGGATTCTCCAACGATTCTTTTTTGCGGCAGTAGATGGGGTACTCCTTCCCATCCTCGTAGCGGGTGTAGTAGTAATAATCATCCTTCTTATAGGGCACAGATGAATCGTCCTGCTTAATGCGGCCCTTGATCTCGTTAAACAGCTTTGCCTGCAGCTTTTCCGTGTGGGCCATCATCTGTTGGGTGTACTTATTCTCGGCCTCCAGATAGGCAATGACTTCGGGATTCTCACGTTCCCGCAGCCAGTAGTAATCATCCGTGCGCACGTCCCCGTGCTTCTCCAGTTGCCTGGGTATGATTTTGGCCATGGGGGGTGTGAGATCCCCAAGGGATTCCGCGAGCTTGTCCGTTTTGAGTGCTGGAGTGCAGGCGAACAGAAGGATCGCGACCCCAAGCGGTAGCAGTTTCATGGGTGTGCGCATGGTGTCCTCCATCAAAGGTTAGGGTCATTTGTGGCTGAATTTACTGGATAGCTTCTGTCTCAGCTGATTTTTCCCTTGCGCATCGAGCGAGGTTCCAAGATCCGGTAGAGTTCATGATATCTTCATGGGCTCTGGCGGGAGTCCGACGAATTGAAAATCCATTGCTCATTCGTAGCACCACCACAGATCTAGGCTCTCTGAGGATTCAAATAATGTCGATTAAACAATCAACGCATCCGCCGGCTACGACTTAGACGCCAGCCTGGATGGCCGGCGTTTTCTGAGGAGAACCTAAGTATAAACTGTATTTCAGCTGCACGTCGTCCCGCTGATGGTTGGAAACGGCTATTAGCAATTGGCGGTTAGCCGTCAGCGAGGAGGCGGGAGAAATAACCAACCGCCAAGCCCGCCTCCGGCCGGGTCGAGGGGACGCCAAGATCCAGCCGCCGCTGCACGCGGGTAGGGTACTATTTAAAGTACAATCGTCAGGCTTTTGTTACCGAATCGGACGGATCGGTGTACCAATCGGCCTCATCAGTTCGGCCGGCGAGGAATCGGCAAATGATATTCTGCACCCGGGCGTCATTCAGGAAGAATGAATG
>CP070656.1:2569308-2572966 GCA_020355065.1 Fidelibacterota bacterium | reverse complement strand
TAAGGAAGGTGAACCGTCCATCAGTCGTTACTAGACTGCCGGAACCTCCCCCCTCCAATCGACGATCAGTGACCATGGCACCGATAAAGGCATCTTCTCCAAAGGATTGCTTTGCCCTGACAATGTTAGTGACACTTTTCAGCGCCGTGGCAAGCGTTATACTCTGTTCTTCAAAGGGTAGAATAATTGGACTGTTTTCGTCTCGGGCGCTCATGTAGGCAACATTCAATTTGCCGAAACGACCGGTAAGCTTTGCTGCGAGAGAAGGATTATTAATGGATCGCGTGTAGACAACCTGCCGATTTGTGCGAAAAAGGTCACCACCTTCCTGGAAGAAAGGTCTACGTTCAGGGTAGAATAAAGCAAAAGTCTGATTCACGTCAATCTGAGCAGCGTCAGCCTCAACCTGACTGAAATCGGGATTTAGCGCCACATCAGCAACAACATTGGGTGTTATCATATATTTCAAACCCAGGCCTAGGTCACCACCTGGCTTACCGGCATTGAATCCGATTGTGGGATCGTCTTCATCTTTCAAAGAGCCAATCTGAGAGCCAACTATTGATGGAAGTATCTCGATGTTTCGACCGGATTTAATCCCTTTTATACCTGCGAGCGTTCCCCACTGACACATCCAGCAAGCATTGTCCCGATCAATCGCAGCCCAAGTGTACTGACTTCGACTTCCTCGAGGGTGAGTGATCCAGAATGTTGCTTTCCAATTCTGTATATCTGTGTCGGGAAAACGCAGGCTACTGAAAGGTATGGCCATTTCTACTTGGTAGCCTTTATCGGTGATTTGTCCTTCGGAGTCGAAAATCAGGTCAACTCCATCATCCTCACCAAGACCGGCCACAAAACGAGCGTCCCCCTGAATACCGAGCGGATTGGCAAAAATGAAATACGCCCAGTTGGCATCTCCGTATGTATCCAAGAGGATACCAACGTAGTCATCTGACCACATTTCATCCCGATCCCTCAAAGAGGCTCGTATGTCGTCAGGATTATCTTCTACGAGGAACGCAAGATAGAGATGGGTATCGTTGTAGGTAATAAGGGTTTCCATATGAATGGGTGGACGGGTGCCATCACCGGGGAAGAATTCGGCAAAATTGACGGCTCGCGCAGCATTTTGCCAACCCGCATCATTGAGAGATCCATCTACAACAATAGGTGCTGTCAAACGGGGTATGAAAAGACTTGGCTTGATATTAGGTTGAAAATCATGAACGATGTCACGAACTGGGGGCTTATCGGCGAACGCAATGCTCAAGAGCAGGGTAAATGACAAGAGTCGGAATTGGAATGCTTTGGGCATGATACTCATCCTTGTTTCACAGCGAATCAGATGCTACGATTGCCCTTTTGACGGATCCGTGTCTGAAAAGGTTGTCAGTCAGAGAACAAAGAAATTCTCTTTTAAAATATTTCTTTCATTTTCTGACAACCTGAGGTGGCTCATTCTTGTCAAATGTTCAGAGCGGAGAACTTGAAATTTTTCGTATTGATGGGCTGTATTTCCTGATGGAGAAGCTTTCATGAAGCGTGCTACATTATTCATAATAGGATTATTAACGCTTCCATCCTGCGCGACGACGATGATAGGTGATCAGGAAAGGGAGTATAAGGTCAAACCAGGTCAGAAGTTGGAAATCAGCCTGGAAACCGGCGGATCCGTGGATATCCAAGGGTGGGATCGAAAGGCGTTGACAGTTGATGTGGATATATGGTCTAAAAACAGTGAGGATTATAAGGTTGACGTCCATAAGACTGCGCGAGGGATTGCCATCACTTCCTCGTATCATGGCGGTGGGAGGGATCGCAGTGGTGATTTGCATCTAAGAATCCAAGTCCCTTTCAAGTTTGATCTCGATATTGAATCAATGGGCGGCTCTCTACGAGTGGATGATGTTGAAGGTGCCATCGAGGGCAAGACCATGGGGGGTGATCTGAACTTATCAGGGCTTAAAGGAGAGATTGACCTTGAAACCATGGGTGGGGATATATCGCTAAAGAATTCTCATCTCGATGGACGCGTGCATACTATGGGTGGAGACGTAGAGATTGAGGGATTTAGCGGGAGTGCCAAGGTTACGACTATGGGAGGTGATGTAGTATATGATAACAACGGTGATGAGAGCCATAATCAAGCCATTCGGATATCAACCATGGGAGGGGATATAGATCTAGTAGCAGCTCCCGGTGGAGGAACTGTGAAGACCATGGGAGGGGATATCCATATCGAATCGGCGAAGGACTACATCAACGCAAGAACCATGGGAGGAGACATCGAGATCGATGCCATAGATGGTGCGGTAAAAGCGACCACAATGGGTGGTGATGTAACCATTCGAATGGTAGGCGATCCAAATATAGGCGAGCGGAATGTCGATATCGTCTCAAAGGGTGGTGATATCACCTTGCTGGTCCCGGGCGAGCTCTCGATGGATATTGACATAACCCTAGCATATACTAGGGGAAGCAGAGGTGATTACCAGATCATCAGTGACTTCGACCTCACTATGGAAGAATCCGAAGATTGGGTGTCCAGGTTCGGTTCGGCTCGCAAGTATATCCGAGGCACCGGCAAGACCGGGGATGGGAAGCACTCCATCCAAATCGAGACAGTGAACGGCAACGTCGTCTTAAAGAAAAACTAGGAGCATATCGACAGGTCACCGCCATCAGGAATTTGCAGACCATTTCCGATAATATAAGTCTTCGTACATCTCAATTACCTGTATCCCTTAGCGATTTAAGCCCATCGATTTTCCCTGTTAATGGGGAATTATTACACATTACTTTCCATATAATTGAACTATGAAGTTATTCATCAAACCGCTGAATGAGACCGCGCGCCAGTTCTATGACGACCATGGGCATTACCACGAAGGGGATGCCGGACTGGATCTGTTTGTCGTGGAGGAGATGACCTTCGCGGGCGGGGAGACGAAGCCGCTGCACCTGGGTATCCAGTGCGAGCCGGAGGACGGGCGCGCCTACCTGCTGATACCGCGGTCGTCCATATCCAAGACGCCGCTGCGGATGGCCAACTCCATCGGGTTGATCGATGGGGGGTACCGGGGGGAGCTGATCGCGGTCTGCGATAACATCAAGGCTGCGCCGTACTCGGTGCACCGAGGGGACCGGCTGTTCCAGCTGGTGGCGCTGGACGGCTCGCCAGTCAGTTATGAAATGCGGGATGAGCTGTCGGATACGACCCGCGGGGGCGGCGGATTCGGCAGCACCGGCCGCTGAATCCACTCCTTTAGCACTCTCATAAAAAGAGTGCTAAAAAACCTTTTCCTCATACTATAAGCAAAACTAAATTTAGCGCTGCTCAGGTCGGTAAAATGCTTGGATTGGCCTGAGCCTTAATCTCTGATAAAACATACTTTAGTCCTTTGATAACAATGACTTACAGAAATCATAGGAGAAACTGATGAATCTGAAACCTCTACAAGACCGTGTGGTGGTGAAGGCCGCGGAAGCGGAGGAAGTGAGCAAGGGAGGGATCATCCTGCCCGACACCGCCAAAGAGAAGCCCCAGCAGGGCGAAATCGTGGCCGTGGGTCCCGGCAAGATTGCCGATACCGGCGAGCTGATCAAGCCCCAGGTGAAGAAGGGTGACAAGGTGCTGTACGGCAAGTACTCCGGT
>CP070656.1:2542535-2569208 GCA_020355065.1 Fidelibacterota bacterium | reverse complement strand
ATGTGCAGGTGATCCCCCCATTCCCGATGGGACAGACCCCGGAAATTTTCCGGAGAAGGTTCCAGGCTGTATTCCAGTCCCTGCAGCTGCAGGAGCAGTACGGTCTCTCCCGCCAGTTCGCTCGCCAGTGGGTGGGCGACCACGGCGTTGATCACCGGGTATTCCAGGGAAGCCTCGTGCAGATCGATCGCCATATCGACTTTTTCGGCGCGCATCAATTCCATGATGGCAAAGGCGACCCGTTCAGTGAGCGAGCCATCCGGACGGCCGGGATAGGCCCGGTTGAGGTTGCGCGTTTCCGGCCCGGATAATTTCTGGTGAGAGGGATAGTGCAGATAGACCTCGGGATCCGGCCACTGGTGGATGGGATTGGTGCTGCGGGAGCCATAACGGAAGCTTCTGGACCCGCCCGGGGTTGGGATGGCGAAGAACTGGGGCGTACCTTCCTGAGGATCACTGTGAGTGAATCCGCTGTTGTTCGCCCGGGGGAGAACGATCATCCGGCCTTGCATTACCCGGGTAGCCTCGATCAGGCATACCGCTGATATGAATCCTGCCGGTTCGTTGGGATGTGTTCCACCCAGGATCAGGAACGTGGCACCGGATTTGTCACCGTCGAGAAAGTAGACCTCGGTATCGCCGCTGGTTCCACTGATCCCATCAAAATACTCGCTCAATAGCTTAACACGGGTCACACCACCGCCCGCGATGACTGGCTCCGGAGCCTGCATGGGCCGAAACCTGACTCCCGCCAGGAAAGCAAGGATCAAGCTGACCAGCAGAAACAGGATCGAACGTACAAACGGCGGTGTGAAGGTCATATCACTTGATCTGCAACACTCTCAGTATCAAAGGGATCATCACGATGAGGTGAGTGATCTGCCTTTTCCAGTTGCGTTCGGCGAACAGGTCTGCCACAGTAAGCGCGAGGAAAGCACCGGTGATAAGAATGTAGATAATCTCCAACATCACGTGATCTCAGCTAGGAGGTGTCTTACCCATGGGATATCTGCAACTGATAGACCGGTTCTCATATATCAGATCACCAGGAATTTCGCCAATTGGTTCGCGAACAGGATCATAATGATCCCGAAGACGGCTGTCATGAAAATATAAGGCAAACAGTGCTTCAGGATACGGAAATAATTGGACTCATCCACTACTTGAGCTGCGAAGATACCCGCCAGGGCTGTAGGGGGCATCATATCGCCCAGGCTCGCGATGAGGGTCAGACCCGACGCCACAACAATCTCGTTGCTTCCCAACAAGGCCAGCAGGAACGGGACGCCGAGTACGTATGAGGCCCCATAGGCAGAAATGGCACCGAAGAGCGGCAGGCTGACCATAATGCCGATGTAGAGCCAGAAGGAGGGCAGCTGCAGGGTTTTCACGATGAGGTAGCCGCGCACGCCGGTCAAGCTCATGATCTGGATAAACATTCCGATCCCTACCAGGATGCCCATTACCGGGAGGGCATTCCGCATGGCTTTGCGAGTCACCGTCAGCAGATTGAAGCCCCGGCCGGAGCCAATCGCCGCTGCACAGCAGATTAACAGGATCAGGGGCATGCCCAGGTTGGTATACTTTCCGGGTGTCACCCGTGCGGCCAGCATGAGGATCACCAGCAACAGTATCGGCAGGTACAGCCGGAACCGGTTTCGTCCTTCCCCCAGCCGGGGTATGTGATCGAGGGACTTCCGTGCCAGATCCGGATCAACATGGCGACGACCAAGCAACTGCGCGACGGCTATCGCAATCGGGAACGATGCGAATGTCAGCGGCAATCCGAATCCGATATAGGGCATATCCACGCCGCCGCCGATGATCATGGCGGGAACATTGATGGGCGGCGCGACCATGCCGAAAATGGCTGTCATAGCGATGATGCTTCCGGTCTTTACCCGCGGGATGCCCATAGCCATGAGGGCCGGAGCGACGATGGCACCGGTTGTCAGGACGGCGGCGGTCGACAGGCCGGTGATCATGCCCGGGAACATGATGAATATGGTGATCAGCGCAAGCATCCAGAAAGGCCGCCGGTGTAAGGAGCTGATGATCAACCGGCTGATTTCACCCAGCGCTCCCGTCTCGCGGATGATTTCCATGAAGATCATGGCGGAGGCTATGATCAGCATCGGATCAAGATAGGCGAAGGAGCCCTCCACCAGATGACGCAGCGGTATCCCATAGCCAGCCAGCAGCGTGCCCGCGATGGAGGCCAGCATCAGGGATACGCCGATGGGAAACTGGCCCAAGAAAACGGTCAGAGCGAAGACTCCGACCATGACAATCAGGAGATAGAACTCAGGGGCCATACCAGCGCAGGATCGGGATTCGAGAGTGACGGGGGCACATCTGCGGAGGAAATTAACCACACAAATGCTATCATTCGCAGGGGAATTGTCTTCAGGCGCCGGCCGCTTCTACAACATCGCCGGCTGCAACACAACACAGTCTGACCGGCTCCCGTTCATCAAGGCTTGTTCCCATCCTAAAGATATTCGGTTAATTTATCAGACCCCATCTTCTCGGGTCAGGCTTTGACGCTTGATCAACGATGGCCGTAAGGAGTTGTTTTTCCTACACTGAGCCATATGGCAGTCAGCCTGATGACTGAAATAAAAAGGAAACGCAAGAAAATGAATTGATATAGAAAGCAACCGTAAATATATTTATTAGTATAGAAAGGGAATGATGGACCCCCCTGCACATAACACAGTCGATAGAAGAGACGAGATCATCCGGCTTATCCAGGAGAACGGCAAGGTCCGGGTAGAGGAATTGAGTGCCACGTTCAAGGTATCCTCGGTGACGATACGCAACGACCTCAGTTACCTGGAAAAAAAGGGGGTGATCGACCGGGTCTATGGCGGTGCCTTAGCCCGCGTGGCCGTGGCCTACGACTCCGCACTCACGGAGAAGGCCAAGCTGCACATGGATGAGAAGCGGCGTATCGGTGCCAAAGCTGCAGAAATGATCTGCGATGGGGATTCGATTGTTCTGGACTCCGGTACTACCACCCTGGAGATTGCCAAGCGGATCAAGGACCGTCGCGATCTGACCATCATGACCAATGCGGTGAACATCGCAACGGAACTGGCCGGTAGTCCGCAGCTATCGGTCATGCTCACGGGAGGCAGATTGAGGGAAAACTCATTTTCCCTGTTAGGTCCGCAGGCCGAAGCGGTGCTTAAGGAATTCTATTTCGATAAGTTGTTTCTAGGCGTCGATGGTTTTGATCTGGAATTCGGGCTTACCACTCCCAACCAGCTGGAGGCGCATCTAAACGCGGTGATGCTCACCATTTCGAAGGAAGTGATCGTGGTAACCGATTCCAGCAAATTCGGTCGCCGGGGTCTCTGCCGCATCGGTGGACCCGAGAATCTCAACCGCATTATTACGGATACCGGTATCAGTCAGGAATACCGGGACTCTTTCAGAGATACGGGTATCGAAGTTATCCTTGTATAAAATGACGTACGGTGAATAAAGGGCAGTAGATATATGGCCGACTCCACTCTAGGTGAAATATTATCCCAACCGGAGGTGTGGCGGGATGTACAGCAAATAGCGACCGAGGACCGCAACAAGATTCAGCACTACCTTGATCTCAGCGCGCATGACGACACCCTTTTCGTCGGGTGTGGTACCTCATATTATCTCGCACAGGCCGCGGCGAGTGTCTATGCCCTGATCACATCTCAGAGAGCCCGGGCGACGACGGCCTCAGAGGTGATGCTGTTTCCCGATACCCTGTTGCCTGAATCTGAAAAGGGCACCATGCCGGTGTTGATCTCCCGTTCAGGCACAACAACGGAGGTGCTGTACGCTGCCAATGAAATCAAGCATCGGCGGGGCCAGGTGTTCTTCGGGGTCAGCTGTCGGTCCGATAGTGATTTGATTCGTGAGAGCCGATTTCCATTGGTGGTCCCGTCAGCCGACGAACAGAGCGTGGTGATGACACGCTCATTCACCAGTATGCTGCTACTTATCCAATACCTGGCGGCCATCCGCTCGGGAGACGACGGTTTGAAGGAAGCCCTGGCACAAGTACCGGAACATGGGGAGCGCGTGTTGGAGCGAACCCAGGAGCAGGCTGAGAAGATCCTCGGAAGTAGGCGTTTTACCAAATTTGTTTTTCTGGGGCACGGGCCCTTTTACGGACTGGCCTGTGAGGCGATGCTGAAGATGAAGGAGATGTCGCTATCCATCTCCGAAGCGTACCACAGCCTGGAGTTCCGGCATGGCCCCATGTCCATTGTAGACGAAGATATGCTGCTGACCATCCTAGTATCCGAAAGATCACGTGAGGAAGAAACGAGACTTGTAAAAGAGATGAAAGCCCTTGGGGCAACCACCTACGTGATCTGTGAACGAGCGGATACCGAGCTGCGCAGTGCGAGCGATCACCTGCTGGAGCTCGGCACGGAATTGCCTGATGAGGCACGGTTGATCCTGTACATGCTTCCTTTGCAGCTGCTGGCCTATACCCATGCGGTGGCCAAGGGATTGGACCCCGACCATCCCAAGAACCTGACACAAGTAGTGACCCTCAGCTGAGATTCGAAAGCTACAAGAAGCGTTTAAATCGAGGATAGCCCCTTGGAAGAGTTCGATATCGTAGTCGTTGGAGAACTTAACGTAGATCTGATCCTGCAAGATCTGGCCTCTTTTCCGGAGATGGGCAAGGAGAAGATTGCCCGGGGTATGATCCTGACCATGGGCAGCGCCTCGGCCATCCTGGCATCCAATCTAGCCCGGCTGGGGGTGCGGGTGGGATTCGCAGGAAAATTAGGGGAAGACCAGTTCGCGGAAGTGGTGCTGGCTACGCTCCGGGAGCGGGGAGTGGATACCGGCGGGATCGTCCATGATACTCATTCCCAGACCGGGATCACGGTCGCTCTGTCCTTCCCGGAGGACTATGCCATGGTTACGTACATGGGATCGATGGAGGAGTATACGCTTGAAGATGTCCCCTTCGATTACGTACGGAGAGGCCGGCACATGCACCTGTCCTCATACTACCTGCAGCCCGGTTTAAGGGCGGGATGCGCGGAGTTGTTCCGGCGCTGCAAGGAAGCCGGTCTCACCACCTCCTTCGACCCCGGTTGGGATCCGGAGGAGAAGTGGGACCAGGATATCAGGGAAGTCCTTCAATTCGTGGATGTCCTGCTTCCCAATGAGCAGGAAGCCGTGCACATCTCCGGGCGGCAGTCAACAGAAGATGCTTTGGCCGAGCTGGGGGAAACCTGTGAGGTGGTCGTCATCAAGCTTGGCAGCCGCGGTGCTGTGTGCCGGGTGGAAGATAAAATAATTAGAACCGGGACCTATACAGTGGACCCGGTTGATACCACGGGAGCCGGGGACAGTTTTAACGCCGGCTTCCTGTTCGAATGGCTGCGGGGATCAGACATTGAGCAATGTCTGACGACCGGGATCGCCTGCGGTGCACTGGCCACCACGAAACTGGGCGGCAGCACGGCCTCCCCGACGGTTGGGGAACTGCAAGCGTTCCTGGCAGAACACGATCAGGAAGATATCCTGATCGGTTGAGACGTTGTAGTCCAGGCAGTTCAATCCTCAGAGCTATGGCTCATTTCCTTACAGAAGTAGTCGCCTCCCAAGCCGCCGGGCGACATGCAGGGATCTATTCGGTCTGTTCGGCCCATCGCTATGCTATCGAGGCGGCCATGCAGCAGGCCTTAACCGACGGAATCCCGGTCCTCATCGAGGCGACCTCCAACCAGGTGGACCAGTTCGGTGGGTACACCGGTATGACACCGGTTCAATTTGCCGCCTATGTACACGGAATTGCGGAGGCGGTCCATTTCCCGGCCGCAAAGATCCTGCTGGGGGGCGATCATCTGGGTCCGAACCGCTGGCGGGACCAGCCTGCGGAAGAGGCCATGTCCGAGGCCCGGGATTTGGTGCAGGCCTACGTCATGGCAGGTTTCGTGAAGATTCATCTGGATACGAGCATGCGTCTGGGGGATGATCCCGGTGATGGCCAGATACCGCCCGAACCTAGCCTGGTCGCGGAACGAGCCGCGGACCTGGCGGCGGTCGCTGAGGAAACCTATGCCGCCCGTTCCGGGAAAGCTTTGCCGCCGTTGTATATCATCGGTACGGACGTGCCCAAGCCGGGGGGTGCGGATGAACCAGCCGGCCGGGTTCATGTCACCTCCCCGGAGGAAGCCCAACAAACCATCGAGGACCACCAGGCGGTATTTCGTGGCCGAGGTCTCGATGCTGCTTGGGGGCGGGTGATAGGAATCGTGGTGCAGCCGGGCGTTGAATTCGGAAGTGAGCAGGTAGAAGAGTATCAGAGGCCGCGAGCGGCCGATCTCTCACGGCTGATCGAGGGGTACGATCGGCTGGTCTACGAAGCCCACTCGACGGACTACCAGACCGGCGCGGCTCTAGGCCAGATGGTGGAAGATCATTTTGCCATCCTCAAGGTCGGTCCGTGGCTGACCTTTGCGTTCCGGGAGGGTGTGTTCGCCCTGGCGCAGATGGAATCGGAATGGTTGAGTGTCCGGAAGTCTGTCACCCCCTCGCGGCTCCGAGAAGTACTGGAAGAAGTCATGTCCGCCCAGCCCCAATACTGGCAGGGGTATTATAAAGGAACAGCTCAACAACAGCGCTACGCACGCGTCTACAGTTACAGCGACCGCATTCGTTACTACTGGCCGGTGAAAGAGGTGGAGGAGGCCCTGAATCGATTGCTCCAAAACATAACTGCACACCCGTTCCCGATGACACTTGTCAGCCAGTATCTGCCCTCCCAATACCGGGCGATAAGAGAGGGGCAAATTGCGAATACACCGACAGATATACTGCGCGATAAAATTATGGAGGTTACCGCACTATACTCCCTGGCTTGCGGGTATAGCGGTCATCACTAATGGAATCTGATTCCTAAACACGAGAGGTACCCGTGAAAATAAAATCCTGGCTACTGTTCGCCATCATCACAACCCTGTTCTGGGGGGTATGGGGAGCGTTCATCGAGATTCCGGAGAAGGCGGGCTTTCCGGCTACGCTGGGCTACTCCGTCTGGGCTCTGACCATGATACCCTGTGCCCTGGTTGCCTTGAAGATCATCAACTGGGAACTGCAGTATGATAAGCGCTCCATCCTGCTGGGTTCCGCCGTCGGGTTCCTGGGAGCTGGGGGACAGCTCATCCTGTTTCAGGCTCTCAGGTGGGGACCGGCCTATCTGGTCTTTCCAATTATCTCCCTCTACCCGGTGGTAACGATCATCATGGGTGTCGGGTTGCTCAAGGAGAAAGCGAATCCGCGATCCTGGTTTGGGATCGCACTGGCCTTGGTTGCGATTGTCCTGCTGTCCTATCAACCGCCTGACAGCTCCGGAAGGGGAGTGATCTGGTTGTTCCTGGCCTTCTTCGTGTTCCTTTTCTGGGGTATTCAGGCTTACGTCATGAAATTTTCCCAGGAAACCATGAAAGCCGAGAGCGTCTTTTTCTACATGATGGCAACCGGAGTGGTCCTGATCCCCATTGCACTCCTCATGACCGATTTCTCGCAGGAGATCAACTGGGGCTTTAGAGGTCCCTACCTGGCAGCCATGATCCAGGTTCTCAACGCAATCGGGGCGTTGATGTTTGTTTACGCCGTCCGCTACGGCAAGACCATCATTGTCGTACCCATGACCGCCCTGGCACCGGTGATTACCATCATTCTATCCTTGATCATCTATAGTGTGGTCCCGCATCCCATCACCCTGGGTGGGATGGTATCGGCGGTGGTCGCGATCTATCTGATGGCCGAGTAGCGTGTGGTTATGCACGATCCCCAGGCTGAATTGACCCATCTGGAACCGGAACATGAGTTTCTGATAGCCATTGATTCGGATGGCTGCGCATTCGACACCATGGAGATCAAGCATAAGGAGTGCTTCATCCCGAACATCATCCGCTGCTGGGATTTGCATCCGGTTGCCAAGTATGTCCGGGAAGCGGCTGAGTTTGTCAACCTTTACTCCCGGTGGCGCGGGATCAATCGTTTCCCGGCGGTCGTGATGGTCTTCGATCTCCTGAAAGAATGGCCGGAAGTACAACAGCGAAACCCGGTCATTCCCCAGGTTGATGCCCTGCGCCAGTGGATACAAAAGGAGACCAAGCTGAGTAATGCCGCTCTGGAGAAGCACGTCGCGGCCACTGGGGATGAAATCCTGGCCCAAGCCTTGGCCTGGAGCGAAGCCGTGAACCGGAGTGTGGGGGAGATCGTACGTGGGGTGCCCCCATTCCCCCATGTACGTGAAAGCCTGGAGAGTATTTCCCGCTGGGCGGATATCGTCGTCTGCTCAGCCACCCCCGTGGAGGCGCTGAAGCGGGAGTGGGACGAGCACGATCTCAGCCGGTTTGCCCGCGTCATTGCCGGCCAGGAGATGGGCAGCAAAAGGGAGCATATCCAGTTGGCGGCGGAGGGTCGGTATGCCCGGGACAAGGTGCTGATGGTCGGGGATGCGCTGGGTGATCTCGAAGCTGCCCGGTCGAACGAAGCACGGTTCTACTCCATCAATCCAGGTGGGGAGGAGCGGTCGTGGGAGCGATTCCTGAATGAAGCGGCTGACCGGTTCAGAAATGGCACCTATCAGGGTGAATACGAAGATCGCCTGATCGCTGAGTTTGAGAGTATATTACCCTCCATCCCGCCCTGGAAATCTGACTGACCGGATAACTCTCTGGTCTTTTCACTGACGGATGGTGACAGAGCGAAAAATCCGAACGAACACCCGACTTTTCACACCCGCAGAATAATCCGGATATCGTTCACGTTGGTACCGGTCGGTCCGGTCACGATCAGGTCGTCCAGCGAAGCGAAAAGAGTGTAGGCGTCGTTATCGGCCAAGGCTGCCTGGGGATCGAGGCCCAGGCTCGCTGCCCGTTCCAGTGTATCGGGAGCGATCACAGCTCCAGCAGCGTCCCCGGTGCCATCAATGCCATCCGTGTCGGCGGCGAGGGCATAGATGCCCGGCTCACCGTCCAGGGCGATCGCCAGAGCCAGCAGATATTCAAGATTCGGACCACCGCGCCCTTTACCTGTTACGACAACCGTGGTCTCGCCGCCGGATAGCAGCGCTCTACGGTGCGGCAGCTCCCTGGCCTCCTGCGCGTGTTCCAAGGCGACTTGCCGGGATTCGCCTTCAATACGGTCGCTGGTTACTTGAGCCTCAATACCGTTTGTCCGGAGAGATCTGACGGCCGTATCGAGGGTGTGACGGTTGGTGGCGATGAGTCGGTTTTCGACGCGGTTGAAAACGGGTGAGTCCGGTTTGGGCGTCTCATCAATCATGCCGCGCATCCCGTGTTCCAGGTGGCTCCGGGCGGCCGGGCTGTGGATATCGTACCGCTCGATAATGGTCAGAGCGTCCGAAAAAGTGGTGGGGTCAGGAACCGTCGGCCCCGAAGCGATGGTTGACAGATCATCACCTGTCACGTCGGAGACGATCAGGGTTACCATCCGTGCTGGCGCTGCGGCAACCGCCAACTGACCACCTTTGATCCCGGACAAGTGCTTGCGGACCGTATTGATCTCGTGAATCGACGCGCCGCACTTCAAGAATTGGCTCATCAGGGCCGCTTTTTCTTCCAGGGTGACTCCCAGGGGATAGGAAAGTAACGCAGATCCTCCGCCGGAGATCAGGCAGATGACCAGGTCATCGGTGGTGAGATCCTGCACAGCCTGCAGGACCTCGCGGGTAGCGGCGACGCCGGCGGTGTCGGGAACCGGATGGGCGGCTTCCAGAACCCGGATCCGTTCCGGGAGGCGTTCACCGGTGGCACCATAGGGGGTGATCACCACACCGCTGAGAGGGGCATGCCAGGCCTCATCGACAGCGAGTGCCATGGGTACGGCCCCCTTGCCGGCACCGACGACGACGGTACGCCCCACAGGTGGGGTGGGCAGATGTCGCCTGACAGCCGGGGCGGGTTGGGTAGCTGCCACTCCGTCTTTAAATGCCTGGAATAGTACTTCCTGCGGATCCATCAGGACGTGTCCTTGGGAGCTGATTTAATAACAACAGTGCGAGTGCGATCTCCGCGGTGAGCTAGGCCAGGATCTGGTAAAGCAATAAGGTCGTAACCAGCCCGGTCACTCCCTGGAAAAGCGTCGCGAAAGTGAAACTCCGATATGCCTGGGCGACGGTAAGATCGCTGAACTGCGAAACGACCCAGAAATAGGAGTCGTTCACGTGCGACACGGTCATGGCGCCCGAACCGATGGCCATCACCACCAGCGCCAGGGCGGCCGGAGTATGGAGGCCGAGCACGGGCAGCACGGGGGCCAGCAGCGAAGATGTGATCACCAGCGCAGCAGTTGAGGAACCCTGGGAGCTCTTCAGGCCGGCGGCGATCAGAAAGGCGATCACGATCAGAATACTTCCAGAGAGGCCGGATTGAGTCGCCAGGCTCCCGATGAGGTCCGTCAATGGGGTGGCCTTGAGAACGCTGCCGAACGCCCCACCGGCGCCAGTTATCAGCAGTATGGGACCGGCCTGGCGGATACCCTTCCCAACCCACCGGGTTAGATGCTCTTCGTCGAAGCGGGGCATGAGCAGGAAGCTGGCACAGACTCCCAGGAAAAGGGCTGTCAGAGGATGACCGATGAAAAGGAGTATATCGGCCACAGTTCCTGCCCAGCCGTAGAACCTGACGATCGAACCGGCAGCAATCAGGAGAATGGGCAGCACAATGGGGGCGAAGGACCGGCCGGCGGGAGGAAGGCTGGCGGTGTCCAACTGGCCGGGAGGTTCGCTCACCGGGGTGTCCTGCGCTTCGAACATCACGGCTCTGCCGATGCGCCGCGCCCACCAGTAGCCGACCATTAAGACCGGGATCGAGGTCAGCAATCCGATCCAGATCACCGTACCGAGATACTCAGAAGCCCCCAGATTGCCGGCGGCTGCGATCGGTCCCGGTGTGGGAGGTACCAGTGTATGCGTGGCATACAGCCCGGTTCCAAGCGCCACGGCCATGGTCACTGGTGGTACTTTCGCTTTGGCGGCGAGGGCTCGATTCAATCGGGACAGGATCACAAAACCCGAGTCACAGAACACGGGGATGCTGACGATGGCACCGATGATCGACATGGCCGCAGCCGGGCGTGAATAGCCCACAATCCGGAGGATGATGTCGGCCATTTTCAGGGCTCCGCCGGATTTCTCCAGGATCGTGCCGATGATGGTCCCAAAGACGATCACCAGTCCGATATAGCCCATCAGTCCGCCAAAGCCATTCGTGATTGAGAGCAGGATATCCTGGAGTGGCATCCCCACCACGAGTCCCACTCCCAGCGAGGCCACGATGAGAGCCAGGAATGGATGGACCTTGAGAAGCGAGATGAGCAGGATGATGCAAACGATCGCCCCGATCAGAACGGCGATGAGTGCGAAGCCTTCCAGCACGGTTGTAAGCGGATCTCAGTGGGGGAGTGTCAGGTGGTCTTCTCGTTGTTGGCTGCCCCGCACGATTCCCGGATGACCAGCTGCGGTCTGAGAAAGGTGCGGGTGACACTCTGGTCGCCACCGATCATCTTCAGGAGGGTCTCCACAGCCAGGGTGCCAATTCGGGAGGTCGGGGGATGAACCGTCGTGAGGGGGACCGGAGCGTACAGGTTGCGCTCGATGTCATCAAAGCCGACGATGGCCACATCCTCCGGAACCTTCAGTCCCTGGGTCAGTACGGCCTGCTCGAAGCCCAGGGCGATGAGGTCGTTGAAGGCGAAGATGGCATCCGGTCTATTGGGGAGCTTGGCGAATTGTATGCCCAGCTGGTAGCCGGCCTGGTATTGATTCCAGATGCCTTGGAAGGGAAGTCGATAAATATTCTCCTTGTCCACCTGGTATCCATTACTCTTCAAGGCACGCTCATATCCTTGCTGACGGAGGTCTCCCAGGACATCGCCCTCTTCACTATTGATGTAGCCGATCCGTTTATACCCCAATCTGATCAGGTGCTCGGTAGCGATCTGGGCGCCGTAGACGTGATCAGTGCCGATATAACTGATATCCTCGTTTTTCACGTAGGAAACCATAACGAAGGGGAATTTCTCTTTTTGTAGTTGCAAAATACCATTGGTGGCCTGATGTTGATGGCCCATGGAGGCGATAATCATCCCGCTCACACCGATGTCACGGAAATGAGAGATCTGGAGTTCTTCCTGTTCCTCGCGGTCGGCGGAGCTGGTAAGCATCAGATTGTACCGCAGCTCGGAGGTTTTTTTCTCGATGCTCTGGACCACCAGGGAAAAGAAGGGATTCTTAAGGTCCCTTAGAACCAGCCCGACCGAGGGATGACTGGCATGATCAACCCTCTGAGGAGTGCGAGCGACGAAAGTACCTTTACCGACCCGGCTATACAGAACGCCTTTATTCACCAGGTATGCCATAGCCTTTTTGATGGTAATCAGGCTGACCCCGTACTGTTGGGCCTGATCGGTCTGTGAAGCGATCCGATCGCCGGGCTTCAATTCACCGGACTTGATCTGTTCATTAATGTCTTCGACAATCTGTCGGTAGAGTGGAGTTGGATCCTGCAGGTCAATGGCCATCAATGTCCTTTTCTATGATTCATGTGTCCTTTTAGCACCTCGCTATGTTCTGAATCCGGCATGCTTGATCCTGATCCAGGGGTAGATAGCATATATTCGGTATATCAAATGTATACAATGTTCCTGGTGTTGCCAAGTCCTTTCCCGGCAAGTTGATTTTGCGAGGGATCGGATTTCCGACGATAAACTGTTGAATAGCAAGGGATTAATTCCTGGCCGCAAATAATCCTTGACTCTGACTGAGGATTAACGTATACTCGGTATACCGATTATATTGTTATAATGATAACCTAACTCACGGCTTATGCCTACAAGAATTTAGAAAGCGCTATTGGGGGATAGCACCTTGCTTCTACTACTATTGTACTCACTGGTTATACAGCCCCACGTGCCAGGAACGATGGCTTCACATCGGCTCCTGCCCTCAATAACACACCGTAGATGCTCACTCGCCAACCTGGATCAGGCGCGATCCATTGTACAGGAACGAACAGCATGATATCTGCCCATCCTCGAAAAACTCATGTCATCGCCTTTGGGATCCTCCTGCTCACTCTTATGAATTCGCTCTCCGCGGTCAGCAGCGGGAAAATAACCGGGAGGGTTTTCGACAGCGAGACCAACGAAGCCTTGCCGGGGGCGAACGTCGTTATCGAAGGTACCTCATTGGGTGCGGCCGCTGATGCTGATGGCAGGTATACCATCCTCCTGCCTCATCCCGGCAAATACACCGTCGCGGTCTCTGTGATCGGATACGTGCAGGTACGTGCCACGGAGGTGATCGTACAAATGGGATTGACCACGCCGCTTGATTTTCCGCTTACAGCGACTACGCTTGAGGGTGAGGAAGTCATTGTTGTGGCCGAGCGTCAGGTTATCCAAACCGATGTGGGGAATAGTGGGACCATCCTGGATGGTTCCGATGTCGTTGCCATTCCGGTAGGCAACTTCAAGGATGTTCTGGATAAGCAGATGGGCATCCAGGAGATGGATGCCCGGGGCTTGTTCATACGAGGTCAACGCCAGAATTCCATCAGCCTGAGGATTGATGGTCTGGAAACCCGGGACAATGTGGACGAAGTGGTCTATACACGGTTTAATCCAGATGAGTTGGAGCAGGTAGAGATCAACGCTGGCGGCTACGATGCCTCCTATGGTAATGCCACCGGTGGTATGATCAACTTGGTCACGAAAGAAGGTAGCCAGAAATACACCGGAACGTTCGATTATCGCTTGTCCGCACCCGGGCGTAAGCATTTTGGTCCGTCACTCGAACATTATTACGACGAATATTATTTGAAGGGATGGTCCGATTCGACCACAATGATGACATGGGTAAGGGAGATCAATGGCAGTACGGAGGCGTTTGATACTCTCGTCAACCAATGGGAGATTCTGGCACACAACCTGGAAGGCACGGCGTATGAAGCCTATTATGATCGGCCGGAACTGTTAAAGGAGCTCTATAAGCACTATATGCGTGATGAGGCCACCACGTACGCTGACAAATCGGATATGGTAGTGAGTGCCACTCTCGGCGGGCCGGTGCCCTTATTGAAAAACACTACCTTCTTTACTTCCTTTCGTAGAGAGAAAATCTATTACCTCTACCCGGGTCCACTGGATCATTTCCGTGATCAGAACGGAATGGTGAAATTGACCACCCATCCGACCCAATCCACAAAATTATCGTTCAATTTTCGCTATACGGAGACGACCGGTTTGAACCGGTACGATTACTATCGAGACGAAGTATCGCGTGGTGATCTAAGTGCCAGCGAAGAAGGTCAGTATAATCCCGACTTTCAGAGTGAGAAACGCTATATCTACGAGGGAGTCGAACAGGTGGCTTGGACCGGATATGGTGACTGGCCCTATACGGGACGCATCGGACAGTCAACCCACTTCCGAAACCAGTACGGAATCACCTTCACCCACACCCTCAGTCCCAGGACTTTCTACGAAGTCAAACTACTGGCCGGCAATTTCCGCTCCTACGGTGGTCAATGTGCCCTGAGGGATACTTCCCTTCGGGTAGAATTAACTGATCCGGCCGACCCGACCTATACAGTCACTCTTTCAGGACCCGATGCCCAAGCGCCGCTGGGATATTGGCCAACGGAAATAGGTAGTCCCATCAAGGGTTTTATTTCCGGGGGTTCTTACCTCTTCTCCGAAAGAAACCGTGCCAAGGATATCACATTCAGAGCCAACCTGACCTCTCAGGTGAATCGGTATAATCAGCTCAATCTGGGCTTTGAATATGTCACCTACGAGATCAAGAAGCGAGAATACCGCGACGACGACACTCGACTGGGAAGGTGGCTCTGGCATGTCAAACCCAGGAGTAGCGCTTTCTGGGCCAGTGATAAGCTGGAATTCGAAGGGGCCGCAATTACCCTCAGTCTTCGCGGCGATATCCGTATTCCGGATGAATGGTTTGATTGGAAGAGAAATTTATGGGATCCCATCTGGATCAGTACTGATGAATTGGTGGCCAACGACAGTACGGGCAGCGGGCCGGAGGGGGCCCCCCGCTACCAGCCACCCCTCAAGACGGTCCTCGCACCACGTTTGAGCATATCCCATCCGATCGGTGAGACGGCGAAAGTCTTTTTCAACTGGGGGCACTATTATCAGGACCAGGCCATTGAACGTCAGTACCTGTACTACCGGAGAGATGCTACCCAGGTCCGGCAGATTCATTATGGCGATCCAGAGCTCCCTTTCAGGAAGGCCGTCCAATACGAAATCGGCTACGAGCATAATATCGCAAATGTGATTCGCGTTGCTTTCTCAGGCTATTATAAAGATGTAAAAAATCTACTCATGGATCGGATCGGCTATCGGAGCATTGGGCGGGAAGATGATAATGATTATGAATATGCCAACTTCTATACCTATGGCCCCAATCGCTACATGAGCACTAGGGGACTGGAAGCGAGACTGGAAAAACGTCAGGGCAGATACTTAACCGCCTGGTGCAATTACAGCTATCAGATTTACAGTCGGGGTGTGTATGGCTTCAGGGTTTTCTATGAGAATCCCGATGATCCAGAAGCTGCCAGCGGGGAATTTGACTATGCTGATGAGAATCGAGCGCGCCCCTCTGAATCACGGATAAATGCCGGTGTAGACTTCCATACACCCCGAGGTTTTGGTCCCAACCTGCTGGGACTCAATCTGGTGGGTGATATCGATCTGAACTTCCTATTCTGGTGGCGGCAGCAGCCTACATTTACGGATAATCCAAGTGGTGCTCCTCCTCCTTATGCCCCGCGAGATAATAAACGCTGGAAGCCACACTGGGGAGTGAACATGACCGGGATGAAACGATTTCATATCGGGGGAATTACTCCGGTCTTTTATGTGGAAGTATACAATCTGTTCAATACCAAGAATATGTGGCGGGGTGCGTTTAATGAGAGGTATGGGGATCTTAGAAAATACTTGGACGCCCTGGAGGAGAAGGGAGGGCAACCGGGTGATTATGGCGATCTGGCCGAAGAGATCATCGGCAATGATCCGACAACCGCGCTGCCCTTCAATGGAGCCCCATGGTTTCTCTATCTGAACCCCCGTCAAATCTGGGCCGGACTACGTTTTGAACTCAACTGAAACAAACCAGCAGGTGGGGATATCGCAAGAGCAGGTCAAGCCCTGCTTAGCGGGAGTATTAGACAACTAATCTTCAGTACAGGTCAGAAAAAGTGAGAATCAAGATTGTTCAGCTGCCGTCTTATTACCTGATGATACCGATTTTAATATGTGGGGTATCATCCCCTGTTCATACACAAACACATAAGCTGGCTATCGGCACCGGCCGGTTCCAACTCACGGTTGCCAGTGTTATTACCGCCAATGATGTGCGTGTATCTTACCCTCGGGAATATGAAGTCTACCAGCTCAAGTATCGGTATTTTACCCCGGAGTGTGCCGATGGTGGCGGGATCGTCATTGCGGCCAGGGATTTTCAGGCCAAAGCCCTCTACTCCGAGGAGGTAGCCACTCCCACTCAATGGACGATCAAGGATACGTTATTACCCTACGTTGTGGCTGATGCCACTGCCTGTTATACTGTCGACGCTCAGCACACTACGGTTCCTATCGATCCCGGTGCCCAGAGATACTGGAAGTATCGACCTCCGGCTAGAGTCGTTGATCGAGTTCTCATGTCTGTAGGCGATTGGGTAGAGGGCAGAGATGTAGATGGCCCGGCGGACATGCCCACCGATCAGATGGGTAGCGCCAGCTGCAAAACTTCGATGGGGATTACGGTAACCGAACGGGCTTGGGTATTTGATATTGGTGAATTCGCCATCGTGGAATATGTCTTCAAGTATTCCGGGCAGACGGGCAGCTATGATGGCGGCGAGGAGATCACGTATAGCGATCCCATCAATGACTGTTATATCGGTGTAAAGTTCAGACCGGTAATCTGTGGCGGAACCACTGAGCGTGTAGTGCCGAATTCCGGGGGCTGGAAGGAAGGTACCGATGAATGGGTGGATTATGTGCACACCGAAGATGATGAAAACCTGAGAATTCTGTACGGTTGGGACGGAGATGCCGGTGATTTCTTTCTGGTTGAGGATGACGAAGGCGATCCTCTCTATCAATCGTCCGGTCTCTTTTCCGGAAGCCAATACCCGGGGATGGCGGTCCTGCATGCGGACCGATCAACCGAAGATCATACCGATGATCCCCTTCAGCCGCACCGTTTCCACGTCTCCTATGGTGGCACCTACTCTTCCAACGTTTTATCCATGGGCGGAACCCTGAGTTTCCAGGACATCTACCAGCTACTGGATGCAGGACCGGATTCTCCCAGCCCATTCGACTGGGCAGGCTGGAAGGATGCTGGCTATCCTTCCGATGATGGTCCCTTCTGGTATTATGGTACCAACCATGCCACCGAGGACAAGAGATTCAACCAGATGGGAACCTTGGGATTTGGACCCTACAATTTTGATCTTGGTGACAGTATCCGCGTTATCTTGTGCTATGCTGTCGGGACCATTGATTGGCCTATGGCCATTAGCCTGGGCGCACAGTATAAAGATGGAACCATCACCAGAGGTGAAAAGAACGAGATATTAAGGAGTGGACGAGACTCGCTATTTGCCAGGATCAAATGGGTAAAGGGGCTATTCGAGGATCGGTTAGAGTCCAATCTGGGGGATATGCAATTGACCCTTCAGGACATGAGTTCAGAACTGGGGGTTGCACCAGCCTGGCCAGATAGCCTGATTATAGAACCACTCCAAGGTAGATGTCGGGTGCGGTGGTTCCCCGTGGAGGATGCCGTAGCTTATCGGGTATATCGTCGGTCCAGGATTGATTTTGATGCCATGGAACCGAGAATGGAACCGGCTTATGTCCCCGTCTACCAGTGCGGCGGTGATGATCCCGGGGGAACGATGGAGTGGAGTCCCTCGATCGATTCTACGGCCTGGGTAGACCGGGATGTCTACGAGGTTTTCAATTATTGGTACTATGTGACTGCCGTCGGCTCGGATGGCACCGAAAGCAGCCATTTTATCGGACGTACGAATCCGAAGCCCCAGGATAACACCTTTGGCTCAGTGCGGCCCTTTGACCGGGAACGCTACAGTCTGGAGGAGGTGCACGTCCTCCCTAATCCCTATAATGCCAGGTCGCGAAAGCTCTACGACTGGCCGGAAAACGTCCTTCGATTTGTAGGTTTACCAGCTAACTGTCGGATCCGGATTTTCAGTCAAAACGGTGTGTTGATCTTTAAGGATTATCACAAAACAAAAACAGATTTGCCGGAGTCCAGTTACGACTGGGAAATGAGGTCAGCGACCGATCAGACGGTTGCTTCCGGATTGTATGTCTATGTTATCGATCAATGCAAGGATCTGAATGGCAACGAACTGGATGTCTCGAAAATCGGCAAGTTTGTGGTCATCAAGTAGAATTCGGTTATTCTCTATTGAGGGCACATATGAAGACGAGTGAATTCTGTCTGAGAGTATTTGCTATCATGATATTGTCCACTCTATTGCAGGCACAGGATGTGGAAGAGTTCGAACGACTAGGTCAAGTCAGCATGGCCTTTCTGGATATCGATGTCGGTGCCCGTGCGGTGGGTATGGGGAGTGCTTTTACATGCATTGATAACGATGTGAACTCCCTTTTTTGGAATCCTGCCGGAGTTGCCAGCATCCAGGGCGGGGTAATCAGTCTAAGTAATTGCCAATGGATCGCGGATATCAATCAATATGCGTTCGCGGCGGCGTTGGGCACAGGTCGATTGGGGACCTTCGGTATCAGCTTATTGGTCATGGATAACGGTGAGATTGAAAACACCATCCCCAACCGGCCTTTCAGTGATCACCCGGAGGATTATGATAGTCACCCGGAGGGGTATCAGCTCGCCGGCACCTATTCCGTCCAGCAGTGGGCGGCTGGACTGGCCTATGCCCGTCGGATTACCGATAAGTTCTCGGTAGGCGGCCAGCTGAAATACTGTTATGAAGATTTCGGCGAATATGATATCGTGATGCCTACTTATGATGATACCACCGGTAAATGGATCGGTTTTGAAACCAAGGAAGGGGTTGAAGACAGGGAAGGCGTCATCGCCTTGGATTTTGGGACCCTCTATTACTTCGGATTCAAAGACCTGAGAATTGCCATGAGCCTGCGGAATTTCTCTCAAGGTGTGACCTATGCTTTTGAAACCTTCAACCTACCGATCACCTACAAAGTCGCCATCGCCATGAATCTGCTAAGTGTTTTCCCGAGAATGGAGAACCATAACCTGCAGATCACTTGTGTAACAGTGAGCCCACACGACGGGGGCGAAAGAGTCCACCTCGGGTGTGAATATACGTTCCGAAATCTATTGGCACTCCGCGGGGGATATCGGGCGAATACTGATATCGGTGCTCTATCCGCTGGCTTTGGTCTCACTCCCAGTGCATTCGGGGGGCTGAACCTACATTTCGATTATGCCTATTCAGTTGCCGAAAGCATCTTTGGTTCCTTACACCGGTTTTCATTCGGATTCGCGTTTTAGGATAGATCAGTGATAAACACTTTCAAGCGAAACAGTAGAACTGGTCGATACCAGTTATTATTCACGCCGGGGATCTTGCTTACCGGAGTGGATATCTATGTAGTCAATAACAAAGGAGGCAAGAAATGAAGGGTAAGTTATTGAGTCTGGCCGTGCTCTGGTTGATGGGCTTCGGGCTGGTTTCGGCTCAAGAAGTAATCCCTGTCAGCCCTGGGACCAATGCGATCTCCGCCGCTCTGGCTGGGACGGTTTATTCGGGTGATATTCTCGAGCTGGCGGCAGGGGAATACATCGAAGAAGCGACAGTAGTACAACCGGATGGGATCAATCTGACGATCCGGGCTGCGGCCGGTGCCGAAGTTGTCTGGCATGCGCCTGATACGGTTGAAACCATCCATGTGAAGGCGAATCTGCGGTTGGAGAACATCATTTTCCTGGCCGGAGATGATGCGGGCCGGGCACCCATCTGTGTGTTGAACCAGGCCGGAGGGATTCCCCCCGGCGATGTGCTCACGGCTGAGAAAAACAGTATCTTTATCGATAACTGTATGTTCTTGAGGTTTGCTGAGCAAGCGGTGCTTATCCCCGATCCAGCGGATTTTGGTGATACGGCGTACCCCGTGGATTCCTTATTCGTTACCAATAGCCTCATATACGGCGGCTATATCGGTTCACACCAGGGCATCGTTGCAGATTATGATCAGGTTCGCGTTTCCGAGATTCGGAATTGTACAGCCTGGAGAGTGGACAATGATCCCTTCAAGATCTATGGTAGTGATGATGTCGGTTTTGAAGACTACTTCCATCTGATGTTTGATCACAATACGACCCATGATGGGGCTAGCTCTACATATCCGGAAGGCGACGAAGCGACCGGAGTGCTGGTCTACTACATTGACGTCGATGATACGCTGCGCAGCTGCATCTTTTCCGTCATCTGCGATTGGGGTTTCAAATGCAAGAAAGGGAATTCGGCTGATGCCTACCGGGATTACCTGCTTGCCGATAGCGTGGGTTGGCGTCCGACCTGTGATGTGTGTCAACCTTGGTATACAAACATGCCAGTGGGTCCGAACTGCAATGAGGATGCCGATGTGAAGTTCACTGATCCGAATAATGGCGATTTCTCGCTCCAGACGGGCTCGGATGCCATCGGCGCTGCCCATGACGGCACCGATGCCGGTAATCTCATTACGGATTGGAGTACGGCCGTAGAGTTGGCTGGCTCACCGGTTCTGAGAATCGATGATCCTCAAAATCCGGTGCTGCAAGCCTTCAGTCTGAATCAGAACTACCCCAATCCTTTCAATCCGTCCACCAGGATTGCCTACTCCATTCGGAAGTCCTTGCCAGTGACTCTGGATATCTATGATATCGTGGGTCGTAAGGTTTGTACACTGGTGAATGAGGTTCAACATCCCGATTCCTACTCGATAACGTGGGATGGCCGGGATGATCATGGTAACCTCCTTGCCGGAGGGGTCTATTTCTATAGACTGCAAGCAGGTACATCTGTTGAAACAAGGAAAATGGTCCTCCTCAAGTAACGAGGTGAGTGAGCCTTCGGGGGCTGCCGCAGTATTGGTAGCCCCCGGAGGCCTTTTCTGCATATTCCTAATGCAGTAAACTGAGTAACTTATAGTAGGGGCATGATGGGGGAATATGTTGCCGATCCCCCTTTTTTATCCCAAATACAGCTAAAAAAGGTGATGATTATGCGAGGCCCAACGTACAAGAAGCTAATTCTGAACCTTTTCCTGGGGATCGGGTTGCTCAGCCAAATAGGCTGTCAACCGTCCCCATCTTTCCGGGAGGAGATCGGTCCGGCCGGGAATGAGTACATTGATCCCCCTGATCCAGCCCAGGATGACAGTGACCAGCTCCTTACGGCGTACGGTCAATTCCCAGATTCGGTCATGGCGATCATTGAGCGGCTGGTCCCTGGCGGTGAGGCGAGCATCAATCATTGGGGTCCGTTTCGCTACACGGTCACCAAGAGCTTTGCTGCCGGGCATACGAACAAGGTGTATGTCTATCTGACGGGTGACGTTCACCAGATCCTCTATACCCAGGGAGAATACAAGGAGCGCCCCGGCCGGTTTTTCGTGGCCGGCACCCAGAAACCATTGCCTCCGGACTCCATCCCGGCACTGCTTCGCCGCCAGGTCGATCGTCATTCGGGTGGTGCCCAGGTCGTAAAAGCCTGGAGAGCGCCCTCGGATATCGGTCCCACGTTCGTCGTGGAGGTCGTGGGCTTTCGGGACGACGATACCACCGCCTTTGCCTACCGGCTCGATGGCACCCTGAAGACTGTGAGCGAAGCCCGGCGAATGCGGGTGGGACTCAAGCGCAAGTGGACGGAGGAAGACATCGAAGCGCTGCTCGGGAAGTACCGGGCGAAGTATTGTGTTGACAGCGTACTCAGCCGTATCCAGTCGGTGCCATATGTCGCGGAGGACGGTTTCCGTTTTATCGTACTGGGTGATAACCGGGTGAATCGGGATGTATGGGAAATGATCGCGAAAAGTATCAGCACCAAGGAGGCCGTCTTCGCCATCGATGCAGGTGACCTGGTGGATGACGGCCAGCCGGAAGAGTATGACCAGGACTTATTCGGGGTGCTGGAAGCGCACGGTCGCTTCAACTTCGTGCCCGTGGTGGGCAATCACGATATCGGCGACGACGGGCTGGCGGTCAGTTATATGACATCCTTTGGAGCGAATGCTCTGAATTACACTTTCGATTACGGCAATGCCCGCTTCGTCATCCTGGATAATTGCAGCCGGGTGACGGATTGGTATCAACAATTGAATATTGCAGATATTTGGTTGGGAGATACTCCCGAGGGATTCCATAAATTCGTATTCATCCACGTCCCCCCCGGGGAAATTGAGAAGTGGTCCTATCATGCGATGAGCGGGGAGAAATCGCGCCGGTTTACCGACCTGATGACAAGGCACCAGGTGGACCATGTCTTTGCCGGGCACATTCATGCCTACTCGACGGCCAGTTACGAGGGTGTTGATTACACGATCACCGGGGGTGCCGGCGCGGATTTACACAAGCAATATGGCCCACGAGGCAGTGTACATCACTACGTGATCGTGGATATCACTCCCGAGGGCATCCAGCAGCAAGTCGTACGATTCATACCGGAGTAGCGATGGATATCAAGCATATATTGATCAAGGGATTGGTGTTTACGAGCCTACTGTACCTGTGGGGGTGTCAGGCCGCGCCAGAGGATGGCGGGCTTTCCTCCCGATTCAGCGATGACGGCCGGCAGTCCGCTTTCGGTCAGGTAAGAGATGGCTCTACGTGCAGCGCCGAGTTGGACCTCAATGGGCCCTGGCAGTTCAAGGCCACCGATGAGGAGGAATGGATGGAGGCCCGCGTGCCGGGCTCGGTCTGGACCGACCTGATGCGGGCCGGCCGCCTGGAAGATCCCTTCTACCGGGATAACGAGCTGAAAGTCCAGTGGATTGAGAAGAAGGAGTGGGAGTACCGCCGCGCCTTCCAGGTGGATGAGGCGCTGCTGAATCATGATAGGGTCGTTCTGGATTGCCGGGGACTCGATACCATCGCGGAAATCCTGGTGAACGGCACCCCGGTGGCCAAGACGGAGAACCAGTTCATCGAGTATGAGTTTGATGTGAAGTCCATGCTGGTTGTGGGGGAGAATCACATTCGGATCATCTTCCGCTCGATCCTGGAGTGGGACCGGCAGCAGGTAGCCGCCGAACCCAAGGTCACCTGGACCAGTAGTAAGGGCCGGATGTTCTTCACGCGCAAGGAGGGTTCGGATTTCGGCTGGGATTGGGGAGTGCGCCTGGTGACGGCCGGTATCTGGCGGCCGATACGAATTGCTGCCTACCAGTCCGCGCGGATCACGGATCTTGCCATTCGCCAGGACCTGAGTGATCCCGGGAATGCCATCCTGAGGATCAGTGCCGCTATCGAAGAGTATGGATCGCGCAAACTGGATGTGTCGCTGAAGGTCACGCTGGGTGGGGAAGTAGTGGCGGAAGCGCAGGTGCCGGTGGCGAATTCACAGGGCAGCGCCACGGTGCAGATCCCGGACCCACAGCTGTGGTGGCCGAACGGTTGGGGCGAGCAACCGCTGTACGTGGTATCAGCCACACTCATGGATGGAGAGACGGAAGTCCACCGGAGGGAACTGCCGGTGGGTTTGCGTACCGTTGAGTTGGTGCGGGAGAAAGACCAGCGGGGAGAGACGTTTGGATTCAAGATCAATGGTCACCTGATTTTCTGCAAGGGAGTGAACTGGGTGCCCGTGGATGCCTTGCCGGAACGTCCGACCGAGGAGCATTACCGGGCAATACTTGCGGCCTGCAAGGAAGCCAACATGAACATGATCCGCCTGTGGGGCGGCGGTGAATATCAACCGGATATTTTTTACGAGCTGTGCGATGAGTACGGGATCATGCTCTGGCATGACTTCATGTTCGCGGTGGGACCGTTCATCGCCAATGAAGCCTATCTGGCCAACGTGGAAGCTGAGATCACCAGTGTGGTCCGGCGTCTCAGGCACCATCCGTCCATCGTGCTGTGGTCCGGGAACAACGAGTGTGAGAGCAACATGGGAGGCGGCCAGGATTGGATCGACCAGTATGAATATGTAACCTGGGAGGAATACGACAAGATATTCGGGGAACTTATTCCGCAGACGGCCGCCCGCTATGATCCGGATCGCCCCTACTGGCCCAGCAGCCCCCATCATCCGCTGGACCGGGACAGGGTGAACCCAGACTGGGAGACGTCTTCGGGAGATGCCCATCCCTGGGACGTGTGGCACGGTGCTCAGCCCTTCACCTGGTATGAAGAAAACCTGGGCTTCCGCTTCGTCAGCGAGTTTGGCTTCCAATCGTTGCCCGATATGGAAACGATCCGGGCATTCACGGCACCGGAAGACCGGTATTTTCCCTCCTATGTGCTGGACCACCATAATAAATGTGGCCGGAAAGAAACGTTAGGTGAGGGCAACCGCCGGATTGCCAGCTATATGAGCACCATGTTTCTGCTGCCGCCGGATCTCGAAGGCTGGGTGTATCTCTCTCAGGTGATGCATGCAGAAGGGATGAAGATCGGTTCGGAGGCCTATCGTCGCAATTTCCCCCACACCAGCGGCGCTCTCTACTGGCAGCTCAACGATAACTGGCCGACCATTTCCGGCAGCAGCATCGATTACTACGGACGGTGGAAGGCGCTCCAGTATTTTGCCGGGCGATTCTTCAATCCCATTCTAGTGACCGGCAAAGTGGATGGCACAGGTATTGCCATTTGGGGAGTGAATGACCGCCTGGCCCCGGTTCAAGGAGCGCTGCAATGGACCCTGGCCGGATTTGATGGCGCGATAGTAAAGCGTGACACTGTCGATGTGGTATTACCAGCGAACAGAAGCAGCCTGATCGTTAAACTGAATTTTGAAGCCGAGATTGGTGAGCATCCCGAACACCAGACGTACCGCAAGGACAGCTATGAGAGCCGAAGTAAATATTATCTCGCATACCGGTTAGTGGAGGCAGGCGCAGAAATCTCGTCGAATGTATCCTTCTTTACTCCCCAGAAATACCTGCAGCTCACCGACCCCCATCTCGAGTACTCGATTGGCAGCCAGGATGGGGAGCTGGCAGTTACCGTAAGCGCGGATCGTTTCGCAGCCTATGTTGCCCTGGGATTGGATCAAGGTTATGCCAGGTTTTCCGACAATTTCTTCCACCTGTTACCCGGAGAAGCCAGGGTTATCAATGTCGTTGAGCAGGAGGTTTCTAATCGTGACTTCAGGAGATATTTCCATGTGACCAGTTTGATTGATTTCTATTAAGAGAATAGATACAACCATATATATACATATAGCTATCGTATTGCCCATGCAGCTGCGAGTGAGACACATAAGTATTCTACCCCTTCTTTTTCTTTGTTTCGTTCTATCCCAAGGGGTGGGAGCCCAGGAGCTACTCGATCCGGGAATTCGTTTCCAGCATCCCTGGACACCCATGCATGAATTACCAGCTGATCCCACATTCAGAGAGCAAGGCACAATCAATCTGGCGGGCGATTGGAGATTCTGGGCAGATGTATCCGAGGCGCAGGCCGGAGATATTATCTCCGGGAGACGGCATGATCTTGTAGACAGGAGGGTAGAAGTTCCCGCTTCAGCGATAGGTTGGGGATTTGACGCCGAGAACAACGGTCTTTTTATGCGTAATTTCCATATCCCGGGTCTCCGTTCAGGC
The DNA here is from genome assembly GCA_020355065.1 of Fidelibacterota bacterium. Taxonomy (GTDB): domain Bacteria; phylum Fidelibacterota; class Marinisomatia; order SCGC-AAA003-L08; family TS1B11. The sequence continues at coordinate 2,543,330 of CP070656.1, read as the reverse complement.
CAAAGAGCCAAGCTCAAATGCGAAGGCATTTTTGAAAGGGCTCGGATCTTTCTGAATGGGCATCAGGTAGCTGATCATATCGGCTGGACACCATTTGAAACGGATATCACCGATTGGATACGGCCTGGGGAGGCGAACACGCTCGCCGTATTCGTCACGATGGAGGGCTATGCACCGGAGAATCGCTTGCGAATCCGCAAAGGCGGCTATCCGGATCTGGGAGGTATTCTGCGGCCGATTCTGATTCACATCGTACCGCAGACCCATGTGATGGACCTATATGTCATTCCTCATCTGGATTCGAAAAGTGATAGGTGGAATCTTGAAGCGCAAGCGACGTTCACCAATCCGACGGCTCAATCAGTTGAGCTGACGGTCGCAGGTTCCTTGCGATCAGCGTCAGGAAAACGCCACCGGTTGGAATGGTTACGGGATCAAGTCGCCATTCCGGCTGGAACACAGGTGACCAGGACCTATTCCGGTCAAGTCAAGGGAGTGCAATCCTGGAGTGCAGAATCCCCGCACCTATATCACCTCGTCATTGCCTTGAACAACGGGCAATCGGAATGGTTGGCCTCCGAACGTTTCGGATTCCGGACGGTTGAGATTCGTGGAGAAAGTGTTTTGCTGAACGGCCAACCGATCATGCTACGGGGAATTGCTTATAAGGGTGGACACGCTGATTACGGGAATGCTGCTCCCTACGCTATCCTGAATGAGGAAGTGGAGCTGATGAAGCGGGCCAATATTAACACCGTGAGATTGGGTTGGGCATTTAAGAGTCCGGATTTGCAC
>CP070656.1:2501702-2542435 GCA_020355065.1 Fidelibacterota bacterium | reverse complement strand
ACATACGTTCCGCGTGATCCTCAGGAGATCGAACAGCTACAAACACTGGTGGCCAATGCGATAGGCATCGACACCGAGCGTGGGGATGAGGTCACGGTGGAGAATATGCAGTTTGACCGGGAAGACGAATTAGCAGAGCTGGCCTCGATCCGATCGGTGGAGCGCCGGGATCTGTGGAACAATGTGCTCACGAACGGGGCGATCGGTTTGGCTCTGATTGTTTCCTTATTCCTGCTATTGAGAATGCTGCGGTCCACGACGGATACGATATCCGAGGCTTTTGCGTTACCACCGAAGAAACTGGGTGCCCTGGTTGGTGGTCCGGAAGAGATTGAAGCCATCCCAGGGGCTGCAGCCGCACTGGAGGCTCGTGGGGAAGTGGAGATGGTTACCGATGAGTTTCTGATGAAATTATCTCCGGAAGCCCGCGCCCAGCTGGAGGCTCAGGACAAGATGACTCAGGAAGTTACCAAGTTTATAGAAGAGAATCCGGAGGGTGCTGCACAGCTCATCCGTATCTGGACGTCCGGGGTTGCTGGCGTCCCGGAGGAGGGTTAGGATGACCGAAGAAGCCAATCTTACCGTACCGACAGAAGTCATCGAAGAACCCAGTCGGCGGGGTCGGGGACCGATTACTACCCGGCGCAAGAACGAGGAGATGAATCCCTCGGAGAAGGCGGCCGTATTGCTGATCGCCCTTGGGGTAGCCACCTCGGCAGCCGTCTTGAAACATTTGCCTGAAGAAGAAGTCGAGCGTCTATCGATTGAACTGGCGAAGCTGAAGGATGTCTCGTCTGATAAAGTTCAGAAGGTGATCGGCGACTTCCATGAGATGATGATGGCGCGGCAATACGTCTCGCAGGGGGGTCTGGATTATGCCAAGCAGGTTCTGGAGAAGGCCTGGGGTATGCGCAAGGCGGACGAGATTCTCAAGCGGATTGAGGCCGCGACCGAGGTTAGTGCCTTTTATTTGCTGCAGACGGTGGATGATGCCCAGCTACTCAGTTTTTTGCAGGATGAGCACCCCCAAACGGCAGCCTTGATTCTGGCGAACCTCAAACCGAAACAGGCCGCCAATGTACTCTCGCAGCTCTCGGAGGAACTGCAGACCGAAATCGCCTATCGATTGGCGACCATGGAGAAGACATCACCTGAAATGGTGCGGGAGATTGAGAACGTGTTGCGGGAGCAGTTGGGCGATGTTCTCAGTGCAGAAATGCGGAGCACGGGTGGCGCTTACGCAGTGGCAGAAATTCTTAACAGCGCCAGCCGCTCGGCTGAAAAGAACATCCTGGATCACCTGCGTGAACGCGATCCTGAGCTCGCCATGGAAGTAACCAACCTCTTGTTCTTATTCGAAGACCTGGTAACCCTGTCTGATGAGAGCATTCAAAAGATTGTCAAGGAGGTGGACTCCAAGACCCTCGCCATGGCCTTGAAAGCCACCAGCGATGAGTTACAGGCGAAAGTATTTGACAACATGTCCGAGCGAGCGGGGGGCATGCTCAGGGATGAGTTGGAATTCCTCGGGGCGGTCCGTGTATCGGAAGTGGAGGAAGCCCAGAGTCAGATTCTGGACGTTGTGCGGCGGTTGGACGAAGCGGGAGAGATCTCCATTGTCAGTGGTGAGGCGGAGGAACTCATTGAATGAGTACCTCCAGTGTAATCAGATTACCGCGCCCGTTGTCGCGTTTATTTAAGTCGGATGAGGTAGGGGAGTTAGAGGATCTTATCTCATCGCAGAACGAGGTTGATCAGGAAGTCAAAGAAGAGGATAGCGGCCAATTGGTGATGCTTCAGAGCCGTGTTGAGCACCTGGAGCGCGAGTTACAGGAGGCCCGGGAGCAGTCGTATCACGTTGGATTTCAGGATGGATTGGCAGCTGAGAGAAAGCAGCACGAACAGCAATTGGAAGCTCATGCGCAACATTTCAAGGCGTTGGCCGAACAACTGGAGCAGGAGTTCGACCAAGCCCTTGGACGCATGGAGGAGCCCCTGTTGCGCATGAGCTTCCACATCTCTGAGAAGATACTTTCTGTTCCGCTGCCTGAATCCGTGCGTAACGAAGCCCTGCTGGGTAATATCCAGTCATTTCTAAAAGAGGTGCTTCACGAGGGGGGTGTCGTCATTCACGTTCCGCCGAAGAGCCTGGCTTTCATTCAGTCTGCTGAGCAAGCCGATAAGTTGAAGCAATCCTATCCGGGCAGGATTCGTTTTGTCGCCGATGACAATCTCTCTCCGGGAGAATGTCTGGTTGAAACACCCGAGCATATTATTGATGGACGGTATAAGAACCAACTGGCTATTCTGGAGAGCAAGCTGCAATGACGTCTTCAGAGTCCCTTATTACCGGATTCGATCAGCGGATTAATCAGCTGGAAATGCTGGAACCCTACCGCATAGATGGCCGGGTTACGGAAGTGGTGGGGTTGGTGGTGGAAGCAACATGCCCTGACGGTTCAGTGGGTGATCTTTGTACAATCGATGTTGAGGGTAGTGAACCGATCAGAGCGGAGGTGATGGGTTTTAGAGATGGTAAAATGCTGCTCATGCCCTTGGATGCCACTGTTGGTGTAGCCGTAGGGAGTAAGGTCACACTCAGTCCGGAGGCTTTGACGATCCCGGTCGGGCCCCAGCTGCTTGGTCGCGTCGTAGATGGCATGGGCCGTCCCATCGACGGTAAGGGCCCTATCCAGGCTGAACAGTATCAATCGGTCTATAATCAGCCGCCCGAACCCATGAGCCGGAAGATCATTGTGGAGCCATTTTCCACCGGCATCCGTTCGATTGACGGCCTGTTGACCATTGGGCGTGGCCAGCGCATTGGTATCTTTTCCGGCAGTGGTGTGGGGAAGAGCGTTCTGCTGGGCATGATTGCCCGGCACACAAGCGCGGACGTGAACATTATCGGTCTGATCGGTGAGCGGGGACGCGAAGTTCGAGAGTTCATTGAACGTGACCTAGGTCAGGAAGCCTTGAAGCACTCCGTAGTGGTGGTTGCCACGTCCGATCAAGCAGCGCAGATCCGGGTTAAAGCGGCCATGGCGACAACGGCCATCGCCGAGTATTTTCGAGACCGGGAACAGGAAGTCATGTTGCTCATGGACTCACTTACGCGTGTGGCCATGGCCCAGCGGGAAATTGGCCTCGCGGTAGGGGAACCACCGACGACCAAAGGATATACGCCCTCGGTATTCGCACTGCTGCCGCGTCTGCTGGAGCGGGCTGGTACCAATCCCCATTCCAGTATCACCGGACTCTATTCCGTACTGGTTGAGAGCGATGATCTGACGGATCCCATTGCGGATGCTGCTCGCTCGGTACTTGACGGTCACATTGTACTTTCTCGTGACCTAGCCAACCGCGGCCAGTACCCGGCGGTAGATGTGTTGCAGAGCGTTAGCCGTCTGCGCCGGGAAGTAACCGAAGAGGATCAGATCAAGCTCGTGCAACAGGTGATCGAACTGCTCTCCGTGTATCATGATTCCGAAGATCTCATCAACATCGGGGCTTATAGTCCGGGCAGCAATCCACGAATCGATTATGCCATCGCCAATATTGAAAAAGTGAACCGCTACCTGATCCAGGGTGGGGATACGAAGGCCGATTTTGAGTCCGCCAAGGCGGACCTTGTCAAGCTATGTGCTGAGATGGAGGGGGCAGGTGGCTAAAAAGGGTTTTCAGCACCATCGCCTGCTGGACGTAAAGGCGCTGATTTTAAATCTGAAATCCATGGCCTTACGAAAGTCAGAAGATCAGCAACGCTCCAAATCTGCTCGATTACAAGAGATCCAGGGTGAGAAGCAGGCCCATCTGCAAAGTGATTCGGGGTTCTCTTCGGATGATCAAGACAACGGGCTCTCAAGTCGGGAGCTGCAGGTTCAGACCTGGTATACCGAGCAGCTGAATGAGGATCTCAGGCGCCAGGTTCATGAAGTGCGGGTAGCCGAAGAGGAAGTACGGAAGAAGCGGAAGGGTGTGGAGAAATCTGCGAAAGAGAAGAAATCTCTGGAGAAACTGAAAGAGCATCAGAATTTAGAGGCCCTCCGTGAAACGGAGCGTGAGGAGCAGAAGCACCTCGATGAAATTGCCGGGCGTCAGCGTTCACGAACTGGAGGCTCCGAGGGACAATGAAAAAGATACTCTTGATCCTTGGTGGCGCGCTGGTATTTTTTTTACTGCTGGTAGGGGTGTTCTTTATCATTTTCTTCTTCCTGCCGCCGGGTGACGAGGATATGCAGGCGGAAGGTGAAGGATTTATCTCGAATGAAGAATTGCGGGCTCTTGTCCAGAAACGGGACTCCTTGTTAGCTGATGTAGACAGTCTCCAAGTTCTTCTGTCACACAATACTGTCGTGATCGACAGCTTGGAACAGGAGTTGGTTTACAAGGATGCAAATCTCACCGCGCTGGAGAATCGCCTGCAAACGAAGGACGCGGAGATCATGACTCTGCGTCAGGTGGAAGTCAATGCTCAGGATATGGCCAGAACGTTCGCCACGATGACGGTGGCGGAACTAACTCCGATCGTTGAGAAGCTCAGCGATCAGGTAGTTCTGGATATCTACAAGCATACCGCCAATAAACGACGGAAGTTCCTGTTATCAGCCCTTGGCGACGATCGCGCCGCGGCGCTGACCAGCAGGCTCGTCAAAAAAGAGGGAAGCTGATCATGAACAGTGGTGGAGCCCAGGTCTTGCAGGCCGACCACCCCGCACTGATTGGCATGAAGGGAAAGGGAAAAAGCAAAGGCACCGATGCGGCGTCTCTGCTGGGAGCCCTATTCGCCATCCTCCCCGGCACAGCGAAAGAGATGCCGGGGTTTGGAGCCATGCTTCAATCGATTCGGGGAAACCGGTCTGGGCTGGGCGCAAAACAAGCTCACAAGCCTGCGACTGCAGGACTTGAATCCTTGAAAGGGCGTTCTAGATTACGTTCTTCAGGGGAGGTCCTCAGACAGCAGGAGACGGGCTCAACGAAAGCCTCTGTTCTACAGTTTGGTGAGGCAGCACGAGCGCCATCGGAAGCCCCGTTGCGGGTGGAAGGTAAGCGTCCGGGTGTTGCTCCCAAGGATGCTTCCAATCAACCTGGTTCCAGTACCGGTTTGCCAGCTTCTGGGAACAACCAGGGGCGAATACTGGTATCCCCGGCCGGATCTGAGTCCGGCAAGGGAACGCCTTTAAGCGCGCGGGGTAAACCACCCCGGGTAGTAGAGGCGTCAGACAAGGGCAGACCTGCGAAGCCTTCCAGGGTGGAGACAGTTGTCTTGGTGAAGAATCAAGCATCTGATACTAAAGGAGCTAGAGCCCCAGGGATCAGACCTGAAGGGGCCAGGCCAAAAGTGAAGAGGCCTGGAACGTCCCCGAGGTTAGGTCTCGGTGCTCAAGATTCTCGCTTAGTTCGCCCTGATGGTAGACCGCAAGTCCGAACCCTGTACGGTAATGGTGAGTCCAAGTCGGAGGTTCCCCTCAGGGGAGCGAAAAGACCTGGGCAGTCCAGACCAAGGGCAGGTCAATCCGAATCAAGCCAGAGACTCACAGGAGCAAAAGGCTTGATGAATGGAGTGACTTCGCCGATGGAGGCCAAACAACCTCGGACACAGGAATCCCAGTTCATACCAGAGATGGTGGAGTTGGGGCAGCGTGTTTCGGGTGGCCGTGCAGGTAAAGGACGGGTCGTGAACCAGGGGAGGCAAGGATCGAACCTTCCTTTAACGGATAATCGGGGTGCAGGTGCAGCACCGGCATCGACTTCAGGCCGCGCCTTGAAGACGAAGGCGAGACCGGCGCGTCCAGTCAAGCCCGACGAAGTCGTTGTACGGAACAATGGCACCCGCATATCCTCGCCAATCCATAAGAGGAACGTTGAAGGACATAAGGTTCGTCCTGCACATAGCCTTACCAACCAGGACGGATTGCGGCGGCCCGCACCTGAGGGTGCCGGGCCAAGCCGCGGTTTTGTTAAGCTCGTTCAGGTTGGGATTCAGCCAAGCAGTAAACCTACCGGGAACGAAGAGTTCGTTCCCATGACCCATAGCATGCCTACACCGCAACCGGTACCGATGGAAGCGGCTGTCAGCCTGGCATCTCTTGCTCGGATGACGGTCCTACAGTACAGCCGGTTTGTCAAGAGTGAACAACCTCAGAGTGTGTTTACGTTCGATAGCGGCCAATTAGGCCAAGTTCGACTTGCATTCAGTGAGAGTGAAGTGGGGACCATGCTGCATATCGTGGTGGAATCGACTGAAGTGCGTCAAATGCTTCAGAGAGCGCTTTCGAACCTCGAGCAGGAATGGACCCATCAAGGACTCGACTTCTCGGATGTGAACGTTGAGGTAGGCGATACCGGTCAGGAACATGGATTCCCGGATCAGGGAACTGCCGGTAGAAACCCAGCCATCAGTTCAGCGACCATCGAAGATAGTGTCGCTGATATGGAAACAGAGAGCGTCAAGGACTACGGTTATAACACCGTAGAATATGTCGCTTAGGAAAGGAGTGCATCCATGGTAGATGCCACAGAGGCCTTGAGTGGCAACATGGTTTTTCCGGAGGCAACGCAGTCGCGAGGCGGCGCAACCATCTCACACGATGAGTTCCTGACCCTGTTGATTGCGGAGCTGGAGAACCAGGATCCCCTGGCCCCAATGGAGAGTCAGGAGATGGCCGCCCAGTTGGCCCAGTTCAGCAGCCTGGAGCGCCTGTACAGTATCGACCAGCAGCTCGGTGAGAACCTCGATATCGACCTGGTGATGACCCAAGCAATCAACAACACCATGGCGGCGAATCTCATCGGAAGGGAAGTGATTGCGGTTGGAGACAGCATAGTCCTGAAGGACGGTGATGCCAACCTGCACTTCACACTGGAAGATCCTGCGGCGGAGGTGACGATCACTATCCGTGACGAATCCGACCAGGTTGTCCGAACAATCAAAGTTGCGGACCTGCTTGATGGAGAGCAGGTCGTCGCGTGGAACGGGATCGACGATACCGGTCGGTTACGTTCCGATGGCGTCTATCGCTTCGTGATCAAGGCAGTGGATTCGGACGGCAACGACGTGCGTGCCGTCACCACAGCGTCCGGCATCATTACCGGTGTCAATTATGAGACCGGAATCGCCATGCTGGTGGTCGGTGAACTGGAGTTCCCCATGGGTAACGTGATCTCCATCCGCATCCCGGAGGAGCAACCATGAGACCCGAGGAATTGGAACTCAGTACCCGACTTCAACCGCTCAAGCCGCCCCAACCGGTTAAAGGTTCGCGCACCCAGGGTGCGCATCCCCCGGAGAAGGGGGCCGCTTTCTCGAAGGTGCTGGCCGGTGAGCTGGCATCCAAGAGCCCAGAAGCCAAGCCTCCGGTATCCGTTCCGGGTGTGGAGTTCTCGGCTCACGCCCTGACGCGGCTGCAAGAGCGGAACGTCACCTTATCACCTCACAACCTTGAACGCCTGGGGAAGGCTGTCCATCTTGCCGAGCAAAAGGGCAGTGTTAATACCCTGGTCATGATGGATGACACCGCGTTCATCGTGAGCGTGAAGAACAAGAAGGTGGTTACGGCGATCACGAAAGACGCCGCTGTTGAGAATGTGTTCACACAGATTGACAGCGCGACGATTGTATGACATAGAAACGGCCAGGCTGGCCCCATCCAGCCGGTTCTGAGACCAGACACCGGCATTCAGGGAAGCCTGGATCCTGCTGAACGACTGAGGCAGGATCATTGCCAGAACCTGATATGAGAAGGGGATTTTAACATGCTGAGATCTCTTACATCAGCAGTATCGGGATTGAAGAACTTTACCGTCCAGCTGGACGTGTTGGGTAACAATCTCGCAAACGTACGGACACTGGGCTTCAAGAGTAGCCGAGTGACCTTTGCAGACGCCATGTCCCAGGGATTGACCGGGCGGAAGCAGGTTGGATTAGGCGTGAACCTCAACGCCACCGACCTTGATTTCACCCAGGGAAGCCTGGAGTTCACCGGTACGGCCACCGATCTGGCCATCGCAGGGAATTCGTTCTTTATCCTGAGCGATGGTGAGAAGAATCAATATACGCGTGCCGGTAACTTCTTTTTTGACAACCAGGGCATCCTGGTCAATCCGAATGGATTGTCCATCCTTGGATGGCGTGCCGACGAAGAAGGAGAAGTTAGTTCGGCGGGTCCATTAGAGACGATCTTCCTAGACAAGAACCTGACCTCGCCGGCGGAACAGACCGAGACGGTGTTCCTCTCCGGGAACCTGGATGCTACCCTAGCACCGGTGGAGCAGGTACTTGCCACAGGTATCGCGCTGACCCTCCAGTCTGATGACAGTCCCGCGACTTCAACAACAGCGCTGAACAACCTGAACCAGACAGGCACACCTCTCGTGGCCGGGAATACCATTTCAATCAGTGGTACCAAGGCAGACGGGACGACGGTGTCGGCGACTTTCACCTACAGTGCCACGAACAATACCGTGGGCCATCTCATGACCGCGATTAATACTGCCTTCGGAGGTCAAGCCGTGACGGCCATCGGTTCGGATGGTAAAATCACGTTAACCGATGTGATTGACAAAGATGGTAAGGTCACCGGTACGAGTGTCGAAGCGGGGGATTCGCTTGCGAGCGTGACGCTCAGCAGCACTGCCGATATCTCCCTACCGGCGTTTGAGGTGCGAACGGAAGGATTTACGGGTACGGCAACCACTTCCACGGCTATTTACGATAGCCTTGGTGATAGCCATAATCTCGTGATAACCTTCACCCATATGGATGTGGATAACAAATGGCGTTGGGAAGCCGAATTTGTTGGAGACGAGACCATCGTATCCGGCAGCACAGGTACGATCCAATTCAGCACCTCCGGCGAAGTGGTGGCGTTTGATGTGGATGGTACTGCGACGGGTATCACGATAGATCCCGAGAACGGTGCCGCCCAGTTCACCATCAAACTGGATGTTGAGGGAAGCGAGGCCTTCTCAGGCATCAGCCAGTTTGCCGGTGATCCCAGTCTGCGTATCCAAGAGCAGGATGGTCGTCCTATCGGTGATCTGTTGCAATACGAGATCGATGAGGATGGCATGCTCGAGGGCATATTCTCGAATGACGAGACGGCAGTGCTGGCTCAGGTGGCCCTGGCTGAGTTCCCCAACCCGGTTGGCTTGATGCGAACCGGTGATGGGCTTTACGAAGTGAGCTCAAGCTCGGGTACGCCCTTCATTGGTGCGGCTGGGGAGCAGTTCAATTCGTCCATCCTATCCGGTTCGCTGGAAATGTCGAATGTTGACCTTGTCCGGCAATTCACGGATATGATTACGACCCAGCGAGGCTTCCAGGCCAGCGCACGAGTGGTTACCACATCTGACCAAGTGCTGGATGAAACCATGAGGTTGAAGCGATAATCATCGTTCAGCTTAATCGGAACAAGCCTACCGCTCAGGCCACCCCGCCCATTTTTGGGACCGGGGTGGCCACCGGGCGGTGGTGTGATAGGTATCTAGGAGGAGTTCATTGGATATTGCCACCATAGCGGGCATTTTGGCGGGTTTCGGCCTGCTCGTAGTCGTCATAGTCTCAGGAGAAGGCTCTGCCACTTTTATCCATCCACCCTCTTTTCTGATTGTATTTGGAGGATCAACGGCAGCTACGCTGGTTAACTTCCCCATTGATAAGGTCATAGCGACCTTCAAGGTGGCAGCAAAAGCCTTCCGCAAGCAGGAAAACAGGGAGCTCGAGGCAGCCCGGCGGTTTTCGGAGCTGGCAAAACTGGCACGACGCGATGGCATCCTGGCCCTGGACAAGCAGTTGAAGGAGATTGAAGATCCATTCATGCGGGTCGGGCTGGAAATGGCCATCGATGGGACCGAGCCGGACACCATCCTGGATATCATGGAAACCGAGATTGTTTCTCTGAAAGAAAGACATAAGACCGGCCAGGGGATCTTTACCTCCCTGGGTACCTATGCCCCGGCCTTCGGTATGATCGGTACTCTCATCGGTCTGGTGAAAATGCTGGGTTCTCTGAGTGAGCCTGATAGCATTGGGCCTGCTATGGCCGTGGCGTTGATCACCACCTTCTACGGTGCGGTTCTGGGGAATTTGGTCTATCTTCCCATGGCAGGTAAATTAAAGAGTAAATCCGCCAGTGAGATCATGTTCAAACAAATGATTATCGAAGGCGTTTTATCCATACAAAGGGGTGTTCACCCCAAGAATATTGAGCGTAAGCTCTTGAACTTCATCGCCCCCAAGGATCGTGGGACCGAAGAGGAGGGCGAGGAGGAATTCCAACCAGGAGTAGAAAGTGCCCCAGAAGAAGCTTGAACCTGAAGATGAAGGTATGCCTGGTGCTCCCTTCTGGATGACCACTTACGGAGATATGGTCACCCTCCTGTTGACCTTTTTCGTCCTGATGTTTGCCATGTCTTCTATCAATGAGCAGAAATTCCTTCAGGCGGCCAGTTCCCTGGCACGACACCTGGGAGTTCTGGAGAAGAATGTAGGCATCATCGGAGAACTGTCACCGGCGATCGGTACGACCGGTATCGCGCGTGAACAGATTGACATGGTGGAAAGCATGGAACAGATTGCCAACGTTTTCCAACAGGAGGATCTGCAAGACCTGGCTTCAGTGGATGTAATGGGTCCTGGAGAAGTCCTGATCCGCATGGGTGATCAGGTCCTGTTTGCTCCGGGAGAGTCAGACCTGAAACCGCTGGCCTTAAGGGTCCTGGCAGGTATCGCCAACACGATCGAGGGAAAGACGAAGACTGTGTACGTGGAAGGTCATACGGATAATATCCCCATCAATACGCCGGAATTTCCATCCAACTGGGAGCTCTCCACGGCACGTGCCTTAAGTGTGGTACGCTTGCTGGAGGCGGAAGGAGTTCCCGCCGAACAGCTGGCGGTAGTTGGTCATAGCCAGTACGTTCCACTGGAACCGAATGATACGCCGGAGGGCAGAGCCAAGAACCGCCGGGTAGAACTCTATATAACCTGGAGCGAATCCATCGATGAGTGAAATTGAAGAGCGCGGTATTCCGATCGAGGAGCCTGAAGAAGGGCCAGAGCCCGAAGAGGAGGAAGTAAAGGAATCGAAGCCCCTACCTCCCTTTGTCAAACTGATCATTCTAATAGTGTCGGCCCTAGTTCTGGCAGCGGGTGCCTTTTTTGTGACACAGAAGGTTGTGTTACCCCGCGTCAAGAAAAGTCCCGTCGGTGAGAGTTTAACAGAGGTTAAGCAGAAGCTCCAGAAGCCGAAAAAGAAGAAGGAGAAGAAAAAGAAGAAGGGCCCGGTGATCAGACATCCGATCATGGGGATTACCGCAAATACGGCCGGTTCTCTCGGGCGTCGGTTCGTCACGCTTGATCTGATGGTGGAAACCACATCAGAGGAAAGTCAGCAGGAGATGGTGGAAAAGGAGTATCAGATTCGCGATGCCCTCATCTATTATTTTGGGGGCCGGACGGTTCAGGAAATATCAACCCGTCAGTTTATGGTAACTGCCAGGGATACAGTACGTAGTCTCATCAACTCGGTGCTGGAGAGTGAACCGGTGGATACGGTATTCTTTACCACCTTTCTCATTCAGTAAAGGAGGTCATGGTGGCCAAGATTTTAAGCCAGGCTGAAATTGATGCCCTCCTCTCCACGGTGGCGGAGGACACCAGTGAGGCTGCACGAGTAGAGGGTGGCCCCCCGCGGCGGGTAGTCTTATACGACTTCAAACATCCCAACCTTATTTCCAAGGAGCAGATGCGGCTTCTGGAAAACCTCCATGAAAACTTTTCACGGAACTTCGGTGTGTTCCTCTCAGCCCAGCTGCGCATGATTGTTGAAATCGAGCTCCTGGCGATTGACCAGCTTCTGTATTCAGAGTTCGTGATGTCTATTGCGCCCCCGGGTGTGCTGTATGTTTTTGAAGTCGAAGAGCCGCCAGGTGAGGCGATCGTAGAGCTCAGTCCCGGGTTGGTGATATTTATTGTAGAGAAGCTTTTTGGAGGCAAGGGATCTTTCTCGGCCGGTGCCGCTCGTCCAATATCGGCGATCGAGCAGAAGATCATGCGACGAGTAATGGATCGAGCCATGCAGGAATTGATCAATGTCTGGAGCCCGGTCGCGGCCATCAAGGTCGAGATCAATCGATATGAGAGCAATCCGGAGTTCATTCAGATTGTGCCGTCAGCGGAGCCGGTGGTCGTTGTATCCCTGCAGGTCAAGATCCATGATCATAAAACGTTGATGAATTTCTGCTATCCCTACCGCTGGTTGTCAGAGATCGTGGGCCGGCCGGATGTTCAGGATGCGCTCCAGTTTGGTGTTACCGATTCAAGCAGTGAAGAAAGGATTATGGTAGAGGATCACGTGCGGAAGGTAACGACTCCCGTTAGAGCGACTCTAGGCAATACAACCATAACGATTCAGGATTTTATCAACCTGCAAGTAGGAGACCTCCTGGTGTTAAAAGAACGGCCGGAGGAAACCAGCGTAATGTTCATTAAGGACAAGCCCATGTTCAAAGGCGTGGTTGGCAGACGGGATAAATTCCGCGCTTTTATGATAACAGATTTAGTCGGAGAGGAAACAAGCCATGAAGTATGAGGAGCTTATTGAGCGATACCAGCCTGTGATGAACGAGCTGTTGCCTGTTCTAAGCGAAGCAGGAGGGCAAGTCCTTCAGGAGAAAATCGAGCTCCATCCAGGCGAACCCGGAGCTCTTACTGAGGACTTTTCACCCGAACACGAGTATCCGTTACTGAAGATGAGTCTGGAGAGTTCGACGGAGGGGAAATACAGCCATTTATTCCTCCTGGATAAGTCATTGGCAGGATTGATCTTCAGCTGGATGGTTGGTGGTGATGTACCGGAGGAAATTGGCGATGAACAATATGATAGGGTGAAAGAGGCTGCATCACAGATCATAGGTCAGCTGCAGGCTACTCAGGAAGGAGAAGAGCAGGCCTTTACCGTTGGTGAGATTGCACTGGTCGAGGTTCCATCCCAGGAAGAGTTGGAATTGCCAGGGGAAGGACTCTTCGCCGTGTACCGTTTCACTCGTGGTGAAGAGGAGACCCAGTACCTCGTAACCCATGTCCTACAGGGTGAGCTGTCTGGTGAAGAAGTGGGCGAAGTGAGTGCGGAGGAGGCTGAAGAAGGCTCGGAAGCGGAGGAAGCACCGGTTGAGGAAGATGAGTCAGTCGATACAGTTGTGGAGGGAGCTGAGGCTGAAGAAGCTGAGGAAGCCGGTGAAGAGGCTGAAGGTGAAGAAGCCCCAGAGGTAGAACCAGCGGACATGGCTGCGGATATATCGGAGGACCAACCGATCGACTTGGCTCCCGGCGAAGAGGAAGCGTTGGCTGGCGCAGAGGAAGAAGATCTCGCAGCCCTCTTCGGTGATGCGGCTGACGAAGGCGGGGTTGTGGAAGTGAGCCCGGCTGATTTTGACGAGTTGATTGAAGCCGCCCCTGGGGATGGAAAGGGCCGCAAGATCAATCTGCTCCTTGACGTAGAGTTGGATGTATCCGTTGAGCTCGGCCGCAAGATTATGATTGTGGATGAGATCCTTCGGCTTGGTAAAGGCTCGGTCATCGAGCTAAACAAGCTGGCCGGGGAACCCGTGGACGTTCTGGTCAACGGGAAGAAACTGGCCGAGGGTGAGGTGGTAGTAGTGGAGGACCATTTTGGTGTTCGTCTCACTCACCTGCTCGATCCGAAGGAACGTATCAAGAGTCTGGGTCGGTAGTGACGCGTACCAACGCCCGTCGGTTCGCAAATCTAATCCTGATAATGGTGATGGTCATGGTGGCCATTGTTGGGATTTCGTTGCAGCAACGCTCGATCGGGACCCGTACGCAGAAGCCACGTACCGAAGCTTCCACGGAAGCACCAGCTGCTCAGCAACCGGTGCCACCGCCGCAACCGACTGCGACGAATTCGGTCCAGGAGACCGATTTCGCAGTAGGAAACGACTTGACGCTTACACTTTGGAAAGTCATTGTCTACGTTGCGCTGATCATTGCAGTAATCGTTATTGGGGCTCGAATCCTCAAGCGATACGGTGGGGACCGGCTGAAGCAAGCCTCCTCGCCGGATATACGCGTTTTGGGTCGTCGCTATATCAGTCCCAAACAGTCTATCGTAATGGTCAAGGTGCGTCATAAAGAGCTGCTGTTGGGTATTACTGATCATTCTATTCGGCTATTGTATGACTTCACACCAGAAGAGAATCAGGGGGATGGCACGGAGTTTGCCTAAAAACCAGCGGAAGTCACAACATGACGAGACGCTGGTTACCGTTAGTTACCCTTGTTCTGTTCCTGATTGGAACACCCCTCGTGGCCCTTGGCCAGGCGAGTGGCGTTCCCTCCATCAACCTATCGGTTGATACCGCTACCAGTCCCGAGCAGTTAAGTACCACTATCCAGATCGTGATTCTGATCACGATCCTTTCGCTAGCCCCCTCGATACTTGTCATGATGACGTCATTCACCCGGATCGTGGTGATTTTCCATTTTCTCCGTCAAGCGATTGGCACCCAGAACACGCCCTCCAACCAGATTCTCATCAGCCTGGCTCTCTTTCTGACCTATTTCGTCATGAGTCCCGTTCTGAAAGAAGTACATACAACCGCCCTGCAGCCTTATTTGAACGATGAGATCGAACAGCAGGAAGCGCTTGCCCTAGCAGTTTCACCCGTCAAGGAATTCATGATCCATCACACCCGTGATAAGGATCTGGAATTATTTGCGAGCTATTTTCCGGGCGCAACAGCGGCAACGCCGCGTGATCTATCATTGATGGTTGTCGTACCAGCCTTCATGATCAACGAGTTGCGGATCGCCTTTCAGATCGGATTCATGCTCTATTTGCCCATGCTACTGATTGATATGGTGGTCTCTGCCGTATTGATGTCCATGGGAATGATGATGTTACCGCCGGTCATGATATCCATGCCGTTCAAGATTCTATTATTTGTACTGGTGGACGGCTGGTATCTAGTAGTGGAATCGATAATTAATGGATTGCTATAGCCATGAGCACTGACTTTGTCGTATTCGTAAGCCATCAAACCCTTCTTACAGCCCTATATATCCTTCTGCCTCTCCTGGGAAGTGCACTCCTGGTAGGTCTTATGGTAGGTTTATTTCAGGCTGTCACGTCCATTCAGGAGATAACCCTTACGTTCATTCCGAAGATCGCCATCGTCGGTCTGGTCATGTTGCTATTAATCCCTTGGATGCTGGATCTTGTGATGGGCTTCAATCTCCTGATCTTCGACCAAATTACCCAGTTGGGGAAATGAGCCTTTCCATTCTGGACCTACTTTCGGGATGGGGGATTTCCTTCATGCTGATACTCACCAGAGTATCTGCCATGATGTACGCCTTTCCATTTTTCGGATCTCCGGCGATTGCCATGCGAGTTCGCATAATAATCACCCTGGTCCTCAGCTTTCTGGTTTTGCCTGTTGCGGGTATCGAGGGCTTAGGAATGGATTGGGGTCTTTCACGTCTGGCTTTTGCCATCGGGCGGGAGCTCTCAGTGGGACTCATCGTCGGTTTTGGAACGAAATTCATGTTTGAGGCTTTTTCATTAGCGGGGACTTTTGCCGGCAGGCAGATGGGCTTTGCCATAGCTGAGTTGGTTGATCCCGTAACCAGTGCCCCACAATCCATGGTCGGGCAATTCTGGGCCTTAGTCGCCATTCTTCTTTTCGTGGCGGTAGATGGTCACCACTTTCTGATCAGACTGCTGTTGCAAAATTTCCAGCTGATTCCCCTTGAGAAAGGGGTGCTACAACCCGCCTCGGGACAGATGCTCATCGAAGGTTCTACCGAGATGTTCAGATTGGCCCTGAAATTAGCTGCTCCGGCCTTGATTCTGACTCTGATGATGGATGTCGGTGTGGGAGTGTTATCCAGGGCTATGCCACGTTTCCAAGTTTTTTTCGTGGTACTGCCGTTGAAACTGACGGTAGGTATCTTTGCCCTGGTGGTTTCACTGCAGCTGTTTCAGGCCTTGTTTTCCGCCATGTACGCGGAGTTCCAGGAATATGTTGCGACGTTACTGGCATCATTGAGAAGCTGACATGGCAGAGCAACCGGCCCAAGATCGCACCGAAGAAGCGACTCCGAAACGGATCAGGGAAGCGCGAGAGAAGGGCGACATTGCCAAGAGTATGGAGTTGCCTTCCGCGATTCTCATGATCTCTGTCCTGATTTTCTTTTATTTCTATGGGGGTTCTTTCCTGAATGGACTGTCGGGGGTAATTCGCGATGTTTACAGCTCACTCGCGACCGTCACAATCAATCCCAGGAGTCTGCCCTCGCTGGTAGCGTGGATGAGTGAGCGGAGTCTTCTCATTCTGGGACCGGTCCTACTCCTAGTGGTCATTATCGCCCTTTTGGTGAATTATTTACAGGTGGGGGTAATTTTTGCCCCAAAGGCTCTCGGGCCCAACTGGGAGCGACTCAATCCGATGACCGGTTTGAAGCGCATTTTCTCGACGAGAGGTCTGGTGGAATTGATCAAGGGGATCCTCAAGATGATCATCGTTGGCACGATTATTTACCTCTATCTTGCTGACCGCGTCAAGGATTACCCCTTTTTGACCTATATGACGCCGTCGCAGATCATTGGCAGCCTCGCTATCGACCTCCTCAAGGTCGGAGCATACGTAGGCATTGCGTATTTGGTAATGGCCGTGGCCGACTTCACATATCAGCGCTGGGAATGGAAACGCAAGTTGCGTATGACCCGGCAAGAAGTCAAAGATGAGTTCCGGCAGACGGAGGGTAATCCGGAGGTCCGGTCCCGGTTGCGGTCGATGCAGCGTGAGATGAGCCGGAATCGTATGATGGCTGAGGCAGCCCGGGCAACGGTTGTAGTGACCAATCCGGTGCATGTTGCAGTGGCTTTAAAATATAATGAGGAAGACACAACCTCGGCGCCGGAAGTAGTCGCAAAAGGACAAAGGAAAGTGGCTGAGAGAATTAAGGAAGTAGCTCGTGAACACGATGTGCCCATCAAAGAAAGTCCGGCCTTGGCACGGGCACTGTTCCAGAGCTGTGAAATCGGGGATGAGATACCCTACGCATATTATAAAGCCGTGGCCGAGATACTGGCTGAGATCTTCTGGCAACGTTATGGTGTCGGTCGACCGGCGATGAGCACCGCGGCCCCGTTAAGGTAAAGTAAGGTAGGACGGATACATGCGTTTTCTGAAAGGAACTGATCTTGGCTTAGGCGCTGCCGTCATTCTGATCTTGGCGGTGATGTTGGTCCCACTGCCTACCTTCTTCATGGACGTTTTTCTGGCCATGAATATTCTGGGTGGGCTGGTGATCATGTTTGTATCCCTGTATACACTCAAGCCACTGGAATTTGCTGTTTTTCCCAGCCTGCTGCTTATCGTGACTCTGTTTCGTCTGGCCTTGAATGTGGCCACTACGCGACTCATTCTAGGCCGGGGATATGCCGGTGAAATCATCCAGGGATTTGGTTCCTTCGTTGTCTCAGGCAACTATGTTGTGGGATTCATCATTTTCCTGATTCTGGTGATCATAAATTTCCTAGTCATTACCCGCGGAGCTACCCGGATTGCCGAGGTCGCCGCTCGCTTCACCCTGGATGCGATGCCCGGAAAGCAGATGGCCATAGATGCCGACCTGAACTCAGGTTTGATCGATGAGAACGAGGCCCGGCAGCGGCGACGCCAGATAGCATCAGAGGCGGACTTCTATGGAGCGATGGATGGTGCTGCCAAATTTGTGCGCGGCGATGCTATTGCGGCGCTGCTGATCACAGGTATCAACATCATTGGCGGATTGGTCATCGGGACTCTCCAGCTGGGTATGGAGCTGGGTGACGCGGCTCGCAAGTATACCCTGTTAACCGTGGGTGATGGCCTGGTTGCTCAGATTCCCGCGCTCATCGTATCCACGGCGGCCGGAATCATTGTTACTCGCTCCACGACGGAACATGATTTAGCGGGTGATGTCGCCGCCCAAATTTCGGATCAGCCGCGGGCACTGTTCGTTGCCGGTGGAGCGTTGGCGCTGGTGGGCTTTATACCTGCCATGCCCTTCTGGCCTTTCTTCCTCCTGGCGCTGGGTTTGGTGGGGATGGGATTTCTGAAAGTGCGGTCGAAGATTACCGAGGCCAAGAAACTGATCGAGGCCGAGGAAGCGAGAGTTGAGGTTCCGGAAGAACGGATAGAAGCTTTTCTACATCCCGATCCATTTGAGATCGAAATCGGCTACGGGCTTATCAGCCTAGTGGATGCCAATCAGGGTGGAGATCTACTCAACCGTATCTCCTCCATTCGGAAAACAATTGCGTTGGAGATGGGAGTGGTCATTCCACCCATTCGTCTCCGCGACAATATTAACCTAGGCGCAAATGAGTATTTATTCAAGGTGCACGGCATCACGGTAGCCCGCGGCGATGTGATGGTGGGTTACTACCTGGTATTGAATCCTGATCCGGAGGCCGGCTTGGTCGGTATTGAGACCGTAGAACCGACCTTCAACCTATCCGCGCTCTGGGTTTCCGAGGAACAGAAGGCCAAGGCGGAGGCTGCCGGATACACGGTCGTTGAGCCACAGGTTGTGATTGCCACGCACCTGATGGAAGTGCTCAAATCCAATGCCTACAAGCTTTTGGATCGCCAGGAAGTACAGAAAATGCTGGATGATCTGAAAGAGGAGAAAGCGGCTGTTGTGGAAGGACTCACACCTGACTTATTGCCGTTGGGTGTCGTCCAGCAGGTGTTCCGTAATCTGCTTGGTGAAGGGATACCGATTCGCAATCTGGTCACGATCCTGGAAACCATGGCGGATTATGCCCACATCACCAAAGACGCTGACATGTTGACCGAATACGTACGTAGCGCAATGGCCGACACGATCACGGATCTATTCAAGACGGATGATAAGCCCATTCCGGTCGCCACGCTGGATCCCCGGCTAGAAGATCACATTATTCAGGCCACGAAGAAAGGAGAGGCGTACTTAGGAAACCTGGACCTAACGCCCGATCAGGTGAAGGATGTACTTACATCGATCAGTGAACAGGTGGAGCAGATAGTCCGGGGAGGCGGCCGGCCCGCTTTGCTGGTATCTCCGTCCATTCGCCGGAGTGTGCGCCAGTTTACGGAACCCGTTCTGCCCAACGTGGCTATACTGTCGTTTTCCGAATTATCCCCCACGGTGCAATTGAGATCGGTGGGCACAGTGAGGTATCCGGGTGCTGTTTAAAACCTATACCGGATCGAGTGAGCGTGAAGCTCTGGCACTGGCCAAGCGCGAGCTTGGGGAAGATATCATGATCCTGGATTTGCGTCGTGATGATCGGAGCAACGCCTCGAAAGGCAATAGTCAACAGGTGATCCTACGAGTAGGTGTGAATCCACGCTCAGGGAACGACACCGGTCGTATGAATGGATCTTCCCACGGGCGGCTGTCGAGGTCTGACGATATGAAATCGAGACGGAACGGATCTCTCACCTCCCAGCAGCAGGAGGATATGGCTGAGCTTTTCCTTCTCCGCCAGCAGTTGCGCAGTGTGAAAGCTCAGCTCCGCGCTGTGCGCAGCTGTCCGTTCCTTGAGCCGTTTGATTTCTGTTTCAACACGTTAACCGAAGCAGGTGTACCGGATAACGTAGCTGAATTACTAGTGACGCGGACAGAGGAGCAATTGATCGGCATGGGGGACCATAGTGCTGTAATCCGGGATGAGGCGTTGGCGGAGCTGAAGCGCCAGATTTCGTACCTTTTCTATTCCGTACCGAGGAAACGGCCGCGATCCAAGAGGGAAGTCATTGCCGTGGTGGGGCCATCCGGTGCCGGAAAGACGTCTTTGATCATTAAAATGGCTTCGCACCCGGATGTGTACCGGGATCGGCGTGTGGGTATCATATCCACGGACATATTCCGAGCTGGTGCCAACGCCGGTCTCAAATCCCTGGGCGATATACTTTCGATACCAATTATCGAGGCCAGGCAAGTGGACGACATTCCCCGTGCCCTTGTGAACCTGGCCAAGTGCGATGTGATCTTGATGGATACCCCTGGTCGCAGTCCGCTCTCTAAGGGCAGCCTGCCAGATTTACAGACCCAACTGGCGGTGCTGCGGCCTACCGAAACCCTCCTTGTGCTCAGCGCCAATATGGCGTTGGAGGAGTTATGGCTCTTTAAAGGACTGTACCAGGGGATCCATCCATCAGGTTTGGTCGTGACGAAACTGGACGAGACCAGCAAGCCCGGCAAAGTGCTGGCTCTGGCGGATGATCCTGAATTGCCGATGAAGTATGTTACGACCGGTCAGGCGGTTCCTCAGAGCCTGTCAATACGAATACCACCTGCGGTGATTAATCGCTTACCTTTGGCTGCGGAGAACATATGATCGTGACCAGTCCAGCACCAAAAGTAAGGCAGACCACTCCCACCAAGCAGCGTGCTGCTCCTCAGAGGGAAGTACTACCCGAGATCATTACGGTGACCAGTGGGAAGGGAGGTGTCGGCAAGACCAATTTTGCGGTGAACCTAGGAATTTTGCTACGTCACCGCCGTCAGCGTGTCCTCCTGATGGATGCGGACCTGCATCTGGGCAAGCTGGATGTGGTTATCGGGGCGACTCCCCGCTATACGGTATCCGAGCTCATGGACGGCAGCCGATCGTTGGAGCAGATCATTATGCACCATCCCTCCGGTATAGATATACTCCCGGCTACCTCGGGTGATTTGAACCTACTGGAGGCGGACTCACAGATGCTCAAGGTATTGGCAGATTCCTTCGCGTCCATTCAGGCTCGCTATGATTACCTGATCGTAGATACTGGAGCGGGCATTTCCCCGACGGTATTGACCATGGCTCTAGGTGCAGATAAAGTTATTTTGATCATCACTCCCGAGCCCGCTTCCATCTCGGATGTGTATGCCATGATCAAGGTTATACGGAGCAAGTCTGCGGATATACCCCTGGTCCTTATTCCGAATCGACTGAGATCGTTGGAAGATGGCCTGGAGCTGCATAAAAAACTAAATTTGATTACTCAAAAATTCCTCAAGACTAACCTATATTATGGGGGGTCTATTATAGAGGATACCGCGGTTGGTCAGGCGATCATCCGGCAGCGGCCCTTTGTAGTGGAATATCCGAGGAGTCAGGCAGCACATAACCTGCAGCTTGTCTGCCATCGATTATTGAAGCTACCCCCTAAGGAGATCGAATACCGGTCGAACATCTTTGATCGGCTTCGTGTTAGCCGTAAGGAGGTGGAATCACTTTAGTATGCAAACAGTTATTTATCAGCTCGCACTTATCATTGGATTGGGGACTTTGGCGATCTTGCTCGTTCGAGGGTATCCTCTACTTACGGCACTCTACCGCAGTGGTTTCGTCCTGGTCGCTGTCCTGATCCTTCTGATCGTGGCCGGGAATATTCTCCGTCTGGGGATGCGGTCCAAAGTGCAGGAAGAGGAGCCACCAACGGATCTGACTGAATCGGCAACAGAGAATGAAAGCACAAGCAGCGAAGCAGAAGGAACTTAGCGGCGAGGCACTCCTCAGCGAGTATTGCGCTACGAAGGATCCGATTCTCAAGGAACGGGCGGTCAGGGAGTTTCTACCCCTGGTCTATTATGTGGTCAACCGTATTCCGCTCCCGGTCACTGATGTTATAACCCGAGAGGATTTAGAACAGAGTGCGATTCACGGGCTCTTGGAGGCCATTGATCGGTTTGACGAGAGCCGACAGGTTAAATTTAAGACGTTTGCCTATAAGCGCATCTATGGTGCGGTAATTGACGCCATCCGACAGGTTCGAATCTTGAGTCGAACGAAACTGGAACGTCTGATGCTAGTACAGAAGATAACCGAGAAATTGTCTCAGGAACTTAGTCGGGAGCCATCTGCCGAGGAGATTTGTGAAGCGGCAGATATTACCCAGAGTGAATATTCAGACCTGATGGTGGCGGGGCAATTAAGTTATGCGACCTTCTCACTTGAAGATCCGATCTCAGGAGAGCAGGATAATACTTCGCGGCAGATTGACCTCCTGGCTGATACGGAGTCTGAAGATCCGGAGAATGCGTACATGATAGATAATCTGAAAGCGCGGCTTGTCAACTTGCTTAAAGAAATGCCTGAGCGGGAGCGATTGATATTAGCTCTCTATTACTATGAGAACCTCACGCTCGTGGAAATTGGTCAGATCTTGAACATATCCGAGTCTCGTGTATCTCAAATCATGAGCAAGTCCCTTGACCAGTTGCGTGTCAAACTGCAATGATTGAAACCCTTGATCCGAATCTGAACATACAGCCTCCGGTTCAGCCGGATGCGCAGCAGGTTGAGTCGATCAAACCTGAAACGGTGAAGATTGAGGAGCAGAAACTGGAGCGCAGGAAATCCAGTGAAGAGGAGGACCGGGACCGGAAACGGCGGAAGCGGAAAGACAAGGTCGAGTTATCCAGCCATCCGGAGCTCGCCGATGAGGCGGCAGAGCAGGATGAGGATTCAGCCGACGAAGAAGATAGTGCATCCAGTGAACACCAGATCGATATTCTTATTTAAGGTCCTTGTCCCAGCCCTTTTTCTCTGCCTAGGAGCAGGTATTTTACGCGGGGCTAACCAGGGCTATCTGGCGATCTTTTCGGCCGAAGAAGAAAGTCTGCGTCGGCTGCTGATCGATGGTGTTGGCGAAAGGCGCGTGCGGGTTAAGCTGGACAGCCTTGGGCAAGCAGAGGTTACCATTTACAGTGTGGATGAACAGACCTATGTGGGCAGGCGTGCCTACGAGAAAGGGTACTTGGTCCCGGTGGCCATTCGCGTCGAGTTTCCGAGGAAGAACATAATGTCCATCAAGTTGACCGGCACCCGGTTCTGGGATTTCGTCAGGTACAAGGTGATGGACGCGGACCTTTATGTGATCGATTTCTACACACATCCACTTCCCAGAGAGAGCTATTTTCGGGAGGAGACCATATCTGCCTTATGGCCGAATGGCCGTTTTCAGCCGGATATCACCCCGGCCACTCCGCCGGCCCCGCCAGCCGAAGCAGCCGGAACGTCTCAAATGAAGATTCCACGCACCCTTGCCAAGGAGATGGCTCCGTACCGCAGAGCAGTTCGTCGTGCGGTCGTATGGGCCGGCAGTCTCTCCGGTATCCTGCTTTTAGCAGGCATTCCCCTGGTTTGGTTCATTCAGCGTCGCAGGTCCGCATCGGACCACTCTGCTTCTCCTCAAGTAGCCCCAGGGGAGGCACCATCGGGTGGAGTGCACCAATCATCCATTTCTGATGCGCAAGTACGGGCGCTCATGACGCTGAATGGTTCACTTAGCTATGACGAGGCGAGTCTACTGGCTGCGATGGGTGGGAAGAAATCTTCGACTGGATTGACCAGATCGTCCTAGCCTCGCTTGCCAACCATCAGCTGCCATGATCAGCCTTGAATTTCTCCAAAAGATAGGAGCGATACTCCAGCAGAGTCTCTCCGACGAAGAGACCTACTCGGCAGTTTTTAATATACTCGATGAAGTCATTGAGTATGATGCCGCGACCCTGTTTGTAATTGATCCGGACACCGAAGCGCTGAATGTAGCCGAGAGCCGCGGGTCTCAAGTGGTGAATCTGGCTTCGGACGTGTCGTTCACCCGTGGCGGCGGCCTCAGCGGTTGGGTGGCTTCACAGAGAGAGCCAATCATCCTGTCGACAATGAGCGGTGGGAATAGTAGACATGACTTTAAGTCGTTGATCTCCATACCGCTGTGGGCAGGTGATGCACTGGAGGGAGTCCTCAATCTGGGGCATCGGGAATCGGGTTTTTATAAACCTGAGCACAAACCGGATCTGCAACAATTAGGAACCCAGGTTTCATTGATCGTGGAACAGCTCCGGCTCCGGGCAGAACTCCATGAGAAGAACAAACTACTTGAATCCGCCATCCAGGAGCTGCAGGAAACCCAGAATGCCCTAGTTGAAAAAGAGCGACTGGCCGCCATGGGACAACTCGTTGTCAGGGTGAATCATGAGATCAACAATCCTCTGACAATTATTCTGAGTTTTCTGGATGTGTTGATGAAGCAGTGTGGAGATGACCATCCTGATGTTGCCGACACGATCACCAAAATGCGTGAGGCTGCCGACCGGATTCAGGAGCTGACCAAGAAGCTCGAGAATCTGCAGACATACGAGACTGAAGAGTACTTAGAGGGCGTGAAAATGCTCAAGCTCAATTAGCCCTTTTCGTCCCTGGGGGGAATATTTTCCCACCCGCTACAGCGACGTCCTTTCATCCTTATCCAGCAGTTATAGTTCCTTTGTTTTCGCCAGTCATTGAGTTCCCCTCTAATGGCTGCCCCTCCGTCGAGGAAATAGAAGTCCGGGCTGATTACTTCCCGTAGTCATCCCCCTTTGGCACGGCATTTGAACCTATGGTCTCCAGTAAGACATGTTAGAGGGAAAATCATGGAATTTGACCTGACCCGAGTTGCCAGGAATATGACCCGCAATCTTTTCGGGACCGATATTGTTGCCAATAACTTGGCCAATATCGGGACCACCGGATTTAAGCGTGATGCCAGTTTCACAGACTGGTTCATTGAATCCCTGAATGATGTCGGCGCCCAAAAGTACACCGACTTTGCCCAGGGAGAGCTTCACCAGACCGATAATCCGCTGGACTTGGCCCTGGCGTCACGTGGTTTTTTTGTTGTGGAGACCCAGGCTGGTCCCGCCTTTACCCGAACCGGCCATTTCACCGTGAATGATCAAGGCTTTATTCAAACCGCTCAGGGACATCTTCTCATTGGTGAGAAGGGTCCCTTATCGGTGCTATCAAGTAATGGCGTTGCCGGCGATGTTCAGATTACACGTCTAGGTGAGGTGTACGTGGATAAGATACTCATCGATCACCTGGCGGTGGCCAATATCGGCGATCTGCGTGCTATGGAAAAAATCGGTTCCAACCTCTATCGCGTTGCCAATGATACTTTGGTCACCCAGTTGGAACCGGAACAGTACGATGTGCGCCAAGGGGTGTTGGAAGGGTCCAATGTACAACCGGTCTCGGAAATGGTTAAGATGATTGAATTGCAGCGGAATTTCGAATCCACTCAGCGTGTGGCCCGGGCTATGGACGAGGTGCTTGGCAGGGCCACTCAGCTCGGAGATTACCGTTAAGGAGGAGGCATGATTCGTTCATTACGGACAGCAGCATTGGGAATGGCAGCCCAGCAACTCACGCTGGATGTCATTGCCAATAATCTGGCCAACGTTAATACCACCGGCTTCAAACGCAGCAGCGTCGAATTTCAGGATATTCTGTATGAAACGATTGTGTCCGGGGCAGGGGAAGGAGGTCTTGGTCAGGAGAAACCCACTGAAATCCAGGTGGGGCATGGTAATCGCGCTGTTTCCACATTCAGAACGTTTGCGCAGGGAACCATCACAGATACCAACAATCCCTTGGACTTGGCGATTGACGGTGATGGCTTTTTCCAGGTCATGCGGCCTGATGGCACGTACGCCTATACTAGGGACGGTGCCTTCCGTATTAATGCGGACGGCTATATTGTGACTTCAACCGGTCTGCGACTAGGTTCGGAAATCAGTCTTCCTCCCGACACTGAGAGTATCAACATCGGTCAGGACGGCATTCTCTCCGTCATACTGGCGGGAGAGTCCGAACCGGAAGAGATCGGGCAACTGGAGTTAGTCAAGTTTGTCAATCCCGGTGGCCTGAATGCCGTGGGTGGCAACCTGTATGAGGAAACCGTAGCATCCGGACCGCCCACCATAGGATTTGCCGGTGATGAGGGATTTGGATCTGTACTCCAGGGTTTCCTGGAAAAGTCCAATGTTGATGTAGTGCAGGAGATGATCAACATGATCGTTGCCCAACGGGCATATGAAATCAATTCCAAAGCCGTTAAGTCTGCTGACGAAATGTTAGCAGTGGCCAATAACATTCGACGATAATGCAAGTGCCCGTTGACAGCTGGATCCCCGCTCGGGTGTGCACAAGGATTATTTTGGTTGCGCTGGTGTGCGCCGCGGGGAGTGTTCTGCAGGCAGAAGACTCACCCGTGGCGCAGGAGATACGTGGTCAATTGGAGCAAGCGGTCCGGCAGCACGTGCAGCAGGGATTTGGACAGGCCAACCTGACTGGCGAAGTGGTTGCTATCCATCTGCCTCCGAACATTGATGGGATTAGCCAACCGGCCACTGTTCGACCTATACGGCGATTTCTACCGCGGGAAGCCGCAGGAAGGTACGTCATCCCTTTGGAGATCACCCCGGCACAAGGAAAACCTGTTAAGGTTAATCTCACCGTAGAATGTGTGGCAGTCATAAACGGGTGGGCGGCCCGCTTTCCTTTAAAACGGGGCAGTCAACTGGACCCCACAAATTTTATTCGCAAGCAAATTCGGGTGTCCCATCGCGAACAGGATTACTTCGTCGCGGATTGCTTACCTGAAGGGTACCAACTGAGCGCCAGTCTGGCACAGAACCAGCTGCTGCAGTTTCACCAATTCGAGGAAGTACCCGTCGTACAACGCGGCGAGCAGGTCATGATTCATTTCCGTCGGGAAAATTTCACTTTAATGAGTCCGGGCAAAGTCCGGAGAGAAGGCAGTATTGGTGATTTGATCCCCGTCGTGGCAACTGCCACAGGGAAGAGGCTCTACGCTCGTTTGGTCTCACCGGGGATCGTTGTTGTGGAGTAATAGCATGACAGATTTTGCATTCATTCGCTTTCATAGACCGCTCATACTGGCGATCTTTCTGATGTCTAGTTCTGTGGTCAGAAGTCAGGATGCACCTTTATCGCTTTACGCGGATCATAAGGCCCGCGGTACCGGCGACGTCGTGACCATTCTGGTTATGGAAACGTCCAATGCCAGCCATTCGTCGCAGGTGCAGAAATTCGACGACAATTCGGTAAACGCCCAGGGTGATGTACAGGGCAACCTGCTTCAATTCCTGCCCGTATTCGGGCTGCAGTCCAATCTTAAGACGGATTCCAATTCCCGTGAGGGCACTGCGCAAAAAGACCTGTTGACCGGCCGAATCACGGCTGTGATTACGGAAGTGACCGACAACGGCATGTATAAGATTACCGGAACAAAGGTGATCAATGTCAACGGTGAGCGGAATCTCATGACGGTGAAGGGAACCATCCGGCCAAGGGATATTCGTTCGGATAACACGGTGTTGTCTTACAATATTGCTGATTCCAGACTTTACTACAGCAAGGCCGGTGTCACAGGGAAACTAGTCCAGAGAGGGACATTCTCGCGATTGGCGAATATCATCATGGGCGGAGCCGGCCTGGCCATCATCGGTTATGTGGGTGGTGTTAGTGCGCTCACGATTATCAGGAGCTTGTCATTCTAATGAGACGATATCTTTATCTGGCTATAAGTGTAGTCCTGTTTAGTCAGCAACTGTTGGCTCAAGGTGTGAGTCGCATCAAGGATGTGACCACCTATCGGAATATCCAGCAGGTCTCCCTGGTGGGCTATGGACTGGTTGTGGGCCTGAATGGAACGGGGGATCGAGCGATCGGTCATCGCGGAACAGTCTTTACAGTGCAGAGTATCGCCAACATGCTGGAGGAGTTTGGGCTGACGGTAGATAGCCAGCACTTGCGGACCAGGAACGCAGCGGCTGTCATGGTAACGGCCATGACCCCACCATTCGGTAAACCGGGGGCCAGGTTCGATGTCAATGTCTCATCGCTAGGGGATGCCACCAGCTTGGAGAATGGTGTGCTGCTCATGGCGCCCCTACGCAGCGCCGAGGGCGAGTACTACGGACTGGCCCAAGGTCCAGTGTCGGTGGGTGGATTCAACGTGACGACTCTGGGCGGTGAGCGGCTACGTCAGAATTATGCTCTGGTGGGCCGGGTACCAGAGGGTGCAACCCTGGAGCGCGCCATCGCGGAAATAGGTCTTCAACCGGATCGACCGGTGGAGCTGCTCTTAAAAGAGCCTAATTATACTACGGCGTCACGCATCGCGGAAGCGGTGAACGCATTTGTTCCCAGTGTCCAGCCCCTGGCCCAGGCTGTGGATCCCAGCATTGTGCAGATTTCATATCCGCCCGGACTGAGTTTACCTTACGAATTGGTTCAGTTTGTGGCCAGTATTGAGACGCTTCAGGTCGTGAAGGATATTGAGGCCCGGGTGGTCATCAATGAGCGGACTGGAACGGTGGTAGCTGGAGGTAATGTAACCATTGGAGCAGTGCTGGTCTCCCATGGTTCTCTCCAGATTCATACCACGACGGCGCCCTATGTGGCGCAACCTTCGGCCTTCAGCACCGGTCAGACCGTGACCATTCCCATAACCCGTACGACGGTGTCTGAACAACCCGGCGAGGCTTCGGTACTCTCGGCAGCCACGGTCTCGGAATTGTCGGCGGCACTCAACGATATGGGTTTCAAACCGCGTGATGTGATTGCCGTCTTTCAAGCGATCAAAGAAGCGGGTGCTCTGAATGCCAAGCTCATTATCATGTAGTCGGGAAGAGATGGAAATTAAAGCAACAGAACAGCAGCCCGTCAAACCGCAGGACACGCCGGTCCAAAGGGTGGTATCGGGGAGTCCGAAAGCGGATAAGAAGCTCTGGAAAGCATGCCAGAATTTCGAATCGTTGTTTATGGGCTATCTGGTGAAGAGCATGGAAAGAACGTTGCCTCAAGGTACGTTATCGGGCAGCGGTTTGCCTGATATGATGTTCAATCAGGTCATGGGATCGGCACTCAGTGAAGGTGGCGGTATCGGCCTAGCGGAACTGCTCTACCGGGATCTGCAGGCTAAACAACCGCAGGACCCCTCCGAGAATGAGAGTGGCACATCCTTACAAGAACTACTCACTCGTCCCGTGGGAAAGGAAAACGATGTCGAATCAACCAGTCGCTGAACGTCTGATCGCCAGACTCGTGACGATATTATCCCAGGAAATGCGGATGTATAACGAGCTACTCCTCGTACTCCGCAAAAAGCAATCCAGTATCATTGAGGGCAAATTGGAAGGCCTCAAAGAGGCTGTGATGCAGGAGCAGGCCATCCTGAAGCAATCCGAAAGCGTGGCGGAAGACAGGGAGGCCTCTATTAAGGAGATCAGCGATGCCTTGGGTAAGGATGAACAAATCCGCACCCTGACGCAGTTGATCGGAGTTGTGGAGACTACCTATGCCGAACGGTTGTCCAATATCCACCGTAGTCTCCAGCAGATTGTACAAGAAGTAATGTTAACCAACGAAGAAAATCGTTACTTACTGGATTATTCCATCAAATTCGTCCGCGAAGCGGCCCGAGAGCTGGTGAAATCTTCGGAGCAGTTTCCGGTGTATTCGGCGGAAGGCCGTGGTGATGAAGGCCCTTCGGGCTCCAGTCTTATAGAGGGGAGAATTTAGCGTGGCGGGACTCAGCCATCTCTCGGAAATCGGCAAGCAGGGCATGTTGCTCTCCCAGTTTGGGATTCAGATCACGGGTAAGAACATATCCAACGTCAACACCCGTGGTTACAGCCGGGAGCGCCTGGATGTCAATCCAGTGCTGCCGGAGATTCTTTCGGGATTCAGTATGGGCAGCGCCATCAACGGCGATACCCTGCGCCGCATACGGGAGGATTTTGTTGACCGCCAATTCTGGAGTCAGACCTCGCTGCAGTCCCAATATGAAACCGAGGATTCGCTCCTGAGGCAGATTGAGGGGGTTCTTCCGGCGAGCAACGATTCCGGCCTGGCAACGATGCTGGAGGACTTCTGGGAGGCATGGAACAGTCTGGCGAACGATCCGGAAAGCACGGTTGCCCGCACCATTGTGCGGGACCGGGCGCAGACCCTGGCCTTGAGTTTCAACCGAGTGAATCGGGAGTTTCTGGCGTTCCAGTCAACCATCAGTGATGAGATCAACGCACGGGTAAGTGAGATCAATGATCTGGCTGCGCAGATCGCGGAGTTGAATAAAATCAATCCCGGTAATAATCTCGATCTCGAGGATCAACGGGATCGTCTTGTTGATCGTCTATCGGAGCTGGCCAACGTCGATATCCGTCGCGATGGCAATAGTGTCTCGGTTTACATTTCCGGTCTGATGATTGTGTCGGGTAAAACCGCATACGAAATAGACGTGGAAGAAACGGAGACGGAAGAGGGAATCTCCCAGATTACCGCCATTATTGGGGGGACGGATCGAGAAATATCCGTGACGTCGGGAGAGATGGGAGCTTTACTGTCGGTTCACAATTATGACATTCCTGATTTACTCGATCGGCTGGATGCGCTGGCAATAGATCTGGTACAAGAAGTGAATACACTTCACCGCTCCGGTTATAATCTTGACGGTACCACCGGGTTGGACTTCTTTGCCGCCACAACAGAGGGAGCCGGCTCGATTGCCGTGAACGGCTCCATTGTGGCGAACGTCGAGTTGATCGCTACCAGCGATGCCCCGGGGGAATCCGGAAATGGAAACGTTGCCAAAGCCGTCGCAGATCTGGCGGATGCTGAGGTCATTGGGAATCAGACCATAGGAGAGTACTATCGCTCCCTGGTGAGCACTCTTGGCAATCGAATTCAGGAAACCGATTTTCTGATGACGAATCAGACCAAGATCGTCGATCATTTGGACATGCAGCGCCAGTCCATCTCGGGGGTCAGCATGGAAGAAGAGATGACCCGGATGGTCCAACTTGAGCAGGCCTTTACGGCCGCTTCGAGGTTGGTGGCCACGGCCGACGAACTCACGCGAACATTACTGCAGATGATTTAGATCAAGTAGGGGTTTGATATTATGCGCGTTACCAACTCAATGATCAAGGATCAGATCATAGATTACTTAATGGATTCTGGTGAGGGTTTATCCTCTGTCCAGAAGCAGTTGAGCACCAACAAGGAGGTCGCACGGTCGTCTGATGACCCGGTACGGTTCGAGCGAGCAGGTCGGTTCCGGAGTCTGCTGGCAAAGAATGAGCAGTATCTGAGTAATATCGAAGACGGCATTGCCTGGATCAGAGTGGGGACCGAATCGCTGGACGTGATGTATGAAGCGCTGCAGCAGATTCGAGAACTAGGACAGCAGACCCGGAGCGATGCGGCGCCTCAATCCCGGGAACAGGTCGTGGAATACGTAGAAGCCCTGATCGAAGAGATGGTACTGATGGGCAACACCAAGTTCATGGGAAAATATGTTTTCGGCGGAACGATTACCAAAGATACCGATCCGTTTACCTATGATGGTACCACGGTCACGTACGATGGCAATGATGGTGAGATTTCCAGGAAAGTGGGTGAGGATACTTATCTTCAGATCAATACCATTGGATCGGAGTTCGAAGATATCTTCGCAGCCGCCATCGCTCTCCGCGATGCCTTGGATGCAAGTGACGGATCGGCCATCGATGCTGCCTTAGCCCAGATAGACACGGCCGACCCAGTGTTGTTAAATACGATGACCCGGGCAGGGTCCATGCAGCGGAAACTGGAACTTACAAGGGGCAATTTAGAGATAGCGGCGGTGAATTTGGAGGCCTACATCAGCCAAGAGGAAGATGTGGACTTAGCCGAGGCAATTTTGCAATTTAACGCCAAAGAATTAGGTTATCGTGCTGCGCTGGAATCCAGCACTCGCATGATGAGCATTAGTATCCTGAATCACCTGCAGTAGGCGTGCCGAAGAAATCCAAGGAACAAGCCTCCCAACCTGAGGGCACGGAGTCTTCCGGACCACTGGAGTTTCCCTCCGGCCTACCGGGTTTCGAAGAGCACAAGCAGTTTGTACTGGAAAGCAAGGCGGAGCTCAGGCCATTCCTCTGGCTTCGCTCGCTGAGAGATCCCGATGTAGCCTTGCCGGTCATCAGCTGCCTGCTGCTGAAGACGTCTGTGTTCTCACACCTTGGCGACAAGCATCTGGGTCTCTTGGATAATCCCTCCCAGGACGAGATTTTACCCTATTATGTTTTACGGATAGAGCCGGAGGATGGTACGATCACGGTCAACACCAAAGCGCCGGTGATTATCAGTACCAAGACCATGCAAGGTTATCAGTTGATCCTTGATCGGGAGGATCTAAGGGTAGATGTTCCGTTAGCCGATCTGGTGCCTTCCACTGGGGAAGTTTGAGTGCCATGCTAGTATTAACTAGAAAATCCGGTCAGAGTATCAGAGTGGGGGAGGGTATTCTACTCAAGGTCTTAGAGTGCAAAGGCAGCTACGTGAAGATCGGGATCACGGCACCGCCCCAACTGCCTGTGCATCGCGAGGAGGTCTACCTTCGTATCCGGGAGGAAAATCTTGCGGCAGTGAAGGGGAGAGAGAATGTAAGGATACTCTTGGAAAGTGCCCCAGAGGGATTGCGTAGAACAGGTCTAGCTTCAGGAGAGGTGCGACCATCTAAAAGAAAATCAGGCTCAAAGCCATCCTGATAACCACTGACGGAAGGTGGTGATACTCTTGGATCCGGACCTCCTTAGTCAGTGTCCGAAAAGTTTGGCTTAACTCCATTGCATTCACATGTAACAAGGTGACCATGATAAGAAGTGTGCTTCAATCCTTGGAAGAAATCGAGAAGTGGTTCGAGAAGACGGATCCTTGGGGATATGAAGATCATCCCAGTGACCAACACCGTCGGGCGTTGTTACTCTCTCTTCTACCCAAGAAATCCTATCGGAAGATACTTGATATTGGATGTGGAGATGGCTTCATCACCAGTAGGCTCCCTGGCGAGAAAGTTTTTGGGATTGATATCTCCGAAAACGCGATACGGCAGGCACGGGAAAAATGCGAAGGCCTATCGCATATCAGTTTTGAAGCGGTTTCTCTTTTTGACTTGCCAGATCTAGGTTGGGACCTCTCATTCGATTTGATCATCCTGACCGGAGTTCTGTATCAGCAGTATATTGCCGAGGGAGACATGCTGGCCTTCACGATTATTAATGATCTTCTTGAACCAGGTGGGCATCTGGTCAGCTGCCATATTGATGAATGGTGCCGTTTCAGGTTTCCCTATGTCACACTTCACCGTGAGTATTATTCCTACCGAGAGTTCTCACACATCCTTGAAGTATACCTGAAATGATCCTCCTGTACCATAAAGTCTTTCTTGAGTCTCCGACAGAATGGTGGGTCAATGCGAATCAATTCTGGCGACAGATGAATGAGCTTCGGGATCGTACAGTCGTCTACCTGGATGACTATGATCCCAACGACGAGAAGCAGGTAGTGATCACTTTCGATGGTGTGTATGAGAATGTGTATCGGTACGCCCTGCCGATATTGAAATCTTTTAACTATCCTTTTGAATTGTTTGTAGTCGGTGACACAATAGGCAAAGAGAACATCTTTGACCAGAAAGTTGAGCCTCCCGCGCGCTTTGCAGATTCGGAACAGTTGGGAGAGCTGGTTAGAAACGGTGGGCGGCTGCAATGGCATAGTCTATCACATATTGACCTAACCAAGGAATCCGACCCGTCGACGCTCGAGAAGGAGCTGCAAGTTCCGGAAGAAATCCGCCGTCTTGACGGGAAGGGATTCAACTGGTTCGGTTACCCGTACGGTAACCATGATGAGGATCTTATTTCCATCACCAAGGAACAATTTGCCGGGGCCCTTTCGTGTGTAAACGGC
The DNA here is from genome assembly GCA_020355065.1 of Fidelibacterota bacterium. Lineage (GTDB taxonomy): Bacteria > Fidelibacterota > Marinisomatia > SCGC-AAA003-L08 > TS1B11. The sequence continues at coordinate 2,508,803 of CP070656.1, read as the reverse complement.
AATGATTACGACCGTTATCAGTATAATCGGATTATCGTAACCAATCAAACCTCATTTTCACACTCCACCACCTCGCTGATCATTGCGAATTACAATTATGCTGCCTATCTAGCTGAGGCGGTTGAATCCGTGCTGAGACAGACGGTTCAGCCGGACGAGATTCTATTTATTGATGATTGTTCGACTGATGATTCAATCGAGATAGCGAAGCGCTATGAGGATCATCTCCGGATCGTTCAGAATGAGAAGAATTTGGGAATCATTGAGAATTTCAAGAAAGCGGTGTCGCTAACCAGCGGTGATTATATCTGTTTTCTTGGTGCAGACAATCGTTTTCGGAGTGATTATATCGAGAAGTGCAAACATGCTCTCGATACTAATCCAGGCGCGGCTATTGCGTACACCTACTGTACACTTTTTGGGCCGCGCGCAGAAGTCATCGCGCGCAAAATAAAAGCAGACCCGGTGCCTGATTTTCCTTCCATGTTTTTCTGGCGGTTCCCCGAGTACGATCGTGCCATGTTGGGACGCCTGAAAACTGTGAATATCATGCACGGTTCGTCCATGTACCGGCGAGAGGCCTATGACCAGGTGGGTGGCTATCAACAATCAGAGGGTCATGAAGACCACAACCTATTCTATGGAATGTTATCTAAGGGGTGGGATGCCGTTTTGGTACCCGAATTTGTACTGGAGTACCGACAACACTCTGAAGAACAGTCAAATGTACGTGTGGGTACTGAAATGGAGTTGGCGTACACACGAAAAGCGCTCAAGCTTCAAAAAGAACAGTATCGAATACTTCAGGAAAAGTTAGATCTTCAAGCGCACAGAGTTCCCGACCTGGATGAGAAGATCAATAGAATCAGAATGTTAATGAACCAAGAGAGGTCAAATGAGGCCCGTCGAGCCGCTGAACAATTATTAGGATCATTCCCCGAGCAAGCTGAGGTGATAAGGACTTACGCACAAACGTTGGTACTTGATGGGAATCTGACTGGCGCAGAGGCAGCCCTGGAAGTAGCATTGAGCTATGATCCCCAAATGGCGCAGGCATACAATGATTTGGGATCGATTTGCTACCGCCAGGGTAAAGAAGAGGATGCACTTGTGCACCTTCAAAAAGCTGCCGATCTATCGCCTGATAATGTAATTATTTTAAAAAACCTGGCGGATCTGTATGCGCGACAAGAACGGATTGTTGATTCTCTCCTGGCATATCAGAAAGTCATCGAATTAGAGCCCCAAGACATTGAAGCCCTACTCGCGTTGGGGGTACTTTGCCAGCAGCAGGATCGAGCGGAGGATGCGAGGTTCTTTTTCCAGCGCGTATTGGAATTAGAGCCTGGGAATCTGGTCGCTGCACAGTCTTTAAAAACTATCTCACCACGATAAACCGATCTTGTACGACGACCTCGTCGATATCACTAGCGCAAGATCAATCGTAATTCACGTTTTCAGGGTGCTCAACCTCGAGATTCATCTAGAGCGTTATTCATTGTTGGACCAGGGTGACAAATAGCAATGGCGATGTTGATCATGGTGGGTCAGCCATGAAATTAATGGTAATCGTAAACGATCGATCAGCGGTCGCTACAATCCGTCTGTTGAGCCCGATAGCACAGCTGGAGCGTGAGGGGATTCTCACCTCTGAAATAGTTACTCTCGAAAAGCCGCAAACCTTCGATCTCGCACGCCTTGACGATCAGGATCTATTAGTATTTCAGAGAACATACATCCCTGATACTCTGGAAATTCTACGTCATGCCCAACTCAGGGGGAAGAAGACGGTCTACGACATCGACGATGATTTATTAGGTATTCCTCAGTCTCATCCCCTATTCGACTTTTTTAATCGGCCAGGGGTACAGCATTGTATTGAGGAATTTGTTCGAAAAGTTGATCACGTGACCGTATCTACAAGAAGTCTAAAAGAACGAATGACATCTTACAATCATAATATCACCGTTATTCAGAATTATTTGGATACGAGCATCTTCCCAACACCGCGCGGAGAAGCGGTACAGAAGCCATGCCGAATAGGATACGCGGGCGGTTGGACTCATGAGGCTGACTTTCAGCAGGTTCTACCTGCTCTCGAGGAGATTAGATCTGAATACCGAACTGAGGTCTCATTAGTATTTTTCTGGTATATCCCGAGTATATATAAGGGAAATCCGGAGATTGAGTACATCGGTGGTACAGAGGACCTGACGGAATTTGGGAGAAAATTAAACAAAGCCGCACTGGATATTGGGCTTGCTCCCCTGGCTGCAACCCAGTTCAATGAGGCGAAAAGCGATGAAAAATTCCTGGAATATGCATCGCAAAGAACTGCAGGGATTTATTCGTATCTTGAGCCTTATCAAGGGAGCGTCATTGATGGCCACACCGGTATCTATGTAAAAGGGGCCGATTCAGCCGAATGGTATGAGAAGATCAAATATCTTATCGATAATTCTGAGAAGAGGCGCCAGATTCAGGAGCAGGCATACGAATACGTTACGAACCAAAGGAATGTCGTTGTGGGAGCCCGAGAAATTGCCCAGCTCTATAGCCAGATACTAGCCGGTTCTTCACCCATTCCCGAATTAGGATTCAACGCGATGGTATCGATAATCATTCTTACCCACAATGCTGTGGATTATACCCGCCGCTGCGTGGATTCAATACAGCAGCATACAAATTATCCCCATGAAATCATTTTTGTCGATAACGGATCGACCGATGGTACAAAGGATTATCTGCGGAGCATCGCGGTATCGAATCCCAACTGCCGGCTAATCGATAATGAGACCAATCTGGGTTTTGCGGCGGGGAACAATCAGGGAGTCAGTGCGGCGCGAGGCGCCTATGTGCTGCTGCTCAACAACGATGTAATCGTCGGGGATGGTTGGCTAGAGAGTTTGGTGAATGCGCTGGAACGGGATGAGCGAATTGGTTTGGTAGGACCGATTACCAATTATATAAGTGGTCGCCAGCGTTTGGCGGACATTCCCTATAAGAGCGACGCTGAATACTTTGGCTTTGCCGCAACGGTACGAACGGCCAACCGCGGAAAGGTAACGCCAAGACGCCGCATTGCCGGTTTTGCTATACTCACACGGAAATCGCTCTATGATGAGCTGGGGGGGCTGGACGAGGATTTCGGATCCGGGAACTTCGAAGATGATGATTTTTGTCTCCGAGCTCGTGAGAAGGGATATGCCATTATGGTGGATGAAAGCACCTATCTTCACCACTTTGGAAGTCGCTCATTCGTAGAGAACCGAATTGACTACGGTGCTTCCCTGAAGAGGAACGAGAAGCTTTTTCGCACCAAGTGGCCGGATGTCGACCTTGATTGGCTTCTGGAAACGGACGAACCACTCAGCCGGGTGCTGGATAGGAAGGCCAAAGAAGCTATCGAACTTGTGCACCAAGGTGATCTAGAAGGCGGTGCGAAACTGTGCCGGGAAGTGCTGGAAGAGGATCCGACCAAGGTGGAAGCAGTGCACGGCTTTGGGCTTATAGCTCACCTGAGTGGTAATCTGCGTGAAGCTAGGAATCATTATGAGCGGGCTGTAAGCTTAAATAGGGACTGGTCCCCCGCGCAGCAGAGTCTGGCTCTGCTGGACATGGTCGAGGGTGATTTAAATTCCGCCCAAGTGCGACTCGCGAAGGTTCTGGAAGCGAATCCACGTGATCTGGAAGCGCGACGACTTCTGGGACAATCCTTCTTGGAGGCGGAACAGTTTGAAGAGGGAATCAGCCTACTGATGGGAATCCTGCAGGATGATCCCAACGACTGGCAGACTCATTTCATCCTGGCATCGCTCTACGCAGAAGTCGATCGTCAGGAGGACATGAGGCGTCATCTAGAAGCTGTCTTGGCTGCCAATCCAGATCACGCACAGGCCCGGGAAATGTTGGCAAAGAGTCGAAAGAAAAATTGAATCACTGGCAGCCGATTGAGCGACCATCAGTTTGACTTGGGTTAATACGAGGCAGGAGGGGTGATATGACTGCCCTTGAACAACGTCTGAAACGTTATTTTAAGAAAGGTGAGGAAATATTCCGCGATGGTGAGCACGGGCAAACGATGTTCATTGTATTGGAAGGCCAGGTGGAAATATCCAAGGTTTTAGGCGATCAAAAAACCGTTATTGCCACGCTGGAAAAGGGTTCTATTCTCGGTGAGATGGCCATCATTGATAACCAGCCTCGCTCAGCAACGGCCACGGCAGCTATTAATTCGACCCTACTGGAAATCAGCCGGGAGATGTTTCGTAACAGGATGGAGGAAGTGCCGAACTGGTTGCGCACTTTTTTTGCGATCATTGTCGAGCGGTTGCGGGATGCAACACGCAACCAGAGCATTTTGCTCACCAGAGGCGCGGGTCGACAGGTTGTTAACCTTCTGGCCTTGATGGCTAGGCAGGAAGAGCCTGACTCCAACGATAGGGTGCTCCTCCCCTGGAATCAGTCTGTTATTACCATAGCGTTCCTGCTTGGATTGAACGAAGATAGAGTCAATGAGATGCTGAACAATATGGTGAGTGTAAAAATCGGATCCAGTGAACAGCGGGAAGGCATCGGACGGGTGTTCCTGCTCGAATTCCCGGAGAAGCTCTATCAGTTTGCCGATTATTGCCAGGAACGGCATCTGATCGAAGTGGGCCATGCTAAAAAAATGTCTGACAAATTTATTTTCAAGGATCCGAACGAAGTTGAGCTCTTGCAGGTGCTGGATGAGTTGGCCCAAGAGCAGGGTGCCGTCGAAGACTTTGCAGCACAAGTCTTAGAGGAGCGTTTACAGCAAAAATTTGAGAAGCCGCTTAGCGCATATGGGGCGGTGTTTGATGAGTTAGCCCAATCAGGGATATTAGAGGCTTTCCATCCGGAAGGCAGCGAGCCATCCTACCGTGTGAATGATCGAGACCTTTTCAGAGAAAGGCTTGCCAAAGTCCAACTGATGGGGGAATTGAGTAGTCTCGAGAAGAAGATTATGTGATGAATCGGTCTGAGGGTTCTCCCACAGGGGCCATAGCTCTCTGTATTGTACTTCATAATCGCAGCAGCAACCTGGTCAATGCCCTTGATTCCGTTAATAAGCTTGCCCAGGAGATAGTCATTGTAGATGCTGGCGGGGGGGGAGGTCAGCCTGTAAAGCATCTTGCTTCGGAGTACGATGCTGTCTATTTGCAGGTCCCCGCTGATCCTGACGAGAGTGCGCTGCTGAATATCGCCCTGGATCAAGTTCAATCTGCTTGGGCTCTCTTTCTGAACCAACAGGAAGTGCTACGCATTAATGATCCGCGAGCTATATTGGACTATGTAAGCAACACCCAATCTATTGCCCTGGATATCCCCGTAGTTCGCTTTGATGAACCCGGTAACCATTTCCTCGATACGCGACTGATGAGGACCGATGCAGGTCTTCAGTGGGACCATGCCATTTATCCATCACTCACGGCCAGCATAGAAGCGGCACGGGATAGATGTGGGCTGGATGAGGCCACGGACGTTATGACTCTAGGGGCTATCGTCAGCCTGGGTGAGCCTGAGCCCGAAGAGTGGGAACTCCGAGATGCTATTGTGCGCCTGGAGCGCGAGTTGGATAGGAATCCTCAATCTACGCGGTATTGGTATTATCTTGCAGAGACCGCTCGGCAGCTGCAGGAGTGGGATCGGGCTCATTCGGCGGTGGAAGAAGGATTGAACGTGGTAAGCAGGCTACCGGAAATACCTCAACAGGAACCCGATGCAGTCAACGGTTTAATGGGTATGTTCTGTGATACCTTGCTTGCCGGTCAGGACTATCCTGAGAAGACCGTGGAGTCGCTCTTCACTATCTACTGCAAAATGGAGGGGAATGGTCGTTTCAGTGTTCCGCTTGGCCGCATACTGAGAGAGGTTGGTAGGAGTGAGGATGCCATCACCCTCCAGTATCATGCTGTAGAGCATTTCTTTCAAAATCGACGGTACTTCCTTGCACAGGAGGAAGGTTTCTATAAGCCGATCCTACTGGCCTGGGAAATCACTGCCGATCAGTTGGAAGAAGCACTGCTGCGGAGCGTTGTCCATATTCAAGCTATTCTTAATCGTAACCGACAGGAAATGCGTCCATTGTTGGAATACGTTCACCATCAGAGACCGCAGCTCTTTTTGACCATACAGAAAATCCTTCGTGAAAACCTGGGGAGCATGGAAAAATAATGAGCCGGGCAAAGTTGTCGGTATGTATGATTGTCCGTAATGAGGCGACCATGTTGCCCGATTGCCTTGCCAGTATCACGGGTGTAGCCGACCAATTGATTGTTTTAGATACGGGTTCGACTGATGAAACCCCAGCGATCGCCGAGTCTTTCGGGGCTGAAGTACATCGCTTCAAGTGGGTGGATGACTTCGCCGCAGCTCGGAATGAGTCCCTGCGCTATGCCGTTGGTGATTGGATATTGTGGTTGGATGCGGATGAGCGCTTACTCTCTGCTTCTGTCGGACCGCTGAAGCAATTAATTATTCCAGTCAAGCAACCGACAATCTACCAGGTTCAGATCCGAAATATTCAGCCGGATGGTAAAAGTTACACACTTTCCATATCCCACCGGCTCTTCTCGAGACATCCCAAACTGCGTTTTTCCGGCCGGATCCACGAGCAGGTTCACCCCAGTCTGAGAGCTGCCAAGGGGGTCGAAAAGAAGTCCCTGGTAGTCTTGGAGCACCAAGTCTATGCTTTGGACAAGGAACAGATGCGGATCAAACTGGAGCGTAATCAGACTTTACTGGAACGAATGGTTGCGGAAGAACCGAACTCCGGCTATGCCCATTATACTCTTGGGCAGAACTATGCTCTGCTCGGAGAACACGAACAGGCACTTCGTGTTTATCACCAGGCATTGGAGATAAATGAATTCAAAGGTCCAGGGAGCGCAACCCTTTTCAATGCCGTGGCCGAGGCATGTTGGCAACTGGACCGACTTGATGAGGCGGAGAAGTATGCCCGAAAGTCTCTGACCATTACCCGAAATCAGACGAGCGGCAACTTTATCATGTACCGGGTTTGTCGCTCCCGGGAGGATTTGGTAGGCCAGATCGAGTTTCTGGCGAATATTCTGCCGT
>CP070656.1:2494299-2501602 GCA_020355065.1 Fidelibacterota bacterium | reverse complement strand
CCGAGGCAGTAGCGCTCCAATTGAGTGAGATAAAGTATGGAGGATGCAACGGGGAGTTCAGTCTACCCAAGACGAGGGCTCAGCTCAACCACAAGGTATACGGGGAACCAGGCCGCGACACTCTCACGTATGAAGTAGATGATGAGTTGAGAATCTTTCTGGGTCTGAACTACATCTGCTGTGCACCTTTTGTGGCGGAAAGCGAGGTTATGGGGGATACCCTGGTCCTGGCGGTCAGGGACACATGTGCGGTTCCCTCTGAGACGTGCTACTGCCGCTGTATGTGCTACTACACATTCACCTGGACATTCGCGGTGGCAGAGGCAGGCGAGACGAATCTGCGGGTAGAACTACATGATCCCCGTGTGGACGGGGTGGCCATACTGTACCAGTTCGAGTTCGGGTATTAGTGGCCATTCCCGATCCAATATCCGTATGAATAACCAGGCGACAAAGATGGTGGTATTGAATTGAAACTCGGCATCCTACTACATCTGCTGGTCCTTTTGATCCTCGCAGGATGTGAGCGAGCACCGTCCCGGCATACTGACAATTCACTGGACAAGCTGGTCGCCTATACCGATGCTACCCAGTACAATCTCAGCGACCAAGATGTCCAGGTCATTCTCACGGTTGAGAACCGGACGGACTCGACGGCTTATTTTTCGCAATGCTGCGGAAGATATATTACCGTGCTTGATCTTTATTCAAGCGGCCAGTGGGAACAGGTCGGAGGTGGTTGGGGTTGGCCGTGTCCAGATTATTGTTATCAGGGGGAAATCTCGCTGGAACCGGATTCCATCTATTGTGATATAGGGCAAATTAGGCACGAGGGCCAATACTGCTACCTTCTTTTTTACAGATGGGAGCCCCAGATCATTGATTGGACGGATACACTGTATTCCAACGCGTTTACCGTACAGTGATCATGAATGGTGTTCGGTCCTCTCTTCATGAAGATGTGGAGGACGGAAGACCTGTTCAGTAATAAAAGGCCCCGGGGATACCGGGGCCTTTGAGTTTCAGATAGTGGCGGGGGGTGGTCAGGTCACTGTTTGAGTTCGGCGGTGCCGGAGCTGGTGCTGAGGAGAATGACGGGTTCCTTATCACCCCTGGTAAAGGTCTTGCGCAGATAGATCACCGGATGCCGGCCGTCACCCCAACCGGGTTCGTACTCCTCTTCGGTATCGAACTTGATGGGTGAGACGATGCGTCCGCGGTCCTTGCGGGCGGTGAACTCGAAGTAGCCGGTGACGGGATTGCCGTTGTAATCCAGGACCACATCACCGGAGGCGGCGTCCAGTTCCAGGTCGAACGCGGAGCTTTTGGCCAGGACCACGAGTACATCGCCGGAGGCGGTATCGAATTCACTGTCATCCTCGATGGTAATGTCGACGGCTTCGATATCCCCGGAGGCATTGTCGACGTGGAAACGGCCGCTGGCGTCTTTGATATCGATATTCCCGGAGGCGTTATCGAGTTCGAATTTGCCGGAGACATTACTCAGGCGGATGCGTCCGGAGGCGTTGTCGACTTCGAAGTCGCCGCTGGCGTCGGTAATCTCGATGCGTCCGGAGGCATTATCCAGTTCGAACTGACCCTTACAGTCCTCGATTTCGATGCGTCCGGAGGCGGATTCGATGGAGAGGTCGCCCTCGGTGCCGCGGATGGAGAAGCTGCCGGAGGCGGATGAATACTCGATGTCGATATCCTTGGGGACGGTGATGGTCCATTCGGAATAGCCGTTGCAGCTCCAGTGGCCGCGGAAGCGTTCGCGCACCCGGAGTGCGCCGCTGAATTCATCGAACTCGGGGACGAAGCAATCCTCGGGATAATCGTAGTCCACTTTCACGGTGACCTGCTTGCCCTTGCCGGTCTCCACTACACAATCCCCGCTGACGGTCTCGATGTCGAGGCGTTTAATGTTCTTGAAGGTTTCGGTGATGGTTTCACCTTTAGCCACCAGGGATCCCGAGAGAAGCGGGATGAGCAAACACAGAAGAAGGGTGGGGTGAGATCTGATATTCATGGGTGACTCCGTTGATTGGTCCAAACCGGCCGCGGGCAGGGACGGGCTACCCGTGAAAAGGGTATCCGGGCAGCTGCCTGGCAATGGATCGTGTACGCAAAGAGAATAATCACTGCACCCTAGAGACTGTATTCAGGGGGAGAAGGTTGTCAGTAAAAGGCGTCAGGATGCCTGTTCGATGTTGCGGGCTACCAGATCGTGAGGCGGGATAAGGAGATTCTTGAACGGCAAACGTTTGTATAATCCAAGGGGGATTCTTATCTTCGGCACTGCTGTTTAACCGCGTGGTTCCATCAGAGGAAAGGAAGCCAAAGAAGATGGCCAAGTACACCCGGGAAGAGATTGAGGCAATCGTTAAGGAGAAGGGCACGCTGGCCGGTCTGGACCTGGAGGGCGTTGACCTGTCGAACATGCGCCTGATGGGTGTGGACCTGTCGGGCGCGAACCTGACGCGGGCCGATCTGAGCCAGTCCAGCCTGTACGGGGCTAATTTTCGGGGGGCCACGCTGCTGAAGGCCAACCTGGAGCGGGCCAACCTCAACGGCACCGACCTAGAGGACTGCAACCTATTGGGTGCGAACCTGGACGGGACGAGGCTGCGTGATATCAAGATGAACAGTGAGTTCATGGTAGTCAACGAGAAGGAATACTACCGGGCCTTGAAGCGAGGCGACAAGGAGACGGCGAAGGCCAAGCTGACCGAAGCCCGGGACGTGTACCGGCTGCTGCGGGCGGCCTTCGAGTGGCAGTCGCAGTCGCGGGACGTGGGCATGGTATTCATCCGGGAGATGACTGTGTCGCGGAGAATGCTGCCGCGCTTCTCGCCGCGGCGGCTATGGTCCAAGATCGCCGACATCTCCACAGGGTATGGAGAAAGCATCGGCCGGATCATCACGTCCATGTTCGTGATCATGATCGTCTCGGCGATCCTGTTCGGCATAGGCGGCGTGGAGTACGGGGACGAGGCGCTGCGATTCGGGGTGGGCAACATCCTGGAGACGGGGGGAAACCTGTTCTACTTCAGCGCGGTGGTGTTCACCACAGTGGGCTTCGGGGACATCGTGCCGCTGGGAGCGCTGAGCAAGGTGACGATGATGGTGGAGGGCTTCCTGAGCATCATCTACATGGCCATTCTGATCATTGCGCTGTACAAGCGGTCCATGGCGCGGTGAGTGGTCAGTCGTCAGTGATCAGTACTCAGTGAAATAAAAACGAAATTGATTTCGTCCCGCTGCGCTGGCGATGACCAGGGGAAAAGCAGTTACCAACCTACGATAACCACCTTAAGCGGGGGATTGGGCGGCTAAAGCCGCTGACATCAACGACTTCAAAGCGGACCCGGCCGAGGCCGGGTTTACCTTTTCGAATTCCACCTGATCACATAGGTTAAAGCGGGCGAAGGTAGCCAGTTTACCGGCGAGGAGCGGCAGGAATTCATCGAAGCGGGTGAATTCCGGTTCGAAGGCCAGGCTGCGGATGATCAGGGTTCGTCGTTGGCGGTCGGCTTTGGGATCGAGGCGGGCCACGAAGTGCTCACCCCACAGGATGGGCAGGACGAAGTAGCCATGCTTGCGTTTGGCCGGGGGGATGTAGCATTCCAGCACGTAGTCGAAGTTCCACAGGCGGCGGATGCGTTCGCGCTGAGTGATGAGATTGTCGAAGGGGGAGAGGAGAGTGACCTGCGGGGGGATGGGTGGCAGGCGGTCGGCCTGCTCGAGCGAATCCACCAGGGTGTAATTATCAATATCGGATTCGCCTTTGATGTGTATCGCTGCCACCTCGCCAGCGTCGATCAGCTCATGGAGTGCAGCGGCGATGGTCTCCCGTCCGGCGGCCTGCATATGGTCATCGCGGGAGGTTTCGGGCTGGGTGAAGAGGGCGATTTCCTTTTCCGTGGCCAGGCCCAGGGCGGCGAGGGCACGGCGGACGAGGAAGCGCCCCAGTTCATCCTGGTCCGGGAGGGAGGTATCCAGGCCAGGGGGGAGGATCCGTTCCGCAAGGTCATAGATCTTCCTGAAATCGCGGCGTTCGGTGACCATCACGTCGCCTTTCCAGAAGAGGAGGTCCAGGGCATCCCGGACGGCGGTGCGGCCGGTCTGATCGCCGAGGGCAGCGGCGATGCCGGGAGCATCCAGGGGGCCTTCAGCGCGTAGGACCTCGATCACGGGCTGCATGAGGTGTCCGTGCTGCTCCAGGCGCTGGAGGACCCAGCGGTTTTTCGTGGGACGGCCGAAGTTGCGCATCCGGGGGAGGTAGAAGCGGTAGTCGGACATGGGGAGATAGCAGAGGGCATGGGCCCAGTACTCGAAGACGCGGCGGTCCACGGCCTGGAGCTGATGGAGCAGGTCGGGGTGGTAGTCGGGGCGGCGGGACCAGAGGGTATGGTGGTGAGCCCGCCGGATGACGGTGAGGGGATCGATCTGGACGTATCCCAAGTGTTCGATGGTGTGGGCGACGCCCTCTTTGCCTGCGGGGACGTGAGATGGATCCCCGAGGAGTTGGGTATGGAGGGCCAGGCGGCGGGCGGTGGTGATGGATAATGATGGTTGAGCCATGCCGTGAACTCACAAGCGAAGTGGAGTGAACCTAACGGCGCGAGTGGGGAGGAGGCAAGAAGAGAGGTGTCCCGCGTGTGGAAAGACTACATGGGGGCCACGGCCCCCACTTTAGGCAGAGTGACGTAATCCGGGGCGTTAGCCGGGAGCTAGGCCTCCGTCACCTTGGGGAGGCCGGCCAGGGACTGCCGGACCTCGGTCTCGCTGTATTCGTAGTCCTGCAGTTTGCCGGCGAAGTAGTCGGTATAGGCCTGCATGTCGAAGTGCCCGTGGCCGCTGAGGTTGAACAGGATGACCCGGGAGGAGCCTTCTTCCTTGCAGCGCAGGGCTTCGTCGATGGCCACTTTGACGGCATGGGTGGATTCGGGGGCGGGGATGATGCCCTCGGCGGCGGCGAACTGCACGCCGGCGTTGAAGCAGCCCAGCTGGTGCTCAGCCCGAGCTTCCAGGATGCCCAATTCCTTGAGATGGCTCATGAGGGGTGCCATGCCATGATAGCGCAGTCCCCCGGCATGGATGCCCGGAGGGATGAAGGCGCTGCCCAGGGTGTGCATCTTGACCAGGGGGGTGGTATTGGCGGTATCGCCGAAGTCGTAGGCATAGACGCCTTTGGTGAGTGTGGGGCAGGAGGCGGGTTCGGCGGCGATGAAGCGGGCATCCAATTCGCCCCGCAGCCGGGCCCCGATGAAGGGGAAGCTTAAGCCAGCGAAGTTACTGCCACCCCCGGCGCAGCCGATGACGATGTCCGGGGAGTCGCCCACCATGGACAGCTGCTCCATGGTTTCCACGCCGATGACGGTCTGATGCAGGAGCACATGGTTGAGGACGCTGCCGAGGGAGTATTTGGAATGTTCATCACCCAGGGCGACCTCGATGGCCTCGCTGATGGCTATGCCAAGACTACCGGGGCTGTTGGGATTATTGTCCAAAGCTTTACGACCGGCCTGGGTGCGATCACTGGGACTGGGGAAGACGCTGGCCCCATAGGTTTCCATCATGGCCCGGCGGTAGGGTTTCTGCTGGTAGCTCACTCTCACCATGTAGACCTCCACATCGAGGCCCATCATCTGACCGGCGTAGGCCAGTGAGGAGCCCCACTGTCCGGCGCCGGTCTCGGTGATCAGTTTCCTTACGCCTTCTTCCCGATTATAGAACGCCTGGGCCACGGCAGTGTTGGGTTTGTGGCTGCCGGTCGGGCTGACGCCTTCATGCTTATAGTAGATTTTGGCGGGTGTGTCGAGGGCTTGTTCCAGACGCCGGGCCCGGAAGAGAGGTGAGGGGCGCCACTGCTGATAGATGGCGCGGACGGGCTCGGGGATCTCGATCTCGCGTTCGGTGCTGACTTCCTGCATAATCAAGGCCATGGGAAAGAGGGGTGCCAGGTCGTCCGGTCCCACCGGTTGGCCGGTGCCGGGATGGAGCACGGGCGGCGGCGGTTCGGGTAAATCGGCGGTGATGTTGTAGAATGTCCTGGGGATGCTGGTATCGGGTAATACGGTCTTGATCACGTGCATGGGTCCAGATCCTTTCGAAGATTATCCTGCCCGCAGGCCTAATCAGATAAATGTCCCTTCCGGGGATTCCCATCAGCAGGGAAGACGTGTCTGCCACCCGGGAACCCACCTATCCGCTGGTGGAGGAGGAAGGGATCGTGGCAAGTGATTTTAAGGAGTGGCAGATACCCTCTACATAGAGAAATTTTGTGGGCGGGGCTACCTACCATGGGTGGTTGCCCGGGCTCTGGCTGTCCGGGAGCGACTTGGCAGCGAAGGGATTGGTGCGTAGATTCCTTTCCGCCGCGGGCGGCGTTCTATTCATCTACATGCATGCGGGGGTAACCCATGAGAATCATCCACACGTTCATCCTCCTGGCGGTTGTGGGCTGTGCCGCGAATGCCCCGCCGGAGAAAGAGATCATCGTGACGGTCCTGTACGACAATTACGCGTCCGTGGAGGGAGTCGAGGCGGATTGGGGCTTTGCCTGCCTGATCCAGGGTCTGGAGAAGACCATTCTCTTTGATACGGGCACCCAGAGCGAGGTATTGTTGCGAAACGCGGAGCAGCTCAATGTCGATCTGGAGACGGCCGAGGTGATCGTGATCTCGCATGAGCACCGGGACCATACGGGTGGACTGGCGGCCGTCCTAGGTGACAGCAGTGGAGCGACCGTCTATTTCCCGGTGTCGTTTACGGAGGATTTCGGTGATGCTATCGTGGCGGCGCAGGGAACGGCGGTGCGGGTGAGTGAGCCGGTGGTACTATTCGCGGGGGTCTCCTTGACGGGGGAGATGGGGAGCCAGATCAAGGAGCAGTCACTGATCCTGGAGACCAAGGAGGGGCTGTTGATCATCACCGGATGCTCCCACCAGGGCATCGTGGAGATCCTGGAGCGGGCAACGGAGATCCATGAGCAAGACATCCACCTGGTAGCGGGTGGCTTCCATCTGCTGAATCACACTGAGGCCGACGTCGGTGCGATAATTCAGCGGTTCCGGGAGTTGGGAGTGGAGAAGTGCGGAGCCACCCATTGCACGGGAGGAGGGGCAATTGAGCAATTCGAGGAGGCTTACGGAGAAGATTTTATATCTATGGGGGTGGGGAAGGTGCTGCGGATTCCCTATTAGCCGGGAGCAGCTGGAGGCCGCCGCAGATTACCGCCAAGGGTGGGGCTGTGGGGAGGCCCCAGGAGAAGATCGCAAAGATCAAATTTGGCGACGAG
>CP070656.1:2488428-2494199 GCA_020355065.1 Fidelibacterota bacterium | reverse complement strand
GCTGCGCGTCGAAATCCTGATTGATTTCATGGAGAGCGGCCTGCACACCCTGGATGCCCTGGGATCGCTGGAATCCCTGGTACCGACGCATCCCTGGTGGAATTGACATAGTATAGCATTCACAGCTTCAGACACCTGAAGTCCAGATGGGGGGTGGACAGGTGAAGAGATCATACTTACTCCTATTATTGTTCCTGTGGACGTGCGACCGGGGTCCCACCCAGATTCTGGATGGTACCTGGGAGCTGGTGCGCGCGGCGCAAGAAGATGAGCGTTATGCGGCCCTCCATTTTGCGGACCAGACCCACGGCTGGGTAGTGGGTGATGCGGGCACGATCATCCATACGGACGATGGCGGTCGCACCTGGACCGCGCAACAGAGTGGATCTTCAAGCGATTTGAAGGCTGTGCAGTTCATCGGGCGTGATTTCGGGTGGGTAGCCGGGCGAGAGAACGCCGTCCTTCGAACGGTAGACGGCGGCCATTCCTGGCAGTCGCGGGCGCCAGTGGGGGATTCCTCCAGGATGTTCACCGCCCTTTATTTTGCTGATGAGGTGACCGGCTGGGTAGTGCACAATCAGGGTGAGATCTTGCATACGGGAGATGGCGGGGCGACGTGGGAGGTGCAGCTGAGCTGGGAAAAGGGGGGTACGGCGCTCTTTTCCTTTCTCGATGAATGGACAGGATATGTAAAGCCAATCGTGGATAACGTACTATTCAAGACCAGCGATGGCGGAGCTCACTGGGAATCCGCATCCCATCCGAAACTCGGCTGGGAAACCGATATGTTCTTTGTTGATGCGTGGAA
Organism: Fidelibacterota bacterium; assembly: GCA_020355065.1. Taxonomy (GTDB): domain Bacteria; phylum Fidelibacterota; class Marinisomatia; order SCGC-AAA003-L08; family TS1B11. The sequence continues at coordinate 2,493,391 of CP070656.1, read as the reverse complement.
CGGCTGGATTTCGGTGAACAAAACACCTACGTGAATGATGGAAGAGGAGTATGCCAACGTGTTTGGCTCTTCAGATGGCGGCGTAACATGGACACGTTCAGATACGCTGCATCACATGCATATCACAGGACTCCAGTTTATTGATCGGTACATGGGATGGGCTGCCGGCATGAGATTTCCTTCATCCTCTGAGAGGTCAAATCTATACTTTTCCACCGATGGTGGACGTACCTGGGAGTCGCAGTTCAGCTCCGAGGAGGAGTTCGTATTTACGGATCTTTTCTTTACCGATGCTGAGCACGGCTGGGCGCTGGGTTGGAGCGGAGCGATTTATGCCTACCGGGTGCCCTGATTCCAGTTCGTAAGCCGTCCACGACACCTCAACCTATCGACGTGCCTGCAGTTCGATCCCATGTGCGAAGTCCGCAGGATAGGGGGAATAGATAATGCGGAGGGGATGTGGGCTGTGCGGGACGGATTTAGGGGCTAGAGGTTCAGCCGGTGCCCCTCAGTCCGTCCATTTGATATCGATGCTGCCCAGGCCGACGGAGGCGGTAATGCGCAGGGTGGGCTGGGAGGAGTCGTAGTCCTCGCTGCGGTAGAGTCCCCGGCCGGTCTTGATCAGTCCCCGCGTATCGATGGACGAGAGGAAATTTTCCTCGGCTTCCATCTCCACGTTGTAGTCCTCGGGGATACGGAGAACGACGCTGCCCAAGCCGACGTTCACGTCCACGGACATATCCTGCAGTTCTTCACCGCCGAAGTCGAGTTCGGCGGAGCCCAGGCCGCAGTCGAACTTGAGGCGTTCGGTCTTAGCGTTGGAGAGATTGCGAGCCACCAGCTCACCGAGGCCATTATCGACGGAAATGCGGCGCAGTTCGATCCCGTTGGGGGTGGAGAAGTCGAGGGTAGTTTCGCCCAGTCCATTGTCCAGGGAGAGGTCAGAAACCCGGAGGTCACCCAGGTCGAGGTTAGCCTGACCCAGGCCACAGGTAAATTCCATTTCGAGGGGGATCCGGGTGGTGAAATAGAGTTCGCTTTCGGGCGAATCCATATCGCGCATTTTCATGCCGTCCCAGCCTTCATGGCGGCTCCGGGTGGTGAGTTCGAAGCGGGCGACACTGCCGCGGACCCGGTAGTCGAGGCTGGGACGGATGTAGTCCTCGTCATACTGGATGTAGCCGGTGACAGCCTTACGGGGATTGCCCCTTTCGATGGAGATTTCCCCGAAGCCGAACTCCACGGTAACCTCCATCCGTTCCACATCATCGGCGAGGGTTTCGTCAATGGTCATGATCGTACGGTCCTCAGTCTGCCAGGCCAGAGCGACCGAGAGGCACAAGAGAAGTGGTGAGAACCGGATGAGGCGTTTCATGTCTGCTCCCTAGAATGTAAGAATGCGCAAGTAGGTAATCCAGCCATTGTCATCACCTACTGGTTTGAAGAGTTCAACCTGTACATCTTCATCTCCTAGGCCTACTCCGATGGCGTGGGAGCCACCGTCCTGTACGTCGCTGAAGTAATCTCCGGTGAAGAGGCGGTCCGTGCTGTTCCAGGTGTGGCCGTAGTGCCACATGAGGCTGATCAGGCTCTTGTGCCTGCGCAGGGAGAAGGTGGCGTTCACCACGGCGTAGTGATTGCCGGGTATCCCTGGATTGTCGGGGTCGGCAATTAGAGATTTGTAATCGTAGCCCTGGACGGAGCCGATGCCACCCAGCGGGACGGTATGCTGCAGGCCGTAGTCTATACCGTAGTCGCCTTCAATTGTGCCGGTACGGGCTTTGACCCGGATGCCCAGGCGCCGATGGAAGGGGATGAAGGTCTCGAGAACAACGTCCTCTTTGGTATAATCGAATAGCGTGGTGTCATCTTCACCGCCCGGGTAGGATTGGGTATAGGTATAGCTCAGATTTCCCTGGATGTGGCGTGGGAAGAATGACATGCTCCGCCCCAGCATGACCTGATAGGACAGATTGGCATCCTGCTTCTCCATTATGTTGTAGGCCTCGCTAAACTTGCCGGATTTATCGGAGATGCTCCAGTCGGTAGCGTTGGGCATGATGCGGTGTTGTTCATCCCGATAGCGGATCCGGAGTTCGACCAGGCCGGGCTGGGCCAGCACCACCGAGCCGCTGTAGCCCTCGGTTTCGTACCAGTCGTGCCAGTCTTTATGCAGGAAGAAGGCTCCCAGCGAGTTTTCGATATGGTTCACGCGCCAGCCGTCATCATGGCGCGGTTCCCTGTGGCCTTCCACCAATATACCTAACCGTCCCTTAAAGAAGTACTCACCGACGCCGAGCCGGTAGTACCAATTTCCGGGTCCGAATGCTCGGCCGAAATATCCGTACACATGGAAGCCGGGGATATCATCGGTGTCGGGATGGAAGGGGAAGTAGAGGGCGAGGCCTTCGGAGCGGTTGTAGCGTAGGGTGACGTCCTCGAACACCTCGAAGTCGGGTCGCACGTGCCGCCGGGCATAGCTGCGCCAGAGGGGCACCTGGTCGTGATTCACACCGGAGGAGTCCCAGGCATATTCCTCGTCTTCATCATCATACTCTTCGTCGCGTCGTTCGAGCCGTTCTTCTCTGGGTTCCTTGCGGCCAAAGATCTCATCGGTTTCCTCCCGGCTCAGACTGATCTTGCCGCGATTGACCTCCAGCACCTCGCCGGTGACCTGGGCTTCAGGGCTGCGTGAGATGATCCCGCCGAGGGCTACGATGGTGCCTTTCACCCGGGCCGTGGGCAGCAGCTCCACATCGCCACCCAGAACGGTGATACGGTCGGTAACGGTGCCGGCCACCTTGAGGTCACCCCCGATGATCCGGATGGCACCGGAACGGACTTCGTCCTCGGCAATAAACAGGTCGTTGAAAATCTTGATTTCGCCAGATGGATCCACCTTGGTCTGATCGGGCTGCTGGTCAAGGCTCATTTCCTGTGCCGGAAGCCAGGTGAGCAGGAGAACAAAGAGACAGCCCGTCATAGAGATTCGGGTAAACATGGGTTACTGCTCTCCTTTCATTATGGTGATCTCTCCCTCCTGGGTTTCGATAATGATACGGTGGAAAGGTTGTTCTTCTTCCACCACCCCCAGAGTGCCGCCATTTTCCTTGCGGTACACGAAGTCCACATTACCATGGATGTGTTCGATTCCGTAGCGGGGCGAGTAGCGGACGATTTTGGCCTGAATGGCCACGGGCTTGTTGGTGCGATAGCTGACGGATACATCGCCGTCGCTGGTGAAGAAGGTAGATTCGTCCGTTCCGGGAGATTCCAGGGTCATATCGCAGACGTCGATATCTCCGCTGCCGGAGCGGACCTTGAGGGAGCCGGTGACATTGCAGATTTCAACATCTCCGGATCCGGTGTAGAGGATGGCATCTCCCCGGAGTTGTTCCAGGCAGAGATCGCCGCCCCCGCTAGCCGCTTCGAAGCTGCCCTCGACGACCTCGGCGCAGATGTCTCCCCCGCTGGTCATGAAATTAATGGTGGCTGAGATTTCGGAGGCTTGGATTTCACCGCCACCGGTACGGGCGTCGATCTCGGTTCCTTCTAGCCCTCGCAGATCGATATCCCCGCCGCCAGTGTTTATGATAAAGCTGCCATTCCCTTTCCAGAAGTTGATATCGCCGCCGCCGGTGCCGATGTCCCATTTGCCCTGCACCGCGCGTCCTTCGATGTCCCCTCCGCCGGTATAGAGTTCGACTTGACCGTCTACTTTGAAGACATCGATATCACCGCCCCCGGTTTTCACTATGATTCTGCCGGCTGAGTTGGAGAGGGCGATATCGCCGCCCCCGGTTTTCGCTTCCAGGTCGCCCTGGATATCCGTCATATCGATATCCCCGCCGTAGGATTTGATGAGCACATTGAAGGTCTTGGGGACTCGCACCTTGTATTCGAACCAGACGTCCCGACCGCTCAATCTGGGCACACTGAAGATAAAGGGTTCCCTGGGATCAGCAGGGGGGCTCAAGGTACCGTGGGCCTCTTCGATCATCTCATGGGCCCAGTCGCGCTCCCGGGATTTAACGGTGATTTTCTCTTCGATCACGATACTATGGGCATCGGTTCCCAGGAGGACCACATCACCCCTGAGTGATTCCATGAGCAGCGTAGCCTGGGGTTCCACATCCAAGCGGTGTACCACCACGCCTTGAAACTTGCCATGGTAGTCACGCAGTTCGGGGGGTGCCGGGATTTCCAGTGGGGGTGGCACTTCCTGCCCGCTGAGAGGCATCCAAAGGAGAAGAGCAGCTATGGTGAGATGTCCCGTTCTGGTATTCATGGCTGTGAATCCAAGCGCTCTTCGTTCTGAGATTCGGTTGCATCCGAGAGGATCTGATAAGCCCGGTAGCTAACGCTCTCCATGGGGTCCATTCTGGAGACCAGGAGGAGGGCTGAGCGGACCGAGAGATCATCCAGGAAATGGGCCAGGTTTTCCACGGCCGCCAGTCGAACGCCCTCATGTTCATCTTCCAAGACGACTTTGATCAGGGCATCCTTGATCAGCGGTGATCGATTGCCCTGGAGGCTTTGCACGATGGAGAGCCGCACTCCGGCGTTGGGATCGGTGAGGAGGGCGGAGATAAGGGCCATGAGGGTGGATTCTTTATCTTCCAGCCCGGTGGTGCCGCCGAGGATGCGGGCCGACTGGAGGCGCTGGCCTGGATTGGGATCCTTAACCAGTACGTATTCCAGGGCGGCCAAGATATCCTCCCGTTCGGCCGAGCCGGTGAGCTTCATTTCCTGTCCAGTAGTGAGATTCAGCTCCACCGGATTTTCGGGATCGTCCGAGAGGTTAACATCAATATCCTGGAGTTCACCGGAGCGGATCATCTGGGCAATTTCGGACTGGGTCAGGGTAGGTCCGCTCTCGGCCACGGGTGCTGCGGTGGGTGTGCCGGGCGCCGTTAAAAGGAAACGTCCGACCAGAATACCGATCACCAGAGCAGCACTCCAG
>CP070656.1:2484717-2488328 GCA_020355065.1 Fidelibacterota bacterium | reverse complement strand
CCATTTCGATGGTTATCATCCTTCGTGCAGAAATCGTAGTATCCCTGATTGATATACTGGCGAGATCCGTTTCCACCAAGGGTCCATCGGAGTATATCCGGGCGTTGTAGGGAACATCATCCAGGAAATCCATGCGGAGTTCGATGGAGCGTGGTTACCAATTCGTCATCGCTCCGATGAACCAGTCCCGATCCTGCCGGCGGGCAATTACAGCATAGTCCCCGATTACGCCGGATAGAACTCGGATTTCATCCCAGCTTGCCGGCACCTGCTTCAGAAAATCGGCTCCCGGCTCACCCCGGTAGGCACCCGGATAGTCGCTGACCATCTGGAGCGGACTTTCGTAGACCACGAACATGGCGAGGTGATGACAGCGTGTGCCCATGGCAGTGGGCGCATCATATCGGGGCTCAAATTCATCCCGGGTCACATGCTGGAAGGCACCGGGTGTATAGTCCATGGGACCAGCTAGCATACGGGTAAATGGAATCGTCACATTGTGTTCGGGAGTGATACGATCACTCCACTTGGTGTGTTCCAGCCCCAAGATGCCTTCGCGAGTGAGAAGATTGGGGTAGGTCCTGCGAATCCCGGTAGGCTTGTACGATCCATGAAAATCCACCACAAGGTGGTGTTCAGCTGCTTTTTTGATCACATCGTGATAAAACCTTACCATCTCCTGATCATCACGGTTCATATAGTCGACTTTGACACCTTTCACTCCCCAACTCTGGTAAAGCGGGAACGCAACGTCCATTTGGTCACGCGTGTTCTCCCAGTTCAGCCAAAGAAGGATATCCACATGTCTTTCCCGGGCGTAGGCAATGATCCGCGGTAGGTCAACCTCAGGAATGGTCGTGGTGATATCCTGCGACGGATCTTTATGGGGCCCGTACCATTTAGCGTCGATGAGTAAGTATTCCAGATTGTATTCTGCGGCGAAGTCAATATAGTGCAGGTATGTGGCCGTATTTACACCTCCCTCAAAATCAACACCCTCAACGGTTCTTCCCGACCACCACGGCCAGGCAGCTTTTCCGGGTTTGATCCAGGAAGGATCGGATATCATGCTAGGCTCATTCAAGTTCAGTATAATGTTCGACTCAATCAGGTCCCCGGGTTCATCCCCGATCATGATGACCCGCCATGGTGATTGATGAGGAGCAGTCCCTTTGACACTGGCGCCGGAATCACTCGGTAATGGCGAGAGTTTTGAAGTCAGAGAGGGAGAACTTCCTTCTGCACCAGTAAGATACATGGCTGCATAGTCGGTAAGGTTGGCTTCAGTAAGTGCCACATACGGACCGTTTGCAATCCGGATTGTCAGTGGGAGTCCAACGAGAGATTGCGGGCCAATATTACTGAGAGATTGCTCTAGAAATGGACGTTCATAATTGGTAATGAAATCCTTCAGTTGCAATGCCCAACAGAACTGGTCGTCCGCAAAGTTGAATTCTGTGTGTTCAGCGACGAGTTCAAAGTCATCGATACTGTCCTGTTGCGGCAGCAGGTATCGGAACGCAACACCATCATTAAATACTCGGAATACCAGATGGAGTATACGTTCCGGGGGCATGATTTCCTGTAATTCAACCAACAGCTCGTTGTAATGATCGCGTGCTTGCGCAGACTTGCCCACCACCAACTCATAAATCTCATCGTGCTTCCGTCGTGAGGTTCTTACAATCTTCGTTCCTCTGGAAAATGCTCCATCCTGAAACTCCAGGGAAAGATGCGATAGAGAGAGGATTTGCTGCTGATTGTACGAAATTGAATACCACGGTGAATTATCCTCATCCAGGTTGAATATCAGCTCAATTCTACGGTCAGGTGACAGCAGATTGAGCGGCATTCCAGGTGATTCACACGCCATCAATATCAAAGCAACGACGAGAGATAGCATTGTCAGTTTAGTAGACCGCATAGCCGTATCTCCTAAATGATTCTACTTAACCAGACGGTAATGTCACCCTTCTCATCTGAGAAGTAGCATTCTAATGCTCTGAGAATATCCGGGGGTCAGGAGTCGGGCGATATATATGCCGGTGGGTGCTTCCCGACCACTCGCAGTGTAGCCATCCCAATAGAATTGGTAAGTACCTGGATTTAAAAGTCCTTTTGGCAGGTGCACAATATCCCGACCGCGTAGATCATACACGACCAGCTCTACCTGCATCCGTTGCTTCAGGGAAAAGGGAATGGATGTAGACGCGTTGAAGGGATTCGGATAATTTTGAGATAATATCATTTGTGGCAAGGATCGGAATTCATCTGCGGCCACGGGATCGGTATGTGTCAGAACATAATCTCCCCCAGGCACCGTGAAATAGAGACTCTTGCCCTCTTCAGAAGCAGGCAATCCTGTCAACTCAACGCCATTCCCTGTAACAGACCAGACTCCGGGCTGCAGACCGCAAACCAGGACTTTGATCGTGTCCGATCCCGGAATGCTCAGCCCGACCTGCCCGGATAGCTCACTCCCATCTTTGCTGAAACAAACTGCTCGGTCGAGAAGCAGAGCTCCAGCCAACTGTTCAGCATCGATGGCTTCAATAGCTGGACCAACCGGGATTGCATTGTCCATAACGGTCATGACGTGCAGGAACAGGTCTTCCTCACGAGATCCAGTCGGTGAGACTTCGGCGCGCCACATTCCGTTCTCGTAATCATAATTCGCACCCTGTGGATCGGGCGGATAGTTGGTCTGCTCGTGATCAACCCAGCAATCGAATCCCGGACCACCGATTGATTGTATATCGCCGTCCGCCGGCAGCAGGCTATGGACCTCGAGCTTCCCCGAATAGTAACCTAGGCCACCGGAGGGACCATTGGAGTAGTGGCGTGCTGTACGGCGGATGGTAATCGAACTATCACTGATTTCCGGTTCCTCGATCGAATGGATCTGCCAGGTCTTTCTGAATTCCGGATTGGTGGAGACTACCCGGTCAAATACGATCAGACAGGCCGGGTAGGTATCATCAAAGTGATTCAGCGCCACCATGGACCGATGTACGGTTGAAACCTTCGAGGACGGACTGCTCGTGTAGGCGGGAGTGAGATCGCCGCTGAGATAGCTGTACTCGGGGGCGTTCGGATCAGGCCCGAACTGTTGGGCGGTGACGTAGGCCTTCCTGAATTTGTTCTGCAGGTCCTGGATATCCGCAGGTTTTGTTTCGTAGCTGTACCCCTGGCTGATCTGACCACCGTCGTTGGCCGTGTATCCACCACCCGTGCCATAGGTGGTGTCCTCGTTTGGATCGAGAATCAGCAGTACGTTGTGGGACTGGCTTTTCTCATGGTAGTTGTTGTCATGGGGGGTCTTGTCCTGATAGACGCCGGTCGATATTGCCAGCGCGCCTTTATAATAGATCTGAAATCCGCCAAAATGGCCGGGATTGGTATGGTCCTTGAAATCACAGCCACCCATTTCCATGGTGACCACGGCGTTGTTGCTCTCTTCATCAAGCCAGTCCCAGCCCGTGCGGGCGATCATCTCTCCCATGGGATCCGGGAAATACTTGGTCAGCGGGAAGTCCGTAAATGGTGCTCCGGTGAGCCCTGGCGGCCGGAACACAAATTCGAATACCCGCTCCCAATCATCGGATGTGTAG
>CP070656.1:2473479-2484617 GCA_020355065.1 Fidelibacterota bacterium | reverse complement strand
CGAGGCGACGGTGGACAAGATCACCGCCCAGCAGAACGCCATCATGAAGGCTCGCGTGAACACTCACCTGGGTGTACGCGAAGTATTAACTCCCGAGCAGCGGGAGAAGTTCGACAATCAGCCGATGAAACGGGGATTGGGCAGGGGGCGCGGCTGGCGTCCGGGCCGGGGCTTCCACCGCTGGTAGCTGCCCTGAGGTTCCAGTTGACTCTGAGCGCTGAAAGGTTGACCGGTGGCCTGATGAATCCGCAATAGATCCGGCCGTACTCCCAAGCTCTTCTCACTTTAAAGTTGGATAGACCAAGAAGCCCCAGGGATCGGATGATCCTTGGGGCTTCTATCGGAGGAGTGCGGCTTAACGGACTATGGGTAGTCCGTCACCCCTCTTAAAACAGCGATAGAATCAGCTGCGGGGCCACATTGGCCTGAGCGTAAGCCGCGATGCCCGTTTGCTGAATGATCTGGGCCTGGATGAGCCGCATCTGGGTCTGGGCCAGATCGGCATCCTGAATCCGACTGCGCGCAGCCTCCACATTGGTGCTTTGGGCAATGAGCACATCCCCCTTGGCTTCCAGACGGGTGATGTATTCGCCGGCATCCTGGGCCCGGGTGTTGAGGGTGGTGATCGCCGTATCTACCGTAGCAATGGCAGCCGAGGCTACATCTGCATCGGACACTTCCAGAGTGGTAACGGACAGGGCGGCCGAATCGGCCGATAACAGGGAAATACTGAAGGTATCCCCGGCCGAGGCGCCGGTCTGGAATACTTTGGAGGCAAAACTCCCATCGATGAGGGGTGTATCATTGAAGGTGGTCTCCTCCACGATATCGTCAATCTCCGCCACCAGGGCGTCGATCTGATCTTGGAGGGCGGCACGTTCGGTGCTCGAGTAGGAGTCATCCGCCCCCTGGATAGCCTTCTGCTTGATCTCCGCCAACAGGTCGCCGATAGCCATATAGCCGGATTCCGCGATGGACATGACATTCTGGGCCGTAGCCACGTTGTCTAGGGCCTGCTCAAGGCCGGTCCGCCGTATCTCCAGAGTGGTAGCCAGTGAGTACCCGGCCGGATCGTCACTGATGGTGTTGATCCGCCGCCCAGAAGAGAGAGTCAGTAACTCCTCACCGACGAGCTGGTTCGTCTGATTGAGGAAGTTAAGCGACTGCAAGGCGATCAGATTGGAGCTTATCCTGTACAGGCTCATAACTGATAACCTCATAATATCGGCACAAGGCCGTATTATCTCTCGTTGTGGATCCCTGATCCCGAAAACGGGGATCAGATAGGTGAAGCGTGTTGAAAGGCTATTATAAGGCTGATCCGGCCGGGAATCAACAATAATTATCCTGGGAGCTGCTCCCGACCACGGGGGCCCGTTTTTTCAATTTCTCCGGCTGTGGGCGAATAACCAGTCCACCAGGCCGTCCTCAGCGTAGCCCTTATCCCAAATGACGTGCCCTGCGAAGTGGTATTTCCCAGAGCTGGCGTCATTCGTTTGGCGGCTGCGGTTTCCGCGTGAGGACAGGCTAATGAGGATCGGATTATCCTATATAATCGTCATAAAATCGCTCATAACGCTCACATTTTACTTGTTTACCGGCATGGGGTCCATTAAGTTCGATCAGAATTCATGACCTGCTGAGAGCAGGTTAAATCCATTATAAGGAAGCGAGTAGATAAAGGATATGGCAAAACCCGGCCCAAAATATATCAGCAGCCCTGAAGCGGCGCGCATCCTGGGTGTAAATGTCTCCTCGATCAAGCGGTGGACCGACTGCGGGGAGCTGGCGTGCATCCGGACAGCCGGTGGGCACCGCAAATTTCTGCTCAAGCACCTGGTGGAATTCGCGCATGATCATCAGAAAGTGGCTCAGCAGGCCAACCTGCTGCCCTTGGACACGCCCGGCGACCGTGAAATCAGTTATTACACCCAGAAGGGTGATTATTCGTTCCTAGTGCCGTGGGTTCAGGCGCGGGCCCTGGAGGGTGAGTATGGCCAGGTTCAGTGTGTACTCCTCAGCCTGTACCTGACCCAGCACGAGCTGCATGAGATCTACGATCTCCTGATCACTCCGGTCCTGCACAGTATTGGCGAGCTATGGGCTGAGGGAACCATCACCATCGTGGAGGAGCATCTGGTGTCCCAGCGGCTGAAGGACGGACTGATCCGGTTGCAGGAAATCGTTCACTTGCCAGAGAGGACGAACCAACGCGCCCTGTGTCTCAATCTTTCGGAAGAACTGCACGATATCCCACTCAAGATGGTGCAACATCTCTTGGAGGAGAAGGGGTATCAAGTATATTTCAGTGGCCAGAAGACGCCGGTGAATCAGATCGAGAAGGTCTTTACCACCTTCAAACCTGATCGTGTCTATATCTCAAGTGTCTATTCTGACGATCCGGAACGTGACCAGACCGAGCTGGATCACATCTTCAACGTGTGCAAGGAGACCGGCGCGACGGTGTTCGTGGGCGGGCGCGGGTTTGACACGTTGAACTACCGTCATCCGGCGGTTCGTTGCCGGCTGGACAATTTCGCCGATGTGGCTAGTTCGTGAGGATTGGGTCCATGCTGCGGTATAGTTTATCTGAAACCCTATTCATACGGCGGCCTGTTGATCAGGTGTTCAAGTTTTTCTCCCGACCGGAAAATCTGGCCTTGATTACGCCCCCCAACCTGGGTTTTACAATCCGTACACCTGATCCCATTGAGATGTCGGTTGGCCTTCAAATTCAATACTCCATCCGGTTGGCTGGTCTGAGGACGGGGTGGACCAGCGTGATCACTGAATTCGATGCACCGCATCGTTTTGTGGATGAGCAGCTGCGTGGTCCCTACCGGCTCTGGCGTCATCGGCACACTTTCGAGGCGGTAGAGGGGGGGACCCTAGTAAGGGACGAGGTGGAATATGCCCTACCCTTGGGCTGGCTGGGACGCTTGGCGCATCCGGTCTTCGTGCGACCGCAATTGCGTAAGATCTTCGCCTACCGCCGTGCCGTGGTGGATCATTTCTTTGCTATCCCTTTCAGCAGAAAGAATGATGACCGTGTGCATGCGAATGTTGATTCGATCCATGAGGTCCAGATATGAGAGTGGCCTTGTTCGGCGGCACCGGTTTTGTGGGTAGCTACCTGGTGGAAGAGCTGCTTGAGCGAAATCACCAGCCCGTCCTGCTGGTACGTCCCGGCAGCGAGAGGAAGGTGCCCCAGTCGGAAAAATGTATTCTTATACAGGGTGACCTGGATGATCCTGCGGCGATACGGTCAACCATAGAGGGCAGTACGGCGGTGATCTTCAGTGTGGGGATTATCCGGGAAGACCGCAAGCGCGGGCAGACCTTCGATAAAATCCAGTTCGAGCACGCAAAAATGGTGATGGATGCCGCCGTGGACTTGGGGGTCTCCCGTTTTATCCTCATGAGCGCCAACGGGGTGCGCCCGGACGGCACGGCCTATCAAAGATCAAAGTACATGGCCGAGGAATACCTGAAGACAACCGACTTACAGGGAACCATATTCCGCCCCTCGGTCATCTTCGGCGATCCCCGCGGCAGGACGGAATTCTGCACCCAGCTGCGGGATGAATTGATCCAGCTGCCGCTTCCGGCGCCGCTGTTTTACCAGGGACTCTTGCCGACAGGTGCTGGAAGCTTCCTGTTATCCCCTATCCACGTCCGGGACGTGGCAACCATATTCGTCAAAGCCCTGGAGCTGCCGGAGACCATCGGGCAGACGTTCGTACTGGGCAGTAGAGAGGCCGTGGATTGGAAAACAACTGTCGGGATGATCGCTAAGGCCAGCGGCAGGCGCAAATGGATGGTACCCGTACCCGCTTCCATCGTCAAGATTGTAGCTGCCCTCATGGACCGCTTCCGTTTCTTCCCCATCACACGTGACCAGCTGGCTATGCTACTGGAAGGAAACGTTGCTGATCCGGAGAAAGCATTCCATGTGTTCGGCATTGATCCGATCACCTTTGTTACCGAAAACTTGGCGTATCTGAAGGAGACCTAGCATGGAGCAGCTCGGTGTCATGACGCCTTTTCCCTGGGACGTATTTGTATCGGCCCTGTTGGTCGTGCTGGTCTTCGTCACCGTTATCTGGCTGCTGAGTCTCTTGGTGCGGAACGCCGGCATTATAGACATCTTCTGGGGGCTGGGATTCGTGCTGGCCGCGGGCTGGTACCTCAGCGCCACGGATGGTTTTGATCCCCGGCGCATCCTGCTGGTCAGCCTGGTGACAATCTGGGGTTTTCGGCTGGCAGGCTATATCCTACTACGCAGTTGGGGCAAGTCGGAGGACCCCCGATACCGGGCTTGGCGAGAAGAAGGCGGACAGGCGTGGTGGTGGCGGAGCTACTTCAAGGTCTTCATGCTGCAGGGGATCATTCTGTGGATCGTGTCGCTGCCCTTATTAGCCGCCCTGGCCGCCAAGGAGCCAGCGTACTTCACCTGGACCGATGGCCTGGGTGCTCTTTTATGGGGTATCGGATTTCTCTTTGAAACCGTTGGTGACTGGCAGATGTACCGCTTCAAGAAAGATCCTGCCAACAAGGGCAAGGTCCTGGACAGCGGACTCTGGGCTTATACACGCCACCCAAACTACTTCGGTGAGGCGCTGCTCTGGTGGGGCTACGGATTTATCGCGATGGCGTCAGGCGCATACTGGGTACTCATCAGTCCGGCGCTGATGACCCTGCTGCTTCTGCGGGTCTCGGGTGTGACTATGCTCGAGAAACTGCTGCGTACTGATAAGCCGGAGTATGAGGGCTATATCAGGACAACCAGCGCCTTCATACCTTGGTTCAGGAAGCGCGGGTAGATCTGGTATCCCTGATGAGAAAGAATAACGAAACAAGCATTTCACAATCCCGACCTTGGGCATCCGTGATGATCGAGAAGGTATGTTGTTCATGAAGTCGGATATGGTTGCAGTGAGTTGGAAAAAGGAGTATGTATACGATGATACGGGCTACACGAATGCCGAAGGTCAGAGTTCTAACCCTCACACCTGACAGCAGAACCCGCCTAGTCCCTTGGCTATGGTTGTGGATCCTTACGATCCTGGTATGGCCGCTTTCCCTCCCGGCCCAGATGGAGGTCCCTGGTGGTTACGAAGCTACGGGCCTGCTGGCAGGCTTTGTCCTGGACGGAGAAACGGGTGAGGGACTTCCGGGCGCGAATGTGTTTCTGGAAGGTACCAATTACGGTGCCGCTACCAACATCGACGGTTATTTCGTCCTGACCCGCATCCCGGCTGGCAGCTATACGCTGCGGGTGGGATACCTGGGCTATGAGAACGTGCAGGTGGCCATCACTGTAGAGCCGGACCAGGAGCTGCGGCGCAATGTAGAGCTGATGCCCCAGGCAGTGGAACTGGAGGCCGTGGAGGTCTCGGCCGAGCGCATTGAGCGGCAGGTGAACAACCAGATCAGCCGGGTGCAGCTGGGGGCGCGGGCCTTGAAGAACGTCCCCCAGGTCGGTGAGGCTGACCTGCTGCGGACCCTGCAGGCTCTGCCGGGAGTCCTAACCCCCGCCGAGTTCAGTACCGGCCTGATCATTCGCGGCGGTAATACGGATCAGAACCTGATCCTGCTGGACGGCATCACGGTATATAACCCCTCACACCTGGGCGGGCTGTTCTCCAATTTCATCCTGGACGCCATTAAAGAGGCCGACCTGAGCAAGGGCGGCTTCAATGCCGAGTACGGCGGCCGGCTTTCGGCGGTCCTGAACGTAACCAGCCGCGAAGGGAACCGGAATGAATTCGATGCCAAGGCCTCGGTTTCGCTCCTGTCCGCGCAGACCACCCTGGAGGGTCCACTTGGGAAAGGTGCCTGGCTGCTGTCAGGGCGCAGGACCTATTTCGACCAGATCTTCAAAGGCACCGACCTTTACTTTCCCTATTACTTCTACGATCTCCAGGGACACGTATTCCAGGATCTGACTCCCCAGGATCGCATCGCCGTGAGCTGGTACCGGGGACGGGACGAGCTGCAGTTGAGTGACTTCCTCCTCGCGGCCAGCTGGGGCAACCAGACCGTGAGCACCACCTACCGCAAGCTGCTCAATCCCCAGGTGGTGACCAACTGGATGCTGGCCAGCAGCCGCTTCGATACCCGTTTTAACTTGGGCGGTGATACGGGACTGGGCAGCAAGAATATCATCAAGGATGTAACCCTGCGGAGCGACTGGGCCATCTTTGCTTCGCAATCCACACAGCTGCGGTTGGGCGGGGAGGTCAAGGACCTGGCATTCAAGTATAACCAGTCGTTCCTGGATACCCTGTTCAGTGTAGGGCAGGCGCCTCTGGAGGCGGCCCTGTATGCCAAGGTGAAGCGGTGGATCACCCCCCGGCTGATGGTGGAACCGGGCCTGCGACTGACCTATTACAGCCAGCACAGCCGGAACTGGTACGGTGATCCCCGGCTGGGATTCAAGTTCCTGCTCACCTCGGACCGCTACATCAATGGTGCCGTGGGGGTCTATCATCAATTCATGCAGACGTCGCAGGACGATTTCAATCCGTCTATCCTGGACCAGTGGTTCGCGGTGGACGGCTCAGTGAATCCGGGCCGCGCGGTGCAGGTGGTCCTGGGCTACGAGGAATACATCGGCAACCGGTACCGCTTCCAAGTCGAGGCCTATGCCAAGTCACTGGAAAACATGCTCACCTTTGTCGATCAGCGGGCCACCACCGATCAGCAGGTTCGGAGTGATAATCTGGATGACCTGTTCGACGTCTCCTCGGGATATGCCTACGGGGTAGAGTTCTTCCTGCAGAAGACAACGGGTCGTCTGAACGGTTGGCTTTCGTATACCTATTCCACGGTGCGCAAGCAATTCCAGGGGGAGGAGTACTACGCCAACTGGGATCGCCGCCACGCCCTGAACGTGATCAGCAATTTCAAGCTGTCGAAGAAGTGGGAGTTGAACGCCAGTTGGACTTACCAGTCCGGCCAACCCTATACACCCATTCTGGGATACTACGCGGAACAGTTGCCCAACGAGCCGGAAGCATTCTACCGGCCGATCCCGGGGGGACGCAACTCGTCCCGCTATCCGCCCTACCACCGGTTGGACCTGGGGGCGGTCTATCATCGTGAGACCCGCTGGGGCGGTATCGACCTCTTTTTCCAGGTGGTGAACGCCTACTACCGCAAGAATGTTTTCCGTTACCTCTACCAGTTCGGCAGCACCAACAATAATCTCGATGACGATGGGGATGGGCGCATTGACGAGACCGACGAAGGCCTGCCGCGCCGGCAACCCATCTCGATCTTCCCCATTCTACCAAGCCTAGGAGTTACCATTGAATTCTAGATCCTCAATCGCACGCACCTCATTACTCATCCTGGCCGGGGGCGTTCTCGCTTCCTGCGAACTCCCCACCGAGCAGAGTGAATTTGAGGAGCGGCTGGTGGTATTCGGCCACCTGACCGCCCACGAGCCGGTCACGGACACGGTGTTCGTATCCCTGGCAGCCCCTATCGATATGCCGCACGAGGCCGGTGACCGGTGGGTCAGTGATGCGCTGGTGAGCTTATCGGATGGCGAGACCTCCTTCCGGCTGTGGCCAGTGGAAGGGCATCCCGGGCGTTATCTGGACATCGCCACACCACCTCACATTATCGAGCCGGGACGGGAATACACCCTGACCGTGGAGTGGCAGGATCACATGGTGACCGCCACTACCCGGGTACCCGAGACCCTTTCCATCGCGAGCCCGACGACCAGCGACTGGGTTTGCGGCGGCCAGCCGGTGGTGATACCGGGTCTCGATCTGGTTCCGTTCAACGGATCGCCGGGCAACCTGCAGAGAACACTGGCGACGGGAGGATTCGCGGAGTTCCCCATGGATACAGTGGTCTACCTTGAAGGTCCCTGCTACACGTCCAGTTTCGTTTCCGTTCCGTTGTTCGTGGTAGAGTGGCAGGCCGAGCCCGCCGCGGGTCTGATCCGGACGGTGACCATCGCACTGGAGGATACGGCGAGCAATGCCATCATCGACTCGAGCTTCGCCGCCAACGCGTTCAAGGGGCCGCTACTCAAGGATGATGAAGGAAACTACTATCGGGCCGGAACATTCGCATGGAATTCTGCCAGCGAGATCATACCCTTCAGTTGGCTGTACTTCAATTATTACGGACCTCACCTGGTCACGGTGGAGATCACCGATGCCAGCATTGAGGAGTATTTCGAAGGCGACCCGCTGCGCCAGAACGCCTACCGGCTGCCCAACTCCAATGTTGAGGGAGGGTACGGGCTGTTCTACTCCAGCTATGCGGCCAGCTTCCTGGTGTACGTGGCGCCCGATCCCGAGACCGTTCAGCCGTGAGACTCTGGACCCTCCATCCGCGGTACCTCGATCGCCAGGGATTAGTAGCCCTGTGGCGGGAAACCCTGCTGGCCCAGGCCGTCCTGCTAGGCCACACGAAGGGCTACCGGCAGCACCCCCAGCTGGCCCGCTTCCGGGATCAGCCTGATCAGCTGGCGGCTATCGGAACGTATCTTGAGGCGGTCTGGAGTGAGGCCAATGAACGGGGTTACCGCTTCGATGGGGCGAAGATCACTCCCCGGCGTACAGACGTGAGAATCCCGGCCACGGAGGGCCAGCTGCACTTCGAATGGAGCCATCTGACGGGCAAGCTCCAACGGCGAGCGCCCCAATGGCTCGCTCAGATAGAAGGCGTCAACAAACCGGTCCCTCATCCCCTGTTCCGACGAGTACCCGGAGCGGTTAGCCCCTGGGAAAAGGTGAAGCTATAAAGGGGATTGTCGCGTCGCTCTCTGATCCCCGATAAATGTGTCGTAACTTCGTGAAGTAACCACATAATGATGGGGATCAAGCCATGGCATACGTCAAAGCACTACTCCTGGTACCGGGACTATTCCTGATGGCATGCGCCGCTCCTAGTGGGACCACAAAGGATATCAAGGTTGTGGAACACCTGGACCTGGATCGCTACCTGGGCAGGTGGTACGAGATCGCCCGCCTGCCGACGCGCTTCGAAAAGGGCCTGGTGAACGTCACCGCCACTTATTCCCTGCGGGATGACGGCCGGATCAAAGTCCTCAACCAGGGCTACAAGGAGACAAGCGACGGTGAGCACTCGGTGGCGGAGGGTGTGGCCTGGATACCCGATCCAGCCCAACCAGCCAGGCTCAGGGTGAGTTTCTTCTGGATCTTCGCTAGTGACTATAAGGTCATTGCCCTGGATGGGGAGAACTACCAGTGGGCCATGGTCACCAGCAAGTCCAAACGCTACTTGTGGGTCCTGAACCGGACGCCCACTATGGACGAAGGGCTTTACACCCTACTGGTGGAGCAAGCCCGGGGGTACGGATTCGATATCGGCGAACTGTACAAGGTACCCCAGGATTGGTAATCGGGCGTTCCTTCCTCCGTCTGTCCTGCGCTAGCTAGAGTATCTGTTTTCTCCGCGAATCCGGCCGGAACCTGTGTTCCCCGGTGTCCTTTCGGCCCTATATTCAAGCGCCCAAGCACCGGTATATGACATAGTACTATAATATCATCCCACTGATGCCCAAGTCAGCCCCCGATGTCGTTCTGCGCCTGGAGGGATTGAAGAAATCCTACGGCGACCTGCTCGCGGTGGACAACCTGTCCCTGGAGGTCCACCGGGGGGAGATCTTCGGATTCCTGGGGCCGAACGGCGCGGGCAAGACCACCACCATCAGCATGATCTGCGGATTGCTGCGCAGCAATGCCGGCCAGGTGCTCGTCGATGGTACACCGCTGGTGGGCAACTACCGAGCCTGCCAGCGCCTGATGGGGCTGTGCCCCCAGGAGCTGGTGATCTGGGAAGCCCTGACCTGCCTGGAGCAGCTGGAATTCATCGGGCGGCAGTATGATGTGGCCCGACGGACAGCCCGGAAGAAATCGTTGGAGCTGCTGGACCTGCTGGGTCTGAGCGACCGCAGGAACAAGCTGGCCAAGACGCTGTCCGGGGGAATGAAGCGCCGGCTCAACCTGGCGCTGGCGCTGGTCCATGATCCGGAGATCCTGATCCTGGATGAGCCGCAGGCGGGACTCGATCCCCAGAGCCGGATACTGGTGAGGGAGTATATCCAGTCCCTGGCGGGGACCATGACCGTGATCCTCACCACCCACGAGATGGACGAGGCGGATCGCCTAGCCCAGCGGATCGCCATCATCGATCACGGAAAGCTGCTGGTCCTGGACACCTCGGAGGGCTTGAAGAGCCGGATCGGGGCAGGAGATATCCTGGAGATCAAGGTTCCGGAAGATCAAGAGGAGAGAGTCGACCGGTTCCTGAAGGCCTTGCCGAACAACCTGAACCACCTGGCCTACCAGGAAGGATCACTGCGCCTGGTAGGTAGCGATATGCTGGAAGTGCTACCATCGCTGCTGGAACGCCTCCAGGATGCCGGCCTGCAGGCCCAGGACATCACCATCCGCAAGAAGACGCTGGAGGACGTATTCATTTCGCTTACCGGCCGGGGGCTGCGGGAATGAGATTGGCCAGCCTCTTCAGGAAGACCATGATCGAGAACTTCCGGGACTGGAAGATCATCATTCTGACCCTCACATTCGCGCCGTTCTTCGTGGTGCTCATGTACTTCTACGTGGAGGAGACCGGCCAGCGCCCCTACGAGGTGCTGGTGGTCAATCGTGATGAGGGCGCAGCCGCTGCCGATATTGGGCAGTTCAACGCAGGTGATGAGCTGATCGCAGCCATGCGGGCGGCCACTCATTCCGAGGGAAACCAAGTCCTGGACGTGAAGCTGGCCGATGATCTGGAGGCGGCCCGCGAGCGGCTGGCAAGCAAGGACGTGGACCTGGTGGTAGAGATTCCCGAGCAGTTCACGCGGGTGCTGCTGGAGTACCAGCAGGGCCGGGAGCCGCCCCCGACGGTGGTCCGTACCTACGGTGATCCGGTCAACGTGCGGTATATCATGGCCGCGGCTTGGAGCGACATGATCGCGTTCCAGGTCACCGCCGAGCTAGCCGGGGTGGCCAGCCCGCTGGAGCTGGAGGCGGAGACGGTGCGGGGCGGCGAAACCCGCAGCGAGTTCGAGCTCTACGTACCGGCTATGCTGGCCCTGGCGCTCATGATGCTGATGTTCACCTGCGCGGCCTCGCTCATCAAGG
>CP070656.1:2470406-2473379 GCA_020355065.1 Fidelibacterota bacterium | reverse complement strand
GATTTCCGATTGGCCGGGAATGTTGAATATCGCACCCGGACTGCGCATCGAATGGGATCGATATCCACATACATACGAGCTGGTTCTGGGATATTCCACATCCAAGGAGCATTTCATTTACTTTCCACCCTTTGGACGAGAGGTACCGGTCTATAGCAAGTTTGGCTATGTCGGAATCAAGGGCAGTTCTCCGGTTAAGAATCGCTGGAAGGCAAATTACCGTGTGATGCACTCGTTCGTCCGGTTTGACAAGTTCCCAAATATCAAGGATATCGATTTTGACTGGGCATCCATCGACTGGACTGGAAGCCTGGAATTGGCTTCAGAGGTAGCACGGGTCAAGAGACGATTTGGCTTAAAATTCGAGAGATATACGCTCGAAACCGGGTACGCACTGGATCATACCTGGCTTAATTTCATACAGGGATACAGTACCCTTACATTCAACCTACCTCAGGATGTCCAGCATTCTCTGGGAGGGGTGATAACCACTCTAAAGGATAAGGTAGCCTTTAAAGGTCTGATGAGTTCCTGCTGGCGGATCAATGCAGCACAACATGTGGGGACTACGGTTTCCTATGCCCAGAGACTTGCTCCCCAGGATAATAATGTGTGGTATTGGATTAATCATGGGTATGATCTGCTACCAGACAATGGTATCGAATTCAAAGCTTTCGATGACCACCCTGACCGCAGCCAACAACTAACCAGTGATGCCTACTGGCAGATGGCCGTGCACAACAATCTCGTGATCACATTAAGTGCAGCCTACCGCCACTTCGCTGACCTCCCTGTAGTACAGTATCACTTCAGGCTTGAACCGAAAGATGGCTCCTTATCATCATCAACAAGCCTGACTGGGGGGGATTGGGGGGAGGTGATTGGTGCCGATATTCTTATCGAATATCAGCCCAGGGGACAAGTCCGTCACAGGTTAGCCTATGGCTACAACTCAGCCTGCAATGGTACCAGGTCATTCAGAGATACCCGCCGGGCAGTTCCAGAACACAATGCCAGTTATCAGGTCACGTACTCTCCGGTACAGAACTTTTCCATATGGGCGATGCTCAGGTATACTTCCGCGTCCGTTTGGGTGGATTATACAGCAGTAGATGGACTGGTTCCCTTTCCGCAGTATTCTACCGGAGGCACCTATATATCCTCTCTCGCTGGTTCTACGGTTCTGGATTTACAGTTTCAGAAATGGTTCTTGAAAAGGCGAATTCTGGCCAACCTACTGTTCCGCAACCTGAGCAATGAGCAGGTCAGGTTACACCCCGTTGGGGCTGAGTTTGATCTGAGCTTTTTTGTGCAGGTCTATTTCTTTTTCGATTCAGAGACCTTAAGATAGGCCTCGAAAAAACCAGCTTGATGGATAACACCGGGATTATGAGAAAAATTGACGTCATTGTGGGTGCCCGGCCGAACTTCATGAAAGCAGCGGCGCTGTTCGTCGTTGCCCCCGATTACCCGGGCCTAGCCTTGCGTGTGATCCATACAGGTCAGCATTACGATGTGAATATGTCGCACCTGTTCCTTCAGGAACTCGGGCTACCTGAACCGCACCGCCATCTCCAAGTTGGATCCGGTAGCCACGCATACCAGACGGCCACGATCATGATGCGTTATGAGGAGTGTGTGGAGGAAGACAGACCGGGGTGCTGCGTGGTGGTGGGGGATGTCAATTCGACGGTGGCATGTGCCTTGGTTGCTTCCAAACTGGGCATTCCTGTAGCACATATCGAGGCCGGATTGCGCTCCTTCGACCGTACGATGCCTGAGGAGATCAATCGTGTTCTCACAGACAGTATCTCGGACCTGATGTTTGTGACGGAATCCTCGGGTTTGGAGAACCTTAAGCGAGAGGGTCGCCCAGAGAGCGGGATACACCTGGTGGGCAATACAATGATCGATACGTTGCTCCGGTTACTGCCTAAAGCAGAGGAGCTCGCGCCATGGGATCGATTTGCAGTCAGGCCTGATGATTATGTGTATATCACCCTCCACCGTCCGTCGAATGTGGACGAGAAGACCATAGCGGGGGAGATTTGCGAGCAGATTATCAGTATCGCATCGAGGTGGCCGGTGGTCTTCCTTGTCCACCCGCGTACGAGACGGCGGCTAGACAAGTACGGACTGGATCGCAAGCTGTCTGAACAGCCCAATCTGCACCTGTCGGAACCGTTGGGCTACATGGACTCACTCAGCCTCATGAGGCGAGCCAAACTGGTTATCACAGACAGCGGCGGCATCCAGGAAGAGTCGACCATACTGGGTATTCCCTGTCTGACACTTCGAGAAAATACAGAAAGGCCGATTACGGTTGAGCAGGGAACGAACACGATCATTGGCAGGAACTGGGCACTCCTGAAATCCTGTCTTCAGCAGATTGAAGAGGGTTCCTACCTAAAACGCGCCTCGGACATTCCTCTCTGGGATGGTAATTCAGGTGAAAGGATTCTGCAGATCCTCACCGATCAACTGTAAAACCAGCTGCCTGGCGGCTTAATTCCGAGGGTGGGATCCTACCTTCAGCACATTCAATCCATAGTCCCTGAAAAATGACAGTCGTTCGGCCACACTCTGAAGATGATGTGTCCGAAAGCCTAGCTTCACCTGTTCTAAATTAGCCTGCTTATCATCGATAAAGATGGAGCTCTCGGATTGAGCTACTGATATAGCGAAGGCCAGTTCGTACATTTCCTTATCTGGCTTACGATACCCGACTTCATCTGAAACGATCAGGCCATCAACCTGGGTGAAGAAAGCATGGAGCTTCTAGATATGGTCGATGTCAATATGGTTGGTATTCGACCGCAGCCAAACACAGGCCCGATCCCTCAAGGCAGGAATCATCGTGGCGACACGAGTTACCTGCCCCACCAATCCGATCCAGAATCGCACAAAATGGCCGTCTGTAACAGTATTATCCGAATCAACATCCTCAGATACCAACCTGAAATACTCAATGAG
>CP070656.1:2461521-2470306 GCA_020355065.1 Fidelibacterota bacterium | reverse complement strand
GCCAGATATGTGCCCCATGTCCGGTGGTAGTGGGGCGATGAATGAGCTGCCAAAGGCCGTTGAAACGTCGGGGGAGGAGGGCGGCATCCTTATCCCAGGGCGGCATAATGTCGCCCACGCGCTGGAAGGTGACGAAATCTTCGGTCAGGGCCAGTGAAACGCCGGGTCCGCCTCGAGAGAAGGAGGTGTAGGTGATGGCATATTTTTCCAGATCGGGCAAGAAGGTAATTCGCGGATCCTCAATGCCCCAGATTTCTTCCGGATAATTCCTGGGATCAGGCAGGAGTGTCGGCTGGAGATCTATCTGCCAGGCATCGATGCCGTTCTCGGACCGTGCCACACAGAGGTGGGAATGACCACGGCGGTCCTCAACCCGACAGAGGAGTAAGGTGGAGCCATCTGCGAGGCGTGTCGCGCCAGCATTAAAGACGGTATTCATGGCATACGGCCAGTCGCGGGCGGTCAGAATAGGATTCTTCTTATGCCTTTCAAGCAGGGGTTTATGGTGGTTGTTCTTAGGCATCGAAGGTCCTTGTATAACAGGCCGCTCGATATCTTTGATCAGGTCTTCGATCGTAAACATCACGACACCTCGAAAGTAACCTGATCATTGCAGTGCAAATATTGTACCGTGGTGAGGGATCCAATTCGGTTTTAATGCGAATTTCCTGCATTGCATTCCTGTAAGTGAAGTTCAATTCTGTGATCGGCATTCAGTTGATTCAACCAAGGTGGTCTAATTCAGTGCTCTACAAGGCGCAGAAAGTATATCACAGCTGGCACGGATGCCAGAAAAAATCGTGTCGTGTGATCAGGCTTTCACGATTCCCGACAGGCCTTGCCGCCATGGAGTTTGGGAATCCATGTGGATCAGTAAAAGCTTTGATTTTAATTCCCGTCGAAGATTGATATATTCAAGGAGGGCGGGCAGGTTGAATTATGTGTGCAGTGGTGCCCAATTGTCATCCGTTCCGCCCATTTACCGGCGGCTGTACACAGTGAATATCGCTATCGTCCATATGCCAGAGTGAGTATGAGTAGAAAGCGCAGCAGGGACCTTGTTCATCGATGGGAGGGGAATCCCATCATTACCATCGAGAACCTGAGTTTTCCTTGTGCAGATATCAGTACTGCCGGAGCCATTAAGGTGGGCAGCGAGTATATCCTGTTGATCACGATTCAGAGTCTGGAAGGATTCTATTCTATCTACAAGGCCCAGAGTATCGACGGATACCATTTTACGGTTATGGACAAGCCAGTTCTGGCTCCCTCGACAAAGGATCCGTCAACCCTGTACGATCAAATGGGAGTATTGGATGCCCGAATCGTCCACCTAGGTGGCAGATACTATGTATCATACGATGCATTGAGTTCGCATGGCTATCGGTTGGCGTTAGCCCGGACCACCGATTTTCAGACTTTTGAGCGGCTAGGATTGATATCAGAGCCCGATATGAAGGGTGGGGTATTGTTTCCTCGGAAGCTCAAAGGCAAATATGCCCGCCTGGATCGACCTTGGGAGGGAGGCAATATCTGGATATCGTATTCCGAGGATCTGGTATATTGGGGATGGTCGGAGGTCATCCTGACCCCGAGGGGCGGATATTGGGATTGTAACCGGGTAGGTGTAGCCGCGCCTCCCATTCGAATCGAGCAGGGTTGGCTTATCATTTATTACGGGGTAAAAGACACCTCAGCAGGACCATTGTTTCGGCTAGGAGCAGCCGTACTGGAAAGGGGCAATCCGGCAAAGGTGCTTGGTCGCACCGATGAGCCTATATTATCACCAAGGGAGTACTACGAACGAGTGGGCGACCTACCCAACCTGGTCTTCTCATGCGGGGCCATCCTCGAATCTGATGGAGAGATCAAACTCTACTATGGTGCCTCAAACTCCTGTATTGCGGTGGGCAGCGTGAAGGTGGACAAGATCGTGAAGGCCTGTATGAACGAGGATAACACGTCATGAAGTACCGCAGGAGTGGTAGAGACCTGCTGCATCGTTGGGAGGGTAATCCGGTCCTTACGCTGGAGGATATGCCATTCCCATGTAATTCAGTCTTCAACGGGACGCCGGTCAAGCTCAATGATGAGTACCTTTTACTTTTACGTGTTGAGGGGCAACGTGGGTATTCCTTCTTTGCTTTAGCCCGCAGTGAGGACGGACTGCACTTCGAGGTCGAAAAGAAACCGGCCCTGCTTCCGGCTGAAAAGGGGATATTCAAGGTATATGAAAACCGAGGGATAGAAGATCCCAGGGCCACGTTTATAGATGGATCTTTCCATATTCTGTACACCGCGGTATCAGAATACAGCTACCGGATTGCACTGGCCCGCACGGACGATTTCCGGACGTTTGAGCGGATCGCCTTGATTTCGGAACCGGGGAACAAGGATGGGGTGCTTTTCCCCAAGCGAGTGAACGGGCGATACGTGCGTCTCGACCGACCGATTGGTCTCGGGGTGGGAAGCATGTGGGTTTCGTATTCCCATGATTTAAAGGCTTGGGGAGATTCCCATGTGCTCATGTCTCCCCGATGGGGTTACTGGGACTCCTTCAGGGTGGGTGCATCGGTGCCACCCATCGAGACGGATGCAGGTTGGCTGGAGATTTACCATGGTACCAAGATGACCTCTGCTGGCCCGATATACCGAGCGGGTGCGGCGCTGCTTGATCTGAAGAATCCTTCCAGTGTCAAGAAGCGCTGCGATATTCCCATCCTTGCCCCGAGGGAGGATTATGAGCGGGTGGGGGATGTGGGGAACGTCGTATTTCCCTGCGGGGCCATAGTGGAACCTGACGGGGAGATCAAGGTTTACTATGGAGCTGCAGATACGAGCATCGGTGTAGCCACTGCCAGGCTCCCCGATCTGGTGGAATGCATGGCAGATGAGGAAACATTGTCCTCAGATAATGAAGGGGTGGAAGGCTAAAATAGATGAGCCCCACGGATGTCCGATTGGCCCAATTTAATCATACGGCCGCGCCGATCAAGCGCGTGGCTTTCGTGGGGAACTATCTTCCCGCGCAGTGCGGGATCGCGACTTTCACCACCGACATTACAGAAGCCATGGCGTCCCTCTACCCGGATACCACCTTTATCGTGTTGCCGACCAGTGATCCCGATGTGACCGGAGGATATCCGGAACGGGTGCGGTATATCATTGAGAGGGAGAATATCGATTCATATCACCAGGCGGCATATTTCCTCAATATGAATCACGTTGACCTCGTTTGCCTGCAGCATGAGTACGGGATTTTCGGAGGTTCGTCCGGAAGTCACATACTATCCTTCCTGCAGGCGCTCCATATTCCGGTTGTGACCACTTTTCACACCGTTCTGGTGGAGCCCACCAAGACCCAGGAGAGTGTTCTTCAAGAGATTATCAACCTGTCTGACCGTCTGGTGGTGATGACGCGCCGGAGTATGGAAATCCTGCAGGACCGCTACAAGGTACGCCGCCAGAAGGCCGACCTTATTCCTCACGGGATTCCTGACGTCCCCTTCATCGATCCTAATTTTTATAAGGACCAATTGGGAGTTGAAGGGAAATACGTACTCCTCACTTTCGGTCTTCTGTCGGCGAATAAGGGGATCGAATATGTCATTCAGGCGCTGCCGAAGATTATTGACAAGCACCCGGATGTGGTGTATATCGTGCTGGGCGCCACCCACCCGAACGTGCTGCGAACGGAGGGCGAGAGCTACCGGGAATCGCTCG
Source organism: Fidelibacterota bacterium (assembly GCA_020355065.1). Classification (GTDB taxonomy): domain Bacteria; phylum Fidelibacterota; class Marinisomatia; order SCGC-AAA003-L08; family TS1B11. Next base: position 2,466,583 of record CP070656.1, on the reverse strand, counting down.
TAAAGTTAGCTGAGGATCTCGGCGTTCAGGAGCACGTTATTTTTCATAACCGGTTCGTAAGTCTTGATAAGTTAATTGAATACATCAGCGCCACGGATATCTATGTGACCCCGTACCTGAATGTGGAACAGTCGGTATCAGGAACTTTGAGTTATACGGTCGGAGCGGGCAAAGCGGTGATTTCGACACCCTACTGGCATGCCGAAGAGCTGCTGGCCGAAGGGCGCGGATTGCTGGTTCCCTTTAGAGATTCGGAAGCGATTGCAGATCAAGCCCTATATCTCCTGGAGAACGATGTCAAGCGGCATACCCTGCGGAAGCGAGCTTATTTGAAGAGTAGAGAGATGGTCTGGGAGGAAGCCGCGCGGAAGTATATGGCGAGTTTTACCAATGCACGTGAAGTGCGGCGTGTTCATCCCCAGCCGGCCAAGAGCACGACTCGCTTAAAGGACTCGGCTCTGGATCTCCCAACCCTGAATCTGGATCATCTCCAGCGAATGACGGATGATACAGGTATCCTGCAGCATGCCATATACGGGATTCCGCGGTTTGACCACGGGTATGCCACGGATGACAATGCCCGGGCGCTCATCGCCACCATTCTGTTGGAGGATTCCAAAGAGCACATGGTCCAGGCGCGGGAGCTGGCTTCCCGTTATCTGGCGTACCTCTGGCATGCCTTTTACCGAAAAACGGGTCGTTTTAGAAATGTTATGAGCTATGATCGGAAATGGCTGGATGACGCCGGATCGGAGGATTCACACGGCCGCGCGTTATGGGCATTAGGGACGGTTATTGGGCGGTCACGTCTGCGGGGCTTGCGTGATATGGCCGATCAGCTCTTCCAGCGAGCCCTGCCGGCAGCACGGAGATTCAGAAGCCCAAGGGCCTGTGCTTTTGCGCTACGAGGCATCAGTGAATACCTGAAACGTGTTTCGGGTGATATAAGGGCAGCAAAGGTACGTGAGATACTGGTTACATTTCTCGTCGAGCTCTATGAGAAGAAACACGATTCCGACTGGCTCTGGTTTGAACATTACCTTACCTACAGTAATGCCAAGCTGCCGCACAGCCTGCTCATATGTGGTCCAGCCCAGTCCAATGATAAGTATACTCAAATCGGACTGGATTCCCTGGAGTGGCTGACCCAAGTCCAGACATCAGAGCAGGGCTATTTTTTGCCCATAGGGAACGCCGGTTTTTATCACCGTGGCGAACAACGCGCCCGATTTGATCAGCAACCCATTGAGGCTTATGCCACGCTCTCGGCCTGCATCGAGGCCTATGACATAACAGGGGACGAGAAGTGGCATAAGGAAGCCCAGAAGGCGTTCGACTGGTTTCTAGGCTACAATGATCTGAGTCTATCGCTCTATGATCCCTTGACGGGTGGCTGCCGGGATGGTCTCCACCCGGACCGTATCAATCAAAACCAGGGCGCAGAGTCCACGGTAGCCTTTCTCATGTCCCTAATGGAGCTGAGTTCCATGGAAAAGACGCTTCATCCTACCAAGCCGGAGCTGGCCAAGGAAGAGTTAGGCTGAGTCTCAACAGGCCAGCACATACCCGAAGCCTTCCCATTTATAGAGTTAGACGTAAGCCGGCCATGTAGGTCCGGCCAGGCATGGGATAGTCGCCATCCGTAAAACTATAGCCGAATTGTTCACAATAGGAGGCATCCAGGGCGTTCCGGACTTCGATAAACGGTTCCATCCGCCCGATAGGCCAAGCAAACCGGGCATCCAGAACCATGCGGGGGTGCAGTTCTTTTTCAGTCATGGTTACGTCGGGAGCCTGATTATAATCCGGGTAATAATTCACGATTTCGCTGTGATAATCGGCAGTAGCGCCTAGTAGAAAAGATCGACCCCGATATAAAATATTGAAGACAACGAAGTGCGTTGGAATGAATGCCGCGGGTCGGGTGAAATTCTCAAGGAGAACCTCCCCTGTAAACCAATCGGAATACACGACTTCCGCATTCGTTTGTTGTCCATTCAGATGGGTATAGCTCAGACTAGCCTGAAGTCTCGGCGTTTTAAAGGCGACCTCAGCTTCCATGCCTGTCAGGAGAAATTCATTGATATTCATCGGTTGCCATAGACCACCCGAGTCGGCAGGAGCCCAGGCAATCATATCGCTGACCTGTCTGCGGAAGATGGTAGAGGAAGCCGTGAGAGTGCTGGAGAATTCACGTTCGAGGCCGATTTCGAAAGCGAGGCTGTGTTCGCTCTTAAGGTCTGTATTTCCAACCTCAGGCCAGAAAAGGTCATTGAAACAGGGAGCTCTATAAGCCCTACCCATTGACAATCTGAGTGCATTAGACCTGTGCCTCATGATGATCCCAAGACTGGGGCTGGTCTGCCAACCATAGACCGAATGATGGTCTATGCGTACGCCAGGTACCAGTACAAAGTGGGGATAGGACCATATGTATTCAGTCCAGAAGGCACGTGAACGGGTGGAAGGGTACCATGCGACCGTTGTATCCTTTTCGTAAAGCGTATTTCCGGCTTCCTGCTTGACCCACGCTTCCTCCAGGATCATTTCCGCGCCTGCAAGGAAGCGCTGCGATTCGAGGCTGCGTTCCAGCTGCACGTTCAGGCGTACATTGTCGCTGAGGTACCGGTCATCGCCCAGCACGGTACCTCCGATCATATAATCGTCATATTTAGACTTGAATCGGGTGGTGTTCCGTTCAGGACGCAGTCGGAGCTGTAGGTCCAGATTGCCCCAATTGGATTCGAGTTTGAGCAGTCCATAGACATTTTGATACCATTGCCGATCGTAAAGGCTCGTCACCTTGCGGGATCCATAGGCAGCGGACGTTTCCGGTCTGGGTCCGGGGATTCCGATCTCCGCTTCGTGGTACCCGGTCATAAAGCTGAGCCGTACTTTCCCGACCGCCGTGTTCATCTTGCCATGAAAGTCGATCTGAGTAAAGTCATCGTTGCCCCGCCATCCATCGGATGAATGAAGGGCAATGGAAGCCAGCGCTCCCCTGGATTGGGAACCGCCCCCGGCTTCAAGTTGAAAGCTTCTCGTGTTGAAACTACCATATCTCATCTCAACACCAGACTGCCTGCCAGGATCTTTCGTGATCAGGTTGATCACTCCACCAAGTGCGTTGGCTCCATAGAGGTGCGATGTGGGGCCTCGCACTATTTCGATACGTTCGATGCTAGTAAGGCTGAGTTGACTTAGATCGGAGATACCGTTGAAGGCGTCGTTGACCGGTATTCCATCACGGACTACGAGAACTTGTGTGGATTGGGTCCCTCTCAGACTTGCAGTAGTCATGCCTCCCTGATTCGTTCTTCTGACGTACACTCCAGATTGACTGCTCAGTACGTCACCGACGTTAGAGGCCGGGTAAGCCTCCAACATATCCCGAGTTACAATGGCGGTAGAGAGGGGGATATCCTTCAGGGATTGAGGCGTTCGGGTAGCGGTGACCACGACTTCGCGAAGAATATATGCGGTTTCTTCGGCAGCATCATCCTCTTTTTCCTGAGCCCCGAGGGTGCTTGAGCCTACAAGCAGCAGAATGACCAGGAGAGAACCGGCCGGTATTCGGATGAGGTGAGTTCCTATCAGTATATTTGAAGGGATGTGCATCATTGGGTTCCTTCCAATCAGGAGAAGGACGGGTGTACCGGAAAGCAGTAATGCTGCAACCAGCATCACTAGATCCAGTGCAGTCTGGCTATGATGAAACAAGAAACCCCGAGCTCGTGTTCGGGGTGAAGTATTGTCTGGTCATAGACCTTTTAACCTCGCCCTCGAAGGTTAAGGCGAATGTCAGGTGTCTGGCTCGTCCCCCAGGCTCCGGACGGATGCTCATAGAGCCGGGAAACACACAGTTGCGGGGCAGCGCCTGATTCGCACAGGACTTCCCTGGAATGAACTGCTCAAAAAACAGGAAAGGAGCGAAGGGAGTTTAAAGTGCCGTATCCATTGGCGCAAGCTTTTGACCATTGCCAGCTATGAATACGGGGGCAAAAATAGGATTGGTACTATGTTTGGGAATTACTTTGACCTGCCCGGTTCAAGATGGATCGATGCCGGCAGCTTCGGTGATTTGTTCGGGAGGAGTCGAGGATTGCTCGTCCCGAGAATCGGCGGTCTTGTCGGTAAAGAGATTCAAATAGGGATCAAAAGCGAAGTACTGACCACGTGCCCTTCCAGTGATTTCTTTCAACACTCCCAGACGTTGAAACATGGCAATCAATTTCTTAGCATCATTGGGATTTTTTTTGGTGATCTTGGCCACCTGCTCCACCGACATGATGGGGTGTGGGTACAGTTCTTCCAAGAGGAGGAGACCACAGGCGGCGTTGGTGCCCATTTCCTGGGCGATTGTGAGCCTATGGGTTTCCCTCTGCTGGACAATCTGAACAGCTACACCTGCGGCATGTTGGGAACTATGGAGAATTGCACGGAGGAAGAATTTAAGCCAACTTTCCCAGTCGCCCTGATCCCGAACGGTCTGAAGGCGATCATAATACTCTTTTCTATGCTTCATGAAGTAGGATGAGAGGTAGAGCAAGGGTTGGCTCAGCACCGCAGCTTCGACGAGTGATAAAAGGACTAGTAGCCGTCCAATGGGACCGTTTCCATCCTCAAAAGGATGGATGGTTTCGAACTGGGAATGAATAAGCCCGACTTTAACCAGGATGGGCATTTGGGATTAATCCTGAAAGAAATCCTGAAGATTTTACAGGAGGGCTTTCACTTTTCCGGGAGGTGGTGGGACGAAGCGAGCAGTTTGCACCGTACTTCCAGGCGCCCCCACATAATTCTGTGTATCACGTATCTCACCTGCAAGTGCCCCTTTCCCCCGGAACCCAGTGGAGAATAATATCTCATGGCAGGACATAATGAGGTCCATGGTTACCGGGGAGCGCTGGATCTGCTGTAGGCCATATTGAGTGGCAGCCAAGCAGCCGAGGACATGCTTCATCTCCCAATTGGGATCGGTCTTCCGAACACCGGCTTCGTATTCAAGGAGTTCCCGCAGAGATATTTCCGTACCTTCGATCTGACTGGAGAAGATGGCTTC
>CP070656.1:2448902-2461421 GCA_020355065.1 Fidelibacterota bacterium | reverse complement strand
GGTGTGCCGCTCTTCATCACCGCGTCAGCCGACCTGGCTGATTCCACCAACATCTCGGGTTTTGCCAAAAATTGGGAAGATTTCGAAGGTTTCGGGTGGTATAACCGGGACGAAAACTTGCAGGGCGCACTACTGCCTCAAGCCATTACTGAATTCACCAATGCCGGTCTTCTGGCAGGTATGTCCACGGTCAATTTATCCAAGACACCGTACAAGGATTATCAGGGTTTCATAGGAGCCTGCAGCACCTATGGCTCTTTCTCATATCTCAAGTATGGCCCCATGCGTTTATTCAGTCAAGTGGCCCAGGATTCCGATTTGAAGGTGGGGCGTCTCCTGTGGATTGCCGGTCATTCCGGTCCGGAGACAGCTGAGGACAGCCGTACCCACTTCGGCATCTTTGCTCCGGGGGTCACCCAATTACTGCCGGATGGACAGGTCATCAGTCTGCATCCCTGGGAACATAACGAGGTGGCGCCGGCCTTAGGAACGGCCCTGGCCACGGATGTCCCCATCATTGCGCTGCATCTTACCCGTCCGCCCATCGAAATCCCCGACCGAGAGGCTCTAGGCATTCCCTCGCACCTGGAGGCGGCAAAAGGGGCCTATGTCATGAAGGACTATGCTCCCGGGGAATCCAAACTGGGAGCGCTCATCGTTCGCGGAACCAGTGCCACCAGCAGCGTGGTCCAGCTGCTTCCCCGGATCATCGAGGAAGGCCTAAATCTCAAGATCGTGGCGGCCGTCAGCTACGGTCTGTTCGTCCTTCAGACCAAGTCATACCGGGAACATGTGCTTTCGGCCTGGGATTGGGACAACAGCATGATTATTTCCAACCAGGCATATCGGCTTATGACCAACTGGGTGGGCAATCGCCGCATGAGGGAGTATGCCCTGACCCCTGACTGGGATGATCGCTGGCGCACAGGTGGCTCGGTGGAAGAGATTGTCATGGAATCCCATATCGATCCCGACCATGTGTGGGAGGGTATTCAGAAGTTCGTCGGTCGGCCGCTGGACTAGGCCGCCGCGCGTTTCACTTCACTGCTTTTAGAATCTTGTCGACGGCTTTCTGCTCGATGAGACCGCTGTCTACCAGCCGCGGCAGGAGTGTGCGCCAGTTCTCGTCCTGCTGGAAGATGGTCTTGAACAGGGGGTAGGACTCTTTCAGGCGTCCCATATTGGCCAGTGCCACGGCGTGCCAATACTTCATTTCCAGATTGTCAGGGAACATCTCCTCGGCAGCACTGTATTCCTTTAAGGCCATTTCGTCGTCGCCGTGCTCAACGGCCAGATCCCCGGCATTCATGTGCTCATAGGCGCGGTGCACCCTGATCAGTCTCCGCAGCTCGACCAGCGGTTCGGGATGGTCCTCTACCCTCAGTTCCATTTGGACACCTTGCCAAGGTTGGGCCTGTTTGTCACCGGATACGATAAGGATGGCAGCGGACTGCCGTCCCCGGATGTCGCCGCCCACCCCTTCGGCCGCTTCGAGGGCTGCCAGCATACGGTCGGCCAGATCACCCGGGGTGTTTTCATAGGCTGCTTTCATGAATGGCCAGACGTCCGCGCTGAGCATGAGATTGGCCTGGACGGAGAAGTTGTCTCCCACGTGATGTCCGGCGGCCTGGATGCACCTTTCGCCGGTGTGGGCCGCCACGCGGCCGGCGGCATCGATCATGGCCACCTGTCGGACATCGCGGCCTTCGTCGGCAGCCACGAGCTGAGCTAAAGCTTCGGGTGCGCTCGTACCCTGCTCCATTAAAGCCAAGCCGTCAGGCCCATAATCCACCAGTACGAATGACTGGGTGGCAACTGCGCCCACGCCAGCGCGTGCCCAAGTGACGAGTGATCCCACGGAGAACCAGTGGGACTGGACGGCGACACCCAGTTGGCCAGTGTCGGTATCGCGGGCGACAATGGAATACGTGGCTACCGGTCTTGCTCCGGATGGCTCATTCTCGGAAGCACTAACCGACACGACAAGAAGGACATGGGCCATCATGGCCACTGCCAAGCGAGGTATGTGCATTACGTACCCTCCCGGTTGAAAAAGCTGGTTGAGTGCTTGAAAGTTAATAGTAGCCCTTTTCGGGGATTGATGATTATTTTCAGGCGCCTGCCAGATCGTGTGCGCTTGGATAGGAGCACATCACATATGGTTATTACGGAATCCGGCCGATGACCCGCTTGGCCCAAGTAGTGTCTGGTAAGTTCAGCCGTCTCGGTGAAGCGATCCAGCGCTCATCGGAGCAGAGCCTGCAGAATATCAGCCCCTTCATGACCACGGCGGCTCTTCTGGGCGTGATTGGGCACCCGCTGTTTTATATCATCTGGCGTTATATCTTTCCACAGCACTACGAGAATCTACCGCTGCGTCTATTGGGTAGTCTGCTGTGTGTTCCATTTCTGTTCCGGGAGCACTGGCCGGATAAATGGATCAAGTATATGCCGGTTTACCTGCATATCACGGTGATCTATAATCTACCCTTCATTTTTTCTTTCCTGCTCATCATGAATCACTTTTCCCAGGTATGGGTGCTTTCCACAATCGGGGCGGCATTTGTGCTGACGTTTCTGGTGGAATGGCGGGCGGTGGTGGTATTGCTCGGTGTGGGGACAATCTTCTGGGGAATGTACCTGCTGACAGTCGCCGATGTTGTCGGCCAAGCGGCGTCCATTCAATACATTGTGATCATACTGTTCCCGCTGGTATTCGGTGGAATTTTCAGCTACCAGCTCCAGCGTTACCGAAACATACAGAGCAAGCTGGAACAACGGATTCGAAGGATCTCCAATCAGAACGCAAGGATGATGCAGGAGCAGAACCGGCTGCTGAGTTTGTTTCTGAGCAATACGATCGTGGCCCGGCTGCGGCATTCGCAGAAGAAATTCGGTTTCGAGAAGGCTTTGTCGCAGATTACCCGCCAAGAGAAACGCTTCTGCGGGATCATGGAGGCGGATATCCGCAATTTCACCAAGATGTTCGGCCATGAGTCGGAGCTGGAGGTAGCCCAGCTCATTAGTCGCTGTTTCACCGAGATCACCGATATCGGCCAGGATTTGGCGGTGATCAAGCCGGTTGGAGATGCACTGTTCATGTATTGTGATGATGAGTATGGTCAGGAGAGCGCCGTTCCTAATATCCTTGCACTGGCGGTATTCTTTGTCCATTCACTGGAAAGGGTGAACAATGTGTTGGCGACCCGCGGAAAGGAGCCGTTGAACTTCGGCATTGCGGTCCATGCCGGTGAGGCCGTCTACGGGAATCTGGCCAGCGAAACCCTCATTGATCCAACGATCATCGGCATCGATGTAAACAAGACCGCACGTTTGGAGGAGCTGACCAAGAATCCTGAGGTCCAGGATATCATCGGCATAAATGCCATCCTGCTTTCCGAGGAGGCGGTCCAACTGGGCCAGAGCTTTATCAGCCGACGGCTACTCATTCCGGTAGACCTGGAGGAGCTGCAATTATCTGTACGGGACTTCCCTGACGTGAAGAAGGTATACGCGCTACCGGGAGGTTCGGCCAAGCTGCTCTATGAGCAGGCTCTGGAACATATTCAGGCCCAACGGAGCCAGCTACCCATGGCCGCCAGTGAGCTGGAAGGGAATACATATCATGGTATCCCGTATTATTATGAGATGCAGGGAGTGGGTCCCAATACGACCTGGACGATCATGATCGATCTGAGCAGTATGCCGCCGCACGCCATCACGGATGTTGCCTTGAGAACCCTGGATGATCTGGCCTACAAGATGCGACGTGGCGATGGGCAGTGGCTGATCTTATCCACCGAGAACCAGCCGGGCGAATACGACGAGTCAGATATAGAAGCGCGAATCGTGAGGATTATCCAGGAACTGGAACAGACCGTCCGCCTGGTTCCATCCTAGTTCAAAACCAGCGTATCTTCGTCTCCCAGAAAGAGTTTGAGCTGCCGCTTGCGGGTTGAGGCCCAGTCGTACATGGCTACTTCTTCCCTTATATCCCGGCACACCTGGATCGTGCGGTCCAGTTCCTCCCTCGAAAGTGCACTGTTGATTGAGAACCTCACCAGAGCGTGATTCTTTGCGGTTGCCGGCCAGCAGAAAACCGAGCCGAACACGCCGCGTGCTTCCAGGGCGTCTCTCAGTAGGAGGGTTTGGGCTTCAGATCCCGATACCAGGGATATGATCTGAGACTGGCTGTCATCCACATTATAGTCGAGTTCGCTGAGGGCATGTCGCAAATAATCGGCATTAGTCCGGAGTTGTTCGCGGCGTCCGTTTTCGGCGGCGATGACGGCCAGGGTGGTCAGGAAGCCGGCGGCTTCATGAGGCAGAATACCGGAGCTGAAAATCGCGGGCAGTGACTCGTACTGGAAGTATTCGGTATTCGCAGCTGATCCAACCACCACACCGCCCCGTGATGCGAAGGTCTTGGACAGACTGGCGGTGCAGAAGTGAATCCGCCGGGCCAGGCCTGACGCCGCCGTCAATCCCTCACCATGTTTGCCGATGACGCCCAGGGAGTGGGATTCATCGACCACGATAAGGCAGCCATACCGCTCGGCCACCTCAACGATTTCCTTTAAGGGACATACACTGCCGCTTGTACTGTAAATAGCATCGACAACGACAACACCCTGCCCATGTCGTTTGATCAGCTTCTCCAGGGACTGGGAATCGTTATGTTTGAAAGGCCGCGCGTTGGCCCCCGCACTTTTAGTACCCTCCCACAAGGATGCGTGAGCGTACATGTCCAAATAAACGGGAGTGTCGGGATTGGCGATCGACTGAATCAGACCTACGTTGGCACACCATCCGGACTGGCATACCGCGGCATCTTCCATCTCCATAAACCGGGCAAGACGCAGCTCAAAATCACGGAGGAAGCTCATCCCGTGGCGGAAAACGTCTGAGCGGAGCAGACCATGTCCGTGTGTATGCAGGGCCTGAACCTGGGCTTCGATGATGGTGGGATGATGGGCCAGGGCTAGGTAGTCATTGGAGACGAGCATGATGGCCTCGGGCCCGGGGATTCGTCCCCGCAGCAGATGGGCGCCATTCCGCTCAATGCGGGCACGGTAACGGGCTACGCGATCCGTAAGAAAGGGTGGATCGACAGCTCCGTGGTGGGATTGCACAGAGTGCAATAATCGCTTCAACATCAGGTGCGCCTCCGTATTCAGCCTGCAGGCCAGCAAAGTCCTTATCGGCCGTGACCGCCGCTTCATTAGTATTTATTACGGCGGAGCCATAACCGGATGTAGGGGCAGAATCCGGACGCCTTTCGTTTTGCCGAATCTGGAGCGCATGTCTAAATTCCCGCGCTATGGACGAGGCTACTAAGGATTCAGGTATGCAATCAGGGCGACGGCAGGTCCGGTTCGCTTTCCTGGCGACCATCGGCTCCATGTTTTTTGGTGGTGTGATGGGAGCGCTGATCGTCATGGCCTTTGTGCGGCCAGAGAGCCCGGATCTGGATCTGCCCCGTTGGGCCATCATACTCAGCGAGGCGCTTATTCTGGTTCCGCTCATCTTCATCATTGAGCGCCGCCAATGGCCCTTGATAGCCACCTTTCGCTTGCAGGGCATTTCCCCGGTCACGTTGAGAGACACGCTGTTCATCGGCTTGGGCGTATCGGTGCTGATTGACGAACTGGACCGGATGATCGCGCTTTTATTTCCACTTCCTGATCATTTTGTAAGGGGGATGGAATTTCTCACGTTCGCCACCCCATTGGAAGCGCTGCTGGTTGTATGTGGAGCCGTGCTGGTCGCGCCCTTTGTAGAGGAAGTTGTCTTCCGCGGCTTTTTCCAGGGGCAACTCGAGCAAGGTTTTCGTGACGTTACCCGGGCGGTATTATTCTCCGCGCTCTTATTCACAGTTCTGCATTTCAATCCCTGGTGGAGTCTGCAGATTTATCTCTTGGGAATGGTTCTAGGCTACCTGGCGTGGCGGACCGGAAGTATCTGGCCTTCATTCGTGGTGCATGCAGTCAATAACAGTTTAGCCCTCTGGTTTGCCAATGCATCGGAGGGCTCGTTTTCGTGGTATGCCCCCGGCGGACATGTATCACCTATATGGCTGGGAGCAGCGGCGCTAGCTACCTACCTGGGATTCAGGTCCCTGGTAGTACAGAATCCGGTACCTTTACTAAGTGACCGCACATAAGGAGATCCTCGGTGTTCAAGGTCGATAGTATTCTCCGACTGGTTGGCCGTACCCCTATGGTACGTATCAATAAGCTGGCCGATCCTAATGGGGCGGAGTTATGGGCGAAAGTAGAATACCTGAATCCGGGCGGAAGTGTCAAGGACCGGATCGCCCTTCATATCGTGGAGGGCTTTGAGAGAGACGGACTGTTGAAACCGGGTGGGACGGTGGTGGAGGCCACCAGCGGCAACATGGGTGTCGGACTGGCCATGGTGTGTGCGGTCAAGGGATATAAGGCTATCCTGGTTATGTTCGATAAGGCGAGCGATGAGAAGCGCCGTCTGGCGCGGGCGTTGGGTGCGGAAGTGGTGATCTGTCCGGCTGACGTTCCGGCCGACGATCCCCGCTCCTATTACTCGGTAGCCAGGCGTATTACGGACGAGACGCCGGGTGCAGTCCTAGCTAACCAGTATCACAATCCGGCAAACATCCAAGCCCATTATGAGACCACGGGTCCTGAGATCTGGGAGCAGACCGATGGTCGCATTGACGCGCTGGTGGCCGGGATGGGCACGGGCGGGACCATCACCGGAGCCGCACGTTACCTGAAGGAAAAGAAGCCCGATATAAAGATCTGGGCTGCCGATCCGTATGGCAGTATTCTCAAAACCTACAAGGAAACAGGCGAAATAACGGAGGGAAGTCAGTACCTGGTAGAAGGTATTGGCGACGACATGGTCCCGGGGGCCTTAGACCTTGATCTGGTGGACGAGATTGCCAATGTCAGTGATGAGGAATCCTTCCACGTGGCCCGGATGCTGGCACGCCAGGAGGGGATTTTGGGTGGGGGCTCCACGGGTACGATTGTCAAAGTAGCTCTCGATGTGGCCGCTGCCATGCGGCCGGATCAAGTGGTGGTTACCATCATTCCGGATACGGGTGAGCGCTATTTATCCAAGCTCTATTCTGATGAATGGATGCGGCTGAAAGGCCTGTTGAGTCAAGAGATGATGACACTTCAGCAGCTTGCACAGTTGAAGAGCCAGGAGCTGCCCGGCATTGTGAGCGCTGATCCAAGGTCCACGGTCCGGGAGGCTCTGGATCAGATGGCGACCTACAACGTATCACAGCTCCCGGTTCTCGATGGACCGCGCAATGTGGGCAGTGTAAAGGAGAGTAACCTGCTGGCCCTTGCTTTGGAAGAGGCTACGGTTCTCGACCGATCAGTGGACGATGTCATGGGAGAGCCCTTCCCGATGGTGGAGGAATCATCCAGCGTGACGCGTTCGATCCAATTACTGATAGAACACCCGGGAGTGGTCCTTGCCAGGGACAGCCAACCGGTGGGATTCATAACCCGGCACGACGTCATCAATTATACGGACAAATCATGAGACAGGAATTCATCGGCACCGAAGGCAAGGTCCTTCTCGATACGGTGCGACGCTTATACCGTCGTCAGGCACGTTCAGCTCTGATGAAGGTTCTCAAGAAAATCCATCCTGCGGAGCTGGCCTGGATGTTCCGGCACCTGACGGCCCGGGAGCGCCTTGAGATCTTTGATATGCTCAAGGAGCCTGAGATGGTGGGTGACTTTCTCAGCGAGTTGGATGAGAGTATCCGGCTGGACCTGATCTGCACCCTCCAGCCGAGGCGGATCGCAGAGGTTGTGACGCCCATGTCTACGGACGATCAGGCCGATTTGCTGGATGCACTGCCGGACGAGCTCCGTGAGCAGGTCCTGGCCTTGATGAAGAAGGAAGATGCGGCGGAAGTAGAGGAGCTCCTTCAGTACGATCCTGATACGGCGGGTGGCATCATGTCACCGGATTTCCTGGCCATGGATGAGAATCTGAAAGTGGGTGAGGCGATCCAGAAGGTCCAGCAGCTGAGTGAAGAGGCGGAGATGGCCTTTTACATCTACGTTCTGGAAGAGGGCACGAAGCTGAAGGGTGTCCTTTCGCTACGGCAGCTGCTGATGAACACGGCCGGGAAGCAGCTGTCCAACATCATGCAGACCGACGTGGTGGCGGTGACCCCGGAAACCGACCAGGAGGAAGTAGCTCATATCGCTTCCCGGTACAACATCATGGCCGTCCCCGTTGTGGATCATGACGGCATACTGTTGGGGATCGTCACCGTGGATGATATCATCGACGTCATCCGTGAGGAGGCCACGGAAGACTTTCTCCAGATGGTAGGTGCTGGTAAGGACCGTGAGATCCTGCTGAAGCCCGCGATGCAAAACGCCCTGACGCGTCTCCCCTGGCTGCTGGCCAGCTGGGTAGGTGGTATCCTGGCCATGTTTGTCATCAGCAGTTTTGAGGAGGAACTGGCCAAGGTGGTCATCCTGGCCGGTTTTATCCCGGTGATCATTGGTATGGGCGGCAACATCGGCACCCAGAGCAGCACGCTTACCATTCGCGGTCTGGCCACCGGGCGAGTGAATATCAATCGCGCCGCAAGTTTTATCGGCAAGCAGGTTGGTGTGGGTGTATTGCTAGGTGTGTTTTTCGGTATTCTCCTGGGCCTGATGGCCTGGATATTTGGAAGCAGCCGCCTGGGCGGTGTGGTCGCACTGGCTATTTGTGCAACCATGCTCCTTTCCACCTTGCTGGGGACACTGGTGCCCATTGTTCTGCGCCGCATGGACGTGGATCCGGCTGTGGCCACCGGACCGTTCGTCACCACCAGCGTGGATGTTTTTGGAGTACTGATATATTTCCTGTTGGCTAAGGGTCTTTTGGGACTCTGAAGTCGTCAGCTTCGTGAATATCCTGCTTATCATTTTCCAAGCCTGTCTGGTGGTGTATGTGCTGATACTGGTATGGTTCCTGGTGGGCCTGTTCAGGGCTGATCCAGCCCGTTCCGACGAACGGCCTCGCGTTTCAGTGCTGGTGGCGATCCGTGGCGGCCACTACTTGGCGCGGCTTTTGGAGCAGCTGCGGGCCCAGGATTATCCGGCGGAGCAACTAGAGTTTGTCATTGTAGATGATGGCATGTTCCCGAGCGCTCGCGCTCTGGTAGAGAAGGCGGCCAGTGCGGATCAGCGCGTGAAGGTGGTGGAATCGGCGGACGGAGATGATCGTCTCACCCATAAAAAGCGGGCCTTGGATGCCGGTATTCAGCATAGCGGTGGGGACATACTGCTGTTCACGGATGCGGACTGCCAAGTGGGTCCAGGCTGGGTGAGCACCATGGTCAGTTATTTCACTCCCACGGTGGATTATGTAGTGGGTTGGTCACAGATTGCTCCTGGTTCGGGCTGGTCGCTCGGCGACGAAATGCCTGCCATAGAGCGTCCGCTACATGTCTTTGAGCAGCTGGACTTCGTGATGCTCATGCTCGCCGCCCGGGGTGCCACTCTGATGGGTACCCCGTGGGCCAGCACCGGTCAGAATCAGGCCTACCGGCGGCAGGTATATGAGCGAGCGGGGGGATTTGAAGCTTTGGCGCATCGTCTCCAGGGCGACGACTCACTTTTTCTCCAAGTAGCACGCAAGCGTGCCAAGGTTCGTGTTACCTTTGCCACCAGCCCGGAGAGCCAGGTGGTCACGGATCCAACCACATCACTGGAGCAGTTCATTTTCCAGCGCATCCGGTGGGCAAGTGATGCTGTGGCCATGTGGCGATACACTCCGGGTTTCATACCCGTTCCACTGGCCACGTTCGGCGCGAATGCCTTGATCCCGGTATTGATCATAGCGGCGATGGTGCATTCCACAACCGTTCTCCCGGTCTTGATCCCCGGGATTCTACTCAAGGCAGTGGTTGAGGGGGTGCTACTTTTCGTAGGTGTGGGTAAGGCAAATCTTGGCGAGCTACGGCGGCACTTCCCGCTCTGGTTTCTGCTGCAGATTCCTTATGTGACTCTGATCGGTGCCGCCAGTTTTCTAGGCAACCGCCTACCCTGGCGGCCAAGTGCTGATAGTATCGTGCAGGATCGCTGACAATCACTTCATGTAAGACTTTTGACAGACTGTGAGGGGTACATTCATTAAGGCATTTACTCAGCTGAAGATTCGTTTTTCCTTGTTAGCTGTTCTAGGATTGGTCTCCTTGCCGGTGACCTCAGCTGCCCAATCTTTGTCCTATACCGTGTCATGGCTTGGGATCCCCGTGGTGGATGTAGACATCACCACGGTGAAGCAGGACAGCAACCATCAGGTGATCTACCGTGCCAAGACCCGTCCCCTGTTTGATCCCCTCTATTCGGTGGATAACAGCTATTCGGTCTTATTAGAACCGCAAACCGGCCAGCTGCTTTATTATGAGAAGGAAATTCTGGAGCGTAAAAAATATGATCACCTGTGGGCGCGCTACGACCGCTCATCCCACCGTATTCTTTACAGCAATGGCCTGGAGCGGTCCTGGCAAGAGGGGAATCATAACCTTTTCAGTGCGCTGCAGTGGGTTCAGCAGCACCACTGGCAGTTGAACGAGAAGCAGCAGCTGGTGATCGAGTCGGAGGGGATCTTCTGGGAAGTGGGCCTTGTGTGCACGGAGATGAAATCAACCCAACAGTCGGACGATTCCCAAGTTGAGGTGCAGGCAATTTTTGAGAAGAAGCTAGCGGGTGAGCCGGTCCTGAGTTCGACGGATATCCTGACGTTAGTCCTGCCGGGCGAGGGCAACATACTGCGTATGGGATTGAATCCGTCCAGAACAATCGTCAGTTGGATCGAATGGGGTACTTCGCCCTTCCATGTGAGGGCGGAATTGAATGCTGGTTCAGATCAACATTTTAGCGATTAAATTGGCAGGTCAGTGATGGTGTGGTCCGCGATGCAAGGTTTTGTCAAGTCATACTGGAAGGCCTTCGCCATTGTGGGGGGTATTGGAGCGGCGGTTGTCGTTGGGCTTTATTTTCACATTGACGCCAAGTTGGTTGCCCTGTTTGCCGTCATCGCCGGTTTTATCACCAACGGATTCGTGGCCCTGGCCACTCTGGTTGCCCTGATCCCTTTTGTGGGGCCCTTGCTGGTAAAAATACTCTCTGTTCCGGTCGTCTGGCTGCTCAACGCCCTGGGTTATTTTGTTTCCGCCCTGGCCATCAAGAAAGGTTATGGCACCGAAGTGGTCAGCCACCGGATGATGACGCTCATTCTGCTGGTGGGAATTGTCATCGGCTACATCATCGGGAATCTGGTTCCCGTGAGATAGTATTCGGCATCCTTTCTGATAGTTGGTATGGGTGTATGATGTGCTCCGGCGCACGTACGGTCATTATGTGTTTTAGCTCACGGACAATCAGGTCAGCTTGCGCGTATAATGCTCGCGCAATGAGCGCACCTGGGGTCAAGATAGCACTGTTCCAGTGTTGAAAAATATGGTCAATCCCATTAAACGAAGTAGGGAGGTTCAAGTGATGAAGAAGCTAGGTTTATGGCTTTTTATCCCCCTGCTGGTGTCTTCCGTCCTGATGGGCGGTGAAGCGACTGGCAAGGTGGAGCTGGAAAAGGCCAAGCATGAACTGGCGGCGTCGGGTAAAAGTATATCGCTGGACGTGGCTACGATAACGGAGTATCAGAACGCGCTGGCTCTGAAGTCGATATTTTCACGGGATCGATTTAGCAAGGCGGCACCGGTGACGCAAGCGCGGCAGATCCGGCAACCGCATACCTATCGCCATGGGTCCGCGATCCCTTGGGCAACCAGATTTCAGTTTGCTCGATCATCCGAACCGGAGAGACCGGTAACCCTGCAGAAAGGTATGGGCTTTGCCGGATTGATTGGTGCGGAAGTCCTGGATAGCAATGGCGAGCCGACCAGCGCATATACCGTCGGAGATACCATCAGTATAGTCATCAACTACGCCTCTCCTGTGCATATCGAGCTCTGGGTCGACGAGGGAGACGGATTGTTCGATCCTGAAACTGACTTGTGGTTCTCACCCGGCGGCGACGAAGGGGATGACGAGATCATTGTTCAGGATGGGGACGAGGATGACGAAGATCCCACTGTTGGGGTCTGGCAGATCACCTTCGACACCGGAGAGATGAAGGAAGGTGGCGAGTTATTTGGTATACAGGGAGCTCGGCTGTTCCTGCACCTCTACTCCGATGCACTCGATACGGGTACCGTCACTCTGGATGTCCTCCCCCCGGCCTCCACGACCAAGCTGTCGGGTGAAGTAGATGTGCTGGATCCACCGGGAGATGCGGCCAACGCCATTGTCGTGGCCTTCCCCATGTCGGGTACGATGGAAGACGGTCCAGAGACCATGTTCATCACTCTCACCGACGACACCGGCCACTATGATATATCCATCCCGGATGATGCGGCCGGCCAGGAGTTCATGGTCTTCGCTATGGATGTCTTCGGCCTCTATGATGCCGTATTCCCGGTCCCCACGTTCCACGATCCCTTCGTAG